>CAZIBI010000008.1:0-120499 GCA_964537215.1 uncultured Ignavibacteria bacterium | reverse complement strand
AGGTCTCATTGCCGGAAGCTGATGGGAATTAGAAGCAAGTGTCTGGAGACCTGCCATTTACTTTGCAGGGGTTTTGAGATTGGCAGGTCTCCAACGAGATGCTCCAAACATTAACGTACTACCGGTAAGGAGACCTGCCATACAAATCTCTTCGATGTGATCTCATGAATTTTCCCCCCAAATCAAAACGCCGCCCCCGATTTCGGGGACGGCGCATTATCGACAATTTAATTAGGCATCATTGCAGCGGACGATAACACCGCAATGCTGTCAGGTGCGGATATTATCCGTTCCGACGTCCGCCGCCGTAATCGCGACGCTCGCCGAATCCACCACGGCCACCGCCGCCACCGCGACGATCACCACCGCCACCACCACGAGAACCGCCGCCGCCGCCACCCGCTTCACGCGGACGCGCTTCGTTGACGTTGAGGGTACGGCCAAGAAGTTCCTTACCGTTCATTCCGGCGATAGCAGCCATTGCTTCCTCTTTGGTCGCCATCTCGACAAAGCCAAATCCGCGGGGCTCGCCCGAGAACTTGTCCTTAATGATGGTGGCCTTGGCTACATTGCCGAAGCTCGAGAACGCCTGACGCAGATCCTCTTCCGTTGCCTGACGTGACAGATTGCCTACAAAGATGTTCATTTCTCTCTCCTGTTTGGTCTACCCAGCAAATTGGCAGCGTTGGCAACTACGCGGCTTTCGCAGATAGACAATGATTGTTGCGCACTATTGCGCCTCGTCTCCTGATAAATTTCTTTGGCTTGTTTTTCTAACGAAATGCATTAACCCTAAAAATTAAAGAGGAAGACTTGTGGTTGCACACTGTACATTATCGGCCTAGACTTCTTTTGTCAACATTTATTTTGCAAGATTCCCATTAACTCGCTGTTAGACAATCACTAAGCCTGTCGACGAATTTCGCTTCAGTTGCCCCAAAATCAAAGTTTGTACTCACGAGTACGCTTCTGAAACTTGATACGGAAATTCCGTCGCATTTGCGGCAATTAATCGTAACATATCCAACATGAGAATCGGCATCGTCGTTTTCGTCATCATCGCTACCATAATCGTCGCGACCGCGCACACTGGACTGCTCCTGTCGATTATCAAATTCTTTCATGTCGAGTCCGGACAATTCCGAAAAATCCTCATCACCACTTTTATTCCGCTCTCGATCAGTTTCATCGTCACCACATTGCTTGTACACTGGTATGAGACACTCATCACCCGGCTGTTGTATATCGCCGCCTCTGTATGGCTCGGGGTGTTTCTTTACCTGCTTATCGCGACCGCGCTTTGCTGGGTCGTGTTTGGCGTTGTCAAGCTCGCCGGATTTGGCATCAATTCCCAAACGTTCGCGCTGCCAATTTATGCCGTCGCGCTGCTTGTGTCTTTCTATGGATTCTGGAATGCTGCCAATCCTGTGCTCAAACAAATTTCCGTCAAGATCGAAAACCTCCCGGAGCAATGGCGAGGCCGCACGATCGTGCAAGCCTCCGATATTCATGTCGGTGCAATCAACCGCGCTGGATTTACACAGAAAATCGTCCGCCTCATCAATAGCGCCAAACCGGAGGCTGTCTTCATCACGGGCGACTTATTCGATGGCGCCGGAACGGATCTCAATCACCTTGTCGAACCGCTGAATCAAATCCAGTCTTCGCGCGGCACATTTTTCATTACCGGCAACCACGAAACCTACGCCGGGCTGAAACACACTTTCGACGCATTGGCTCAAGTTAATCTTCGCATTCTGCGGGACGAACTCGTCGATCTCGACGGAATTCAACTGATTGGTCTCGATTTTCCTCTCCGGTCCGACAAGCAGGTTCTCGACTCGTTGTTTGCACAAGTCGATCGCACCAAACCGGTCGTCCTGCTCTATCACATTCCCGCTTCTGTCGACACGATGAAATCGCTTGGTGTCAATCTGCAGCTTGCCGGGCACACTCATCGCGGTCAGATGTGGCCCTTCGATTACATCACTCGTCGCGTTTACGATGGTCTCGACTACGGCCTTCATACTGACGGCTCTTACAAACTCTTCACTTCTTGTGGCGCCGGCACCTGGGGTCCGCCGCTGCGCATCGGCAACCGACCCGAGGTAGTGGCGATTAGGCTGGAGTGACTGCGTCCCAATTCCGCTTGACTTTCACACCGCCAAAGCGAAGCTTCCACATATTCTGAAGAAATCAGCGAAAGGATTATCATGAACTTCAAGCAGTGGAGCTTGGCAGCGATCCTGATATTCAGCGGTCTTCTTGGCAGTTGCTCCAATCAATCCGGATCAAGCAGTGCGAGCCAATCAAACGACTCTGCATTAGTGGGCCAGTGGCAAACGAAGATCCAGTTCACGACTGGAGCCTTCGCCGCAATTAACGATCTCGAATTCATGTATACCTTTAACTCCGGAGGCACCATGAACGAGTCGTCCAACTACGATGTCGCCCCTCCGGTGCCGCCGGCATACGGTATCTGGAAGCACACCGGGCCGAACCAGTACGAAGCCAAATACCAGTTCTTCTTGACCCGGGTACCTGCCGATATCAACGAACTTACGCGCGGAAGCGGCTGGCTGCCCGATGGACTCGGTGTCCTCACCGAGCGAATCACCGTGTCCAGCGACGGCAACACCTACAACTCAACCGTGCGCTACGATGCCTATGACCGGCAAGGCAAGCTCCTTGACGGCGGTGGCGATGCCACGGCGCAGGGTGTGAAACTCCGATTCTAAGAAGCAATTCCACTGACCGATGCAAAAAGACAGCGCCCCGGTTGTTAGACCGGGGCGCTATCTCATGGTAATGGCGTGGGAGAGTGGACTAACTTATTCCATACTTGGAGAAGTGCTTGATTCTGAAGGTGGCGTAACCGTTCGAGACGTCGACAACTTCCTGCAGTTCCCATTTCGACCTTGACTCGTTGAAATAGTACAGAAAGGCGCGCTTCTGGCCGGCAGGCATTTGCTGCGACAGCTTGGCGTCGACGTTAAACTTGGTGCCGTCCGGGCCGCAATCGTAAACGAACAATTTGCCAACCGGCGTCCCGATTCGCTGGACGTCCATCGTAATGCGCGTCGGACGCGTCAGTGCACCCGCCGGGACTTCGAACTTAATCTTGGTTCCGTCGACTTCCAGATTGATAACGCCGCCGACAACGCCAATGACCTTGTCTACGAGGGTGTTGAGGACATCAAAGAGCGATATCGAGGCGCTGGCGCCGTTGCCGTTGGTGCTTTCCTCAAAGAACGACAGCTTGTCGTCAACGGGAAGCTGGCCTTCGTATTTTGTGGCATTTGTCGAACAGCCGACGATCAGCGCTACGGCAATGGACAATGCTAAAACGAACCCTAAGATGGAGAGCTTTTGCTTGAATTTCGTTGGGTGCTTCAGATTCGACTCCTTCCCGATACTCACCGGAGTATCGTCTTCCGGGTGACTTCTTCTCTTCGGGGAGGATATCTGCAAGCGGCTTGCCGAAGCGTTTCAAAAAGAAAGCTGGACATCATTGGTCTACTAAATCACTCATCTTCATAGCGATAGTTGACCAGTTCTGCGCGCCCCTTGAACATGTATGAATCTTGACTACTCAAAAGCAGGGGAAAACTATGGGTCTAATCCCGCAAATATTGGGAGAAGACAAGTCCACGTTTCAGGCTGTCGCCGGCAAACGGCGACATGAAATGAAGCGAGTTCTACGCCCCCTACGGCCTTACCCCCTGGTACAACGCCGTAATATCCACATCCTCGATCATATCGATGATGCGATAATCATCCGGCGCCAAGAAGTCGTCCGCAACCATCTCGATCTTGAAGCGATGGGCTTTCTCGATTTCCTTGATCCGGTTGACATCTTCATTCATCATGAAGCGAGCCACATCCGGGTGGAATCGCACCTGGTAGCGTTTGCCGGCTTTGGCGACCTTGGCGCGCATAAACCAGCGTTCCACCTTCATCGCCATCGTTTCTTTCGACATAATGCGCCCGAAACCGTGACAAGTCGGACAAGACTCCGACAGCGTGTACATAATCGACGGCTTTGTGCGTTCGCGCGTCATTTCGATCAATCCGAAATCGCTGACCGGCAAAATCGAATTCTTCGCGCGGTCATTGTTGAAACAGCGTTTGAATTCCTCGAACAACACCTTGCGATTCGCGTGCGAATACATGTCAATAAAATCGATAATGATCAAACCGCCGATATCGCGCAGCCGAATCTGTCTTGCCGCCTCGTGTGCCGCCTCGAGATTTGTCTGCAGGATCATGTTCTCGGGGTCTTTTTTCGTTCCGACAAAGCGCCCGGAGTTGACGTCGACAGTCGTTAGCGCTTCGGTATGATCGATGATCAGATAGCCGCCCTTCTTGAACCACACTTTACGATCGATCATTTTGTCAATTTCCGGCTCGATATTAAACGTATCGAAGACCGGCACATCGGAATCATATTGCTCGACCCGGTTCTTCAGTTCCGGATCGATCGACTTGACATACTTCATTGTGTTTCTGAATACGTCCTTGTCGTCGACGATCAAGCGATCGACGTCGTTAGTGAACACATCGCGAATCACCGAAGATGTCATCGACTCTTCTTTATGCAGAAGTGTCCCCGGCCGGGCGCGCTCGGCTTTCTTGCGCACTTTGTACCAGATCTTCAGCAAGCGACGGATATCGTTTTTGAATTCCTTCTCGGTCCTGCCTTCGCCTTCCGTGCGTACGATAATGCCGACGCCTTCCGGCTTGACATCATACACCAATCGCCGCAGCCGCCGGCGTTCCGCGAAATTGACGATACGCTTGGAAACGCGGATATAATTCGACCCCGGCGCCAACACTGAATAGCGGCCCGGCAACGACAAGTCGCTGGTAACGCGGGGTCCCTTGGTACCGATTGGCTCCTTGATGATCTGGACCACCAGTTCCTGTCCGACCTTCAATATTGCTTCAATGTTTTCGTACTTATGGCGGCGTGTGACCTCGGCATTGAGCTCTTCTTCTTCGGCATCAATGTCATACCGCACGGCATTGTCCGACTCCAACCCGATATCGGAGATGTGCAGAAATGCCGCCTTTTCCATCCCGATGTCGACAAACGCTGCCTGCATGCCCTGGACGATCCCGGTGACCTTCCCCTGGTACATGTCGCCGACCATGCGTTCGTCGTCGGCGCGTTCAACGTGCAACTCGACCAGTTTGTCGTCTTCAGTGACGGCAATACGAGTCTCGTGTTCGCCAACGTTGACGATGATTTCTTTCTTCAAATTACTGCTCCTGACAGTTGTCAGGATGCGGAGATCAGGCGGACACCCGGCGTAAGCCGCACACCATTGAGAAACGCGCTTGAATCCATCCGCTTCTTGCCTTCAAGACAAACTTCAATCAACCGGACTGCGCCGGTGCCTGATGCCACGATCAGGCCATGTGATCTGTCTGCCGCAATGATTTCACCCGGAGCATGAGATCCATTGATCTGCTCCGATAATGCGGCGCGGAGGATTTTGAGACGTTTCCCGTCGAGGACAGTATACGCATCGGCAGAACCGGCCAGGCCACGAATCTGATTGATGATTGCGATGGCGGGGCGGGACCAGTCGATCGGACTGTCGGCGGGTGTGATCTTTGGAGCCGGCGAAGCCAGCGCATCATCCTGCGGAACGGTCGTTAAAGTGCCGTCCTCGATTCCGTCGATTGTCTCGACCAGCAGGTTTGCGCCGATATCAGCCAGCTTCGGGTAGAGGTCCTCGAAGGTCTCATTTTGACCAATCGAGATTTCGCGAGCGAGCAGGATGCCGCCGGTGTCGACCGATTTCGCGATGCGAAACGTCGTGACTCCGGTCTTCGTGGCGCCGTCAATAATTGCCCGTTCGATCGGGGCGGCGCCGCGATAGCGCGGCAACAGGGAGGCATGCAGATTTATCGCGCCGTGGCGCGGTATGGCGAATAGCTTTTCCGGCAGGATTCGAAACGCTACGACGGCAAATAGGTCGGCGGCAATTTCGCCGATGCGTCGCAGGAATCCCGCGTCAGTCAGTTTGTCCGGCTGCAAGACCTCGAGGTTTTTGCTCAAAGCAAATTCTTTGACCTCTGATGGAGTCTGTTTTCTTCCCCGCCCTGCCGGCTTATCCGGCGCTGTCACGACCGCCGCGACTTGATGTCGCGATTGCAAGAGTCGCTCGAGCGCAGTTTGCGCGAACTTGGGCGTACCGAAGAAGACCAACCGCATCCAGTGGTTAATTTTTTGTATTAGGATACCTTTATTTTTTTCAATTTCCCGGAGATCATTTCTCGTTCTGCCGGGTCAATATGATCTATGAACAAGACGCCATTGAGGTGGTCGGTTTCGTGCAATATCGCACGTGCGAACAATCCTTCGGCGCGAACTACCTGTTGTTTGCCGTCAAGGTCCGTGTAGCGGCAAACAACTTCCGCCGGCCGCGTCACTTCCACGAATAACCCCGGAAACGACAGGCAGCCTTCTTCGCCGCACTGTTCACCGGAAGTCGTGATAATTTCAGGGTTAATCATGACCACCTTATTGTGTTCCAACTCAACGGACTCTAAATCGAGAATGAAAAACCGCTCGGCTCTGCCAACCTGGGGCGCGGACAAACCGACACCCTTGACCCGCCGCAGCGTGTTGAACATCTCGAGGATGAACTCGCGCAATTCGGGCGTAATTTCCTTTACCGGCGTACACATCTTACGCAGGACTTCGTCACCGTATATGACAATGCTCTGCCGCGCCACAATTACGCAACTTTCTGGGCGATTGCTGATTTGAGAAACTCCATCTTAACTTCATCGGAAACTTTGATAATTATCTTATTTTCGTCTTCGGAAAAGCCAAAGACGGTCCCGTACATGCCGCCAGTGGTTATGACGCGGTCGCCCTTCTTAAGCTCTGTCAGCATACGGGTATGTTCCTTGGCGCGCTTCTGCTGCGGCCGGATCATCAGGAAATAGAGCACCAATATCATCAAGGCAAACGGCACAATCATGCCGATCAAACTTCCACTTCCACCCTGTGCGCCTTGAGGCGATGCCATCAATAAGAAATCCATTTAGTCACTCCTCCAAGAGTATTATACGCCGTCGGCTTCATCCTTATAGACTTTGAAAAAGCTTTCCTTGAATCCAGTGAACGCATTTCCGAGGATCGCTTGACGGGCCGAGCGGACTAAGCCAAGATAGTAATGCAGGTTATGAATTGTCAAGAGCCGCATTCCCGCGATCTCGGCTACATTTATCAGGTGACGAAGATAGGCTCTTGAATAGTTCCGACAACAAATACAATCGCATGATTCATCAATTGGACGATAATCGCAGGAATATTGTGCCAGTTTGACATTCAACCTGCCAAATCTGGTAAATGCGGTTCCATTTCTGGCATTTCTCGTCGGCATCACGCAATCAAACATATCGACTCCCCTCTCAATGGCCAGCACCAAATCCGCCGGCGTGCCAACCCCCATCAGATATCGGGGTTTGCTCACCGGCAAAATTCCGTCCAAAATCTCAAGAAGCGGAAACATCTCCGACTTTGGTTCGCCCACCGACAATCCGCCGATCGAATAGCCGGGAAAATCAAGTTCAACCAAGGATTTCGCTGACCGTTCCCGCAAGTCGGGAAATATCGACCCCTGCACAATGCCGAACAGAGTCGGAGCAAAGTTGCCAACCGTGGGGCAATCAGACGCCATTACAGGCTGTTTGATAGATTCTACCAGCTTGCTCCAATGGACCCTTGACCGCTCCGCCCAACGCAAAGTTTGACGCTCGGCCCGGTCGGCGTCGGCGTGAGTGCAGGGATACTCGATGCAAACATCCAGCGGCATGATGATATCCGCCCCGATGGCCGCCTGCACATCAATAGTCGATTCCGGCGTAAACATATGCGCCGAACCATCAATGTTCGACCGAAACTGAATCCCTTCTTCGGTGATCTTACGCAGCTCTTTCAGTGAAAACGCCTGATACCCCCCCGAATCGGTCAAAGTCGGACCGCGCCAACCATTGAAGCGTGCCAGTCCGCCGGCATCGCGAATAATGTCAATCCCGGGCCGCAAATAGAGATGATAGGTGTTTCCAAGAATTATCTGCGCGCCGACCATGCGCAAGTCATCGGCATCAAGAGTCTTTACCGAAGCCGCCGTCCCGACGGGCATGAAGATCGGGGTTTGAATCGTGCCATGCGCGGTTGTCAACTCGCCTGCGCGAGCGCGACCGGATTGGGCTGTAAGGGAAAACGAGAAAGTCATGGAGTCTGATTATAGTTAATCAATCGCGTCCATGCAAATGCCATATGTCAAGCTCAGTTGAACTCGCCCCTACCACCAAACCTGCCAAATCGTCCTTAATGCGACAAAAAAAAGTGCTACCGCCAATGCTCTCACAATAGCCGTCCCGCCAATTCGATCCGAAAGACGCGCCCCAATTTGTGCCCCAATCACCGCTCCGAGCCCCAGCGGCAAAATCTCAGCGAACGTGCCGACCATGCTTCCATCCAGATAATGCGTGGCCGATCCGGTGAAAGCCATCAAACTGAGAATGAAATGGGAGGTCGCGGTCGCCAAATGAACCGGGAAATTTAACAAATGTATCAGCGCCGGGACGTGTATGATCCCGCCGCCGATCCCCAGCATGCTCGAAAGAAATCCCACCACGATACTGAGTGCGAGTCCGAGCCATAAGTTGTAGGAGAATTCATGCAGCTTGCCATTGCCGTCTGTATGCGCGACGATGATCTTTCCCGATCGGCGGCTAATCGTATCTTCCAGCCCAACCTTCGGCCTGGGTCGAAGAAGCAAGTAAGCAGCCACCAACATCAACAGAGCACCTATGATGAAATCGAACATCCGGCGCGGTATGTACGCCGTCGCCAAAGCTCCGAGAATCGTTCCCGGCAGCGCCGCCAAAGAAAACGCCAGCCCCGATTTGAAGTGAATCCGCTTCTTGCGCGCGTAAGCGATTGTGCCGGAAAGAGCATTGAAGAACACCACAGCCAATGAAATACTCGTAATCGTCTCCGCCGGCGAATCGGGATTTAGCCAGAGCAAAATTGGAACCAGCACAAACCCGCCGCCGACTCCAATCAGCGTCCCGAAACCACCAACTACGCAGCCGAGGAGAGTAAGCAAAAGAAACGTTACCATAGTCAGACAGTATATATCGACTGGCGGAAATTCGCCAGCCTACAAACTCGAACTGACACAATTGAAAATCGCCGTGGCCACAGGCCGACTGCTTTGCCCGACAAAAACTCATGTTCCGCCATAAAACAACTTGACAGTACCTGTCCATGATTGCTTATTGGCGACAACTAACCACACTAAACCCCGGTGACGGGACGAACAAAGACACTCTTTGCAAGGGTCATGTTGCAGTCGATGAACGGCTCATTGAGATTGCCTTGGTTTGTGACTTTCGCTTCGCTGCCGCCTTCTCTCGGCCAAAGAATCAAAGGAGGTGATCGCAGGGATTAGATTGTCCCCCGCTGGGACTGCGCCCGGAGTTAATCTCAACTCTTCTCAAATCGCGCATTTCCAAATGCGCTTCTATTCAGCCACACGATGACACGGAAAACGTGGAGGAGAAAATCTTGATGAAACGGACGTTAATTTTCACTCTTGGATTGATTGCTATTTTCGCCGCCCTGGCGATGGCTGATGTCCAGGTCGCACAAGTAACGCAGGTCAACGGTCCCGACTTTGTCGGCTACGTGCCAAACGAATTTGTCGTACAATTCAAACCCCAGCTTGGAAAAATCTCCCAGGCGCAGACTGCTCTGGGTCTGGTCGCCATCGGTAATGCCGAACTCGATGCGCTCGCACGCAAATATGAAGTTGCCGCCATGCGCGCAGAATTCCCTGGCTCGGCGCCGGAAGTAATCAAAGGCAAGACGATTGATTTGTCGGCATATCACGTGATCCGATTCGAAAGCGGACACAAGCTCGAAGACGTAATGGCGGAGTATAGCAAAAGTCCGATGGTCGAATCTGTTGAGCCGATCGGCATCCATCGCCTCTACGCGACCCCCAACGACGGTTTCTATGCCCAGCAGTGGCACCTAAATCGTGCCAACGATAAAGACATCGACGCTCCGGAAGCTTGGGACGTCGCAACCGGCAGCAACAACACAATCGCGGCGATTCTTGATTCCGGCGTGCGTTACTACCATAAGGATCTTGGCGGTTCAGCTGCCTCTTCGACTACACCAACCGCGACCGACGGCAATATGTGGATCAACACTGCCGAGAAGAACGGCACCGCCGGCGTCGATGACGACGGTAACGGTTATGTCGACGATTGGGTCGGCTACGACTTTGTCACCGGCGTCACCGGCTGCTGGAGCGGCGAAGACTGCTCTACTGCCGATAACGATCCGCGCGACTTTAACGGCCACGGCACACATTGCGCCGGCAACCTTGGCGCAATCAACAATAACGGCTACGCCTCTTGCTCTTCCGCCGGCGGCTGGGGCACCGGCGTCAATCAACCGACGGCAAACGGCATCAAAGTCATGGCATTGCGCATAGGATATTCAGCCTCGTACCTTGGCCAGGAAGCCGGCTTTGTGCGCATGGACTTCGCTGCCAGTGCGCTGAACTATGCCAGAGTCAAGGGTGCAAAAATTGCCTCCTGTTCCTGGGGCGCTTCG
Organism: uncultured Ignavibacteria bacterium; assembly: GCA_964537215.1. Lineage (GTDB taxonomy): Bacteria > Zixibacteria > MSB-5A5 > CAIYYT01 > CAIYYT01 > JADJGC01. The sequence continues at coordinate 109,842 of CAZIBI010000008.1, read as the reverse complement.
AACTCCGGCGGTATCGCCGCCGCGCTTGACGCGTTCATTGCTGCGGGCGGATTGGTTTTCAAAGCCGCCGGTAACGACGGCTCGCAAACTGCCGATTACATGTGCGCCCGCACCGATATTATTTCTGTCGCCGCCACTGATACCAACGACTGCAAAGCCGATTTCTCGACCTACGGAACTTGGGTTGATATTTCTGCTCCCGGAACTGGAATTGTGAGTTCTTACCACGTCCACTCCGACGCAGCCAATGACTACGTTGCAACTTTGGATGGCACCTCGATGGCGACTCCAATTGCAGCCGGCGTGGCAGCTTTGGTTTGGGCGCAAAACCCGGGCTGGACTGCGACCCAAGTCAGAGATCGCGTGTTCACGACCGCTGACAATATCTACACTAATGCCTGCAACAGCAGCTTTGCCGGAAAGCTTGGCGCCGGACGCGTTAATGCCTTCAATGCCGTGAATACCGGCGGCGGCTGCGTTGCACCAGTTGCTAATTTCAGCGGCACACCGACGAGTGGCAACGCGCCGTTGTCGGTGACCTTCACGAATTCGTCGACTGGCACCGGCCCGTTGACCTACGCCTGGACCTTCGGCGATGGCGGAACATCTACCGCCGCCAATCCGGTTTATGCCTACGCCACCGCCGGCACGTACACGGTCACTCTGACTACAACCAATGCCTGCGGCTCTGATGGTGAAACCAAAACCGGCTATGTCACCGTGAGCAACCCGCCGGCACAGCAGTGCGACGACTTCAATGACAACAACATCACCAATTGGGGTAACTCGTCCGGCACCTGGAGCGCCGCCAGCGGCATCGTGACCGGCAGTTCCAACACCACCGATGCTCGCCGCACTTCCCCGTTTGGGTCATTCACGAGCACGTCGATCACGTGTCAAGTTCGCATGAACACGGGCCGCAATCAGCGCAACGCTCGAATCATCTTCAACTACGTGAACGCTAACACATACCGCTTCATCGAAGCTGACGATCTCAACAATCGCTGGCGAATCTATGAGCGCACCGGCGGCACTAACACTGTGCGCGCAACCTTCAACACCACCGTCGCCACGGCGACATGGTACAATGTCGAAGTCACGGTTGCTGCTACCGGCAATTGCGTCCTGAAAGTCAATGGCGCAACGGTCGCATCCTACAACTTCGGCAGTGCACCGAGTGGATTGGTTGGAATTGGCTTCACCCGCTCCAACAGCAATTGGGATAATTTCTGCGTTGGCGCCGGTCCGGCCTCCATAACTATTCCGGAAATCGTCGACGAAACTCCTCTGGAGAAAACCTCTCCGCTGCCGGAGTCATTTGAGTTGGCCCAAAACTATCCTAATCCCTTTAACCCGACAACCACCATCCGGTATACACTGCCGGAAGCCTCGGATGTCGAGCTGGTCATTATCAACGTCTTGGGCGCTCGAGTCCGGACTTTGGTTAACTCGTCCCAGGCAGCCGGAGAGTACTCGGTTGTTTGGGATGGCCGCGACCAGAGCGGTTCGCAGGTATCATCAGGCATTTACTTCTACAAGATGGTCGCAGGCGGGTCAAGCCAGACTCGCAAAATGGTCATGATGAAGTGATCCGCGTTCAATAGCCTCCCTTTTTTGGCCTCACCCCTGCCTCTCGCCCAAAGGGCGAGGGGTCGGGCGGTGGGGCTTTTTTTGGCGCAAATCCGCGTTGCTTTTTCATCGATTTTCCTTAAATTCTACCGAAGTATCTACATTGGGGGCGAGGAGCATCTCATGACGGTCCGTTCTTACGAAAACTACATCAGCTCGCTAAAGAGCATGCGCGCGAACATCTACAAGTTCGACGAATTGATTCAGGATGTCACCAGCCACCCAGCGACGAAACGAACTGTCGAAGGTCACGGCCAGATTTTCAAGCTGGCTGCCGATCCGGCTCTGCGCGAAGTGTTCACGACTATTTCTCATCTCACCGGCGAACCGGTATCGCGCTATCTCTCGCTCATCCAAAATCCGGACGACATGTGGGCAAATAGCCGCTTGAAACGCACGATGTTTCAAAAGACCGGCACCTGCACCGGCGGCCGCTGCGTCGGTTGGACTGCGCTCAACGCCATGTATGCGGTGACTTACGACATCGATCACGAGATGAATACCGACTATCATCAGCGAATCAGAGCCTGGTTACGCGATGCCCAGATCCGAGACATAACAATTTCCGGCGCCCTAACCGATGCCAAAGGCGACCGCTCTAAGTCGCCGGCACAACAAAACGACCCTGATTATTTTCTTCGCATCGTCGAACGCCGCAAAGATGGTATCGTCGTCCGCGGCGCCAAAGTCATGATCTGCGGCGTCGCCGCTTCCAACGAGATATTCGTGCTTCCGGGATCGGGATACTCCGAACAGGATGCCGACCACGCCGTATCGTTTGTAATTCCGCGCGACATTGAGAACCTCACTATCGTCGAAACCCGGCGCCCAAGCGACGAACGCGATCTCGAAGAAGGCTTCGACTCGCCGGTCCACGATGGCGGCATCACCCAGGCGTTTTTGCTCTTCGAAGACGTCTTTATCCCCAACGAACGCGTGTTTATGGCCGGTGAATACAAGTATGCGCAAGCCGCAGTCATGAATTTCATCGGCAACTACCGCGCTGCAATCGGCGGCTGCGTTGCCGGTCAAGGCGATGTGAAGATCGGCTCGGCGCTGCTGACCGCGCGGGCCAACGGCCTGAATTCAAAAGTTTTCAAGGACAAAGTCATTCAGATGCAGGTCAACAATGAGACCACCTATGCGGTCGGTATCGCAGCAGCAGCGATGGGAAAGAAACATCCTTCGGGCGTCTGGTTAAGCGATCAGTTGCTGTCCAACGTCAACAAGGTGTTAGTTGCGACCTTGCCGTACGAGACTTCGCGGCTGGCGCAAGATATCGCCGGCGGCATCGCCGAGACCGGCTGTATGCCGTCTTACAAAGACTTCAAGTCTGCCAAGTATGGCCGCCTGATCGAAAAATATATGGCTGCGCGATCTTCAGCTGAATCGCGCATGAAAGCCGCCCGGTTGGTGGAATGGCTGACCATCGGCGGTGGCGTACCCGGTTGTATGCACGGCGGCGGCTCTCCCGACGGCGCGAAGTTGATGATTCGCTCGCTCGGAAAGATCGACGAGAAAGTGAATCTGGCGAAAAATCTCGCCGGAGTCACCGAAGACGTTCCCGAGCCAACATAAATCAAATCCCTCCATATGCGTCAGGTCGCTGACCGCTCGTGTGTTCACTTCCATGTTTAGTTGCGACCTGTCACGACCTGACGCGAGCTGGGATCAAGTCAAATTCAGTCCACTGCTCATCTCGAAATCCTTCATTCATTTATTATTGTAAAAGCTTCCAGCCTCCGTATATTGCCGGACGTTTATGCATCCGGAAATTTTCCATATCGGCCCCTTTGCTCTGCGCAGCTTTGGGTTAATGCTCGCGATCTCGTTTTTTATCGGCATTGTCTATATCCGCGCCCGCGCCATCAAAGAACAGATCGACGTCAATTTCGTTCTCAACCTCGCGTTCATCGTAATATTCGCCGGCATACTCGGCGCCCGGGTGTTCTATGTGGCGTTCCATTGGTCTGATTTCGCCGACAATCCCCTTTCCTCTTTCAATCCATTCGGCACTAGCGGCCAATTCGGCATCGCCGGACTGAATCTGTACGGCGGCGTCGTCTTCGCTATTGCCGCGACTTTGATCTATGTGCGAATCAAGCAACAACCGCTCTGGCAGGTCATGGACATCTTCGCACCGGCGCTCGCACTCGGCATCTTTATCAGCCGTATCGGCTGTTTTCTCAATGGTTGCTGTTTCGGTATTCCCTGCGATTTGCCGTTTGGAGTATCGTTTCCGGAGGGTTCAATTCCCTATGCCATTTTCGGCGACGCTCACCTGCATCCGACCCAAATCTACTCGTCACTGTACGGATTATTGCTTTTCTTCATTCTGCACTACTTCGATAAGAGCAAGAAATTCTTCGGCGCCACATTTTCTCTGCTGTTGATGATTGAAGCTATCTTCCGCTTTGCGATCGAATACGTTCGGTACTACGAACCGGAGATGGAGACGCAGATCAGCGGTATCACATTCACGTACAACCACCTGATCGCCATCGCCCTTTTTCTGTTTGGTCTGACCTTGTTTTTGATGTTGCGCCGCAACAAATCAGTAGCCCGAAATTAGCCGCCACTCCACCGTGTCGCCGCTTGCCGGAACGAACGTATTCGAAGCCTCCGGAACCGGCTTGCTGTTGACAAAGTACAGCCAATACGCCGTCTTACTGCCCGCGACGCCATTAATGCTCTTGACGAACATGCCCATCGCCAGACTGTCGTACTCAACCGGGTAACTCGCCAACGTTTGCGCAAAAGCGGTGTGTTCGCCATCAGCAATTAGACTGAATCGCTCCAAAACTTTCGGCTCACTGCTGCAGCCAAAGCAGATCAATGCAGCCAACGTGGCCGCGAGTACCCAGCCTTCGCCAGCCTTGAAAACAGCTGTCAATCTTCCTCGCTTTGCCGTTTGGAAAAGTACATCAAGCCGTCGTGATAATGATAGCCCATCTTCTTGAACAGAGTCTGCGATGGTATGTTCTCAACCTCGATGAGCGCATAGACAACAAGTGCGCCGTCCGCACGCAGGCGTTCTTCGCAGCGACGAATCAACTCCTGGGCAATTCCCGACTTGCGGTGCGACTTTGCTACGGCAAGTCGATTGACACAGCCCCGGCGGCCGTCATAAGTCCCAACCACGACTCCGACCAGTTCCGGTCCGGCGAAGGCGCCGATCAAATACTCGGGATTCTTCTTCATCTCCGCTAGCACCTTGGCTCTGCCGTCGCGGCCTTTGGTGCGAATATGCAACTTCGCCTCGGTCCACAGGCGAATCATGTCGTCATAGTTTTCCGGTTGCAGAATGCGATATTCGATATCGTTACTCATTGCTCATTCTCGCTATGGGAAAATTCTTCGCTAACTTTCTGCGACTCGCGTTGCTTCATCAGCCGCAACAACCCATCATACATTTGAAATCCGTTCTGGGCTTCTTCCGCCAATAGCTTATTAAATTCGCCGCCCTTGATCGCATAGAAGATCGCTTCCAAGCGCTGCTGAAACAGTTGGTCAAAGAGCGACGGCATTGCCAGAAGCGATCCAAAGGCTGCCGTCTTTGATACACGTTCCACCATCCCAGCCGGACCAAATCGTTCGATCATCGTCGCCAGAAGGCGCAACTGCTTGATCGTCTCAAGATACGCATTCGCCGGCGGTATACCTTTGTCGACCATCGTGCGGAAAACTGCATCGGTCAATCCGGCGAGTCCGCCGACAAGCAAAGTCTGCTCGCCAAACAGATCGCCAATTGTTTCATCCTCAAAGGTCGTTTCATAGATTCCCGCCTTACCGGCGCCAATCGACGCTGCAATCGCAAGCCCGGTCGCTTTTGCAATCGTCGACGCGTCCTGTCCAACCGCGAGAAAACATGACAGCCCGCTGCCGTTCACATAATTGTCGCGCAGGTCACTGCCCGGTCCATGTGGAGCCACCAAAATGACATCGTGGTTGGTGTGAAACGTGATGTTACGGAAGTGGAAATTTGAACCGTGCAGCAGCACAAATTGCCGAGCTTTGGTATCGCCGGAGAAGTAGCTGTCATAGAACTCCGGTTGCTCATGATCGGGAAAGGCCAAGACAATGACGTCAAAGCCGGTTGCGGCACCAAGTTCAGCTACTGCTACTTTCTCGCTAGCTGCCGTATCCGCCGATACGCTTTCTGATCGCAACAAGACGGTGACAGCGCAGCCGGAATCGCGCAAGTTCAGCGCGAATGCCCGCCCCTGCGAACCATAGCCGACGACCGCAATGCGCTTGCCTTGCAGCACACTGCGGTCGCAGTCTCGTTCGAAGTATATCTTCGCATCAATCATCAAATAGCGAGGTCTTTCAACGTAAAGATTGGCTCGAACTTGTATTTCTTGGCAGCAAACGCTTCACCGCCGCCTTGCAAACGGTCCACCATCGCGATAACTTTGACGACTTCGCAGCCGGCTTCTTCCAGCGCTTCAATCGCCTTGAACGACGATGAGCCCGTCGTGACGACGTCCTCGACCACGACAACTCTCATGCCTTTGCGCAGTGGTCCTTCGATGCGTTTTTCGCGGCCGTGTCCCGATTTTTTTTTGCGGATAATCAAACCCGCCACCGGTTTCTTCGACTCGTACGATAAAGTCGCCACACCGGCAATAATCGGATCCGCCCCGAGCGTGAGCCCGGCAATTGCATCGACCTTTTCGCCGTCGATCATTTCCAGAATGACGCGTGAAAGATAGTTCAATCCTTCGGGCATGAGCGACAGCAGCTTGCCGTCGATGTAGTAGGTTGATTTCTGTCCGGAAGACAAAATGAAATCGCCGTGTACTACGGCGTGTTTATTTACCAGCTCCAAGAGCTTTGCTTTTAGGGATGTTTGATATTCAGACACATTCTCTCCTTCGTGGAGCACGGAATATAGGCGGAGAGGTCTCTGAAGTCAAGCAACGCAGATTATTCGTAGCGCAGCGATTCGATTGGATTGAGATTGGAAGCTTTGACTGCCGGAAACAGCCCGAACACTACCCCGACAATGAACGCAAAGAGGAACGAGAGAAAGATCGAATTAGGAGCTATGCTCGTATTCCAAGTGGCAAACTTCGCCAATGCAAAGCTCGCCCCAATTCCCATGATGATCCCGATAATCCCGCCGATCGAGGCAATCACGACGGCTTCAATTAAGAACTGGTAGCGGATATCGCGTTTGCGGGCGCCGATCGCGATACGAATCCCGATTTCACGCGTTCGTTCGGTCACAGACACGAGCATAATGTTCATGATTCCGATACCGCCGACTAGAAGAGAAACCGCAGCGATAGACGCAAGCAATGTTGTCAGAGTCTTGGAAGCTTCACCGAACGTGCTCAACATATCGAGCTGGCTGCGGATCGAGAAATTGTTCTCTTCGTCGGGACGCAGTTTGAGGTATTTCCGAAGAACACCCTCTACCTCCAGCGCCGCCGGATCCATCGAAGCGATATCGGGCACCTTGATTGAGATTTGCGAAACGCGTTCGGTTCCGAAGAGCCGCTTTTGCGCAGTTTGAATCGGCACGATCACGGTATTGTCCGGATCGCCCCAGCCTTCACCTTTGCTTTTGAGCAAGCCGATAATCGTGAAATTCACGCCTTTGACTTTGACCTGTTCCCCGATGACGTTATCGGTGCTTGGAAACAGGGTTTCCTTGACCTTTTGCCCGATGATACAAACACGGCTGCGGCGGGAATTGTCGCTGTTGGTGAAATACTCCCCCTGAACGACCGGAGAATTGCGCACCCACTCATAGGCCGGTTCCGTGCCGCATATTTGCGAGTACGTCACCTGGTTGCCGTACTTGATCTGCGTGTTCTGGTAGAATTCCGGCACCACCGCTTCAATCGACTTGCATTGCTCGCGAATTGCTTGCACGTGCTCGACCTTGAATTCGACAGTATTGCCGGCGGCGCGGTTTTGGTTCGGTCCCTGTGCGCCGGGCCGAACAGTTAGTATGTTTGTACCCAGTTGTTGGATTTGTGTTTCGACCGCCTGCTTGGCGCCATTGCCCAGCGAAATCATGGTAATCACCGCTCCGACGCCAATGATAATCCCCAGCATCGTGAGTACCAAACGGACACGATTGGCCAATAGTGACCTTAGAGCTACTGCAAACGATTCCGAAAAATCCATATCTTATCTACGTACCACTAACAGGTTGCGCCTCATCTAACTTTGGACACGCGCGGCCGTACAAAACCATCGCGGAAACAATATAGGCGTTATCAAAAGGAATATCACATGGTTAATCGAAAAAAGCTTTCGGATGAGGAAATAGCTATAAGACTAAAACAAGCCCCCGGTTGGGGTTACATTGACGGCCACTTGCGTTCGCAATTCCAGACCCTCAACTTCGCCAACGGTGTCGCATTCGTCAACCAAATCGCCCGAATTGCCGAGGACCTCAACCATCACCCGGACATCCTGTTGACTTATCCTCGCGTGACTGTTGATATCTATACGCACGACGTTGGCGGTATCACCGAGTTCGATTTTGAATTGGCGACGAGGATCAGCGCGCTGGCGCAATAGCACCATTCTAGAAACCTCTTGCCAATTGTCGCTTCTAGCTTATCTTGAAGCATAATTAGGAGTACATGCATGCACATTGTCAACGTTCGTAGTCTGATCATCGCTTTCTTGTTAATGATTTCGTCGTCCGCATTTGCCCAAGCCTGGAACTGGGCCGCACAGGTCGCCACTTTCTCGTCCGGCGGTTTTGGAACCAACAAGGTGAACGGCATCACTGTCGATGCTAATGAAAATATTTACATGGTTGGGGATTATGGCGACAGCGCCACAATCGGCGGAATCAAAGTCAAAGGTTTCGGCAGCGGCGCCGAAATGTATCTCGCGAAATTCAACAGCGCGGGCACCGCTGCTTGGGTGAAGAGTTTCGGCTCATCCGGATTTCTCGATCAATCAATTGACGTAACCAATGATCCGCTTGGTAATATCTATGTCTGCGGCGCATTCTTCGGCAACTGGGACTTCGGTACAGTCCAATATCCATTCGGCGCGGCGACAGTGGGACTCGCAAAGTACAATTCCAACGGCGATGTCTTGTGGGCAAAGAAAATCCCTAACGAGACTGCCGGACCCGGCGGAATCCACTACGGCGGCAACCATGTCTACACCGCCGTTGGTCGTACCGTAGCAAAGTATACCCTCGATGGCGATACAGTCTGGACTCGGACGATTCCTACCAATCCGAGTTACTACGTTCAATATCGCGATGTCAAAATCGATATCTGGGGTTGCGTCTTGGTCACTGGGCAATTCAAGGGAACTATCACTTTCGGCTCGACCACCATCTCCTCATCAAGCATCAACGACCCGGACATTTTTCTTGTGATGTATGATGCCAACGGGACAATCGAGTGGGCGAAGAAAGCAGGTGCGGTTTCGACGCCGGGTCAGGAAGATATCGGCCAGGCGATCGCCACTACCGAACACGGCGAGGTCTATCTCGTCGGACAGTACCGGGGCAAGGCCGGATTTGAATCCGATTCGATATCGAGCGGAAACTCCATCGGCGGCATGTTTGTCGCCAAATACACCAATACTGGAGTTTTCCAATGGGTGAAGGGTAGCAACGGCCCAAACGGCTCTTCTGCGTATGCTCTCGGCGTGCGCGTACTCGCAAATGATGATATCCTGGTCGCAGGCAGCTACAGCCTGGGAATTACGATGGTCGATACAACTTTTAACGTCAGCGGCGGCGCCGACGTGGTCTTGTTCCGGATTGCCTCTGATGGCAGCCGACGCTGGGCAAAAAAGAGCGACACATTTTCGACAAGCGCCAGTGGTCTCTGCATTTCCACCAATGTCGCCGGAACAGCAGCCTATGTTGGTGGACAGTTCAATACGAATGTTACATTCGGACCGACGACAATGACAATCGCTGGTGGAGTCACCGACGGTTGGTTGGGCAAGATGACGATCAACACGATCACAGCCGTTCGCGAATATACCGGGACTTCGTTGCCCACGGAATTTGCGCTGTCGCAAAACTATCCCAATCCGTTCAATCCAACGACGACCATAGACTTCAAAGTTGCTTCGGCGGCTAATGTAAATATTTCCGTATTCAATGTCCTCGGACAGCGCGTGCGCAATCTTGTTGATCAAGATCTCGCTGCCGGGTCATATTCGGCGACTTGGGACGGGCGCGACGACAGCAGCCAGCCTTTGGCGTCTGGTGTTTATTTCTATCGCCTTCAGTCTGGTTCATATGTCGAATCGCGCAAGATGACGTTGTTGAAGTAATTCGCCTGAAGTAGCAATCGTTAGATAAGCCGTATCGAATTCGATTTGCCCACTTGCCAACTCTGCGGCTGATCTTTTCCTCGGGTTGAAAAAACATCTACATACATCGGAGAAGCGACATGAGTATCGTCTATCGTGTCACATTTGTGTTTATCGCGTTGTTGACGCTATCAGCTAGCGCAGTTTGCCAAACTTGGAACTGGGGGAAGCAAGTTGCCGCAATTCCGGATGGCGGCGACGGCGCCAACCGTGTGACCGGCGTTTCGGTCAACATCAATGAAGATGTCTTCATCATCGGCGACTACAGCGACAGCGTTCTCATTGGCGGAGTGAAGCTCGTTCAACCGCTGAACAAAGGCGACGAATGCTATGTCGCCAAGCTCAACAGCTCCGGGACCGTTGCCTGGGCCAAGGGCATGGGCAGTCAATATTTTGACAATGCAATCGATATCACCAGCGATCCGGATGGAAACTCATACGTTGCCGTTGACTTTGAGGGGACGTTGGATCTTGACTCACTGCACCTAAATGCCGTCAGCATTTCGTCGGTAGGAATCGCGAAATACAACTCAAGCGGCGGAGTGGTTTGGACTCGGCTGTTCTGGAACGCGCTGCAAGGACCCGGCGGGATTGTCTATTACAAGAATCACATCTACGCTGCCATCAATCGCACTTTGATCAAATACACAACCGACGGCGACACGGTTTGGGTGCATTCAATGCCGGATAATGTTTCTACTCCTTTCGAGTATAATGATGTCGCCATCGATTCCTCGGGCCACATCGTCACGACCGGCTCATTCACGTACCGGGCAATATTCGGAAATGATACACTTCAGGCGGCGTCCGTTACAGATATCGATTTCTTTGTTGCCAAGTCTGACGAAGACGGTTTCCCGCTTTGGGCTTCAGGAGGCGGTGCGGTTTCGGCAGTGACGCAGGAAGACGTCGGACGTGCAGTTACGGTCGGTGCTACCGGAGAAATCTATGCCGTAGGCAAATACAAAGGAACCGCGCATTTTGATGCCGACTCGATCCAATCCGGCAACGCAACCTATGAAATGTTCATCACCAAATACGACTCGGACGGACATCTGATGTGGGTGAAAGGCGGTAATGGACCGAACGGCTCAAGTGAGGCGTATGGCGTTGCAACGTTGCCAAACAATGACATTCTGGTTGCGGGGAGCTATACCAATCGGGTCACCATCGTCGACACGACTTTCTTGGTGACGATCGGGGACGTCTTGATGCTTCGCATCACTGCAGACGGCGACAGGCGCTGGGGAAAGCGAACCACCAGTTTTCCTGCGGGTGTCAAGAGCCACTGCCTGGCAATGAACAGCGCCGGTACGAACGCCTATGTTGGCGGGCAAATGACTTCCAGTTCCATCTTTGGTCCTTCTACGCTGACAATTGTCAGCGGTGTCGCCGATGGCTGGATTGCCCAAATGGGAATAAGTGTTCTTACGGACGTGCGCGAAATTGCCGATGCGCCGCTGCCACATTCCTTTGCTCTCGCGCAAAACTATCCGAATCCCTTCAATCCGACAACGACAATTGAATTTCAGTTGCCGCGCGCCACACATGCAACTTTGACGGTATACAATCTTCTTGGACAGAGCGTGAGAAAACTGGTCGATGAGGACCTTGCTGCGGGAAGTTATTCTACGACCTGGGCTGGAGACGATGAACAGCATCGTCATTTGTCATCTGGAGTCTACTTCTACCGACTCCAGACCGACAGCTTCGTGGAGTCGCATAAGATGACGCTGCTAAAATAGCCAAGAATTCTCTGCAGCCTCAAGACTGCAATCTTTCAGCAAGAACTCGCATGTCGCAATCCTTGAGGTCACAATTTGTGACCTTAAAGATTGGTGTAGGCAAAAGCCGTTCAAATGCGATTGACACTCGCAACCTCAATTGTGCATATTTGTCTCCATGAAGAAGCACCATGAAGTTCTCGAGCTTTCCAGTCTCAACAACAATATCCACACCATTCGCGGCATGCGCGTTATGCTCGACAGCGACTTGGCAAAACTGTATAATGTTGAGCTGAAGAGGTTGTTAGAGCAAGTTAAGCGCAATCTCGAACGATTCCCGGAAGACTTCATGTTTCAGCTTACGCCGCAAGAACTTACATCTTTAAGGTCGCAAATTGCGACCTTAAAGGTTGGCCGCGGACAGCATCGCAAATACATGCCGTACGCTTTCACCGAGCACGGCGCGATCATGCTCGCGAGTGTGCTCAATTCGCCCCGTGCCGTCGAAGCAAGCATCTTCGTTGTGCGCGCATTCGTGAGGCTGCGAGAAGTCCTCTTGACTCATTCCGAATTAGCGAACAAGCTGACTGAACTCGAACGCAAAGTCGCTGGACACGATGAAGACATCCGCGCCATCATCTCTGCCATCAAGCAACTTATGTCGCCGCCACCCGCTCCTTCCAAAAAACGGATCGGCTTTCAAAAGTAACGCGATACGTAGTCACCCTGTCAGGTTACCCCCAACATTCCCCTTGAATTTTCTTCCCACCTCCCGTATCCTGTCGCCCATGAGGACCACTATCGAAAGGATCTGGCTGTGAAAGGGAGTCTCGACTTCATCTTCCGCCCGAAATCAATCGCCGTCATCGGCGCCACCAACCGCAAAGGCTCAATCGGGCGCGAGCTGCTCCACAACATCATCGATTACGAATTTGAGGGCAAAGTCTTCCCGGTCAATCCGACCAAGTCGGTCATCCATTCGATCAAATGCTACTCGACCGTCCTCGACGTGCCTGATTCGGTCGATTTAGCCGTGATTGTCGTCCCCAAAGAACTCGTCCTCGCCACCGTCGAACAATGCGGCGAAAAAGGCGTCAAAGGTCTCGTCATGATCACCGCCGGATTCAAGGAACAAGGCAAAGCCGGCGCCGAACTCGAACTCAAAGTCGCCGCGCTCGTCAAACACTACAACATGCGCATGATTGGCCCCAACTGTTTCGGCATCATCAACGCCGACCCCAAGGTCCACCTCGACGCGACTTTCTCGAAAATCCGGCCGTCGTTCGGCAAAATTGGTCTGATCTCGCAATCCGGGGCGCTCGGCGAAGCCATTCTCGCCCAGGCGCAGGAGATAAATCTCGGCCTTTCCATGTTCGCTTCGATCGGCAATAAAGCCGACATCGACGGCAACCATATCATCGAATATTGGCGCGACGACCCGACTGTTGAAATCATCCTGCTCTATTTGGAAAACTTCGGCGACCCGCGTACGTTTAGCAAAGTCGCACGCGAGGTTTCCCGCCACAAACCGATCATTGTGGTAAAATCCGGCAAAACGACGCAGGGCGCCGCCGCCGCCTCATCGCACACCGGCGCGCTTGCCGGACTCGATGTCTCCGTCGACGCGCTTTTCGAACAAACCGGCGTCATTCGCGCCAACACGATCGAAGAAATGTTCGACGTCGCCAATGCGCTGGCGAAAATGCCGGTCCCCAAAGGCAACCGCGTGGCCATCGTCACTAACGCCGGCGGTCCCGGAATTCTCGCCACCGATGCGTTGATCGCTTCCGGCATGTCGCTGCCGCAGTTCGACGACAAGACCGTCAAAGCGATTCAGCCGATTCTCCCGAAGGGTACGCCTGTGCACAATCCGCTTGATCTCGTCGCCGGCGCCACCGGTGTTGAATTTCGCAAATCGCTCGGGCATGTCGTCAAGGATCCCAATATTGATTCCGTCATTGCCATTTGCGTCCCGCCGGTGACAATCGACCTCAATCTCGTCGCCGACGCGATTATCGACACCGCCAACGAATCAAAGCTGCCGATGTTCGCTTGCTTCATGGGCGTAACCTACGGTTCGAACGCCTTCGATCGTCTGCGTCAGGCGAATATTCCGGCAATGATTTTCCCCGAATCGATTGCGACGACTTTGGCGCACATCGACAAGTATCGCCGCTGGCTGGGCCGACCCGAGGGAAAGATCGCCCGCATCAAAGGTGATCGCGACAAGGTCGCTGAAATCATCGCACGAACTCGCAAAGCGAAAAACACGGCCGTCATCGGCGATGACGCTTTGCAGATTCTCGATGCCTACAAAATTGCCGTCGCAGCTTATCAGTACGCGCACTCGAAGGAAGAAGCCGCTAAGATCGCGCAGAGGATCGGTTTTCCGATTGTCATGAAAGTCAATACGCAGCACATCCTGCACAAGACCGAATACAAAGCCGTGGCCGTCGATCTGCGCACACCGCAAGAGGTGATGGAACAGTACAACGAGATGCAGAAGCGCATCAAGAAGGCGATGCCCACATCGAAAGAAAAATTTTCCGTCGTCATTCAGGAAATGATCACTGGCGGCGTCGAAACCGTAATCGGCATGACCACCGACCCGTCCTTCGGGCCGCTAATCATGTTTGGACTCGGCGGTATTTATGTTGAGATCATGAAAGACGTCTCGTTCCGCATCGCGCCGCTCACCGACCTTGATGCCAAAGAAATGATCCAGTCGTTGAAAGGCTACCGCCTTTTGACCGGTTTCCGCGGCTCCAAACCGGTGGATATCGCGTCGATTGAAGATGCCATCACCAAATTGTCGCAGCTCGTGCTCGACTTCCCCGAATTTGCCGAGATCGACATCAATCCGTTTATTGTCACCGCTGACAAGAATAACACCCGTGCTGTCGACGCAAGGTTTGTGTTAACAAAAGTTTGATACTAAACTAATCCCGACAAAATTGCATAACCCAAGCCCTTCCGTAGAAACCACGGAAGGGTACACAATACGGAGGAAGAAGTATGTCCACCAACCACTATGCCGGAAACTGCGCGAAGATTTTGATTGTACTGGTCTTCGCGCTGCTGCTCGTCGGCTGCGGCACGCAAATCGAATCTGGCGAGCGCGGCGTAAAGTACTTCAAATTCGGCGGCGGCACCGAAATGGGAACAGTCTATCCCGAGGGCTTTGCCTGGCACATGCCGTGGAACACTATCTACACCTATAAGATTCAAACCCAGGAGGCCAAAGAGAGCCTGAAACTGCTGACGTCCGACGGCGCCACTGTGGTGCTCGACGTCTCCGTCTGGTACCGTCCCGTCGTCGCCAAGCTTGACAGTCTGCAGATCACGATCGGGCCAAACTACTACGAGGTCGTCGTAGCGCCGGCGCTGCGTGGTGAATCACGCTCGATCGCCGGCAAGTTCACACCGGAAGAGCTTTATTCGACCAAACGTGACGAGATCGCCGGCCTGATGCTCGCCTCTGTGCAGGAGAAACTCAAGGACAAGTTCGTCGAATTCGAAAGCATTCTGATCCGCGATGTCACCCTGCCGCAGCGCATCTCCGATGCCATCAACGAGAAATTGGCGTCACAGCAGGAAGCCCAGCGCATGGAGTTCATTCTTCAGAAGGAACAGCAGGAGGCAGAACGTAAACGCATCGAGGCGCAAGGTATCGCCGATTTCCAGAAAATTGTATCGGCTGGAATCAACGAAAAGCTGCTTGAGTGGAAAGGTATCGAAACGACGGAGAAATTGGCGCAGTCGCCGAATGCCAAGATCGTGATCATTGGTAATTCGAAGAATGGACTGCCGTTAATACTCGGCCAATAATCTCGAAGCTTGGGGCACAGTTTTGCTGTGCCCCAAGTTCATAGCTGGAATACACTACTTGGCCGGGAAGAAATACGACAGATTGACGCCGTATACGACGTTGACGATATCTCCGTAGAATTCGTCAACAGGAATGACAACGTTGATTCCCGGTCGAAATTGGCCAAACTTGGGTCCGCCGGCGAGCATCCATTGACCTGTCAATCGTTCACCAAAATCCTCGTCGTCTGATATCAGATATCGCCCGGCATATGCTCCGCCAAAGAACAGGCCTTGCAGGTCCGCCCAAATCTCCAGACGATGGTCAAAGTACACCTCGGTTTCCCCATCATATAGATCCGAGTGCATCATATTGACTCCGCCTAACGCCCTGACAACTACATTTTCTGCCGAGACGTATCGATAGCCGCCGGCGACGCGGAGCGAGTAGGTTTTCGGGACAAATGCTTCAATCCGATCCACGGCAGCAAGTACTGCGTAGCCGCTGACATACGAAACATCGCTATCGAGAATTGGGGGCCGCGCTCCAATTTCAACTATCGGCGAGGAACCTTTTCTTGCCCACGAGAGCCCGGCATAGAGGTTTCCAAGCTTTGATTCGCTATCGTCCTGGTAAAAGGGGTAGTCATAATCGCTCGAAAATGACGAGTGCTGAAACGGCAACTCGAGAACTAAATTCGTATTGTGGGTAATGCGAATATAGCCCGATAGAAATACTGCCATTGTCGATTGCTTGAATAATTCCGAATCTCCGGCAAAATCGACTTTGTGTATTTCGAGGTGGATGGACGGCCGATTGCCAAAGTTCAACCAGGAGTTGCTTCCCAATACCTGCGTCGGGAACAAAGTCAACAAAACAAGGGCGAGTGATACTCCCAAACCGGAGTTCACCACGAGCCGATTCCTTTTCATCTTGTGTCCTTTCTTAGTCGAAGTCCACGCAAAATATAGAAGGGAACCTGGACAAATGCAACCATAATTTTCATGGATCTCTGATTCACAAACGCCGATTTGGGGGAAACCACGGATATCGAATACTCGTTGCCGTAATTCATTTTGTACATTAGATTGATGCTGTCTTCGAATACATTTGTGAACACGGCAACGAAGCAATTGCACGGAGCTAATGGCGAGCATGCTCGAATCAATATCCCTGATGGTGCGCGTTCAAGAACTGAAAGAATCGGTGCGCTTGATCCCCTGCCTTGGCGCGTTACTGCTGATCTTATTAGCGGTTGGCTCAACCGCATCGGGCCAAAATTTCTACGATGTCAATACGGTTCGCCGGATTGATCTCATTTTCCCGCAGTCCAATTGGGATCAAATTCTTGACAGCCTATACGCCGCCGGGCTGGAGGAGCGCTTACTTGGAACAGCAATTATCGATGGCGTCCCCTACGACAGTGTCGGTGTGCGCTACAAAGGCAACAGCACTTACAGTCCCAGCCGCGTCAAGAGCCCGTTCAACATCAAGCTCGACTACGTAAAGGACAACCAGGAAGTCGACGGCTTCGGCACACTCAAATTGTCCAATGTCTGGTTTGATCCCACCTTTGTCCGTGAAGTCCTCGGCTATGAAATTGCCCGCAAGTATATGCCTGCGTCGCTGGCAAACTACATCGACGTCTACGTCAACGGCGTAGCAATCGGGCTATACGTCAGCGTGGAGGATGTTGACAAAGGATTCATGCGAAAGCATTTCCATAGCGACGGGAATGCGCGATTCAAAGGAGAAATCTCCGGCCCCTCGCAGGTACATGTCGTCTGGGGCTATCGCGGCCCTGACAGCGCCGATTATCAAGTGCTATATGAACTGGAATCCAAAGCCGGTTGGAATGATCTCATTGACTTTCTCGACACACTCAATAATTCGACCTCTGCAGTTGAAAATGTGCTCGATGTAGATCGCCACCTTTGGATGCTCGCTTATGACAACTTGCTGGTCAATCTCGATTCGCCAATCAACTTCGCCCACAACTACTATCTTTATCGCGACGACTCGCATCGTTTCAACCCGATCATCTGGGACCTGAACATGAACTTCGGCGCTTTTCACAGAATCATCGGCGACGGCAATTTGACCGTCACGCAGATGCAGCAGTTGTCGCCATATTTTAATGAAGCCAATTCCAACTATCCGATCGTGAACAAGATTCTGACGAATTCAGTTTACAAGAAACAGTACATCGCCCACATGAAGACCATCATTGCCGAAAATTTCTCGAACAACTGGTATCTTACGCGGGCGCTCGAATTGCAAGATATCGTCGATTCGCGCGTGCAAGCCGACGCCAACAAGTATGCCGGCTATTCTTACTTCTTGAGCAATATCAACTCAAGTTACACGACCATTCCCGGGATTACCGAGTTGATGAACGCGCGCATTACATTTCTGAATAATCAGGTACTCTTCAAAGCCGTTGCTCCCGCGATTACAGCCGTAAGCCACGCACCGCAGGTCGTCGATGCGCTTTCACCCGTCACATTTGTGGCTACAGTTACAAACGCGTCGCAGGTCCGACTTGCCTACCGCAACAATCTGATCGAAAAATTTACCAAGGTGGTAATGTCTGATGACGGCAATCACTCCGACGGCGCAGCCGGCGATGGTGTTTTTGGTGCAACAATTCAGGCCGCTTCCACCGACATTCACTATTACATTTATGCCGAAAACGCCAATGCTGCTGCGTTTTTACCAAGACGCGCTGAATTCGAAGATTCAGTTGTCACAGTGATTTCGACAAATTCTTCGGCAATTGTCATTAACGAGTTTATGGCTGACAATGCATCAACGGTCACCGATCCTAACGGCGAGTTGGAGGATTGGATCGAGTTGTACAATCCGAGCGAATCTGCGGTTACCCTGTCTGGCCATCACCTTTCCGATAAGACCGACAATCCCGGCAAGTGGACTTTCCCCGACACGGTAATTGCTCCGTACAGCTACATGATTATTTGGGCGGACGAAGATGGCGGGCAGCCCGGCTTGCACGCGAATTTCAAATTATCTTCTTCCGGCGAGGCTGTCGTATTCGCCGGTCCCGATATGGTTGTGATTGATAAGTACAGCTTTGGAGCGCAAAGCCCCGACATTTCAATGGGCCGCTGTCCGAACGGATCCGGCGCCTTTGCCGCGCAGTCGCCATCGCCGGGTCTTCCGAACACTTGCTCCAGCGTTGCCTGCGGCGATGCCGATGCCAACGGCAACGTAAACATCACCGACGCAGTCTTCCTGATCAATTACCTATTTGCCGGCGGCGCTGCCCCGAATCCGCTTTCGACGGCCGACGCCGATTGCAACGGCATCTTCACAATCACCGACATTGTCTACATGATCAATTATATGTTCGCCGGCGGTCCGGCGCCGTGTGCCTTCTGCCCGTAACCCAATTGTCGGCTTCAGAATTTGCTTAACATCAATACCATTTTTTTGTATTGTGATGACTCATGCGCATCCCTCAGTTTGAAGGACGCGAGATTCAGCCGTTCGCTGCTGTGGCGAACAATCGATCAGTAAGATTTCGGAAGGCTCGCTATATATGTCTAAAGAAGAAACTACCCGACCGTCACACTTCATCAAGCAGATTGTTGAAGAAGATCTCAAGAATGGCAAAAATGAGGGTCGCGTTCACACGCGCTTTCCACCCGAACCGAACGGCTATCTCCATATCGGCCACGCGAAAGCAATTTGCCTCAACTTCGGACTCGCTGCCGAATACGGCGGCAAGACTAACCTCCGCATGGACGATACCAATCCGGAAAAGGAAGAGGACGAATACGTCAAAGCCATCGTCGAAGATGTCAAATGGCTCGGATTCGATTGGGAAGACCGCCTCTACTATGCCTCCGACTATTATGGCCAGCTCTATGATTGGGCAGTCAAATTAGTCAAGAAGGGCAAGGCGTATGTCTGCGACTTGACCGCCGAACAAATCCGCGAATATCGCGGCACCTTGACGGCGCCCGGCAAAGACAGTCCTTTCCGCAATCGTTCGGTCGAGGAAAACCTTGACCTGCTCGAGCGCATGCGCAAAGGCGAATTCCCCGACGGCTCAAAAACCCTTCGCGCCAAAATCGATATGGCCTCCGGCAACATCAATATGCGCGATCCGGTGCTCTATCGCATCCTGCGCAGCACGCATCACCGCACCGGAGACACGTGGTGCATCTATCCAATGTACGACTATGCTCACGGCCAGTCCGATTCGATTGAAAAAGTCACACATTCGATTTGCACTCTGGAATTCGAGGATCACCGCCCGCTCTACAATTGGTTCCTCGACGAATTGGATATCTACCATCCGCAACAAATCGAGTTCGCGCGCCTCAATCTCACCTACACGGTGATGAGCAAGCGCAAGCTGCTGCAGTTGGTCAAAGAGAATCTCGTCAGCGGTTGGGATGATCCGCGCATGCCCACGATCTGCGGCATGCGCCGCCTGGGCTACACTCCGGAGGCAATTCGCGAATTTTGCGAACGCATCGGCGTCGCCAAAGCCAATAGCACGGTCGATATTGCCCTGCTCGAACACTGTGTTCGCGAACACCTGAATCTGATTACGCACCGCGTCATGGCAGTACTCAAACCGCTCAAGCTCGTTATCACTAATTACCCGGAAGGCAAGGTCGAACAGCTTGATGCGATCAACAATCCGGAGAACGAAGCCGACGGCTCCCGCACTGTTCCCTTCTGCCGCGAACTATATATCGAACAAGATGATTTCCTTGAATTGCCACCCCCGAAGTATCACAGACTCGCGATTGGTCAAGAGGTGCGCCTAAAGCACGCCTACGTCATTAAGTGTGAGGAAGCGACCAAAGACGATAGGGGAAATATTATCGAGCTTAGATGTACATATGATCCAGGGTCGAGATCAGGAGACACAATCAATAGAGATGAAAGGGTGAAAGGGACTATACACTGGGTTTCCGCAACACACTCACTCAATGCCGAGATTCGCCTCTACGACAGATTATTTAAGACGGAGGACCCTGAAGACGTCCCTGCAGGAGAGGAATGGAAGAATGGCATCAATCCAGATTCTCTACAGGTGATTACGGATTGTCTCATTGAGCCTTCTCTAGCAAACTCAAAAGCTGGAGAGAGATTTCAATTCCTGCGCCACGGCTATTTCATCTTAGATCCCGACTCAAATCCCGAGAGGCTTGTATTTAACCGTACCGTTGGCCTGAAGGACACATGGGCCAAAATTGACAAGAGGGCTGGAGCAAGCAGGGAAAGAGCCATCGAGCTTGCAGAAACGATGAGGCAAGTTGTAAATCAGACTAGTTTAACGCGAAACCTAACAGCGTCGTACTTTTCCCGGTTAAGGGATATGGTTTCCGATGTGACTCAGTTTGCATCTGTCGCACGAGAGATCAATAAATTGAAGCCGATCAGTGATTTCACTCGGACCCAAAATTACCTCGCTTTTCAAGAAATGAGTAGCTTCTCGCGGAGCATTACTTCCCAGCTTTCGGAGATAAAAATGCAGATTTCCGAGACACAGGTAATTCAAGAGTCGCAGTTGACAGCCATTACTCAAAATATCATGCCAATTGACATTCTACCATTTCACTCAAGTACCTCACTATTGCTCTCAGCTTTGGGAATGTCTGACGCAATTAGTGCGTTTCGTTCTTACCATGAGCAGTACAGATCATTTGTCAATTCTACGTTGAGTTTGATGAAGAACCACGTAGACGTGAACCTCCTGATGGCAAGCCGTATGAGCATTGATCTGGCGTCTAGGCAAGTAGCGGAGAAGTACTCGACATTAAGTACCTGGAATCTCGTCGATGTACCGAGATCCGATCGCCGGTCCCACCCTCTCCGAATCCAAAACCACTTTGAAATTCAGAAACGGGAGATTGAAGCTGAGATTTCTGAGAAGGGATCAAGAGAGGACTTGGAGAAACGAATAGTTCAACTGTCTGCTGTACAGATTACCTCATTATCGCGGGAACTCTGCCTCTTGATGATGGATATCAATCAGAATGCGAAGTTGAAGCAATCTCCCGTAATCTTTAAGTTGACCGAGAGATTTGTTAAGTCTGCAATAGAACTCGATACTATCATAGCCGAGAATGAAGTGACCTTTGGCGCATTTATAGACCGATTGTATTTCATGCTTTATGAGGGGGCTGGTGGTGATAAACTGAGGTACTTCCAGCTTCTAAATGATTCCGAATTAGAGCCAATTTGGCACTTGAAGCAATTCCGTAATTTCGCTATGCGACACGATCCCGATCACGGTCAACAGACTGATGTAGAACGAAAATACCATAAGCTTAGAGAGTTGTACGCCACTTATTTGGGGAGGCAGGCAACCCCGCAAGGGTCAGAATATGAGACCCTCCAAGTCAAGTTCTTGAAAGCCTGCGTTATGATGCTCAAGCAATTCAATGATAAGTTAAGAAATTAAGGTGAAGAACTGTACTAAGTGAACAAAGTGACTCGAACAACACCCTTGAGAAATACGAATAGTCTATACACAATATACATATTTGTTACACATATCACTTTGCGATGTTAATACCCGGAAGAACGACACGAGCGCCTCTAAGTGTTTGTCCAGTATTGCGTAAAGCTCTTTGTGACCTAATTGTGCGGCCGCCCGCTTATTTCACCAACAACGCCTCAAGCTCATCCACCAACTTGCCAAACAGACGCGCCGTTGCCTCAATGGCATCCGGCTTGGTCAAATCAACGCCCGCTTCCTGCAAGGTCTCAATCGGATACTTCGATTCGCCCGACTGCAGGAACTTGAGATAAGCCACCCGTTGCTTCTCGTCGCCTTTGAGCAGGCGCTCGGCGATCATTGTCGCAGCCGAGTAACTCGTTGCATATTGATAGACATAGAAGGCGCGGTAAAAATGCGGAATCCGCAGACAACTAATATCGGAGTATTCCTCCAAAATCATTTCCGGTCCCCAGAACTTCTGGTAGATTTTTCGGAATGTCTGCCGCAGCACATCTGCTGATAACGGCTTGCCCGCTTCGACATCCTGATGAATCTCATACTCAAATTGCGAGTACATGACTTGCGTGAAGAACGTCCCGACAATCTGCTGGATATAGTAGCTAAGCAAATACGCTTTCTGCTCTTTGTTTTCGACACGATCAAGCATGTAGTGCATCAGCAGTTCTTCGTTCGTGGTCGAAGCAACTTCCGCCGTAAAGATCGAATGCCCCGAATAAATGTATGGCTGGAACTTCTTCGAGTAATGCGAGTGCATCGCATGTCCCATCTCGTGCGCCAGCGTAAACATGTTGTCAAGCGTGTCGTT
This sequence comes from uncultured Ignavibacteria bacterium, assembly GCA_964537215.1. GTDB lineage: Bacteria > Zixibacteria > MSB-5A5 > CAIYYT01 > CAIYYT01 > JADJGC01. The sequence continues at coordinate 87,055 of CAZIBI010000008.1, read as the reverse complement.
GTAGTTCATCAGGACATAAGGATGTGTCGCGTAGGTGCTCCAGGAATAGGCGCCGGAGCCCTTTCCTTCCGATTCGTATACATCAACCCACCCGGCGTCAAATGCAGTCTTCAGATCGCCGAGATAATCTTTCCCAAGCGGCCACAGGCCTTCGAGAATGCGTCGCACCGCGTCATCATAGGAAATCTTCATCTTCGCGTCCGGCACCAGCGGGACGTACATATCCCACGGTTTCAGCTCGTCAATTCCAAGAACCTTTTTTCTCAACGCGGCATATCGATGCAACACCCCGACGTGAGAATCGACGGTGGTCACGAGATTGCGGTATGTCTCTTCCGGAATGTTGTCGGCATCAAGAGCCGATTCCAGACAACTCTTGTATTGCCGTGTCTTGGAATAGAATAGGTCCTTGTAAACCGAGGTTGCCAACGTCGCGCCCAATGTGTTGACGAATCCCTTGTAGGCATTGACGAAAACTTCCATGGCTTCGCGGCGGACTCGCCGGTCCTTTGATTCGAGCAAGTCGTAGTAGCGCTGTTTGGTTAATGCAACCTTTTCGCCCTTCTCATCAACTACGTCGCCGAATTTGATATCGGCATCATCGATCATCCGGAAAATCTGCGACGGACCGCGGCTGACATTGCCCACCAACGCTAGAATGCGTTCCTCTTCAGCGGAAAGTATATGATCCTTCATCCGGCGCATTTCGTCCAGATGGTGGTCGTACAACTTCAGCGACGGACATTCGCGCTTCATCGCCTCAAGACGATCGTCGTTTATCGCCATGATCTCCGGGGTAATAAACGACCCGGCTTCGGCGAACACTGTCGACAGTGCCGCAATTTCGTCGGTCATCGCCTGATACTCGCTGGCGCGGTTGTCCTCATCGAGTTTGAGATGGGCATAGATATATAGTTTGTAGAACAAAATCGACGCGTTGTCTCGATGATCAAAGCAGTCAAACAAAGATTGACCCGACGAAGCCAATTGCCCCTGGAACGAGAGCACGCGCGGGAGCATGTCTTTTACGCGGACCAAATCGCGCCGCCACTCTTCCGAGTTGGCATAGATGTGGTCCAAACGCCACTTGTACTTCTCTTCAATTTCAGTTCGCTGTCGGACTCCGCCCGACCTCGCCGGCGCCGCAACTTCCATCGCCAGCGCCAATCCTTTGCGGAGAATACTATTGATGTCGGTCATATTGCTTAGCATCAATCATCCTTTCCCAAACCAAACTCTTATCGACCTCAATTTAGAAAAACGGCGGCAGAAAGCCACTTGTTTCCGTCGGCAAAGAGAAAGGGTGCCCTGTTTAGGACACCCTGATATTCAAGTTTAATTCGCCCGGTTGCCTATTTGAACCGCTTGGGTGAGCGTGCTTCCCACTCCACAATAATTGGCGATGCAACAAAGATTGATGAGTAAGTCCCGACGATGATGCCGAAAAGCAGTGCCAAAGCAAAATCACGTACCACCGGCCCACAAACAAACAAGACCACCAATACTGAAATAAACGTCGTCAGTGATGTAATCAGCGTGCGCGAAAGTACCTCGTTAATAGCGCCGTTCACCGCACCAACAAAATCACCCTTCTTTCGGAATAGCTTCAAATTCTCGCGAATACGGTCAAATACCACAACCGTGTCCGTTAAAGAATACCCGGCGAGCGTCAACAATGCTGATACTACAAGAAGCGAAATCTCGCGCTGCATGACGAACATGAATCCAAGCACTGCAAATACGTCGTGAAATGTCGCGATCGTCGCAGCAACCGAGAAACGGAAGTCGAATCGCACCCAGATGTAAATCAGAATCCCTATCAGCGCAATCACGATCGCCTTTTGGGCCTGACCCTGCAATTCCTTTCCGACCGTTGGACCTACCTCTTGCACTGAATCCAGCTTGAACGTGTTTCCGGGGAATGCTGCGCCCAGTGCCTGGCGCAGCTTTTCGGCTACAGAGGTTTCGCTCTCGCTGCCGCCGGATGCCGTCTTAACACGGATATTGAATGAATTCGGAGCAGATCCTTGAACTGTTTGAATCGTCGCGTCGGAATATCCCGCGCCACCAAGAGCGGAACGGACGGAGCTTACATCTACTGCGTTTTGGAAAGAACCCTGAATTTCAGTACCGCCGGCGAAGTCGATCGAAAGGTCGGCGCTTCCCAGGACAATCATGAAGAACGAGACGATTCCGACAATCGTCAATACCGCTGAGATAATCCATGAGTATTTCCGCATTCCCACGAAGTCTATATTAGTTTTGCCGATAATGTGCATTTATTCCCTACTCCTCAATAATCAGATGCTCAAAGTTGCGGCTTTGCGACGCGTGTGGAACACAGTCTTGCCGACAACCAGCGATGTATAGAGTGAAATGATAATACCAACACCAAGTGTCACTGCGAATCCCTTGATCGGACCCGTGCCGAAGTAGTACAACACGCCGGCGGCGATCAATGTCGTCAGGTTGCTATCAATGATCGAGGTAAACGCACGATCATAACCGGCATCGATTGCCGCTGAAACTTTTTTACCCGTTGCCACCTCTTCGCGAATACGCTCGAAAATCAGCACACTCGCGTCGACCGTGATACCCATCGTCAGGATAATACCTGCGATGCCCGGCAGCGTTAGCGTGGCTCCGAGTCCAGCCATTACTGCAAGTAGGAAGAAAATGTTAATCACCAGCACAAGGTCGGCGATCAAGCCAGATGCCTTGTAGTAGACAAGCATAAAGACCATTATCAGAGCGAGAGCTATAAGAATGCCGTTTTTGCCGGCATCGACTGAGTCGCGCCCAAGAGTGGGACCAATGACATTATTCTCGACAATCTTCACTGGAGCCGGAAGAGCACCGGCACGGAGTACCGTCGCCAGATCTTTTGCGTCAAAGAATGTCGCTTGTCCGCCCAATGTAATCTGTCCCTGGTCCCGAATCTTTGAACGGATGTTCGGCGCCGATTCGACCTTGCCGTCAAGCAAAATCGCCAGCGGCTTACCGATATTGGGACCGGTCACCTTACCGAAAGTCTCACCGCCTTCGCGGTCAAGATTGAATGACACCACCGGCTTGTGGAATTGATCGTAGTCCGGTCGCGCATCAGTCAGATGAACACCGGTCAGCTCAACCTTCTTCTTTAGCAAATAGAGCGGGCGAATTCTCTGACCGTTGATTAATTCTGAACGAGTACTCCAGGCAAATTCCACATCCGGCGGAATCGCTGCCAAAACAGCGGGATCCGTCAGGATGCGGTCGACCATATTGAGATCGCTCTCAGCAACTGAATAAAACGGTCCGGAATAGTCCATATACTGTGACAAGGCATTTGCGGAGGGTTCATCGATGCCGGCAAATGTGCTGGAGGTATCCCCCGGAGCTTTAGCCTTGGTAGTATCTGCAAACGGATCAGTGAACGGATTCGAAGCACTGTCGCCGCTCGGAGTCGAGGACTCGGTGCCCGGCACAAGTTTAGCCGCGATTACATCGAGGCGTTTGACGAGAATATCGCTATTTTCCGGACTCTCGACGATCTTGAACTCAAGCTGAGCTGTCTTGCCGATTAGATTGCGGGCACGATCCGGGTCCTGAAGCGCCGGAAGCTCCACAACAATTCTGCTGTCGCCCTGCGCTTGGATAACCGGCTCGGAGACACCGAATTCGTCAATACGATTGCGAATAATTTCCAGTGCGCGCTCGCGAGCGTCCTTCGCGGCATTCTCGTCAAGCTTCGACTTATCAACCTCAAGCACGACTCGCATGCCGCCTTGAAGGTCAAGTCCAAGTTTCAGCGCCTTCTTTTGAAGCTGCGCAAATCCATCCGGATTGCTCGATTTCATTGTTTCGCGTTCCGCGTCACTCATCGAGAAGTACTGGAAGGTGGGCCAAAGATAAAAGATAGCGGCAACGATTAGTACCATCGTCACGACTACTTTCCAGGTATCGCCTTTCATATTAACGAAAATCCTCCGTCGTTATTTCAGATAATCCCGTTTGCGGGCATAGACAAATAGTCGCGTAATATAACCACAGAGAAGCGAGAGTCAACAGGTATTTGCCGCATCGCTGTACCCATTCCGTACAGCCGTGGAAGCCGATGCGAGTCGTGCAAGTTATTCGGTTTCGGTGAGTTATTGAGATAGGTGCGGGCGCTGGCTGCGCAGCGCAAATGAGGCGCCGTCAATCGCCCGGGAAACCGCCAGAATCCCGTCCAGATGGTCCGTTTCGTGCTGCAAAAGCTCTGATAAGTCGCCCTCTAACTGCCATTCGCGTTCAATCCAGTCGAGATCACGATAACAAATTCGACAAGATCTGTGCCGGCGCACGCGGACGAACAAGTCCGGGAACGACATGCAGTCGTCCCAGAGTTCGAACATATCAGAACTCATTCGATCCAAGGCTGGATTAATGAAAACGACCGGTTCGGAAATGTGCATGTACACCAGCCGCTTCAGTACGCCGATTTGCGGCGCCGCTATCGCCCTGCCAGCCTGATAGCGACCGCGAAAGTCTATCAAAGTATCGTGCATGTCGGCAATTATTGGCTGCAGCGAATCAATTTCAGCACGGCTGATTTCAACGCATTTTTGCAGAAGAAGCGGATTCCCGAGCTGAAGAATTTCGCGGACTGCCATCAGGAGCTATTTGCTGGAATAGGTAATTCGAAAGATCTTGCCGCCGTAATCGTCAGAGACTAACAGCGACCCATCCGCAAGCTGCTCGACATCCACCGGACGGCCGGTTGGACCGGTCGAGGTCAGCCAGCCTTCGGCGAAGACTTCGTAACCGACGGACTTATCACCGTCCAATTTGACGGTCATGACACGGTATCCGAGCGGCGTGCTGCGATTCCATGACCCGTGCTCGGCGATGAAAATCCGATTCTGGTACGCCGGTGGAAACATAGCGCCGGTATAGAACCGCATTCCCAGAGCCGCAACATGCGGTCCGAGATTTTGCACCGGCGGCGTGTACGTCTCGCATGATTTGCCATTTCCAAATTCGGGATCAAGTACAGTCCCAGCGTGACAATAGGGAAATCCAAAATGCATCCCCGCAATCGGGGCGCAATTCAGCTCGTCCGGCGGAAGATTATCCCCCAGCATATCGCGCCCATTGTCGGTGAACCAGAGTTTTTGCGTCTGCGGGTGCCAGTCAAAACCGACTGTGTTGCGGATGCCGCTAGCGAACACTTCAAGTCCGCTGCCGTCGGCGTTCATTCTCATTATCGAAGCATAACGCTGGTCGCCGCGCTCGCAAACATTGCAGGGCGCCCCGACCGGAACATAAAGCTTACCATCGGGACCGAACCGAATGAACTTCCAGCCGTGATGTCCATCCGATGGAAAACCGTCGTTCACGACAACCGGTTCGGGGGGATTTTGCAGCGAAGATTCAATGTTGTCATAGCGCAGGACCCGGTTGATTTCGGCTACGTAAAGTGAACCGTTTCGAAAGGCAATTCCATTCGGAGTATTCAGGCCGCGGGCAATAGTGATGACCTTGTCGGCGCGATAATCGTGATTCGTGTCGAGCACAGCGTAGACCTTGTCATCTCGTGTCGACACGAATAACGTTCCCGCTTGCCCCTGGGCGAGCGATCGAGCGCCTTCCACATTTTCGGCATACAGGGCAATCTTAAAGCCAGCCGGGAGTTTGATCGCCGACAAGTTCGTGTCGTTGACTGCTTTGTCTTGCGAGCACGCCAACGGAAAAAACAGAAGCTGCGTCAACACAAAGATCGACGCGCACCATCCACTATGCAATATCGTATTCATCATTCTTTCATTGATACGTTGGTCGGCCGCATTTGGTCGCAGCTAAGCCTTGAGAAAATCCAGAAGCTCATCGTGAATCTTTCCGTTCGTCGCCAGCAGGTCGCGGCTGTCAACTGTGATCGCGCCGCCCGAAAAATCCGTGCAGCGACCGCCGGCGGATTCGATTATTCGTACTAACGCCGCAATATCCCAGATGTGAATGAAGGACTGGACTACAGCTTCAAGTCTTCCGGTTGCGACCAAATGGAAAGGGTAACAATCGCCGAAGGCCCTGATTCTATCAATCGTTCTAAACAATTGAAACATACTCGCCGGCTTGATATTCTCCGGCATGCGATTGAGTCCGGCAAAGGAGATTGCTGCTTTGCTTAGATCGCCCTCATCGCTGACGAGGACTCTCTTGCCGTTAAGATATGCTGCATCTTCATCAGCGTACAGCAACTCGCTCATTGCTGGCATGCTCGAGACTCCCGTTACCAATTTCCCGTTTTGCATTAGCGCAATTTGCGTCCCAAAGAGCGGGATGTTACGGACGAAATTCTTCGTCCCATCAATAGGATCGATGATCCACAGATATTCGCTTGAATTCTTGGAAGCCCCCGACTCTTCGCCAAGGAATCCATGTTCTGCATAACTCGCCTTGACGGTCGCAATAATCACCCGCTCCGCTTCCTGGTCGGCGATAGTAACCGGCGTCTGATCTGCCTTAATCATGACCTTGGCGCCCTCGCGAAAGTACTTCATCGTGACGGCATCGGCATTTTGCGCTGCGTGCAGCGCCACCTTCAAAAATTCGCTCATGATTCTTTCTCCTTGTGAGCACCGCGGGCAGCTTCGGTTTCAACCGGCTGTGACTTCGGCACGCCCATGCTTGTTCCGGCAATCCAACCGGTGCTCCAGGCTGCCTGAAAGTTGAATCCGCCGGTAATTCCGTCGATGTCGAGCACTTCACCGGCGAAATACAATCCCGGACAAAGCCGGCTCTCCATTGTGCGGAAATCAACTTCCTTCAACTTGACTCCGCCCGCTGTCACGAATTCTTCTTTGAACTCGCCCTTGCCCTGAACATGGAACCGCGCGCGCGTAAGTTCATCGGCGACTGCCTGCATCTGCTCGCGCGTAATATGCGACCACGTTTGTTCGCTGTCGATTCCGGCATAGCTGACAATACGTTCCCAATAGCGCCTCGGAATCGGAAACAAGTTGTGCCCGACAATGATGCGCTTGGGATGCTCGACCCGATATTCCTTCAACATGGGCAAGACTTCGTCATTGCTTTGTGTTCGTAGAAAATTGATTGTCAGTTCTGCTTGGTAGCGGCTGGCAAAAAGCAGTCGCGCTCCCCAAGCCGATAGCTTGAGCACCGCCGGGCCGCTCAATCCCCAGTGCGTTATCAATAGCGGTCCGCTCCATCTGAGTCGTTTTTCTTCCGGAAAACTTAGTTCGAGCTGGACGTTCTCAAAACTTACTCCCGCCATTTCCCGCAGCCGCACATCTTTGATATTGAAAGTAAACAGCGACGGCACCGGCGGGACAATGTTATGTCCGAGCGATTGTGCGATCTTGAACCCCGATGGACTCGATCCCGTCGCAAGCAGAACCCGATCGAATTCGTGCGTTGGCCCTTTTTTGAGTAAGACCGCAAACTTTCCGGAATCGAGCCTTCTTATCCCGTCAACCCTCGCATGCAGATGCAATTCCACACCTGCCCGAAGCGCCGCCGACTCAAGGCACTCGATGATCGTCGCCGAACTGTCGGTAACCGGAAACATCCTGCCGTCAGCCTCGGCTTTCAGTTTCACGCCCCGTGACTCGAACCAGCGCACGGTGTCTCGCGGCTGAAATTTGTTGAACGGTCCGATCAATTCCTTGTGTCCGCGCGGGTAACCCTGAAGCAGCCGCTCGACCTCAAAGCAATTGTTGGTCACATTGCATCGTCCGCCGCCGGAAATTCCGACTTTGTACAACGGCTGGCGGCTCGATTCTATCATCGTCACTTGGGAATTGCGAAATGTCTCCGCGCAGGCGATTGCGGCGAAATAGCCCGCTGCCCCGGCGCCGATAACAGCAATGTTCAGCCCGCCCTTAGCTCCAGACCGATCAGCCAGATAATCTCCAATTCAATAGGTTGGCGTAACCCGAACACGTTTTTCGGGTCAATCGCGATTGACCGCAGTATATGTTGTGAGAATCGAGAGTTAAAGGAAAGAATCGCAGCCTGTCGGTATGCTATGGTTGATGCGTCAGTTTGATCTTGTTCATGACGATGCCTGAAAGCTCCGCCAGAGTCAATTTCTGTGCCCGCAAGACAACCTGCTCTTTGAATCTAAGCCAATCATGGTGGAAAGCGCACGGTGCCTCGCTGGTGCAATGTCGCAGCCCCATGACACACTCGTCTTCCAAAGCAGTCAAGCTGTCGGTTGCCGCCATAATGCGATACAAAGTCACTGTTTTCGGATCAACCGCCAGCGAGAAACCGCCGGTCGGACCCTTGACCGAAGTAACGAACCGCTTGCGCACCAATTGGCTAAGTACTTTTGCCAAATACTGTTCCGGCAGATTCAACGCTACCGCCAATTCCCGCACCTTGATTGAACTACCAGGCGGCAATGAAGCCAAGTACCCCAATGCCTCTATTACATATGCTGTCGATTGCGGATATAGCACTCGTATACCTAAAGTACCTTCTGAACTTGCTGGTTTGCTGCTCGTTCAAACTGAATCACTGTTCATGACTCAACTGTCGCAATTAACAACCATTTCGCAACAAAGTCAACGCGAATATTAGATTTTTTCGCTCCATTAACTCCGTATTGCGACGTCATGCTATTATTAGCGTAAAACATTGGTACATAACGTTGTTCGTGCAATTTAGAATCTGCTCCGCCCCGTCCTTTTCGAATTACGACAAAATTTATTCGATATTTTTGCTTGACAGGATAAAGTTTGTCCGATATATTGGCGATAATTGAATCGGAAACTCGTAATCAAATAACCTGGCCCTCGAATGGAGGAAGTAAGATGTTAGCAGCAAGCCGTTTTCGTAAAGGTCCTTTGGCCGAAATCATGACCGAGCAACTTGGTTCCGCCACTCCGCAGCGGGTGCTAATTGTCGAATCAAACCCCTGCGACTTGACGCATGCTCGTATCGCACTTGGCGAACTTGGATTCACCAAAATCGATGTCGCACTCTCGCTCAAGCACGCTTACGAACAAGTCAAGAAAAACGCTTATCAGTTCATCCTCACCGACTATTTCCTGCCCGACGGCGATGGTTTCGAGTTCCTCGAGTGGATGGACCATCAGAGCGAAGTTATTATGCTCGCCGGCCACGTCGCCTCCGAACATCGGGTCAAAGGCGCGACCGTAAACGTCGCGAACGGATTCGCTGCCGAAGCGCTGGCGATGTAATCTGTCGCTGCGCTAACAATATTCACCGAAAAGGGGTCGGCGGGTAGAAATCTCCTGGATGCGCATACACGCCGAAGTAGTCAATATCTTTGAATAATTTCGTCGACCTTTATAGTCGTTTTTCCGTAAGCAATTACCAGTATTGCGGCCAAGGCCGCCATCTCTTGACCGGATGACGAAAATTGCAAATCGATAAACGGAGAAACAAATGAACGACGCAAAACCCCTCTTCTCGCAGCCGATGACGCGGCGGAGTTTTTTCGGCACTACTGCCAATCGGCTCGTGGGCGCCGCCACACTATTATCGTCCGGTTCGTTACTGGCACAAATGAGCGGAGACACCACGGCCGTCAAGCCGCAGAAGCCTACGGTCAACAAGGGTCCCCAGGTTAAGCCGGAACTTGTGAAGGAATTCGTTCGCGTCAGCCACTTTGATCTTGCTGCCGTTCAGCAAATGCTCGCGGAAACACCGCAACTACTCTATTCGAATTGGGACCTTGGCGGCGGCGATTTCGAAGGCGGCATTGAAGCTGCTTCACACGTTGGCGATCGCGATATTGCGCTCTTCTTCATGGCACAAGGCGCCCGCCCGACTTTGTTCACAATGACAATGTTAGGGCACACAGAGATTTTGAAAAACATGCTGACCAGTTATCCGTACTTGATCAACAACCGTGGACCTCACGGTTTGAGCCTCCTCCATCACGCTAAAAAAGGCGGAGAGCAAGCAGCCGAAGCACGGGCATATCTCGAATCGCTTGGCGCCGTATAGCAGCATTTTCGATCAGTCCTTGACCGCCACACATTATTGTTCGATACTTGCAGACACCCGCGGGTGCTGTTAAGTATGATTCAGTTTGTCAATGTCGACTTCAAATCCGGCGCCTTTGCGCTCAATGATCTTTCGCTCGAAATTGCTGCCGGCGAGCGCGTCTGTTTGCTTGGAACTAACGGTTCCGGCAAATCGACCCTCTTGAAACTCGCCGCCGGCCTGCTCCAACCATCCGCCGGCGATATTCGCCACGCCGACATTCCCACCCATGACGAGAGAGCCTTTCACGCGCGGCGAGCCGATATCGGCTTCATCTTTCAGAACCCCGAAGACCAAATCCTCACCGCCTCTGTGGCATCGGAAATGGCATTCACTCTGGAAAATCTCTTAACAACACAAGCGACGATGGCCGAGCGCATTACCGCAATGGCAAACCGTTTCAATCTCGTCAATCATCTAAATCGCCACCCGGCAACGCTATCAGCAGGCGAACTACAGCGACTGGCATTGGCGGCTACTTTGATCTCGCATCCGAAAGTCCTAATTCTGGACGAGCCCAGTTCGTACCTTGACGCGTCGGGCCGCAAACTTCTCAACGAGACAATCTTCGCTTCCCGCGACTGGTCGATTCTGGCGGCAACTCAAGATCCATCCGAAATCGCAAACTTCGACCGCGTGCTCTTTCTCAAAGATGGTCGCATCGCCTTCGACGATACCCCACAGAGCTTCGTCGATTCGCAATACTATCGCGAGATTCTCTCAACAGCGGTCTCCAATCGCGGTTCGGGCACACCGTCAGCAGTTACGGAATCCGCATTATGCCTGCGCGATCTGTCCTTTCATTATCCAGGTTCCCCCAATTGCCTGGAACAGATAAGCCTCGAATTCCCCCGCGGCCAGATCACTGCAGTCACAGGCGACTCCGGCAGCGGCAAGACAACTCTCGCCCTTTTGATCGCTGGACTCCTTTCGCCTAGTAGCGGACAAATCCTTTTCAACGGCAAGCTAATCTCCGATTCAGAGCGCCTCAAAAACGTTGGTCTTATCTTCCAAATTCCCGAATCCGCCATTTTCGCGGAAACCGTTTACGACGAAGTCGCCTTTGGCCTGCGCAACGATGGCGTCCATGCACCCGAAATCAACTCTCGCGTCGAAAATTCACTAATCCGTGTCGGTTTGGATCCAAATACCTATCGCGAACGCAACCCCTTTACGCTTTCAGCCGGCGAGCAACGGCTACTCGCAATTGCCTCGATCTTAGCCCTTAACCGCCCAATTACCGTCTTCGACGAATCGACGGCGGGTTTGGACTGGCTCGGCAAGGCGCGCATCCGGGATTTGGTAATCTCACTTAAATCCGCGGGCAAAACGGTCATTATCATCAGCCACGACCGTGAATTCGTCTCGTCGATTGCGGACGCCGCAATCGAGCTTCCGTAGCAAAGCGCAAAGTCGCCATCACAGCCAATTCCCGCATCACCTTGTCGCACAACGCCATAAAAGGATTTGCCGTTCGTCGAGAAGTTTCTAACTTGTTGAAGGAAATAACCGCTTGGTTAGTCTGTATACTATAAAACGGCCAGGCGGGATGCCTTAACTTTGTTCATGGAGCGGGAATTGCCAATCGCAAAAGTATTACTTCTTCAGGGCGGGCTTTGGGAACTGCTGTCCCACATGTCATTCTTCGGCTGGATCATTCTTTGTGTCCTGCTGATTATGAGCTTCATGACTTGGGGAATTATCATCAACAAATGGAAAGTATTCAAATCCGCTCATAACGACGGCGTTAGATTTCATCATACTTTCCGCCGTCGCACAAGTGTGACTGAAGCCCACGCCAAGTGCCTGCTCTACAAGTCCTCGCCCATGACCCGAGTCTTCGAGGAAGGCTACCGCGAGTGGGAATCGCTCGTGGCTGCCAAGAAAGGCGGCGTTCATACACCCGGCGAATTTATCAAGCTTGAACCGGACGAGATGGAAGCCATTGACCGTATCCTCGAGAAGGAATCGAACGAACAAATCAAGCTCTTGGAACGCAATGTCGCATTCTTGGCGACCGCTGCCAATTCGGCGCCGTTCATCGGCCTGCTCGGCACCTGCTACGGTATCATGAACGCATTTATGAATATTGGCCAGCAAGGTTCCGCCTCGCTCGTCGTCGTTGCTCCCGGTATTGCAGAAGCGCTCATCGCTACTATCGTCGGCCTGGCGGTCGCAATTCCCGCCGTGATGGCATACAACTGGGCCAGCACCAAACTGAAATTTTTCGCCGACGATCTGAACAACTTCTCGCTTGAATTCCTGGCCGCCCTAACGAAGGAGCAAATTTAGTGGCGCACAAACGCCTGCAGCGCTCATACACCAAGATGCACGACATCAACGTCGCCAATCTCGTGGACGTCGTGCTGGTTATCCTCATCGTCTTCATGATCAGCGCGCCACTGATGCAATCCGGCATCAATGTCGACCTGCCGCAGACCAAAGTTGCCGATGCGACGCTATCCGAAGGTGTTGTCGTCACGATCGATGAACGCGGCGTATACTACATAGACGACAAGGTTGTTGAGCCTTCGCAATTTGAGGCTCGCATCAAGGAAGCCTACGCTGAAGCACAGGAAAAAGCAGTTTTCCTACGCGCCGACAAATCAGTCACTCATGGCAACGTGATCATGGTGATGGGATTCATAAAGGCCGCCGGCATCGCTGAAGTCGGCTTGGTGACCAAATTGCCCGAGAGCGAACTGAAGCCGAAGAAATCGAAATAGGATCTGCCGAAGCGCATGCTATGATGAAGAAGGATTTGATTATATCGTTTGTCGCGCACCTCGCGCTGATAGCTCTGATAGCGATTATCAATCCAATATCTGCAATGTTCCGCGAAAAACCGGAGATCATCATCGTTAAGACATTCGAAGAGTCCGGCGGTCCCGCAAGCAAACGCACTGATCAGGAAGAGCCTGCCGCCATCGCCCCGCCGAAGACCGGCAAACCGGTTCCGGAAAAGGTCGATGATGCTGTTCCGATCAAACCCGTAGAAAAGGCAAAACCGGTAGCCGAAAAACCGAAACCAAAGCCCAAGCAGAAACCAAAACCGGAGCCGGAAAAGCAAAAGATCGAATCGAGTGATGAACCCGAAGGCTCCACCGAAGAAAAGTCCGAGGCCGAGGCGCCTAAGCCTGACGGCAAGGGCGGCATCGACGTTAACGAAAAGCTTGGCGGCGGTGGCACCGGAGTCGGTAAAGGTACTGGTGATCTACCCTATAACATCGGTATGGTGTTGAGCGTCATCGAGCGCAACTGGCGCAATGTCGTTTCGGATGCCAACCCCATTACTTGCACTGTCTATTTCCAAATCGACCGCTACGGCTATGTGGTTGGCGATCCCATTATCGAAAAATCATCCGGACTTACGACATTCGATCAGGGCTGCATACTCGCAATCCGTAGGGCAGGACAGTTCCCCGCCTTCCCGGCAAACTTCAACTACCAGTACATCGGACTCCACCTTGATTTTCAGTATGTACCCGGCATGTAAATGAAAGTGAGAATAGATTTGAACACCCGCTTTGAAAGATACACCCATTCAACCTTCGTGCTTCCGATGACGATTTTCGTGCTGGTGAATGTGCTCTTGCTCATGCACGCCGCGACTGCGCAAACCGTCGACATTTATGAAGGAATCAAGAAGGGAACCTGGAAACCGAACAAGATCGCTGTCAGCGACTTCAAGGTTACCGGGCAGTTGTCCTTGGCTGCCGATTCGCTGGCAAAGGCGCTGCAGAAAGTCGTCACCGACGATCTTGACTTCCATATCTTCTTCGATACAATTCCAAAGAGCCAATTCTATCTCGATGTTTGGGAAATCAAAGAGATCACCCCCGAAATCTGGCAACGTATGGGGGCGGAATATCTCGTTGAAGGCGATGTCGAGATCGCCGGCAACGACGTCAAAGTTGTGTACCGCATTTACGACCTGAAGGGTCGGATCAACGAACTGACCTCGGAAAAATTATCAACTTCCATCACCAATCACCGGCGTCTGGCCCACATGATTTCTGATGCCGCCGTGGAACACATTGCGGCCGAGAAGGGATTCTTCACGACTCGCATCGCCTATGTCTCCTCCGTAACCGGTACCAAAGAGCTGTACCTCTGTGACTACGACGGCGCCAACTCGATTCGCATTACCGACGACAAGACCTTGAATCTCTCACCTGCCTGGGATCGCAAGGATGAGCGTCTGCTCTTCACGACTTATCGTACCGGCCGTATGGAGGTCTGGGAACGCGATGTCCGCACCGGCAAGTCCCAGGCCATTAGCGCCTACCAGGGTTCCAACAACGCCGCCGAAGTCTCGCCGGACAACAGCGAAGTTGTCATTACCCTTTCGAAGGACGGCAACTCCGAACTCTACGTCATCGATCGAAAAGGCAAGATCAAGCGCCGCCTGACACAACTTCCATCCATCGAGGTCTCCGGTACCTGGTCGCCGACCGGCCGCGAAATCGCATTCGCCTCCGACCGTTCGGGCCAGCCGCAAATTTATATCATGGACTCGGAAGGGTTCGGCGTCACCAGGCTCACCTACGAAGGTAAATACAATGACTCACCCCGCTTTTCACCCAAGGGGGATGTCGTAGTGTTCGTTTCGCGCGGCGAGGACGGCAAGTTCCAGGTTTGTACCATCGATGTCACCGGCCAGAACTTTATCCGGCTGGATCAAACCGGCTCGAACGAAAATCCGCACTGGTCGCCGGACGGTTGGCATCTGGTGTTTTGCAAGTACCAGGGCAAGACCAACGACCTGTACATAATGGACCGTTACAGTCAAAAAATAAAGAAGATCACCAGCGACGGGAAGTCATCGAACCCCGCCTGGCAGCCATATATTCCGTAACTTCATGCAAGAAAATTACCCTGTTTAGGTTGACAAAGAGATAAAACTGTATATATACTTTAATCGAGATTCTTTGAATGTGCACATACTGGAACGCGTATGTGTGATGTGTTGTAATTAATGTGGACTATCTATAAACACGGAGGAGACGTGATGAAAAAATATCTCGTTCTTTTTACTTTGCTCACAGTTGCACTTCTGGTCACAAGCTGCGGAAAGAAACCGGCAGTGGAATCGGAAATGGGCAACGGCGATAACGGCACGGTGCAGACCGGCAATACCGGCGGCGATGGGAATACGGATCAGGGTAAGGGAGTCGATACCACGACCCCGCTCGATTTCGTCACGATTTATTTCGACTTCGACAAGTATAATCTTCGCGACGACGCCAAGTCGGGACTCAAGAACAACTACGAAGTCATGAAAGAAAGAAATGACGCTCACATCCAGATCGAAGGCCATTGCGATGAACGCGGCACGGTCGAGTACAACCTTGCACTCGGCGAAAAACGAGCCCGCACGGCGATGGATTATCTGGCCAGCCTCGGCATTCCCAGAGATCGCATGTCGATCATCAGCTACGGCAAAGAACGCCCGGCTGTGATGGGTTCGAATGAAGATGCCTGGGCAAGAAATCGAAGAGCCGAGTTCGTAACCAAGTAATCAGCAAACCAGGGCGGTCTTGACCGCCCTTTTGCTTTATGACAGGAAGGCCCATGAAAGCAGTACGGATACTGTGCATACTCGCGGCTGCTACCGCCCTTGTCGGTTGCGCCTCCCGCAGTGAAATTGAGACCATGCAGAGCCAGCTCAATTATCTTGAGCGCTCATCAACTCAAACACAGGAAAACATCGCCCGCCTCGATTCGTTGTACAAGCTCACCATTGAAGCTAACGTCCGCTACCAGGCGGATTTGAAATCGCAGTTGGCGGAAGTTATCGACAAGATGGGCACGATCGATGGACGCCTCACCGACATCGAGCGTCAGTTACGCGACATTCAGGATCGGCGCGCGATTCCGGCAACCAAGCCGCTAGCATCTGACACGCAAAGCACGACTGCCACGCCGCCCGCTTCAAATCCGCAAATCAACGAGAACAAGATGTTCGACAATGCTTTCACGGATTTGAAAGCCGGCAATTATGATCTCGCGATTCTCCAATTCGAGGAGTTCATTCGGCAGTTCCCGGATACACCGCGCACCGATGATGCCCAATATTGGCTGGCGGAATGCCACTACGGCAAGCGCGATTACTCCAAGGCGATTCCGGAATTTGAGAAGGTCGAAAAAACTTATCCCACGAGCGACAAACTCGGACCCTCCTTGTTCAAGCTCGCCCGCTCCTATGAAGAGACCGGTAACAAAGCCAAAGCTTGCGGCGTTTTCAAGCGCATCGCCAAGGAATTCCCCGATTCGTTCGAGGCTCGCCAGGCCGGCGACAAGCTGAAGGACCTGCAGTGCCCTTGATCTCGGTCAAGACCGCTCCCTTGGCGCGTGTCTACCCTTGTCGGGCATTCTATGACACTATCGGCGATACGCTTTCCGTAGGGATCAAACAGAAGGGCAAGTTTAAAGCCTCCATCGACGGCGAAGCCTGCTCTTTTGATCTGACCCGCGACGGCAAATTGTTGAACATCGATATTTGGTCGCCGCGCCGCGACTGGAAGGTCGAAAAAGCGCTGCATCCGCCGGAAGAATTTATCGTTCAGAATGTTCTGTTCGACGCCGGTGAAGACGACTTGGAAGTCGTCGACCTTTTGACCAATGCCAAGCGCTCGATCCTCAATGTCAAGTTTTCCAAAGACCGCGTTGCGAAATTCATCTCGCCCGCAACATCACTGATATTTGAACTGGATGACGACAACAGACTGCTGGGGTTCTGGCTGACCGAGATAGTCGATGACTTGAACTTCCAGCAGGAAGGCGAGTGGCGCCGGTCCATCAAAGCGCTGTAATTCCCCTATCCCCAGCAAAAAATGTACCCCACCGGTACGGTGGGTCAAACATTCCGAGCGGCAAATCCCACCGTCAATACCCACGCAAGCCGGAACCCGGCAATCCGTAGGGTGGGTCTCCTTACCGAAGTTTCGAGACATTTCAAATCCTCTTGACGGAGACCCGCCAACTTCGTTTGTGGAGCATTGATAATCAAAAACGCGGCCGCCGTTTCCGACTGCCGCGCTACTTAATATCGCTTCTCTGAATTCGAAACTCTTACAGTTCCATAATCTCCAACTCGGTCACCGGTCCGAACTGTTTTAGCTTCTCGCGCAAATCGTCCGCTTTGCCAACGACGACGATGAGAAGATTGTTCGGATCGATGTATTTCTCCGCCGCGGCGCGCACTGCCGGCACCGTCACGGCAGCCGTGTTGTCGATGTACTTTCCGATGTAGTCCTTGTCCAAACCGTACAGCTCAACAATCGAAAGTTGATTGGCAACTTGTTCCGGTGTCTCAAACTGGCGCGGGAAATACCCCGAATAAAACGAGATGGTCTCTTTCAGTTCCGCGGGAGTTACATCCGACTGCCGGATCTGCTTAAGGTGTTCAATCGTCGCCGCAATCGCCTGCGCCGTCGAATCAGTACGCGTCGACACGGTAACCGAGAACTCGCCTTGATAGCGATCAAAAGAATACTGCGAGCTGATACCGTAGGTGAGCCCGCGCTTGTCGCGAATGTCATCCATGAGACGCGACCGGAAACCGCCGCCGCCGAGAATGTAGTTCATGATGCGCACCGAGTAGATGTCCGGATTGTATCGGTCGATACCCAAATGACCCATCTTGATATTGGCCTGCGTCGCATCGGCTTTGTTAATCAGGATGACGCGCGTGCCGTTCGCCTTCTGCGCCGGAACCACATCCAACTTCGGGGCCGTGCCTTTCGGCCAGCCGCCAAGTTTCGCTTCTACCTTGGGCAACGCGTCCGCAGCTTTGATATCACCGGCGACGAAAAGAACCGCATTGCTCGGCACATAGTTGGCCCTCCAGAAGGCTACGATATCGTCGCGAGTCAACGACGAAACCGACTCGACGGTTCCCGATCCTGGCTGACCATAGGGGTTCTCACCAAAAAGATACTGCGCAAATTGCTCGTCTGCGATTGCGCCGCCGTTGTCTTTTTGCTGCATCAATCCGGCAATCGTCTGCTTGCGCAAACGCTCAATTTCAGGCTCGGCAAACGTCGGGTTCAGAACAATGTCTGCGAGCAATGTCAATCCGACATCAATATGTTTGGTCAATACCTCGGCGGTAACATTGGAAGCATCCAAATCCGCACCGGCGCCGAGACGTCCGCCGACGAAATCAATCTCTTCCGAAATCTTGGTGGCATCGCGCGTCGTTGTGCCTTTGCGCAGCAATTCGGCAGTGAGACCTGCTAGCCCGGCTTTGCCCTTGCCGTCGGATGCCGTTCCCGACTTGATCAGCAGCCGCATCGATACCACCGGCTGCTCTTGGTTTTCGATTACCACTACTTTGAGCCCGTTGTCGAGCACCTTCTCGCTCATCGTCGGCAAGGCAATCTTGGCGTACGCCTGCGACCCTACAACTATGCCGACAATTGCCGCGAGTATAACAAATGTAATTATCCGTTTCACTTCTGCTTCTCCTTAAAGTCCCATCGGGGCAGCGCCCTTGTTTTCCTGAATAACGTTGATGACTGTCCGGTTGCGTTCACCCAAATAGGTTTTGGCGACGCGCATGATATCATCCGCTGTGACGGCGTTGTACTTGGCCGATTGCTGAAACAACTGCTTATAATCACCCAACACGGCCTCAAAATAACCCAGTTGCCCGGCCTTATCGTCGTTGGATTGGTTGCCCATGTAGAACTGCGCTTCGATCTGGTTT
Source organism: uncultured Ignavibacteria bacterium (assembly GCA_964537215.1). Taxonomy (GTDB): domain Bacteria; phylum Zixibacteria; class MSB-5A5; order CAIYYT01; family CAIYYT01; genus JADJGC01. The sequence goes on along the minus strand of CAZIBI010000008.1, from coordinate 68,343 downwards.
TTCGCCTTCTGCAGTTCATCCGCACTGACCGGCTCATTCTTCAGCTTTTCGATTTCTTCATATAGTGCCTTTTCGCCATCAGCCGTAGTTTTGCCCGGCTGCATCATGCTGTATGCGAAAAACACACCCGACTGTTCCATCGACTGATATTGCCCGCCTGCCGCAAGTGCAATCTGATCCTTGTAAACCATGCGCTGGTAGGCGCGCGACGATTCACCGCCCGAAAGAATTGCCGAAAGGACATCCAGCGCGTAGCTATCGGCATGACCAGCCGCGGGGCAATGATATCCGGCAATGAATAAAGGCAGCTGCGACACTTTGTGGTAATCCACGCGACGCTCGCCTTTTTGCTCTGGCTCGTTATAGAAGGGGCGCGGGATATTCGTATTGCCCGGAATCTTGCCGAAGTACTTTTCAATCAGCTTCTGCGTCTCCGCGGTCTTGATATCGCCGACCACAACCACTGTGGCATTTGCCGGATTGTAATAGGTGTTATAATATTTTAGGCAATCGTCCAACGTCAGGTGCTCGACGTCCTTGCGCCAACCGATTGTCATCCAGCCATAAGAGTGCGCGAGAAAGAGATTTCCAAACAGTTGCTCAACAACATCGCCAAACGGTGAATTGTCGATGCGCTCGTTGCGCTCTTCAAGGACGACCTGCCGCTCGGACGTCAATTGCTTGTCCGTAATCGTCAGATACTGCATTCTGTCGGCCTCAAGTCGGGCAATCGTCTCAAGCATATCCTTGCCGATTTCCTGATGATAGACCGTCATGTCATTCGACGTGTAGGCATTCAACATTCCACCGCTGCCTTGGATCAATCGGTCATGCTCGCCGTCCGCGAAATTCTTGCTGCCTTTGAACATCATGTGTTCAAAGAGATGCGAAATTCCCGTGATACCCGGTCGCTCGTTCTTCGAGCCGACATGATACCAAACCTGGAAACTCAATGCCGGCGTCGATGCATCTTCAAGCGTCAGCAGCGTGAGTCCGTTCTTGAGCGTGTACTTCTGTACAGCCCATTCCTGCGCCGCAAATGCGGACGCCGTCAGCAGCGCCAGCATCGCCAGCGTGCACAAGAGTTTCTTCATTTTACCTCCAATGGTGTAACCGATAAGAAAACTTTGGATGGAAATCTAAGTTCAATGTCTTATTCAATCTTTAGTTGGTATGGCATACGCATTTGCATCTCGGAGCCAAGATTCGCCGTTCCCAGCGTTCTTAGTGTCGCTAGCGGACTGTCGCCGCCGATACCCACACTGCGCGCCAATGTCGACAGCGCCAAATTCGTCAGCCGCGGCACAAACTTGCGCTGCGGCATCTCGACTACAACATAATCATTATCTTTGATCTGCGCTCTTTGGCGCGCCATCTCGATTGCGTCGAGAACGGTGCCTACTGTGTCTGCTAATCCGAGTTCAAGCGCCCGCTGCCCGCTCCAGACCCGTCCTTGCCCGATCGATCTGACTGAATCAATCGCGAGCTTGCGGCCATCAGCAACGATCGACGCAAAGCGCGTGTACAAATCGGAAACTTGCCGTTTGACAATCGACCGCTCTTCGGCAGAAAAGGGCTGCGTCCAGGAAAACATATTGGCATGCTTGCCGCGAGTGATAGTCTCTGTGTGCAAGCCGACTTTCGAATACAGTTCCGATAAATTAGCCTTCCCCGAAAACACACCAATCGAACCGGTGACTGTGGTCGGCTGCAGAAACACCTGATCGGAAGCCGCCGCGATGTAATACCCACCCGATGCGCAAACATCCGACATCGAAACTATAACCGGCTTCGACTTGCGCGCTTCGTTCAGTTCGCCCCAAATCAGGTCGGAAGCAATCGCGTCACCGCCGGGAGTGTTAAGTCGCACGACAATAGCGCGCACAGCCGGATCAATCCTGGCTGCCCGAATTGCTGACGCTACTGTTGCCGAACCCGATGTACTGCCCTCAATGATATCCGAACCTGAACCGCCCTTGACAATTCCGCCTTCAACCGTGATCAGCGCGATTTCCGGCGGCTCGCAAAATCGCTCGCGGAAATTCGGCGCATCGGTGAATTGCGATTCCGGTGTCACATCGTAGCTCGTACCGAACATCTCGGGAATCTTGGTTTCGAATTCATGCGAGTAAAACCGTCCATCGACCAGCCCGAGAGATTCAGCTTGAGTAGAGGTAAACGGTCCCTTGTCGATCATCTCGCGCAATGCGTCGGGACGAAGCCCTCTGCCGGCAGCCGTCTCATTGGTGATTTGCTCATAGAGATCATCGAGCACAACCGAAACAGCTTCGCGAAACTCCGGACTCATGGTGGTGTCGGTGAAAACTTCCGGATAGGATTTGTACTTTCCCGAGCGCTCCATTTCGGCTTCGATACCAAGTTTGTCCATCGCGCCCTTGTAGAAAGTCACTTCTGCGCGCAGTCCGGTCAGGTACAGCGCATCCACCGGCAGCATATAGATTTTGTCCGCAGCCGATGCCAGAAAATAGGCGCCGTTGCCCGGCGATGCGCCAAGGTACGCGACGACCGGTTTGCCCGACTTGCGAAAGTCCTTCAGCGTCTCGCGAAAATCCGACAGGCGCCCCCAACCAATTGCAGGATTACGGATCGTCAAAAATAAACCACTCACGGCAGGATCAGTCTTGGCTGACTTGATTCGGCTAAGCTTCTGAAACACTGTCGGAGTTGGCTTTGTCCACAAAAATGGTTTCGATGCCTCTTCCGGAATTTCACCTGAAAGATCCACATGCAAGATTGACTTGTGTTGACTAATCAGTTGCTCGCGCTTTGCCGCCGACAGACTCCCATGAATTGTCGAGCCAGTATATTCCGCGTCACTGTCGAAGAAGCTCTCGCCGCCGCCGCTGACACGTCCAAATTGCATTTCGAGTCCCGCGCCGAAAGTACCGAGATTGTCAAGACCGGCGTAAATCGACAGCCCCTTCTTCACCTTCGCGCGAGCCGAAAGCCGCCAATTCGCATCGCTCATCTTTTGGCCGCTGTACATTCCGACATTGGCGCCAATCGTAATCATCTCGCCGCGCGGGCGAAACGCTGTGCTCAGGATATATCCAATTGCCGATTTCTCGCCGAAGAATTTGTGCTTGTTGATGTTTTGCGCCTGAAATCCAAATGACAACATGCGGTGTGCGTGAAAGAGGAACGAGTAGTTCCAGGCATGCGCTTTGTCGATATCTTTCCAGTCCGACTTGTAGTAGGTGTAGGAAATTCCCGTGTAGAAATTGCGTATCAGCTTGCTTGATGCCGCAAAATCGTAGCGCTTGACCGACTCCGTCAATCCCAGTGATAGTCGCTGGTAGCCGATTCCTAATCCCGCCGCCGACAGGAAATAGCCGTTGTCGCCGTTGAAATCATCCTTGCCGAAACTATGATAACCCGCCACGCTGACTTCTTGATTGAGAAAAAGCGAAGCCGGATTCAGTACCAACCCTTCGGTGCCTGTGATTGCAGCATAGGGATTGTCCGGAAAACGCAGTGACAATTGCAGGGGAGGATTACCGGCGATCGCACCGGAGTAAACAAAGGCGCAAAGAATAACAATAAGAGGGAATCGAGTTGACAAGGTCAGCCTTTCGCTAAATGCTCGGCAAACAGCATCAGCGGTTGGATAACGGCGCCGTGCGAATGCCTTCCAAATTTATCGTGCCGACGCCTGCCATGTCAACCTCGATTTTGTTCAGGCCCTCCCCGATCAGTCCCTGTACCAGCGTGCGCGTGACCCGGTCGACCCTGATTGGCAGTTCTTTCGTGTATATGCGCCCGCCTTCTTCCACTTGCAACAACACCGCCGCGGATGCCGACGTCGGAATGGTCATGTCGATCTTGCCGTTTTCACTCCGCACCGACAGGTCGCCTGCAACCAAAGTGGCATCCAGTTTGATATTTGAGTTCTCTGTCGCGAGCGTCGACCGCCCCGACTCAAACCTGATTCTGGTGGCACTGATCTGCGCAAATTCGGTCCGGGCATCAATCTCGCCACGAACCGAATCAAGCGAAATTCTTCCGTTTTCATTGCGCAATCTAATCGATCCCAACTGACCGTCGACATTCTGCAGTGTTATCGGGCGGTTCGACGTCGTCACTTTTGTGGGTCCGGAACAGTCCTCGACTGTCACGGCGCCGTTATCCGAAGAGACATTCACCTTGCTGGTGATCTTCCGCAGTGTGATATCGCCGAAATTGCTTGAGATATCCGCCCCGGCAAACGGTCCTTCGATGTTGATCTCAAACTGCGAGGTACGGGCAAAGATTTTCAGATTGTTCTTTCGCGGAACTTCGATCTCGACATCGACACCAGCGGAAAAATCCCCCCCACGCCATGGTGGCGACGGCTTCGTCTCTGCCGAGATGGCGAATTCGTTTTCCAAATCCTCGAACGCAATCGTGATATAGCTGGCGAATTCCTCGGCCATTTCTTCCGACTCTACCTTGAATTGCAATTTGTAGGATATGCGCGTCGACGGTACATCGGCTACCCTGACGGTGAGCCGGCCATTTAGATATGATGAAGAGGTAAACGACAAATTCTCGATGCGATCAAGCGAGATCGTCTTGGTGATCGTCGGCTCTTCATAGCGATCGGGTCGAACCCGGATCATCCGCTGCGCCAACAGCGTTGAGCCCGCCATCAAAAGCACGACTAAGGTGAGGAATACGGGGCGTAGATTATTCATTCCCATGTTGTTACGATACTTGATGAACCAGTGTTTCACAACAACTTCATCCTTTCGGACAGTTGATATATCGTGATGGCGGCTGCCGACGCTACATTTAATGACTCAACATTACTAGCCCCGGGAATCTTGAGCGTTGACGAGCAGAGCGCCATAACCGAATCCGACAGACCAGTCGCCTCTGCACCCAAGGCAATACACGTCTTGGACTTGGGGGAAAATTCGTCGATGCCCATTGCCCCATCCGCGGAGGTGCCGACCAGTTCTATGTTATTGGACTTCAAATAGCCACCCAATGTTTCGGCCGGCACATCGACTACGATCGGCTGGGCAAATATGGTCCCAGCTGATGATCGAATCACCTTGGGATTGGCAATATCCGCCGAACCGGGCGACAAAATGACCAGACTCACCCGAAATGCCGCGCAGGTTCGAATAATCGTGCCGACATTGCCGGGATCCGACACTCCATCCAAATAGACCGCCAGCTTCACCCGCCTCCAGGCAGACTCATCGGCCTGAAGGGCATTTCTCCCAATCACCGCAATTATCCCCTGCGAATGGACTGTCTCGGAGAATTCAGCCATCATCTTGCTGCTACATTGGTTCAGCATCAATCGTTTTGCCGTCAACATCGCGACAAACTCTCTGCCCGGCTCCGACAACTCGTCGGGAGCCACGACGATCCTCTCCGGTTGAATTCCTCGATCCAGCAATGCCGAAATCGCGCGCATCCCCTCAACAACGAGTTTGTCCGACTTCTTGCGCCCGTGCCGCGAAAGCAACGAACGGATTTCCTTCTCTTGTGCTTGGGTCAGTTTGAACATACGGATATCATAGACCGCAACTTTATCATAGTCAAACAGTTTTGCGCTTGATGTTGGGTGCAACTAACGATTACTTACCGACGTGAAACCTCGATTGTTAAGGCTTTTCCTCCAGGCAGTCATACTTACCGGGCTCCTGTGCACTGGCGCTGTCGCACAAACCGGCGGCGAATTCTCGCTTTCCCTTTCCGATTTGTCGCCCCGCAATCTGAACAAAGATTTCAGCCGCAACATCCGTGGATTTCGCGTCGGAGTTGCCCTGTCGGGCGGCGGCGCCCGCGGCTTTGCTCACATTGGCGTCCTGCGCGCTCTGGAAGAAGCAGGCATCGAAATCGACATCGTCGCCGGCACTTCGATGGGTGGAATCATCGGCGGCCTCTACGCCGCCGGCATGTCCCCGAATGAGATCGAGCATGAAGCTCTCCGCATCGATTGGAGCACTTTCTTCTCCGATCGTCCGCGGCGTACAACATTGCTGTTCACTCGCCGCGCCGAAACCGAGGGCGCCTTGCTTTCGGTCCGGTTCGATGATTTCAATCCGCAAATTCCTACTGCGTTAAGCAGCGGACAAAAACTCGTCAATGTTTTGAGCGATCTCACACAAACAACCAGCTATTTTTCGCAGGGTGACTTCGCCAATCTCAATCGCCGACTGGCGATAGTATCGACCGATCTGGTCACCGGCGAAAAGGTCATCTTTACCAACGGATCGCTCGTCGAAGCCTTGCGCGCCACCATGGGTGTTCCGCTGGCATTTACGCCGCTCGAACGCGACGGCCAATTGCTGATGGACGGCGGCTTGCTTGAGCCGGTTCCGACCGAAACTGCCCGCCAGATTGGCGCCGATTTCGTGATCGCTGTGAACACCTCGTCCGATTTGCTCTTGAAGGACGAGATTGACAATCCCATCGATATCGCCGACCAGACGACCACTATTCTCTCCGCCAAGATTCGCGAGGAGTTGCTAGCCAACGCCGACTATGTTATCACTCCGGATCTCGCCGGTATTAAAGCGACTGATTTTCGCGCCAATGCCGCTGCAATCGAGCGCGGCTATACCAGCGGACGCGCGGCAATCACGGATTTGCTCGCGATTCTCGCCCAGAAAACGGCTCAAGCCGAAAAACGATTCATTGGCGAACTCACTTGCAGTGACGACCGTTCCCGCTCACTGCTCGATCAAGACGGCAATACCCTGCGCGGCCTCGGCAACAGTTCCGTTACTGATGCTCAACTCCAGGAAAAACTTTATCAGCTCTTTCGGACCGGCAAGTATCAGAGCATCAAATACAATTGCGCCGCCGCTGACTCGTCTGATCTTGACTTGACCTTAACACCATTTCCACTCGTCCAGAAGCTAAACTTTGATGGCAACCGCGTCTATGCTGATTCGACTTTGCAGCGAATTGCCGACTTGAAGAACAAACCGATTCGCAACGTCTTCGACCTGCAGTGCATCTATGACTCGGTTATCACCTTTTACCGAATCGAGGGTTACGATCTTGCCCGCATCAAGGGTGCATGGATTGACCCGGCCGATTCAACTTTGACGATGGTCATCGATGAAGGGCAGATTATCGGCATCTCCGTCGAAGGCAACGTCAAGACTCGCTGGTGGGTTGTCGCCAGTTACTTCCCGCAACACATCGGCGATTTCTACAACAAGATTCGCGCCGGCCGCGGCGTTCAGGAGATCTACAATTCTGGATTATATGATAACGTCAATCTCCGCCTGGAAGAACGTTCCGGCGGCGTGCATATCACGATTATCGTAAAGGAAAACAAGTTCACCTTTGCCCGCTTAGGTGCACGCTATCACGAAGAGTTCCATCCGGAAGCGTTCATGCGGCTCGGGTATGCCAATCTCTTTGGCACCGGCCACGAACTGTCGGGTTATGCTCGCTTCTCGGAGCGTCGCAAAATCTACCAATTGCAGTTACGCGCCGACCGCATCTTTCGCACTTTTGTCACCTATAAGGTCCAAGGCTATTACAGCAACGACAAAATCGGCATGTTCGATGGCGAGGAAGAAATCGGCCATCGCACGGTCAAGCGCTGGGGCGCAAAACTCGGCATCGGCCAACAATTGTTCAAACTCGGACTGTTGGAGTTTACCGCTCGTTATGAGCAGATTCGTTTCACGAATCCGCCGGATGGCCCCACCAATGAACGCCGTGTAGCCTCGCTGATTGGCAGTTTGCAGTATGACACCAAAGATCGCTACACATTTCCAACGCGTGGAGCAGTAATCGATGTCACGGCCGAAGTCTCATCCGACATTCTTGGCGCTGATGAGGTCATTCGCAAGTTCGAAGGCTCAATCGAGACGTTTCAGCAGGTCGGGAAAAAGGTGAATCTCCATCCGCGTGCGGGCATCGGTCTCTCGCAAACCGACCTGCCAATCTACGACCGCTTCTATCTCGGCGGCAGCCGGAGTTTCTACGGCTATCGCACCGACCAACTGGCCGGCGACAAGTACTTGCTCGGCAATCTGGAATTGCGAATCGGCCCTATCTACAGCTTCTACCTTTCCGGGCGTTATGATGTCGGCGACGTTTTCGCCACCCTGGAGGATGTTCGTTTCGACAATCTTCGTCACGCCATTGGCGCAACTCTATCGCTTGATACGCCCGTCGGCCCGATTTCCTTCGGCTATGGCCGCGCCGAGCGCAAGATTGATAATCTGTACTTAAACTTGGGATTTGACTTTTAACAGCCCGACGCGCGAATTAGCCTGAATCGTCGCCGCGTTCCGATTTGCGCGTCTTGCCTTCTATCACAATCGTAATCTCCCCCTTGAGTGTCCGCCCCGCAATTTTGCCTTTGAGCGCTTCCAAATCGTCGCGCATGATCTCTTCAAACTTCTTCGTAAGCTCGCGGCACAGCACGACGCGCCGATTGCCGAGAATCTCTCCCAGCAAATCGATCAACTTATGGATCTTAAATGGTGACTCGTAGAAGATCAACGTCTCGCGTCGCTCGGCCAGCGATTCGATCACTGTCCTGCGCTTGCCTTGTGTTTGCGGCAGGAATCCGTAAAAGATGAACGCATCCGTCGCCAGTCCGCTGACGGCAAGTGCCGTTATCACCGCAGAAGCTCCCGGTATCGGCACAATGTTGATCCCCTGCGCTATGGCCTCGCGAACAATCACAAATCCGGGATCGGAAATGCTCGGCGTGCCGGCATCCGAAATCAACGCGATATTCTCCCCCGCCCGCAGCCGCTTGATCAATCTCTCGGTGATTTTGTGTTCATTGAAGTTGTGATACGAGACCAGCGGTTTATGAATATCAAAATGGGCAAGCAGCGTCTGCGAAGTGCGCGTGTCTTCGCAGGCAATCAAATCGACAGCGCGCAGAGTCTCTACGGCGCGGTAGGTCATGTCGCCGAGATTTCCCAGCGGCGTCGCAACTATGTAGAGCGTCCCGCTTGTGTTCATGTGACGAATAACGAATTGTAGCGCAATTATTGCAAGGGAAGAAAAGAGTTGGAGCGCGAAGAGTCAATCAATGTTCCCCTCTCGAGACCGAGAGGGGAGCATTGCAATATCAGTAAGTCTAGTTACAATCTCAACAAGCCGAGCATGGCGCTGGTCCGCCGGAGAAAATGTAGTTGATCAGATATACGGCATCGGAAATTGTGATCAACCCGTTGCAATCGGCGTCGCCCGACAATAGCGGACTCGGCGCCGGCCCGGCAGAGAAGATGTAGTTGATCAGATACACCGCGTCAGAGATCGTAATCAAATCGCTCCCATCGGCGTCGCCGCACAAATATGAGGGCGGAAGCGCGCGCCCAAACGTGAATGTCGGAGAATATTCAGTCGAATCGGTGCCGACATTGCGAAACGCTTTGACCCGCCAATAGTACTTGGCGCTGTCGAGAACATTCGCCAAGGTAATGTCGTTGTCTGAAACGCTGTCGACGACTAAGTCAATCGTCGAGAAATTCGCCAGCTTGCTGACTTCGAAACGATACGTATCGTTGGACTCGTGCCAACAAGTCGACCAGCGGAAATGCGGCGCCGTGTAGAAGTTCGTATCATTGTCCGCCGGCAAATACAGGCGCGGCTTTTGGAACGGCATGATGAAGCGCGCCGAATAGGCGTCTTGGTTGCCGTTTCTGGTATCAGTCCAGATAGTGGAAATCGTGTCGCGCTTGGCGGCTATGCCGATGTACTCGGCGAACAATCCCGCCATTGGCGAACGCGACGGCTGTCGATACAAATACATCGTTCCGTCTTCCTCGCGCACGTCACCTTGCGCCATCCTCTTCTCCGGAGCTGCCAACGCAGGGTTGATTGAGACACTCGATATTCGTTTGTTCGTCACGTAGGTCTCACCGCCGTCGAAGGAAGCTGAAAAGTAAGCGTTGAACAACGTGTGTCCGACTGGGTCATCGCGCTGATCATAGAACAACAACAGCACGACTCCATCCTCATTCACATATAACCAGGAATGAAATTGGTCGATTTGGGCAGCCGGATTGTCGTCGTTCACAACCTGCGGAGCGCTCCAAGTCGCACCCTTATCGGTTGATTTGCGGACGATGATGTTCGTGCGATCGAAAAATCCATCCGCGAACTGCGCTTGCGAAATGTATATCGTATTGTCATACGGCCCGCCGGAAATGTCGCAGTCGCCGTTAGGCATGCCATAGGTGTTTACGCCGCCATCAACGTCGTAATATCCATAGTTGCTCAAGAACGCCACTGTGTCCGGGCTGAAACTTGCACCGCCGTCAGTCGACATCACGTGACGAATGCAATACTGAATCACGCAACCGGTCGAGACTTTGTAGCCTTGCCAGAAGACATGCACGTCGCCGTCCGAATCGACGATCGGAATCGAAAACTGACCTGCATCGATTTCATCGCCGCAGGACGGCTCGAAATTGGGACGGCTTAATTTGACCGTATCTTCGAAAGTTGCCGTTCCGTCAGTCGAGCGAACGCAGAGAATTCGAGTTGGATTGGGGAATCTTGACCACGAAACGTAATAGTTACCGTCATGGGCGCCGCCGGTGCGGTCGACAGCGGTGAATTGCTTATCCTCGAACGTGTTGATGTTTGGCGGAAACGTTGAGACGGGGGCTGACCAATTGACACCATTATCTGTCGATTTCATGACTACAATCAGACTAGTGTTGTATTGATCAAAACTGTCATAGTTCAAGTGATTCGCATAGAAGTTCCCAAATCTATCTCCAACCATGCAAGGGTCCGACTGTCGATTATAGGGAAAGTCTGGAAACAAGTCATCCGTCCAGGTTGCTCCGCCGTTGGTTGAGTAGCCGACTCCGACGCGCCGAAATCCTAGGCGCCAATCCCGCCAGTTGGCAACGACGATATTCGCATTCAGAGGGCTGATCCAAATCTGCTCCTCGTTCTGGAGATTCGTGGTTACCGAATTGACTCTGACATTTGGCGGCGTTTGACCGAGGGCAGTAGCTGCCCATCCCGTCAATGCAGCAACTAACCCACATAGGATGAAGCGCAACATCTGTGACTCTCCTTGGCTGTTCAATATGTAATCTATCTTATCTGCAGTAATATTGCTGTAATCCGGCACCCTCAAGTAAACCGGAAATCGGTAATTAGCAAGCAGAAAGCAGCGACCCGCCGGGAATAATCGCCAAATCTGACTGTCTCCTGTTTGATTGCACGATTTTCCCAGGTGAGCGTCTCAATAATAACGCAACCTGCAACCTCACTCCATTCCCGAATAGCCGAGCCTCTGCAAGTGCAGAGTATCGTGCGGGACGTCCTCACCGACCTGTGCATTCGTTTCTGACAGGACCTAATTTCAAGGGAGGACACTATGAAGTGCCGACAACTAATGCTCTACACGGCCGCAATCGCAGCTTTCGCGATCGCTCCGCCGGCCGGTGCCAACGAAATCCGGCTCGACTCCAAAATCACCGATGTGACAGTCTACAGTAACTGTGCGCGAGTGACGAGAACCGCCGATGCCACCATCACTATCGGCAATCATCAACTCATCTTCGACGAAATCCCTCTTGCCGCAGTTGAAGGGTCAATCCGCGCGCTGGTGCCATCGGAGGGTATCCGCGTCCTCGGGCTCACATACAAATTTGAGACCGCTGTTGGCGATTCGGTAAGAATGGCACGAATCAAAGGCACGCTCGATACTCTCTGGACTTTGCAAATTGCCGTGCTCAAAAATCGCAAAGCTGTCCTTGTAAAGCAGCAGGCGATGCTCGAACGCCTGGCCGAGATGGCGATCCCGGCCACGAACGACAACAAATCTGCTCCTGCTTTCGATGCCGGAAATTGGTCGACAGCCTATACACTGGTCGCGCGCGATCTGCAGCACGTCATCGACTCGTCCTATGCGGTCGATTTGAAAATCGCTGCATTAACCACTCGCTGCCACGTCCTCGAAGCTGAATTGGCAAAGCTACAGACCGACTCCCAACGCCAATTTCGCCGCGTTATTGTCGATGTCGATGTCGCCACTGGCGGTAAGGCCGATGTCGGTCTCGATTACATGATTCCGAATGCTTCCTGGTCGTCGTCATATAACGCCTATCTGCTCGACAGTAATCGCGTCGAGATCAACTACTTCGGTCAAGTTCTCCAAAGCACCGGCGAAGACTGGACCAATGTCCGACTGACGCTCTCGACAGCGCAGCCGTATCGGGCTTCAACGCCCGGTCCCCTAAATGCACGACTTCTCGCGTCCTATGAGCTGCCGGGCGACAGACTCGGTGTCGTCACGGCTCGTCGAGGACTGCTTAGTCTTAAGGCGGAGGTTGTCGATGCCTCGAAGGTGCCGGACCAGTTTGGCGGGCTCTCTAAAGCTGATGCCGCAAATTTCGTTCCCAACGGATTTGATGCCGAGTATGGCGGGGCAACCCAGTACAGTGCCGCCACGACGTTTTCAACCGGCTATTCGACGCAGTTCGTCACCTCGCGGCGTGAGACAGTGCCGTCCGGCAGTCAACTGACGCGTACCCCGATTGCAGTCTGGACTCTCGACGGCAAGGAAACCTTGGTCGCCCGTCCGCAAAACCAGCCGTACGTGTTCCGTTTCATCAAGCTGACGAACAAGTCCAGTGTTCCGATTTTGCCCGGCAACATCAGTCTCTTTGCCGGAGCCGATTACGTCGGACAGCTCGCGTTGTTAGAATTGATCCTGCCCGATCAGGAGTTTGAAATGGCATTCGGTGCAGATGACCGCATCGAAGTCAAGCGCGAGACACGAAATGTCCGCCAGAAAGTCGACGGAGACAACCGCGAACGCGCGGAGGTCGTAAGCATCAGCTTTATCAATCATTCCGGTTTCGAACGGGCAATTACGATTGAGGAGGCGCTTCCCTTTAGCGTCGACAACCGGATCAAAGTTGACATCGAATCGGTGACGCCCAAGCCCGATTCGACTGATGTCGACCATATTGCAAAATGGCAAGTCAATCTTGCGGCTGCGGGAAAACAGTCAATCGCCATCGCCTACAAGATTGAATACCCGGCGACAATGACTCTGTCTGGAATGTAGCTTGACGCCTCAATCAGGAAGGGCTATGAACTCTTCGCACCGACCGCCGGCAGTTCTGCGACGATCATCGCAACGAATATCAGCAGACCGCCGGCGGCGCTGCGAATCACGAACTCCTCGCCGCCAAGCGTCCAGGCGAATATCGCTGCAAACACCGGCTCGAGTGTGAATATCAAGCTGACGCGAAACGGCGACGTCAATTTCTGGGCATAGAGTTGGATCAGAAACGCACTCAACGTCGGCACCAGCGCGAGAAACAGAACAGTGAGCATTGCGCTGCGATTGCCCGCGCTCATCGGCAGGCCGAATATCGCTGCCGTCGCAAAACTCAAGATTCCGACTAGCATGAACTGTTGGAAACTAATCACGACCGGATCGCTGCCTGCTTTCGCGTATTTGTCGCAATAAAGCAAATGCAGTGCATAGAAGAACGCAGCTAGCAGCGTGATGACATCGCCGAAATTCATTCCATGTACGCCGCCGGTTAGAAACCACAGACCCGCCAGCGAGATCAGAAGCGCAACGCCTTCCCAGAAACTTGGCTTCTTGCGGAAGAAGAAATACGCCAGGATCGGGACGATCACGACAAACAGCCCGGTGATAAAACCGGAGTTTGCCGCAGATGTGTATTTCAATCCGATGGTTTGCGGAATGTAAAGCGCCCACAGTATGATCCCGAGTATTAGCCCGTCTTTGAGGCCGACAAAGAGCGCACGCCGTGTGATAACCAGATAGATCCCGAGCAATATCCCTGCGAGCGCAAAGCGATACCCAACCAGTACAATTGGATCAATCTGCCCAATCGCACCCTTGACAATGTAAAAAGTCGCGCCCCAGATAATGGCGGCATAGAGCAGCCCCAACTCGGCAAGGAGCTTGTGTTTCTGCGGTACGCTCGTTTCCATGGCTAATGTATCGCAAAGAAAACCTGATTTGACAAGACCGGGATTGGCCGCATTCAACAGCCAAATTCGGGGGGCAATTTGCTTGACAGAGTTGGTTAATTGTTTATATTGGCGCCCGATATTAGAACAAAACACACTCCCCGGTAGCTCAGTCGGTAGAGCAGCTGACTGTTAATCAGCGGGTCGCTGGTTCGAGCCCGGCCCGGGGAGCTTTTTAATGCAGAACACAGAACTACTCCTCCGCTGCTAGTATTTCCACTGCCTTTTGTCACTTCCGGTTCAGGATAAGTGTACGTTATTGCGACTTCCTTGCCGGTGACCGTAATTCGCTTCACGAACGACCTGATGAACCCCTTTCGTTCAAAGATCGATCCTTCGGATAGTAATTGCCGAAGATCGCTTACATACTCTCGCAACTCCCTCTTTGTTAGAATATCCAACGGCTTGCAACTTGACGACTCAATCTCTGAGAGCTTTCTTGTCGACTCATCAACTCCCATTCTCAATTCCCTGATTCGAGGAGCCAGGTCTTCCAAGTCGACCTTGCCTGATTCAACAGCCTTATAGAGATTGTCGAGCTTTCGCTTTTCTCTTTCGATGTGGCGCTTCAATTCCAAAACTTGGTCGGAATCTGAAGTCTGCATTTCGATGAGGGCTTCGTTTGTAAGTCTCAAGAGATCCCTCAAATTGTCTTCAGTTAGAACACGCAGCTTCAACTGCTCGATAACCAGAGATTCAATCTTATCGCGATTTATCATGCAAGCGCTACACTCTGTCTTCCCTTTCCGAATCGAATTGAGGCAGCCGTAGTAGTGGTATCGCCCCGACTTGGCTGGCATTCCCTGAAGCGAGTACCCGCACTTGCCACAGTAAATCAAACCAGACAATAAATAGTCCGACGTGAGGGACCTTGGCTTGCTTTGAACCGGGCTCCTGCCGCCTACGAGCTTTCGGACCACTGCAAACTCGTCCCTCGAGATCATTGCTGGATGATTGTCTTCTCTCCTAATCGGCTGCTGAGTCTTGTCGTTCCTGCCCCAAACCAGAGTGCCGGTGTAGAGTTCATTACTGAGTATGTACAGAATCGCATTTTTGCTCCAAGTGTGACCGCGATTGTTCTTCGAGCCCTCCGTGTTTAGGGATTTGGCAATCTCCTTTGCGCCTTGACCTGCAAGAGCTAAGTCAAAGATCTTGCGAACGAGTCGCGAGTAGTTCTCATCAAGCACAAACCGACCCTTTCCGTTTGCCCCATTCCCAGTTCGATCTATCAAGTATCCGATTGGTGGGGTCCCTCCACTGAAGTAGCCTCGGCTTGCACTTTCCCTCATACCCCGCTTTGTATCCTGTGCAAGATTGGCCGAATAGAATTCGTCCATTACCTCGATCATGCCTTCAAAGAGCTTGCCGGTTGGAGTATCATCGATTTGCTCGTTTATGGAAACAAGTTGGACTCCATGCTTTCGCAGAAGTGATTTGTACATGATAGAATCTTCGCGATTCCGAGCGAACCGCGAGAGCTTCCAGACCAAAATTACATCGAATTGTTTGTTCCTGTTCTTCGAAGCTGCGATCATCTCCTGAAATGCCGGTCTATGAGCAGTGCGGGCACTCTCCGCTTCATCAATGTAATCACGAACCACCTCATACCCCTTTGACTCAGCGTGCACCCTGAGGGCTTTCAACTGTGCTGGAATCGATAAGTCCTTCTCAGCTTGCTTTTCTGAAGAAACGCGTGCATAGAGTACTGCTTTCATAACTCACCTAAATTGTTTGAAACTCCTCTTCGATTACGATGGGCCGACATCTTAGAATCTGCTTTCTCAGCAGCGGGGCATCCTCTTTGGGCACTGCAACTACCATTAGCCCGTCAATACCTTTGGAAGACTTGTAAGGCCGAATGACAACTGACAAGGTATGCTCCCCCCAGTGATCAATGCCTGTCAGCGACTCGATGTAGACTGAGCATTCTTGCCGCAACGCACGCTCAAGGTGTGCTTTGATCGGAACTAACTGACCACGTTTTGCAAAGAGAGAGTTCGGCATTTCACGCCTTGACTTGCGTCCGAATTTCGGGCTTCTGCAAGCACCAGCTGATCTAAGAACGCCATGCGGAATCTTGCCACTGAACTCGTAGGTTACACCCCAGAACTTGATCGGACCCTGTAATTGCGTCAAATCTCGGACTGTTCTTCGCATCACAGTTCGATAGGATTTGTTGTACATTTTGCCTAAGCGGATGAAGTCGAGACCCGTCTCAAATGCACTTAGCGAGAATGCACCTTCACCAAGAATGAGTGTTGCTGCAAAGGCGTCGGACTGGGTTTCAAGGTCTTCGCCAGCGATATCCTTCATTTTCGGATGGAGATCGCCGAAACACGATCCAAGCACCTCCCTCAGTTCATGGGCGAGAGTATGGAGCTTCACGTCATCTGAATCGTTCGACCTCACAAAGAGAATGATGTCATCGCCCTCGCGGAAGTACATGCCCCGTGGAGCGGCGTTTGATGGGTAATCTTGAATCGCAACCACTCCCATTTTATGCAATAGCAGATCTTTCAATTCATCCAATCTTAGCTCGCCTTTAATGCCATAATAATCCCTACAAGCTATTGCGAGCCTCTCTGGGTCTTTGATCCGCCGCCTTCCCGAACGACGCCAATAGAAATCACAAAAGGCGGTAAGGGAAGTATCAGCGGCACCTGCGGCCGGTATCACGTCGGCTAACTCCCGCGTTTCTTGCCCCCTTTATTCTTAAGCTGTTTGTACAAATAAGCAATCACTCTCTTTGCCTCAAAATCAATGTCACCCCTCAGTTTGTGCCCAAAGCTGACTGACTCGTCCCGTACTGCAGCCTGGTAAAGCGCCTCAATATCGAGTTTTTCCTGCTCTTCCTCCGAGGTATCAAGGTATCCGGCAACTTTCATCAGTTCTTCCAGATCTTCTCCGTAGGCTGCTGCAAGGCTCTTCAGAATCCGTGGATGGGGATCCTTGCGCCTGCCGCTTTCAATCATAGAGAGATATGCGTTCGAAACACCCGACAGATCTTCAACCTGGCGCAGCGTCAGCCCGCGCTCCTCTCGTTTTGTCTTTAAGTAGGCTCCAATTTTGCTCAACCGACCCTCCAGTGTCATTGCCAAAGTAAAATAGTCTGCTAACATATGCAAGCAGTTTTTTACAATTTGACTAAATAGATCTTGCCGGTGAGTTAGCAAATTCTTTCTTTAGTAAGCAAATGTTAACGAGGTTTTGCAAGATATCATGAACCGTACAAAGCTCCGACTCGACACGATTGTGGATCTCCTGACAAGAAAGAACCTTTCGCAAAATTGGCTGGCAAAGAGGCTTAACATTTCCAGCGGTTACATGTCGCAACTATTGACCGGACAAAGAACCCCGTCTCCAAACCTGCGTGCTAGAATTCTTGAACACTTCCCCGAAAACAATTTTGATGACCTGTTCGAGATTATGAAGTGACGATAAGTAACGAGGGCATTCAGGGAGGCTTGGAACTACTCGCGAGAATAATCGCTCGCAAGGTGATAGCCCAAGAGTCGCCTCAATCGGCACTGGCACTAATCATTGAACAGGGCAAGTCCAATAGCCAAGACACAATTCTGTCGCAGTCCCGTAACCGGCCACAGGCTCTCAACCGAATGAGGAAAAGCCCTGAAGCGGTCAATCAGCAATAGGATTGGGCGAATTCGCTTAATCGATTCTTACTCGATGGGCGACCTTGCGAGGATCCTGAGGGTGCATGTCCGCACGGTTCAGGCTTGGCACAAAGAAGGTCTCTCACCAAACAACCCAAATGAACGTCCGCTGCTCTTCAAGGGCGAGGTTGTCCAAGCATTTCTCACCAAACGCCGGGACAAGGGCCGACACCTCCTCAGACCCGGGGAATTCTATTGCACAAGATGTCACAAGCCAAGGGTGCCACAGCCCGGCACTGTTACTTTCGAAGTTACCAATAGGCGTGTCGGCAAGGACGCACTGCAAGTCATTATCCGTGCATCCTGCCAAGCGTGCGGCTGTGCTGTGAATCTATTTTCAACTGACAAGTATCTCAATATACAGCGAGAGAAGATGAAGACTGCGCAGCAGCAACGAGGATTAAAGTGTGAGCAATTGGGCCTCGTGTTCACTGACTTCGAAAGGACTGGAGTTGGTGAGACGAAATAGTGGCGACCTGTGGATGGGCCAATCGAATTCGGACGATCAAGAACTGCATTTGACTGAGGGGCCAGACGGCTTTAAGGAATGGAATGCCCCAAAACTTCAATCGATTCGTGCCGGGACCATTGTTATCAGTCGCGATGCTTCTTCATCAGAAATTGGCTCGGCATCGAAGAAATTACCCGCAGTAACGCCTTCGGCAAGCTTCCCCGTTCTCAGATCAAAACAAGGATTATTTGGCCAATCGCCCGTGAATAGCAGGCAACCATTCAGCGAGTATCCAGAATTAATTTCCTCTAAGTATGCCCTGATTTCTTCGGGAGTCTTTGGTTCCATGGTGGTCGTTTCCTCTCTACCTGATATACGTCCAGAACTTGTGCATGGATGCAACGACGTTGACCCGGCCATGCGCTGCAAGCACAAATATATGACCTTGTGTCGAATGCTCGCGTTTCGAAGGAAGAGTTGGGCTTCGTGTTCACTGACTTGAAAGCAGGATGATACAATGAGAATCAATTCCGAAAACGAGAAGCTGAAGAAGAAGTATTTGGACCGTCTCAGATATGCAGATGGCTTAACCGACGCTTCGATAGTTTCGATTTCGAGGGCTATCTACAAATATGATCTCTTTTCCCAATCTGAAGAGTATCGATTAGTCTCTCCTGCCAAAGCGGTCGCTTTCAAGCAATGGCTTCTGGAGTCGCATTCGCCGGAGAGACTTATCTCGTTAACGACAGCGTACGGCATACTGCGGCACTTTCGAAGCTTCATTAAATGGTTGTCGGTGGAATCTGGATTCAAGTCACAGAGTCTTCGCGAGTCAGTCGCTTATCTGAAACTCGATCAGAACCAGAATCGAGAAGCGACTGCACCAAAGTTTGTCGAGGCACCCTCGCTCGAACATGTGAAGAAGCTCGTTATGTCAATTGAGCCAACGGATGAGGTAGCCAATCGAAATCGCGCCTCGATCTCGTTTTTGTTTCTTACCGGGATGAGAGATTTGGCAGTCGCCACCCTGCCTCTGGTATGCTTTGACCGGCAGAAGTTGGTCATTCATCAAGACCCCAAATTGGGCGTGAAAACGAAGCGGAGAAAGACGATACATTCAAAGCTCCTACCATTTGATACTGAGCTTGTCCAGATAGTACTGGACTGGTACGACTTTCTCGTGAATGTGAAACTGTTCAAGGGAACTGATCCGCTCTTCCCCCAAACGAATCTTGTCCAAGCCAGCAATGGGTTTTCGTTTGAAGTCCATGGGGTAAAACCGGAGTTCTGGCAAACTGCATCACCCATTCGTCAAATAGTGCGTGAGGCATCTCTTAAGGCTAATCTGCCGTACTTCAAGCCGCACCTGTTCAGACGCGCAGCAATCCAACAGTCAATGCCCTTTGCAAAAACAGCCGAGCAAATGAAAGCTCTAAGCCAGAATTTTGGACACGAGAATATCGGCACAACGCTTATGACGTACGGTATGCTTGATACCCACCAGGTCATCGACATCGTGGGGAAGATGGATTTTGGTGTGGTTCAGAAGGGAAAAGTGGATAAAGTTCAGATTGCCTCTATGATAGCTTACCTTCAAAGTCTAAATGATGAATGATGCATTCGGAACTAATCAGAAAGAGATTGCAAACTGCCCTGAAACGCCTTAGTTTTTGATTCCTATTTGCGAAACAGAAGTGGATAGCCGGTCCGGTGCATTTTAAGTAGACTCCGGCCCCAACTATGTCTGAAAGGAACGAGATTGAAAGGCTTAGACAAAAGGACTGAGGGCAATCTCGCTGCTGACCTAAGAGAGATCCCGAAACTCTCCAATAAGCGTGCAGAGACTCATCGATTCATGAGGCACATCATTGGCTTATTCACAGAGACAGACGCATCCATCTACTTTTTTCAGGGGATCGAAACGGTGTTGCGAATCAATTTGCGAGATGGAGTGATAAAGGGCAGTAAAAACACACGCTACGGCAATCTTGTCTTCGAGTTAGGGCAGTTGACTTTCCAAACTGAAGTGACCAACGGTTGGCAATTGTCAAGAGGCATATGTCGGAACCGATAGGAAATCACAAATCGCTTCAAGACTTTGCCGAGGCGATAAAATCAAAGATGTCACAGTTGACGGCTGGGGAGCCAGAGGATCAGCTACGGGGTCCATTCGAAAACTACATAGCTGCTTGGGCTAACTCCCTTAAGCAGCAAATTGTCTGCACCGGCGAAACCCCCCTTCCCGGCCGCCTCGGAAGACCCGACTACGCAGTGCACGTTAACAAGTTGCTTACGGGCTATGTCGAACTCAAGGCGCCCGGCGTCGGCGCGAATCCCGCCCAATTCAAAGGACACAACCTCGATCAATGGAAACGGTTCTCCGCCATTCCAAATATCCTTTACACCGATGGCAATGAATGGGCACTTTACCGGTTCGGTGAAATTGTAGACAAGCTTGTGCGTCTCTCAGGGAACGTGGCTTTAAATGGCAAGAAGGCCGTTTCAGCGGAAGATGCGAGCGCCGTCGGGCGCTTATTGCGCAACTTCATCTCCTGGGAGCCCATCATCCCGACTGATCGCAATGGCAAGATAGACCTCAAGGAATTTGCGGCTTTGCTCGCCCCACTTTGTAGAATGTTACGCGACGACGTGACGGATGCGCTCAAACATTCGACTTCTCCTCTTATCCAACTTGCCCGAGACTGGCGCCAGTTGCTCTTTCCTGATGCTCCAGACGAACAATTCGCTGATGCATATGCACAGACTGTAGCCTTCGCCTTGCTTTTGGGAAGAAGCGAAGGCGCCGACCCGCTCACGCTCGATCGCGCCGAAGCGGCCCTTGCCGCACAGCACAATCTGTTATCACGTGCCCTCCAGGTGCTGACCGACCCGAGCGCGCGTGCAGAGATGACTGCTTCCCTTGACTTGCTGTTACGTATCATCGCCGTCATACCACCCGCTACACTCTCTGGTCCAGAAGACCCCTGGCTTTATTTCTACGAGGACTTCCTTGCAGCGTATGACTCGAAGTTGCGGAAAGACGCTGGAGCCTACTATACACCAATTGAGGTCGTTCATGCTCAAGTTAGACTAATTGACGATATTCTCGTCAATCGCCTTGGCAAACCGCTCGGCTTTGCGGATCCAAGCGTCATTACTCTCGACCCGGCAACCGGTACGGGTACATATCTACTTGGCGTCGTCGAACACGCTCTAAACCGCGTCGAAGCCGAACAAGGCGCTGGAGCTGTTCAGGGTCAAGCGACCGCGCTCGCACACAACCTTTATGGATTTGAACTCATGGTCGGCCCATATGCTGTGACTGAACTAAGAGTAAGTCGAGCCTTGGGTGATCGAGGTGCAGCGATACCAAGAGACGGAACACACATCTACTTGACTGACACACTGGAGAGCCCGCACGCCATCCCTCCTCAACTCCCACTCTACCTGAAGCCCATTGCGGAACAGCACGCGAAGGCGCTCCAGATCAAGAAAAGAGTTCCGGTTATTGTGTGTCTGGGAAATCCGCCTTATGATCGTCATGATTCGGTTGATATGAGGCATGAGAGCAATCTATCTAAGTATGGGGGATGGGTCCGCTTTGGCGACCCATTGCCAGATGGCATGAAGACGAATGGAAAGGGAAAGGCGAGAGGACTTGTATCGGCCAAAGCGAGATTGTCAGAGAGAGAACGGCGATCTATTCTTAGAGACTTCCTGAAACCTGCCGTCGCGGCAGGCCATGGAGTTAGTCTCAAGAATCTCTATAATCTCTATGTGTATTTCTGGCGTTGGGCCTTATGGAAAGTCTTTGAACAAGAGGCCTCCCCCAGTCCTGGAGTTGTCAGCTTCATTAGCGCGTCAAGTTATCTTGATGGAGACGCCTTTTGCGGAATGCGGGAACATATGCGTCGCCTCTGCGATGAAATTTGGATTCTCGACCTTGGTGGCGAAGGTCGCGGCGCTCGCAAGAACGACAACGTCTTCGCGATACAGACACCCGTTGTGATAGCGGTAGCAGTTCGGACAGAGAAGACAGGCAAAGCAAAGCCTGCTCGCGTAAAATACGCGCGCATAGAAGGAACTCGGGATGCCAAGCTCTCTGCTCTCGACGGTATTACTCACTTAGAGACTGTCAAATGGCAAAATTGCCCCAGCGAGTGGCAGGCCCCCTTCCGCCCAGCAGGAAAAGGTAGATACTTCGACTGGCCGTTACTTACGGACCTTATGCCGTGGCAACATTCTGGATCTCAGTTCAAACGGACATGGCCCATTTGTTCCGATTCCGATACACTGAAGCTGCGCTGGCACAGTTTGCTTGCAGCGAGAGATCGAAGGGTTGCTTTCAGGGAAACCCGCGACAGAAAGATCGACTTAAAGTACTTGCCTTTGGTGGAAAGTGAAGAAGCGGAAAGACCGATTGGGCAATTGCCGCACGATGCTCCCACTCCCAGGATCGAACGCTATGCATACCGCTCGTTTGACCGACAGTGGGTGTTTGCCGATAGCCGATTGGGTGACTTCCTGCGTCCCGTCCTCTGGAGATCCCACGGTGAGCGCCAAGTATATTTAACAAGCTTGTTGACCAAAACTCTCGGTTCAGGTCCGGCTCTGACGGCCTGCGCTGAGATTCCCGACCTTGACCACTTCTCAGGCCGTGGCGCAAAGGATATTATTCCCGTATTCCGCGTCGGTGACGCGACCGTTGCCAACATCTTGCCCGGCCTGCTCGACATACTCAGCGCCACCTACAAGCACAAGATAACGCCCGAAGAATTCATAGCATATGTCTATGGCACGCTGGCTCATCCGGCTTTCACTTGTCGATTTGACAAGGAATTGGATACGCGCGAGCTGCGTGTACCAATTACGAAAAACTTCGTTCTATTCAAGAAAATCTGCTCCGCTGGCACTCAATTGCTATGGCTTCACACTTACGGTGAACGCTTCGTCCCTCTTGGGAAAAAGTTTGGCCAGATTCCGATCGGAGTGGCCAAATGCGTCAGAGCCATCCCCGGCGACATGGGCAGATATCCATCGACTTTCTCGTACAACGAAAAGACCCGAACGCTTCACATCGGCGAGGGAGAATTTGCTCCGGTCGAGCGTAAAGTCCTCGAGTTTGAAGTCTCTGGCTTGAAAGTTGTTCGGTCATGGCTCAAGTATCGCATGAAAGTAGGTTCGGGTAAGAAATCTTCGCCACTCGACGATATCCGTCCGGAACACTGGAGCAGCCAATTCACGACCGAATTACTCGAACTGCTTTGGGTGCTGGAGGCATCAATCAAGACATATCCATTACAGGCAGAACTTCTTGATGCGGTTGTGCAAGGACCGTGCATTCAGGCAGAAGAACTACCTGCTGTACCGAAAGAAATGCGCCTCCCCCCTGCCAAGCCGCGCGTTGGTGGAGACTTATTCGATGAAACCTAAGTGTGCCAACACGCCGTCATCTGCGGGAATCGTAAAAACCTCATGTGCGAGACCAACCCTACTAAGGGGTAGATTCTTGTGAATTTGGCTTCGTGCAAATCAGACGAGCATCGGGACTATCACACTCACGGATGGCGAAAGCACCGCATCTACCCCGACTTCATCTTCACAGCTACCGACAATGGGAAAAGTAATGACTATGATCGCGTCTACGTAGTCGAAACCAAGGGGCTTCACCTTGCCGGTAATCTCAAGACAGACTACATTCGGAAGATCTTCGATATCTGTACTAAGCAAGCCAAGTCCAAGACCTGGACCGAACTTGGCCTTGAAATGAAGGACAAAGACTTGCGCTTCGAAGTTCTGTCAGAAGATGAGTGGGAAGCGAAGTTGAATGAGATATTGCAGGCTTGACAAAGCAGCTGCAAAGAATCGACCCCTGAGACTATTCAAGTACAGATCAATAACCTTCACTGTTCGAATAAGGTCGATTAACTGTCGCGTTCTCTTTCGCACTGTTCCGCCCTTATCGCAATATCGCCGACGCCACCGTACTTTGTAGCAATCCGGTTAAGAGACTTCTCCAGCCTGCTCTTCAGTTTTAGTGTTAGTTGAGCTTCTGACCTGAGTTTCACGCTTCGCTTACGCACCAGTTGGTCAGCAATTGGGAACACGTGATGATCCTCGCTGCAGATGTGGCAAGACAACAGCGTATCGTATGCCTGGGCACTCTCTACGAATTTCTTGCGCCAACCACGGATGCCTGTGGCTGCTCCAGAGACTGCCTCCGAAATTCGGAATACGAAGAAGCGACCCATGACGTGCTGCGTTATTAGCTGTTCCATCATTCGCCGAAGTGATCTCGGCGCTGTCCCTGCAAGAGCTTCGAAAAGTAAATTTTCCTCCGCGTGATGGTGAATATTGTCAGCATAGACCTCAAAAAATCGCACTAAATAGCGGAGGTCACGAAGAGCAACCGGCCGACGTTTCGCGATTCTCTCAGTTACAATCCTCAGTACACCCAGGCCTTGCAGAATCACCTTGTGTTCGTCTATTAGGTTCTTGATGAGGCGGCATGAAATCGGTATTGGTTTCTTCATTGTATATCCCGCACGACCTGTTCATTCATCATTTGCGAATAGGAGAATTCACCTCCGACGGCATCCTGTCTGTCGTTAGAAAAACTTAGCTTTCCTCGAAACCGGCTCCAAACTGCTATCGCCATCCCCAGCAGTAGCGAGGCAACCAACACCATTGCTCCAACCGAGGACAGAAGGTGAAGCGTCTGAAATTGTTCAGGGTAGGAATGCAACCCCTTCGGAGATCCCAAGGTCCCGAGAACAAACTGTGGTGCAAATGACGCTATGCTTCCGAGCAACATACCTGCAGCCGCCAAATATCCGAGCGAACGCGAATATTCGCGATTCGTCAGCGTTGGAAGCCAGTGAAATAAACCTGCGAGAAAGGATGTTAGGACAGTTCCAAGCAAGAGTAGATGAAGTTG
Organism: uncultured Ignavibacteria bacterium; assembly: GCA_964537215.1. GTDB lineage: Bacteria > Zixibacteria > MSB-5A5 > CAIYYT01 > CAIYYT01 > JADJGC01. The sequence goes on along the minus strand of CAZIBI010000008.1, from coordinate 43,301 downwards.
AGCCACGGTGAAGTAGGAATTATGTAGGTACACTCCAAGAGCTGGGATTGCAAGAGCGAGCGTGGTCAGCGAAGCAAGCGTCATTGCTATTAATTGTATCCAGACAAAAGCCAATGGTACTGTCAAGAATTTGCGAGCCGCGAACATCATGCTGAGCCATGTGACAACAATCAATAATAGTGGGACGGTGGTTAGGGCGGCGAAGAGGCTTCCTGCAGCCGCAAGTCTTTCCTGGTCAGCCGCCGTGATCAGGTTCTGTCCCCACGACAGCATAATCAGAAAACTCAGCCCCACCCCAGCAACAACGAGCTTCGTGCGTGAAGCAAACAAGGATCGAGTTTGAGCTGATAGAATTTCGAATGTAGTTCCAATTGCCGGGAGCAATGCGGCAAGAATCGCTGTACCTGCATATAGCCAGAATAATTGCTGGTATCGCACGATTCCCGCTGGATCAAGCAGCGAAAGGTATGAGCTCACATCATTGCGCGCGGCCAAAGTCAATGCCAACGTCACAAGGCGAACTGGAGCCACGAGAACATTGATAATCGCCCAGAAAAGGAAGAACCAGACGAAGAGCGGGAGCCGATTGAGGTCGATCGCACGGCGTCGGCGCGAAAGTATGGAACTCGCTATGCATACTGATAGAATCAGAACCGAGCAAGCACAGAGTGCGAGCCCGGCAATTAGCGAACCAAACAAAAGCCGGGGCACAGTGGGAGGCATGAGCATTGTCCACCCGCTTGTGTACGAGCCGAGCTCGACACTCGCGATGACCAGAATCCCGCCGGTGACATGGCAGAACCAACCGAAAAGATTGAATCTCGACATTGCGAGATTTCTAACTCCCAATGCTGCTGGGAGTGCGAAGTTTCCGAGCGTACCGGCCAACAATGGCAGAAGAAATACGAAGACCATTACCATGCCATGCTGAGTAATTGCTTTGCCAAATTGCTCTGGGTCAAGAAAATTCGAGGACAGCTTCGACAAGTCAAACTGAACAGCCAGCGCACAAGTGGTGCCCACCAACAAAAACACGGCGCAACTGATCAAGTAGAGAAATCCGATTCGACGGCTATCACTCTTCAATGCTTTTTCAAAGACGGGAATCAATTACCCTCCCAAGATCCAAATATCACTTAAATGCTTTATCAAATCGGTCTTATGTACTTGCGAAAAACTCAAGTAACATCTCGTACGGCTACAGGTCCTTAACTTTGAATCGACGCAGCCCAAGCAAAAGTGGCATCAAGACCCAAAGACACAATGCTGCCACAGCAATCGTCACTCCCAGACTCGTGCCGAAGAACCGGTTGAAAACAGTTCCAGTATATCCCATCAGCGCCGCCCAATCCGTCTGAACCAGGAGCGTCACTCTCGCCAAATCAATTGGGTTGGTAAGCACAGCAATCAGCAAAGGCGATTCCAGCGGATAGTCGGAAAACGTCATCGTCACAAGCAACACCAACCCGTCGTAAACGAGCGCCGTAAACAGCCAGACGCCCAATGTTGCCGCCAGTCCTTTTCCACGGTCGTCGAGTTTAGTCGCGATTAGAAAAGCGACTGCCAGGAATATCAGAGTGAGGAACGCACCGACGCTGAGTAAGAGCATCAGCGATACGAACTGCTCCTGATTCATTTCCATGAGAATCAAATAGGGCACCCCGACTCCCAGACAAAATCCGGCTACTAAGGAAATGCCGAGGCCGGAAAACATGCCAAGGTAAACTGCTCGACGATTGACCGGCTGCGTCAAGACCAATTCTACAAACTCGCGCGAGTTGTAAAAGTATATCGTTCCGAATAGAGAGCTGACCAGAGGAATGAGAAACAGGCAGATGCTCATCAGGCTGACTGCGACTTTGGCGGACTGGGCCTGCAGTTGAAAGAGCCCAATCGTCACAAGCATAAAGAATGCTGTGAAGAGAATTCCCCAGCGATTGCGAGTGGTATCTCGGACGGCATACCAGCCGATGTGGGAAGTGAGCCTCATGCAGCCTCGCTTTCCAGCAGGCGTGCGACCGCAACGTCAAGTCGTAATTCGCCGGTTTGAACTTTGAGATCCCGGATGGGACCCGAAAAAGGAATTCGGCCATCGATAATGACGATAACTTCGTCGGCCAATTCTTCCAAATCGCTCATGATATGCGTGGTGACCAGTACTGTGCGCTTCTTCTCCCGATAAGCCGCGAGAAAGTCCTTGAGATTGATATTCGAAATCGGATCCAGCCCGGCTGTCGGTTCGTCGAGAATCAACAAATCTGGATCGTACATTCCGGCGAGTACCATACTCAACTTCTGGCGGGTCCCGCCCGACAAGGTCCGCGTCCGTTTGGCAAGTGCCTGTTTCAAGTCAAAGCGATTGATCAATTCCGACTCCAGAGTCGCCTTCTCTTTTCGTAGCCCTTTAACAAGGTCGATAATTTCACCAACTGTCAAATCCTGAGGAAAACGGGCGATTTGCGGCATATAACCGATCGCTTGCCGATAGTCAGAGGATCCATCGAGAACGGTTCCATTTATGGAGATGCTTCCCGAAGTCGGTCGAACTAATCCCAGCATGCACTTGATTAATGTCGATTTACCTGAACCGTTGGGACCGATTACGCCGGTGACGCTTCCGCGTTTGATTGACAGCGATACATCATGCAGAGCAACGAATTTGCCGAATCGTTTGTGAAGGCGGGTGACTTCGATCATACAACCGGCCTCATGCTCGGCCGTGCGTCCGCAAGCGCTTCCGGTGTCAGAGTCGGCATGATTCGCTCAACAAGATTGAGTAAGTCTACCAAGAGACTGCGAATCAACACCAGTGTTGCCGGCTCTGACTCCACAATCAGCGAATAGAGACTAACCGGCCGATACGGCAAGTCGCCGAATCCATCCCGATCAATGTCAAAGCCGCGATAGGTACTCCAATAATTTCCGTCAAACTCGCTGAAACTCTGCCTGCTGTTGGTGGCCACTTGAAATGAATTGTCAATGAAGTCATTCGCGATAATCTTGCTGCCAACACAGTTTGCCATAATCTTGACCGCCCACCCATTGGCGGAAAACCGGTTGCCCTGGATCACGATGCGATCCGATCCTTCCAGATAGATGCCGACTGAGTTCTTGGTTATGACGTTGCCTGACACCCGGCTATCTCTGATGTCCTTCAGCAGCAGTCCATAAGAAGCGCCGCCCCAACTATCTTCAAAGGTATTCTCTAACATATCAACCTCGCTGGTGTACATCACTGCAACTCCGGCGCCGTTGCGGGCAAAGCGATTCTTCTGATACCGGCAGCTGTCAGAGAACATGAAATGCAGTCCGTAACGCAGATTGCCTGAACTGTCATTGCCGCTGATTGAACTGTGCTTGACAAATTCCAGATAAATGCCGTCACGATGGCCGTGAATCTGATTATCCTGAACGGCAATGTCGCGGCAATACCACATGTGGATGCCGTTACCGGCGGAGGTCAGAGCATCCGCAGAGCCGGAGATATCGTTCTTAAGAACCCGACAGCGATTTGACTTTGCCAAATAGACGGCGAAAAAATTATCAACGAATCTATTGCCGCGAATTTCGCAGTTTTCCGATTCGCGGACGAGGATTGCCGCGTTCTCTTTCAGGTAGCTCCCCGGAACGCCGCGAAACTCAAAGCCACTGATGGTAACGTTCGGAGCGGTGACTTCAAGAATCGGTCCCTGTTTCGCTGCATCAATTACCGGCCAATCATCGCCAATCAACGTAAGCGGTTTTGTGATGTGTAGATTTGCCTCGGTGTAGGTTCCCGACTCGATGCGGACGGTGTCTCCCGATTGCGCGCGAGAAAGGCCGTCGACGACCGTTTGTATGGCTCCGCCTTTCTGAACAGTAACGACGGCCGCTGCAGTCGTCTCAACAGGGAGCAACAGACTTGCGATGAACATGAACACGAGGCCAAGACTGCGCCAGATGATCACTTGATTGGGCGAAACGCCAATTTTTATGTTCGGGCTGTTCATCGACTTACCTATTTCAATTTCCAGGCAGCGGCGACGATTTCTTTCACTTCGCTCCAACCGACGATGCGACCGCCAAACTCATCAACAAGTAGTTGTGCTGCGGATTCGGAGCTAGCTGCAAGCAATCCGACTCCCATCGGGCTTTTCTGCCGTTCGGAGGCGACAATCCATGCCGTATTCGCATCGAGGAATTGGCCGTGCCTTTTATAGTCAGTTACCCAGCGCGAGTGTACCTGTTGCGATTTGCCGGCAAACGCCATGTCGGCAGCGGCCAGACACTCGATGGAATCGTACTTCAATACTTTCCCCTTTTGAGTAATAAGCTCAGAACCAAAGCTTTGGTCGGCAATAGTCATTTTGCAGTAGTCGCATTGGTCAGTGCCGTAGCGGATTTCTTCCGGAGAGTATCCGCCACAACCGATGTGGAAAAATGCGAACATTGTCGCAAGAATCGAAATTGAGAGTTGTTTATTTGACATTGGAGCCAGCCTTTCTGCCACGGCGAATTTCGAAAGCCATCACTGCAGCGCCGATCATGACACTTGCGGAAGTGACCATTCCACCCAGACCTGGAAGAGAGACCGCTTCGAAGTTGAGCAACTTCTTGCTGCCGATCAGAGGTGGTTGATAAGTCATGCCTGGCACCTTGATGATGGCATGTTCCAGATCCAGGTTGTGGCCATATTCATAGCCCCAGAGGTAAAAGTCCACCAATCCGACGAGTGCTACCAATAAGAAGACTGCGAGCCAAGCCATCAGAAGTTTCTTGCGACCGACGATTGCGGCGATAAGTCCAAGCAGCATGACGGCGCGCATGATCCAGGGCATAATCTTCAGTTCGGGAATCGACTCGGGGTTGATTCGCATCATGCCAATGTAGTGGTTGAGATTGTTGATCTTGTTGAGGTCGCCGGGGTGTTGCCCCTGGACTTGATTGATCCAAATTTCCATGCCCAGTCCTTCGGGGTATTGAGGTGCGATAAGTTCAATCTCCCAGAGCGGCAGGAAATAGGTCAGTGCGAGCAACAACGCCGCGACGCCGATCATTACTCGAGAAAGTGGTTTCATGATCAGACTCCTTGCCTGCTCCCTATTGGCATCTTGAACTGCGACCGGTTTCAGAGTAGCGCGGAAACCGGTATTGCTGTCGTTAGGCATGGTGTTTCCTCCAGAGATTAGCTGGACACTCGAATCCAGCCTTGCATTTCCTGATGGAGTGCAGAGCAGAAGTCGGTGCAATAGAACGGTACGACACCGGCAAACTTCGGTTCCCACAATAGTGTTCGTGTCTGGCCAGGCATGATCAGCAGTTCGGATGTCGTCGCACCCATAACGCTGAAGCCATGCGGCGCATCCCAGTCTTGTTCGAGGTTAGTCACGTGAAAATAGACTTTGTCGCCGACTTTGACCCCCTCAATGTTATCCGGAACGAAGTGCGTGCGGATGGTGCTCATGTACACGTGCACCGTTTTTCCATCGCGTTCGATACGGGCTTCGCTTTCAGCTCTGATTGCGTGCGGATTCGTGTTCTCGGCGATCGGATACCAGCGAACGGAGCGATCTTTGATCATTGCAGCAGGAATCGCCTGAGCATAGTGCGGCTCGCCGATCGTCGGGAAATCGAGCAACAGTTTCATCTTGTCGCCGGTAATGTCAATCAACTGTGCCGATTGAGTCAGTTCCGGACCAGTCGGCAGGTAACGGTCTTTCGTGATCTTGTTGAGCGCGATGACGTATTTGCCGTACGGCTGTTTGGTATCGCCGCCGGGGATCATCAGATGCCCGATGGAATAGTAGGTGGGTATGCGATCCACGACTTCCCACGTGCCGATCTTCCATTTGACGATTTCAGACGAGAGGAACATCGAAGTATATCCAAATCCCTTTCCGTCAAATTCTGTGTGTAATGGTCCGAGGCCCGGGTCCTTGACTTCTCCGGCGATAACTGACTCATACTTGAGAATCGGAATGCCTTCGAATTCACCATCGAATTCCTTGTTTGCCACCGCCTGTTTGAATTTGGTGAACGAGTGAACCGGAATCAAAGCGGCTAACTTGCCGCCGGCAGCGATGTATTCACCAGACGGGTCGACATCGACGCCATGCGGCGATTTCGGGGTCGGCAAATAGTAGATCAAACCGGGATGGTCACGGGCGATCAGCACTTTGACGCCTTTATTGACTTCGCTCTGTCCGACATCGGAGTCGTCCATGTAGTTGTGGTAATAGGTAGCGGGCCACTCCTGACCTTTGCCTTGCGCGATCAGTTCTTCGGCCAGTTTCCAATTGACTGCGGCAATGAAGTCCTTGTCGTTTTGGGATGCGTTGACCTCGAGTTGGGTGTTGGCCTGCTCGGAATTATAAGTGCTGAAGAATGACCAACCGTATGATGGTCCCCTGCCGGCGCGTGAAAGGTCATAGGCAATTCCCGGCACGAGAATCTGAAACGCCAATTTCATGCGACCGGAGACGGAATCGACACTGATGTAGGAGATTGATCCTTTGAAATTCTCTTTCGAAGTGCTGATTGGAACGTCTTGTTGCGGAATCGGAACGCTGAAGCGCGTCGATGCTACCACATACTCGTTGTTTGGTGTCAGGTAAGGCGAGCCGTGATTGCCGCCGGAATTCGGAATTTCGATTGTCTCGACGGTTTCGAAAGTCGTTAGATCCATGCGCGCAATTCGCGGCGTGTTGTTGCCGTTGATAAAGAGCCAGCGGCCGTCGGTCTGTCCGTCAGTGACCGACAACTGGGGATGGTGGGCATCGTCCCAAGGGATGAATCCGTGAGTCGTCATAAGCAACGGCTTAGTCTCCTCGGAATAACCGTAACCTTTTTCAGGATCTTGACTGAAGACCGGAATGACTTTGAAGAGTCTTCCCGACGGCAAACCGTAAACTGAAACTTGGCCGGAAAAGCCGCCCGACATGAAGGCGTAGAACTCATCATAGGAACCGGGTGCAACGTAGACTTTTTCTGCAGCGTCGCCGTACCCGCCAACTTCCTGCTTGCTTGAGCAACCGGTGAGCAGTATGGCGATGAGGCTAACCGCCAAAGCGGACCCCATAACGAGCATGAGGATTTTCTTCATTTTCCACTCCTTCCGATTGGGGAAAGTTAAGTTCGCTGTTCTCAATGGCGGCCTCATTTCGATGCGGCGGTCGGCGCCGGTGGCGGTGTTCCAAAGCCCGGCTGTTGTTCCATCGGAACTGCGGGATTACCGAGCTCCGAACGCAAAAAATCAAGCAGTTCGTGTGCATTCTCGCGTGTAATTCCTTGGATCGTCATATACTGTGCGTACTGGGCGACCAATTGCCTGCCGTCAGGATGCAACTTTCCCATCTGCTCAGGATTTAGAATCTGATTCATCACATACTCTGATGATCTGCGTTTGGTGACGTCGCGAAGCGGGGGGCCGGTCTTCTTCATGTCGAGATAGTGACACGTTGCGCATTTTTGGACAAATATTGCCTTGCCGCGTTCAGCCAAGGCGTTGTCTACAGCAGCTACCTGGAGATCCTCTACAATGGGGCCGATTCCATGTTGGATTTCCCAACTCGTTAGATTCCCCTGTTGCCACCTGGCTTGGCGTTCGGCATCCGTTTCAGGAGTTGACGAGCAACCACCTATCAACCAACTGCAGGCAAGCAGGCCAGCCAGCCAGAGCATTTTTGAGAGAGAACGTTGCAGGGTCATGGTTACGATCCTTTCTTTTGATATAGTATTCTAAGCTTCAATCGTTGTGTCATCTGCCCAATCACAATACCGATTTCGGAGTCGGTTATCTGTAATTAGCACAGAACTATTGGTAGGTTTGTTCATATTGTTAGACCTAATTCCTCAAGTTGTTTTTACTGAAGTCCTGTGCGAGTGTGGCCAGCGTCGTCCTTTCGAACATCCGTTTCAATTCCTCCCGCCGCTTGGACCACGATTGATGCAATGGGCAAGGTTTGGCCTCTCCGCAGTCGGGAAGTCCCAGGGCGCACTCGGAAAATAGCGACATTCCGTCTACGGCGGAAATAATCTGGATCAGCGAAATTCTGTTGGCTTCCCGGGCAAGCCCGATACCTCCGTTTGGCCCACGGAAGGATTCCATGATCTCCGCCTCGGTGAGTACCTGCAATATCTTGGTGAGAAAGTGAAACGAAAGGTCGAGTTCTTCGGCAAGTTCACGAATGGGAATGAACTTGCGGCCTTCCTTGGTTTCCTTAACCGCTACCAGCAGGGCGGCTCGAATCGCGTATGTACAACCTTTAGAAAATAACATTGCCTATTCCGGTATTAAGAGTCTCTTGTCTTAAGATATCGGCAAAATGAGTTGCGTCAAGAACAAAATTGAGAAATTTTTCTCAAACAAGGTCGCACGGTTGGAAAATCAAAACGATCGGCGTTTACGCGAAACCCTCCGCAATGCTTGGACTCTCACAGAGTGACTTCGAATTCAAAAGTTCTGAGTTCCGCCCTATTGGGGGAGCTTTTTATTTCTGGCAGTCGGTGGAGTCTGGCGGTTGCCGGATTAATCAGCAGGTCGCTGGCTGAAAGTTCGGCTTTTACGAATTCGAGCCCGGGAGCTTAAAATACAAAGAGAACCCTTCGCCGTTCGCGTCGAGGGGTTTTCTGCTTATGGGGCAGCCAGCCACGGGTTGAGGCAGCAGTCTGGGAATGATCCTCATTGTAACTTGAGCATTGCTCTAGATCACAACTCGGAAGGAATAAGGAAGAACCATGAAGGGGATCAGGGAATTGATAGCAGAATATGAGCGACTCAATCGCAGCTTCGTTTCGAATCCGGCGAGTCGCGCATCGAGCTGCTTAGTAGAGCTGCAAAAGCATCGTAACGTCCTAAGGCGTCAGAAGCAGGAAAACCATTCGCCCGATGCGGCGGCCCAAGTTAGGACCGCGTTTCGCTATTGCCACGTCTATGTTGCCGAACCGGCTCCGACTAATAGCACGGTCCACAAGGAGCGGGACCTGAAGCGAAAATGTAGTTGATGATGTAGACTACGTCGCTGATGTTTGTCATCGAATCGCAGTTAACGTCGCCAACACCCGCATTGGGAATCGGATACGGACCGTTCGCAAAAATCCAATTGATCAGATAAACGGCGTCCGAGATATCGATGCGGTTATCAGCATTGACATCGCCGACAAACTGGCAGACTCTGACCCAACCGTTCTCCACTCCGAACGACAGCGGATTGTTGCTGCCATCACGTGCGCGCACCGAAATCAGCTCGATGTCGCTCAATCCGAATCCAATCGTACTAAAGGTAATTGCCGCCAGAACACCGTTTCCGGTCACGGTGACTCCGTCGCCGAGGATTGCACCGTCGATATAGAGTGTGGCCGAGTCGGGCGAAAATCCGGACCAAAAGAAAGTCGGCAGCGTCGCGCTGCTTAGGAATGCACCTTCGTCAACGTGAACGCTATCCGTCCGGATAATGCTGCGATCAAATGTGATTTCGACCGAATACGCCTTGAGATTCAGGGATGCAGCATCGGCGAATAGATAGATCACAAAGGAAGAATCACGGAAGACGGTCGTGCTATCCGGAATCAGGTACATAGTCGGAGCCGCCGAGACCACAGGTGCGACAGCGGTTAGTAAGACCAAGACGAAAAGAGTTATCAGTTTTTTGTTCATAGTAAACTTCCTGTTTAGTCACAAGGGTTGCACGGCGGCGGTCCGCCAGCGAAAATGTAATTGATGATATAGACAGCATCGGAAATCGAGATTATAGCATTGCAGTCGGCATCGCCAATTAACTTGATGGGAAATGGCGGCGGACCTCCAGCAAAGATATAATTGATCAAGTACACCGCATCCGAAATGCTGATGAAAGTGTTGAAATCGGCGTCACCAAAAAGAAACGACGTCGGACACACAATCACCAATCCGTTGAGCGAGTCGTCCATCGCGATTTCCGCATTGAGCTCGTTCAGGATGTCAGACTGGCGAAAAATAACACCGCTCACGCCGTGTCCAACAGCAACGAACGTCATCTTGATCAACCTGCCGGGACCGTCGACATTGACAAGCGGTCCAAAGAGCGAGCCGAGTAGCTCGTAAACGTAGGTCGGTTGACTGCCCGTGAAGACATGAGTTGTGTCGGTCCAAAAGAAGAACGCGCCGGAAGGTCCATTGAAAAAAGGCTCTTTGGCGGCACTAATCAATTTGATCACCGAAGTGTCTACTTGGACATCAAAGAAGAACGATTTGACATTTAGCACTGTATCGACCGCGATGTAGACGACAAAAGTGTCGTTGAGCGCGACGATCTTTTCTTCCGGAAGCATGAACACGTTTCCGGTGCTATCTGAAAACTGCCCGAAAGCAACGCCACTGCCGGCCAGACCGATCAGCAAGATTAGGACGGCAACAAAACGAGATGAGGTCATAGGCTTACTTCCAAATCGAAGGACCGGGCCCGCACGGAGGTGATTAGCGAGCCCGGTCCTGCCGTAGGGGTTACTTCAACATGGTCATCTTGACAGTCTTCTGGAAGTCGGCCGTTTCGAATCTATAGAAATAGATACCGGAAGCGACTTTTTCCCCGCTGTCATTAGTGCCATTCCAAATTGCTTCATAAGTGCCGGCCGGTTGGTACTCATCAACAAGGCTCTTCACCAGTTGGCCCATTACGTTGTAAATCCTGATCGACACCTTGGTAGCCGCAGGCAAGCCATAGGCAATCTTGGTATCGGGATTGAACGGGTTCGGTGAATTCTGGCTGATTGAGTAGCCGCTCGGATTGGCTTGCGCGGTAATTGTCTCCGGCTCGCCCACCGGGCTAATCGGAGCAATTATCGAGCTATTCGCGTTGTCGCGAATATCCGCACGCGTCAACTTTGCGCGCAGCGGAGTCGCTGTGCGCGTCTGGAACTTAAGCGTGGCAATTGTACCGCTTCCGGTAAATGCCAAACCTTCGCCCAGAACGGCGGCAGAAATTGAAACCTTCGACTCTCCGACAATTGACTTGAAGAAGAGTGGAAGACTTGGATTGGCGATGTCCTCACCAATTGTCGACGAGACGAGGCTCAACTGTGACGGATCGAAACTAATTTCGCCGATCAATGACTTGGAGTCGTTGGAACGATTGTCCAGGACGAGATCAACAAAGTAGCCGTCTGCAGTCAGTCTGTCGACGAGCCGCAGATTGGCGGTGTTCGAAACCGGAGCGCCGGACAATGTCGGCGAGTTCTTCGCCATCATTGGTGAGACGTTGTTGAAGTTAATCGCAAAGATCGCAAGATCTTCGAATTCAACTTTGTCATCCGGAAGCGGAATGCCTTTCGGGCTGTTGTTGTGAGTCGGCCCAAAGTCGGCATGATCGACGAATCCCGGCTGGCCGTGATTGACGCCGTACGTACCGGTGAACACTACTAGATCGGTGAAATAGACCGAGCCGTCGAAAGCAGCAGCAATATCACCGAGCCAATATGAGGTAGATCTCGCTTGAGCGGAAACTGCGGCCGCCGAGTAGTTGCCGGCGGCATCATAAGCAAACGCGCCATAATAATAGATGTCGCGCGTGGCGTTGGAAAGACTCATAACGTCGAGGTGGCTGGCGGGAAGACTCGGAGTCGCTGCCACATCATGGACCGTCAGCCCAACAGTGTGGTTGGCTGGATAAACTGGTGCAGCTGTCGGGGTCGGTAGACTGCCGTAGTTCGGATAATCGGTCCATTGCACGCGCTGGATTTTCACACCAACAACACCAGCCGAGCTTGAGTTCACCCAGCTTAGTTGGATTTTATTGTGACCGGGCTGCGCGACCAGTGAAGTCGGCGCCGCCGGAGGAGTCACGTCTTTTGTGAAGCACCAGGTATATGTGCAGGAATCAGAGTTGCCGCGACCGTAGTCGTCGGTGACTTTGAAGCGAATGCAGTGCGAGGCTTCAGTCAACGCATTGAATTCTGCTCCAGTCATTGACCAAGCGGCATTGTTGTAGACCATGCCGCTCAATCCGGTTGCTATCGGAAGCCAGCCGGCCGGAGCGCAACCGTCAATTTGATAATACACGGAATTCAAATCGCAGTCATCGTTAGCGGTCAGGCTAAGCACCGGAGCAACGTTGTAGAATCCACCGGAAGCGGGTGAATTGACGACAATCGTCGGATCGACACAGTTAGACTGGAAGTCGATCGGCGAAGCCAACGGCGCCGGTATTTGCGTGTTGGTGCTGTCGCGCAGGTCGCGATAGATCATCACAATATCACCGGAAAGGCAAGAAGTGCTTCCGTTCATCGTGATTCTAAAGAGACTGTCGGGGCCGTCATCGACACCGGTCAAGACGCCGAGGTTGACTTTCAGGGTGTCGAGCTGTCCGGCTCCGTGCGAAGTCTGCGTGTAAGCCACAAAGAAATTGGCATCAAGAGCAGTGACGCTCGATACGGCGAGTTCTGCCGGATAAGCCAGCCAAATATTGGCCGCATCGAGAGCTGTGACGCCCTCGCCGATAAACACGCCATAATTGAAATCGCCGACGCAGTTGTAAACAATTGTATTCGGCGACATATCAAGACCGCAATCAGCGACTGGATTATTGTCGACGTTTGCGCCGCCACCCGGAACCGCATAAGTTCCAATGCCCGACCAATCACTCCAGCAGTTCTGATTGTAGAAGTTGCCGGCAGTATTGTCGCTGGCGTTAGCAGTGTTGGCGAAAACGTTCTGCGTCGCGCTGACTGAACCTGCGGAATTTCCGAAGCCAAGGCCGTTGAACAGAACATCGTTGCTGACGAGATTAGTCGTCAACGAACTACTTCCTGTCTCGGTCGCATCAATTCCATAGTTGAAATTGGTGACGCGGTTTCCAGTCGCGCTGATGACCAAGTTGCTGGTACCATCGGTGTAGGCGCCGAAACCAAGGCTGTTGACACCGTTATCGCCGATGAAGATGTTGTTGTTCACCATGATGGTGGTCGCCATCGGAGCAAGCGCGGTGCCTTCGACGGTCGTCAGCTTGTTGGAGCTGATGCCTTCGGTGTCAAAACCTTGCGGCTGGCGATGATTCGCCTTGGCGAGAGTGCTGACCCAGAAGTAAGCGCCGTAATAATCTGTTACTCCCGTACCAACTGAGCTGGCGGAATAACTAGTGTTATTGTAGCTGCCGGCGGCATCAATGAAGTAAGCGCCGGTTTCGACATCAGTGATAGTATTGCCGCTGGTTACAACCGGGCCAGGCCCGAACAGAAGCAGACCCGTTGCAACGTATGCCGCCGGTGTATAGGAGATTCCGCTGACGATACAATCCGAAATCGAACCGTCTGCGCCGGTACCGAACTGGATACCATTCTGAGCCGGCAATCCAAGCCCAAGCGGGCCCGCGCCCGTAACTGTACACTCGCTGACGTTGGCTGTCAGGTCAGCGCCGTTGAGAACGATACCGGTCTTTTGGAATCCAATTGTGGTGACGCGCGCGAGATCCAGGGTTCTCGGATTACCGTCGTCGCAAAGCGAATAGACGGCATTGCCGTGCTGTGCGCCGCTAAGCGGATTGTCGCGAACGTCTTTGACTGTGATGTCGCTCATCGAGCCGCCCGAATTTCGGTAAGCCGCACCGATGAAACGATACTGCAAGTTGCCTTTACCGGCGCCGTCGATGGTTAAGTCTTGAACATCGACATCGGCCGAGTTTTCAATTGAAAGCACTGCAAAGTTATTGTTTGGCCCAGACGTGACAAAGGAATGCGTCATTGCCGTAGCTGGAGCCTGGATTGTGGTCACGAGTTGACCCGCGCCGATGATGTTGAGATCGGCAAATCCGGTGCAAACGACCTGACCGACATAAAGACCTGGCATCAAGTAAATCGTGCTGCCGGAAACCATATCGACGGCTTCCTGCACGCGATTGACTGAGCCGATCTGTGGCGAGTTGTCATCCACATAGAGAACGGAGAAATCGCCGTCAAATCCCGGCGAAGTCGCAACTCCGCTTGCCAACCAAGGCGTATAGTCGGCGTTCGACTGGATTGAGGCGTCCACAACTCCCGGGTCTGTTGAACCCCAGTAGTTGCCGGACATCTGCAGCGCGAATGTGCCGGCGCCCATTCCACCAACTCCTGCTAGTACGTTAGAGTTGCTGTTGGTGTGGAATTCGTTGTTGAAGAATGTCGAAGTGTTCGTGAAGCCTGCTTCGGCTACAACGTACATACCGTCGACGTTGTTGATAATCGAGTTGTTTTCAAACGACACGCTGACATTACCCGAGGTAAAGCCCCAGATTTCGGTCGTGATATAAATGCCCGTGCTGTTTGCTTTGGCCATGCCGTTCACGGTGTTATTCGTGAATACCGGAGTAACGGCAGCATAGGAACCGGCGCAAGTCAACCCAACATCAACGTTTGTGATTGTGTTGAGATTAACAACCGGCGCCTGATACGGGGCAAAGACAAAGATACCATAGCCGTTCACCGGACTATCGGAAACGCTGTTGTTCTCGATCAAGTCGGGCGAACCACTGTTGCCCGCATTGTCGGTGTGAATTCCCGAACCGGAACTGGATACCGTGTTGAAAGTGAAAGTAGTGCCGGTTGACCAGTTGGCGGAAATCGCATCGTTACAATTGGAAACCGTATTGTTCGTGATCGTACCGGAGCCGCCGAAGTTGAAAATACCGATCGAGGCGAGATCAGCTTTGACGTTATTAACGGCGTTGTTGTAGAAATTGAACGATCCGCCGCTCGAAGCATACAAGCCGCGCAACCAGATATTCTTGATTGTGCAGTCGTGCACCACGAGGTTGTTGTAAACTCCCACAAGGTGGTTAGTAATGATACCGTTGCGGGCATCGATATCAGCACCGCCAAAAACCTGGCCACTGGTAAGCGACGGATTGTCGCCGTCGATAGTCATCCCGGCGATAGTGACGTCGTTTGCCTGCACCAGCACCATGTTGCTGGCGCCCGGAGGCAGTGAGCCGCCGCCGCCCGGATTCGGAGCCGACAGGGCCGGACGAAATACGGTTGTGAGCGCGCCAGCGCCCGTAATCGTCATCGGATCGGTAACAGTAACGTTGTCTACGTAAGTTCCTGCCGCGACGTTTACAGTACCGGTTCTCAAAACACCGGCAACACCGGCGGAGATTGTCTGGAACGGCGCCAGGGAACTGCCGAGACCGCCCGGAGCGGCGGAATCATCGACATACGCCGTGGCGCGGCCATCATCACCGCCAACAAACTGCGCGGAGATGTAAGCATTGTTGTTGGCGTTGCTAAGTGCAATCAAATCCGGATACCACGCCGGGTCGACGGCAAAAGCCAACAGGGCGATTTCGGCGCCTTGATTGGCGGGCAACGGCCAACTGTTATTCGTGAAAGTCAGCTGGGCGCCTTCATTGACCCAACCGCGCGTTCCGGAAACGGCATTATTCGAAATTGTGCCGGTCGTCGGTCCGCTGAAATAGCCGGGTTGGCGCAGCGTGTGAATTGTATTGCCATCAACAAGCAACCCGCTCAATCCACCAGTGCTGATCATTGCGCGACTGACGATCCCGTTGACGCTCCACGGCGAACCGGGGTCGGGACCGTAAATCAAGTTGTTGAGAATCGAAAGATTGTTAGCCGCGATGTAGATCAGAGCGTGACCCGTTCCAAGATCGGTTTTCTGAATTACCAGATCTCGAATTGTCACACCTGAAGCGGTCAGGCTAAACGCGTAGCCGACCGCAGTGGAAGCTTGTATGACTGCGTCACCGCCACCGGCGCCGTCAATCGTCAAATTAGCTTTCGTAACAGTAATCGTTGAGCTAAGTACGTACGTTCCCGGAGAAACCTGAAGGGTGTGCCCCGGCAGCGTCTCGGCGTCATCGATCGCCGCTTGAATGGTTGCGAAATTCTCTGCAGTGTTGATGTTAGTCACAGTTGCAGAGAGCATCGAACTCATAAGCAGCATGATCAAGAATGATCGAAGACACCAGCGTGTTAACTTTTCCATCAAAATAAACCTCCCGAGATGGTCAGATTGCGGCGCCGCCAAAAAATGAGTTACCGAAGCGGCATCGCAGAGAGAAGTATTTGCCCGTGCAAGCTCGCACGAACAGTGAATTTGAGAGTTTGGATTTGATAAGTACGTCTTAGAATTCTCGTCAGAGTGCCCGCGCCTTTGTCCAAGTCACTGCGCCAATTACTATGATGTAATTCGAGTGTGTGAAATTACACAACTGACTACAACATCACCTCCCCATGATTAAATGAAGACACTTAGCTTTTGTTATGTGTCTGTTCCGCTCAATTTCTTTCGCATTTTTGTAAGTTACCGATCAACCATTCTCCCTACGAAATCGCGAACTGGCAAAGCCTGGAAGACCGATGCGGGAAATGCCGGTGCATTGGCGATCTCGTCTTGCCCGATCCATGCTGTCGCAAATTCACCTCTGCAATTCACCGTGTAGTAAAATATGTTTAAGAAAAGCTACATAGTTAGTCATACTTAGTCAACTAATCTAACCTCGACAAAACTGGGCACATTCTTCGTACTCGGCGTACGCAGTGGTTTTCCTTGTATCCCTCCCGTTTTCACTTCGCCTCTCTTCGCCTAAGTCCTTTAAATATCTAGACCTACACGAACTAAACTCTCGCCCGGCAATTTGCGGAGAGATTTGTACGCTCTCCGCAAATACCTGATTACTAACTAGCGCCTTACTTACTTGAGCAAGACCATCTTGCGGGTCTCGGTGAAGGCTCCAGCTGATGCCCGATAGAAGTACACACCGGACGGCGCTCCCGAGCCATCCCATTCGGCTACGACTCTTCCGATACCTGTACCCGAAAGAGTTTTCACGAGCTGACCGGTGATGTTGAACACCTCAATCTTCCAATCCGAAGCGACCGGCAACTCCAGTTCGATCTGGGTGACCGGATTGAACGGGTTGGGTCGGTTCTGATGGAGCGCGAAGTTTTCCGGCAACGAACTCTTGCTCAAGTTCACTGAAACAAGATTACCTTCGTAGTCAGATACTTGCACTTCGAGCAGCTCAAGTTCACCGGAAGTCTGTAAGACCTCATTGGTACCGGCAGCCAGATGCTGACGCATATCAGTCAAGCCGGAATAAACCAGTACAGTAACTTCTCCGTCCGAGTCGGCTGACATCATTTGCATGTTGGATGTGGAATTCAACTTGTAGTCGCCCGTAACTCTGAACTTCGCGAGCAACGCGCCGATCGGCGTATTGCTGCCGGTTATCAAGCGGCCATTCTGCCATTTCACATCAGCTGTGTTCGCAAATGGAGCCAGCTTCGGGAAAGGCAACGCATCGCCAACGATTACGCGCGTCAGGTACACCAAGTCGGCAACACTTAACGGCGTGCCGTCCTGGTTGACATCGGAGGCAGCGATCTGCGCTTCGCGGCGTTGCGGATCCGAGTCGAGCGCCGCAAGACCATAGAGGAAATAGTTGGTATACAGTACTGCGTCGGCGATTTCGTACGCCAGTCCGTTGAGGTTGAGATCACCGGGGGCATCGATCGAATCGGCGCAAATTACGTCAATTCCGCCAATCGTGAATTCGACGCAACGCAGCGCATGATACTTGTCACCGATCAAGCACCAGTCGCGAGCGCCTACGCCAAAGGGACGCGAGGCGTCGGGATAGGAGATATCGTTGAGTTCATCCCAGACCAACTGACCATCAAACGTGTAGATGCGCTTGTCGAGATAAAGAGTATCGCCGGTTACTGTCGAGATGGCGTTGTCGCCGCAATCGACCCAGAAAAATCCGATCGGCAAGTACTGGCACTCGAAAGTGCGGTCGTTGGTGACCAGGAACTTGAGGATTGCGACTTCGTGCGGACTATCATCGCCGGCGCCGAAGCAAAGCGGGTGATTGCTGCCGTTATTAGCGTCTGCCAATGCGACAATACGTATCAAGCCGCTCGGGCAAGGTCCGCCGCAATTTCCGATTGCTCCGTAGCGATAAGTGAAGTACTCCCACGCGCAGGAGTTAAGTAACGCACCGGGTTGAGCATCAATGAAGCTCAATCCCGAATTGTCGTACTTGATCAAGAAATCAAATCCGCCGAATTCAAGCGCATCCGACTGCAAGAAAATCGAAACGAATTCGTACTGCCCCTGCAGCGAATTATGAGTCTTCTCGACTTCAACTGCAAAGCAAGTGGCTGTATCGCAGTCGACCAGAGCGACGAGGTGCTGGTGTTGCGCCTGCGCGACTAATCCGCAACTATCCTCAATTGCCAGTGTGAACTGGTATTGCGCTGTGACACTGGGAGGCGTGAAACACACGGTTCCATTGCCGCCGGCATAATTAAGGACTGCGCCGGGAAGACCGGTCACTGTGAGCGTGCGTACGTTGCTTTCAGCATCGGAGTAAGTGAACGGCACACACCAGGCAACCGGCGGATCATCGAGACATGCGATCGAAGTATCGCTTCCATCCAGCGCAAGCTGTGGAGCCGTATTGAGCCGGACGGTGATCACGGCAGTGTCGAGATCGACGGCGCCGCAACCATCGCTGGCTTTGAGAATGAATGTGTACGACCCGGATGCGACTGGCGAGAAACAGATCTGGTTTGATGCCAAACTACCGACCGGCGAGATGAGCTCGAGCAGGGGGACACCGGCATCAGGATCGCTGGCAGAAACATTCCAGCAAATCGGGACTCCGGCGGTACGGCAGTTCAAGTTCTGGTCGGCTCCGGCATTCGCTGTCGGCGGAGTATTCAGCGTGATCGTCACCGTGGTCTGGCAAGTATCTGCTGCACCACAGGCGTCAGTCGCGATGACTTTGATAACATTGGGACCGACAACCGGAGTGAAGCAGAGCGTATTGCCCTGAATCGATCCGCCGGTCACTTGATAAGTCACAATATTATTGTCGGGGTCGCTCGCCGAGAACCCGGGGATGCAGATCTGATTCAGATTGCAGACAAATTGCGCCGTGTTGTTCGGACACGCAATCACCGGCGGCGAATTGAGAATGACGGTTACATTTGTGACACATTGTGTAACCAAACCGCAATCGTCGGTGGCAGTCAGAGTGATCGTGTTCATTCCAACGACCGGCGTAAAGCAAACCTGCGAGCCAGCGAGCGTGCCGCCGGTCACTGTTACCTGATTGAGATTGCCGTCCGGATCTGTCGCCGAGTAGCCCGGGAGACAAATCTGCGCCAGGTTACAGGCGAATATCGTTGTATCGGAATGACAGCTGACAATCGGCGCGCTATTAATCGCGACATTGACTACGGTGAAGCAAGTATCGGCTTTGCCGCAAGCATCCGTCGCGATCAAGCGAATGTTGTTTGCTCCGGCGACCGGTGTGAAGCAAACCATGTTGCCGCTAAGGCTACCTGGCGAGGCCACAACCGACGACAGGTTGCCGTCAACATCCGTAGCCGAGAAACCGGGCACACAAATCGGCGCCAAGTTGCAGGCAAAAACGTTGGTCGTTCCCGGACAAACCGCATCCGGCGGTGAGTCGAAAGCCACAGTGACTTGCGTTTGGCAGGTATCCGCCTTGCCGCAAGCATCGGTCGCTATGACGCGAATCGTATTGACTCCTGCAACCGGTGTGAAGCAGACCTGATTGCCTGTCAGAGTTCCGCCGGTTACTGATACGGTTGAGATGTTGTTATCGGGATCGGTCACGACAAATCCGTTAAGACACACTTGCGCGGGTGCGCACATAAACATGGAAGTGTCGCCATGACAACTTACATTTGGTGCCGAATTCAAGGTAACCGTGATAGTCGTTTCACAAGTATCGGCTTTGCCGCAGGCATCATTGGCGATCAGGCGAATTAGATTCGCTCCGACAACCGGGGTGAAGCAAACCTGCGAGCCATTGAAGGTACCGGTATTGACAGTCACGGTGCCCAGATTGCCGTCTGGATCTGTCGCACTGAATCCACCAACACAGATCGGATTCAGGTTACAGACGAACAGCGGACTATTGCCGGGACAAGTCGCGACCGGAGGACTGTTAAGTGCGACCGTCACGTTTGTAATGCAACTGTCTTTCGCCCCGCAAGCGTCGGTGGCGACAAGCTTGAGTACATTGACACCGACAACCGGTGTGAAACAAGCCTGATTTCCCATCAATGTGCCGCCCGTGAGGACGACGGAAGTCAAATTGGAATTCGGATCAGTAGCCGTATATCCGGGCAGACAAATCTGTGCGAGACTGCAAACAAAGATTGTCGTGTCGGCATGACAAACGGCGTCGGGTGGAGCATTGACCGTCACATTGACATTGGTAATGCATGTATCCGCAGCGCCGCAGGCGTCGGTCACGACTGCACGAATGGTGTTGACGCCCGCAACCGGCGTGAAACAAACCTGATTGCCGGCCAGAGTCCCGCCGGTCACGACTGTGCTGACTATGTTGTTATCAGGATCAGTGGCAGAGTAGCCGGACAGGCAAATCTGTGCGAGACTGCACACAAACATTGATGTATCGGCGTGGCAGTTGACAACCGGCGGAGAGTTAAGCGTCACCGTGACGTTGGTGAAACAGGTGTCCGCCTTACCGCAAGCATCAATTGCTATGAAGCGAATATTGTAGACTCCGGCAGTCGGCGCATTGAAGCAGATAGTCGAACCTGTCAAAGTGCCAAGCGACGTCGTCTTAGTTACGATGTTGTTGTCAATATCGGTAGCGACAAAACCGTCGATGCAGACTTGCCCCGGTCCGCAGAACGCCACAGTGGTGTCGGCGTGGCACGAGACAATCGGCGCCGAGTTGAGCACGACATTAACTGTCGTCGTGCAGGTGTCCGCCAGTCCGCACGAATCGACCGCGATTACGCGCAGAATATTCGGACCGACAACCGGCGTGAAGCAAACCTGGTCTTCAAGTATCGTTCCCACCGAAACGGAGGTCGTCGCGAGGTTTCCATCGGGGTCGTCGGCATTAAATCCCGTCAGGCAAATCTGCGCCAGCGAGCAGACAAACATTGTCGTGTCGGGAACGCACTCGACCGTCGGAGGCAAGTTTGGACAGATTGCGACCGAATACGGCGAGCTTTGCGGATTCACCGGCGGATTTGATAGCGTCTGCTGACCGTCGGAAGCTGTGATGTAATACTCAAACGCGGTGCGGCAATTCAACAGGTTCGCCGGCACCGTGTAGCAGAATATGCTGTCGTTGGGACCGCCCTGCTGCAACATCTGAACATCGGTGTAGCTCGGATATCCCGGGCTGCCGACCAATCGATAGAATAGTCGAACGGTGAATGAAGAGGGCGGAGTATCTAAGTCAGTAACCTTGACGCATATTTGCAGTGGATTAGTGCGCACCTGGCAAGTGTCGCTCAAGTCCTCGGTTGGAGGAGTACGCACGATAACGGGCGGAGCCTGCTCCTGGCAAGTCGCCTCATCGCAACCTACGCAATTGCCGCCGACCTTGTGACACACTTTAGTAACATGAATGGTGCCATTTTGAATTGTGTCGAGGCTGGTGTAACAGATCTTATAGCGACTGCAGATGCGAACCTTGATTTCGTCGTAAACCGAGTCAATTTGCGATCCGCTCGGCGCGTGCCGCCAGAACCCGCTGGTACCTGTGGCGAAAGCCTCCATTGCTTCCGTGTTGTAATAGGTATTCGTGATCGGGCCAAGATTGAACGTGTAGATGGGAATTCCGGCGCCGTTCGAGAAATTGCAGATTAGCGTCGAATCGTCAGTATAGGGACCGGTCGCCGGGCTACCGACTCCGTTCGGCGGTTGCGGCGTAATGTGGCTGCGGTTTTCGAGACCATCGGTAAAAGCGATCACCGCTTTGCTTCCGAGTTCGGCGACAGTAACATTCACGCCCTGCCATATACCGTCGAAACAGGCCGTGTTGCCGCTGGCGACAAGTCCATTGATCTTAGACAAAAGCAATGTAGTGTCGCTTGTGAAAGTCTGGACTGTACTGACCGTATTTGCAAACGAGACAATTGCGACGCGATCGTAAGCATCCATGTTGCGCACGAAGCGGCGCATGGCGTTCTTGGCGTCGTTGATCTTGTTGTTCTCCGTCATGCTTCCGGATACGTCAACAACCAGACAGATCGAAGTTATACAGGAGTCAATCGTCAGTTCCTGAACGGTGAAATTTCCGGGACCGATCAAGATGCCATCCTGATAGACGCAGAAACTATCCGCCGTGAGTCCGCCGATGGGCCGACCCAGCGAATCGAGCGCTTCTACATATGTGCAGATCAGCGGAAACAGTGAACAATCAAGCTGTGTGATATTGACGGTGTCAACGGGCAACGATGTCATCGCTCCGAGACTGGTCATGAACGGCGTCGGTTTGATGAAACCGGGCGGCGTGTAAGTTGTGTCGATGTAAGTAAGGTCGTCAGGCGGACCGACGATGATGTATTGCGCCGCGGCGGACGAGACGAGCATCAGCACAAACACCAAAACGAGCATTAGCCGTTGATTCATATGCCTCCCCAGCAAATAGAGGGATTTGAGTATTGTTAAAATTCATCATTCACACTCATGATCGAAATGGCAGCTAGAGTGGAAGGCGTAGTTTTTGGTGCTGAAGATTGTGGAGGTCTGCCCAGTTGAGAAACGCCATGCACAACCCCGGCCTTTGGCGCAACACCAATCATCTCTGCCCTTCCTATATGCCGTAGTCCAACGGCATATGGCTGACACTAAGCCAGCGAATTTCGATTTTCGCGAGACGAATCTCTTACCGGCAGGATTGAATCGCCGGGAGAGGTTCGACGATTACATCCGGTCTTGAATTGCCGCGACAGATGTCGATTGGTGTTGTTGAAATCCGCGTCGGGCACGAAGAATTGGGATGTATTCCCATAAGCCCAAAGTACACAATTAGAGCGATCAACAAATGTCGATCAGGTTTTGCAGGCTTATGTCGATTTAACATAGCATCAAACCCTGAAAGCGTCAAGCGTAATTCACACAAATCAATGGGGTATTTAAATACCGACCAGTCCGAGCTGGAAAATCTGCTACGCACTCGCCAAAGTTGGAAGCTCCATTACCCTTATCAGCGGGAGAACGCAACCCAGTACAGTGGGTACAGATTGGGTACAAACTAGTGACCCCAATTGCCCTCTCGACAATTGCGCGCCATCCGAAATCGCGACATTCTACTTGATTCCGCAGCCAAATCCCTCAATATTAGACTAATATATCAATATTATTCCATGGCCAGCAGGGAAACAGCTCTATGAGTATTCCCAACCCAACGCCGATATCGGACCTCGCCTCAACGGCCGCGATCCTGATCCTGTCGAAGTTTGATCACTATCAACGGCAGTTTGCCGCCATCACGCATCGTGCGCGACTGCGATTCGAGAATCGCGACTGGCCCGGTATTCGTGCCGATTCAGTCGAGCGCATGGACCTCTATGAGTTGGTCCTTACCGAGACAGCCGAATCGCTGCAACAGCTGCTTGGCGACCGGTTTCGAGAGCGCGCACTCTGGCTCGCGATCAAGTCTCGGATCCCGGCCGCCTTAAAGGGTCGGCATGACAGCGACCTGGCGGAAACATTTTTCAATTCAGTTACGCGCAAAGTGCTGTTAACCGTCGGAGTTGATCGCGAGATTGAGTACTTCCGACTTAGATCCGAACCACCACGAAGTCTTAATGCCGCCGAAATTGCGACTCGCTACCCGGCCGGACGAGCCACTGCCGAGATTGTCCGCGAAATTCTCCAGGACCAGCAATTTAACACCTGCTATGAAAACATCGAACGCGACATCGAATCGGTGGCGCGTGAAATCGACCTTCACCTGTGGCCGATTGTCGGCTACGGTGAATTCGAAGCGATAGAAATGGTCGCTTCGCCTTTCTTTCGTAACAAAGTGGCGTATCTCGTCGGTCGTATTTGTATTGCGAAGCGGCGATATTTGCCCTTGGTGATGCCGCTCTATCACGGCGACAATGGAATCTATGTCGATACTGCACTGCTTAGCGAACGCGACGTAAGCGTCGTCTTCAGTTTCGCCTTTTCCTATTTTTTGGTCGAGAACAATTGCCCCGACACACTCATCGGCTTCCTGCGCAGTATTCTGCCGGACAAGCCTGTCGCTGAACTCTATGTTTCGATTGGCCGCAACAAACACGGCAAGACGGAATTCTATCGCGACCTCCATCGATTCGTGCATCGATCGCACGAACAGTTTATGATCGCGCCGGGCCGCGAAGGGTCGGTGATGATCGTCTTTACGCTGCCGGATTACGAGTTCGTTTTCAAGGTGATCAAAGACTATCCGTGCTATCTGCGTTCTCTCGATCAGACAGCAAAAACGGCCGACCGGCAAGAGGTCATGTGGCGGTACGATCTGGTGCGGCATCGCGACCGGGTGGGTCGAATGGTCGATACGCAGGAGTTCGAAAACCTCCGCTTTCGCCGGTGGCGTTTCTCCGACCAATTGATCGCCGAGTTTGCACTGGCCGCCAGAGGCACAATCACGCTTGAAACTAATCACGTCGTCATTAACCACCTCTATGTGCAGCGCCGCGTGACTCCGCTCTTGATGTATCTAATGCAAGAGAAGGATCCGGAGTTGATTCGCCGCGTCGTGCTCGATTTCGGCTATTTTCTCAAGGACTTAGCAGCTACAGGCGTTTTCCCTAGCGATTTGTTCAACATCTGGAACTACGGCGTCACGCGACGCGGGCGCGTCGTGTTATTCGACTATGATGATGTGTGGCCGCTCGAAAAACCGAATTTCCGTGACAAGCCGGAACCTCGCGATGAATTCGAGGAAATGGAATCCGAACACGAGTGGATCGTCGCGCTGCAGGATGACTTCTTCATGGATGAGATCGAACGCTTCTCGGGTATGCCGGACCGGCTCCGCGGCGTCTTTCGCTCGGTCCATGCTGACTTGTACCGGGCAGAGTTCTGGCGCGACATGCAGCGTCGCGTTCGCGCCGGCGAAGTCGTCGATATCACCCCGTATGATCTTAGCCGCCGGTTTCGCCGTTAAGTCCATGATCCCGAAATCACGTTAGCTTAGCCAAACTGCGCGGTTGACAGTCGGCGGTGTTCCATCGTACTGTATGGTATGGACCCGCAGGCACTAATCTTCGACGCCGCCCAAAATAAGTGGTTGGCTTTCAACACCCCGCTTGAAACAATCTCCACACAAGATCTTGCGGAGCTACACGACTCACTCCGCTACATCGAAAACTTGGTGAATCACAAAGGCTTGTGGGCAGCGGGATTCATCAGCTATGAGGCTGCCCCTGCTTTCGACCGCGCCCTGTCAACGCACACCAATACCGACTTTCCTGCACTTTGGTTTGGCATTTATCAGCATCCGACTGCTGTCAAACTGCCGTTGGGTGTATCTTCGACCAACCAGCAGCTTCTTGATTGGAAACCCTCAATCTCACAAGATGACTATAACTCTGCGATTGCGCGCATCAAGAAGTTCATTGCCGCAGGCGACACCTATCAAGTCAACTTCACGCTGCGCTTGCGCGCTCGATTGCCGGAGGAATTTCAGCCGTGGGACTACTTTCGGGTATTGATCGAGTCGCAGCCCGTGGGCTATGGCGCTTTCATCGACATTGGCGATTATGCCATCTGCTCGGCATCGCCCGAGTTGTTTTTCAAGCTCGAAGGTTCCACGATCACCACCCGTCCCATGAAAGGCACCGTTCGTCGCGGGCGCAATTCCATCGAGGACGCCGAGCTCGCCGAATGGTTGCAAAACTCCGAAAAGAATCGCGCCGAAAATGTAATGATCGTCGACATGATGAGAAATGACCTGGGCAAGATCGCTCGCCTGGGAAGCGTCGCCGTTCCGAACTTGTTCAAACTCGAGCGCTACCCGACTGTTTGGCAAATGGTGTCGGACGTTGCCGCCGAAACGAATGCGAGTATCTCCGATATCATTACCGCACTATTTCCGGCCGCCTCGGTAACCGGCGCCCCAAAACCGCGGACTATGCAGATCATCACCGAACTCGAAAACTCACCGCGGCACATCTATACAGGGAGTATCGGCTTCCTCGCACCCGGCCGCCGGGCGCAGTTCAATGTCGCTATTCGCACTGTCTTGATCGACAAGATTCGCAATTCCGCCGAGTACGGCGTCGGCGGTGGTATCGTGTGGGATTCGCAGGCACACGAGGAATACAATGAGTGCCTCACCAAATCCAAAGTGCTCGCAAACCGCCCGTCCGAGTTTGCGCTTCTCGAAACTATGCGCTGGTCGTCCGACACCGGTTACTTCCTGCTCGACAAACATCTGGCGCGCCTGACAGACTCGGCGCAATACTTTGACTTTGCAATTTCAATCGATGCTATTCGCGCCGAACTCGATCTGCTCGCAAGCTCTCTCTCCGGCAATCAGCGCATTCGCCTGCTCGTTAGCAAAACGGGAGCAATCTTACTCGAGCATCAACCACTTCTCGAATCGAAAGCAGACGATCCCGTACGGCTTTATCTCGCAGAAAGTCCAGTCGATTCCACCGACGTATTTCTCCATCACAAAACGAGCAACAGAACGATCTACGACCACGCTTTGGCGCAGGCAGGCGACTGTGACGATGTCATTCTCTGGAATCAATCCGGCGAAGTCACCGAAACCTCCATTTACAACCTGATCATCGAAACGCCGGACGGACGGCTGCTCACGCCGCCGGTAAGTTGCGGGCTGCTGGCCGGCACCTACCGCGCACTATTGATCGAGCAGGGCGAGATAACCGAGCAGTTAGTGACACTCGCGGATTTGAAATCTGCCGTGTCGATGTCCGTCATCAATTCCGTCCGTGGTATCAGGCCGGCCGTACTATGCGCTGCGCTGGCGCCGACATCGCCCTTGACGTAAGCATCACAAAAGTGCATCCTTGTGTTACATTGCCGCTGGATTCTTAAACCCGATTTGGAGGAACAGTGTCGGAACCGATATTACTCGGCAAAGCTGAAGGATTGGCTTATCTCTTGCCCGCAATGGCAAATCGCCATGGCTTGATCGCTGGTGCCACCGGCACCGGCAAGACTGTTGCCCTTCAAGTTATCGCCGAACAATTCAGCCGAATCGGTGTGCCGGTGTTTCTTGCTGATGTCAAAGGCGACCTCTCCGGAATTTCCCAACCCGGTATTGAAAAACCAAAGATCACAGAACGCCTTCAACAAATCGGAATTCAGAATTTCCAATTCAGTTCCTGCCCCGTCGCGCTGTGGGACTTGTTTGGCGAGCAGGGACATCCGATTCGCACGACCATTTCCGACATGGGACCGCTTCTGCTCGGGCGACTCCTCGACATCAACGAAACCCAAACCGGCGTTCTCAATCTCGTCTTCAAGATTGCCGATGACAACGCGCTGCTGCTGCTCGATCTCAAAGACCTGCAGGCAATGTTGAAATACGTCGGCGACAACGCGCGCGATTTCACCACCGAGTACGGCAATATTTCCGCCGCCAGTATCGGCGCAATTCAACGCGCGCTGATGACCCTGGAGCAACAGGGCGGTGATCGCTTCTTTGGCGAGCCGGCGCTTGGCCTCGATGATATGATCCGCACCGATGGCTCGGGCCGCGGCATAGTGAATATTCTTGCCGCCGATCGCATCATGCAATCTCCGCGCGTCTATGCCACATTCCTGCTCTGGCTGCTCGCCGAACTTTTCGAACAACTTCCTGAAGCCGGCGACGGCGACAAACCGAAATTTGTCTTTTTCTTTGACGAAGCCCACCTGCTCTTCAACGAAGCACCCAAGGCACTCCTGGAAAAGATCGAACAGGTTGTTCGCTTGATTCGCTCTAAGGGAGTCGGCGTCTATTTCATCACGCAAAACCCCCTGGATATTCCCGATACCGTGTTGGCTCAACTCGGCAATCGCATTCAGTTTGCACTGCGCGCATTTACTCCGCGCGACCAGAAAGCCGTCCGCGCCGCAGCCACGACTTTTCGCAGCAATCCCAAGCTCGACATCGAAAAGACAATCACCGAACTCGGCACCGGCGAAGCCTTGGTATCGACACTTGACGCCAAAGGCGCTCCGACGATTACCGACCGGACAATCATCGCTCCGCCGCAGAGTCAGATCGGGCCGATTATCCCCCAACAACGAATGGAACTGATCAAAAACTCCGCGGTCTTTGGAAAGTACGAAAACATCAATGACCGCGAATCCGCGTACGAACTTCTCAAGGAAAAAGCTCGCCGGGCGGCGACCGCATCACCGCAAGTCATCTTCAGCGACTATGGCGCACCGTCGCGACCAACGCAATCTCGTCCGACCAAGACACCGGCTCCGCGCCCGACTCGACAACCCGAGAGCATGGTCGAATCAATCGCCAAGAGTACGCTGCGCGCAGCCGGAAGCCAACTTGGCCGCTCGTTGATTCGCGGAGTCTTGGGCTCGCTTCTTGGCGGACGACGCCGCTGAAATTGCCCGATTGACAAAATTGCAGATTTTCTGTTTGCTTCAGCGGATGTAATCAAACTCGGGCGGTCAGGAAATGGCGAAAATCTACCCAACAGAACTCACGAGCGGCTTTACCGGACATACTATTGCTTCAGAGCGATCAGTTTATCGCAAACTTGCCGATGAACTATCGCAGGATTACGTCGTCTTTCACGATATTCGCTGGGATGACCCCGAACTTGATGACACCAAGACCACCGGCCAAGTTGATTTTGTCGTAGCGCATCCCGAATTGGGGTTTATCACCCTCGAAGTCAAAGGCGGCCGCTGCAGCTATGACCCAGTCCGCAGGCTCTGGACGACCGTCGACAGGGATGAACGTTCATCGACTATTACAGACCCCTTTGAACAAGCCCGTGCTGCCGCCAGAGTTCTTACCAAGCTTCTGCTGAAATCTGACACATTGAAAAATGATTTTCTTCCACACCACCATGCAGCCGTCTTTCCGGATTGTGTTCTCGAAAAACCTGACCTGCGCGGCGATATCAAGTCTTGGCAAATTATTGATCGTGATTCACTCTTTGACTGCAATGAGTGCATTTCCAGTCTTTTTGTCGAAGCATTTCCGAACAGTCAATGTCAGCGTCGAATTGGACAGAATATTATTTCCGGGCTACACGAGTTGTTCGGTAATCAGCGTCTCGATGGGCGGCAGACTCTATCGGATGAGATTAGGCGGGTCAATCAACGCGTGGTCAAATTGACTGACGAGCAACTGGGTGTCTTTGAGATGTTGCGTGAACAAAAACGCATGGTCGTGCAGGGCTGTGCCGGTTCCGGCAAGACTACCCTGGCGATACATAATGCAAAGACAGCCGCGCGGGCCGGCAAGCGTGTCCTGCTGGCATGTTTCAACCGACCCTTGGGACAATTCCTGGCGAGAGAGTGCGAGGGCGAAGACAACATCGTCGCGGGTTCATTGTATGATACTGTTCTGCAGTGGCTGCAGCAATCTGGTGTCAACATTACGCCCGAGGACAGCACAGACTGGTGGACGAATGTCCTGCCCAATGCCGCGGTCAACCGCATAGATGCCATCGATAAGCGCTTTGAAACGATCATTGTTGACGAGGGACAGGACTTCCATGCTAACTGGTGGGTCCTATTGGAAATGCTGCTGAATGACCACCAGTCTTCTTCTTTCTTGGTTTTTATGGATATTCATCAAAACATCTACCACGGCACTGCCGAGCTGCCGATGGTGCTATCACCGGTCATCCTGAATCGAAACCTTCGCAACACCAATCAGATCAATGCTGCAATCAAGGAAGAGTGCGGCTCTGCAATCGAGATGAAACCAAGCGGAATTGATGGTCCCGAAGTAGTTTGGCGCACTTACATAGACGATGACGACATGTTGAAAACGATTGAGTCGGTATTGGCGCAGCTTATTCGCGAAGGATTGCGACCTGCGGATATTGTCATTCTCGGTACCAAGGCACAACACCGTACGATTCTCAAGCATGGACGCCGGCTGGGACCGTCAGTTTTGGTCGAGAAACGTCAGAAAAGCAACGAATTGCTAACGATGACCATGCATCGGTTTAAGGGCTTGGAAAGTCCAGTTGTGATACTTTGCGAACTCAATGATGCCCCTTCCGCCATTCACGAGTACTTGCTGTATGTGGGTATGAGTCGCGCGACCGCGTTGCTGTTCGTATTGTCCAAGAAATAACCACTGCCCCGTCGACCCACTCTTTCTTGTAACCTGATCTCCTTTGAATGAAGATCTCAATTATGGCGGAGTGGCAGGGATTCGAACCCTGGAGACCTTTTTGGGGCCTACACACTTTCCAGGCGTGCTCCTTCAGCCAGCTCGGACACCACTCCGTTTGAAGCCCCAATTTATGTTTTGCCCGCCAAAATGCAATCGATTCTTTGACTAACTCTTCGCCGCAACAACGCTGAGATTACCGCCGAGACAAGCGACTTCGCCCGCCTTTAGGTCGTTTGAATTCGAATTCTGCTTTGTGTGAAGATTCGAGATTAGTTGGAATACCAGAAGGCGAGAATGACCACAATCACAAGTATGATCAAGATGAAAAACAGCGGACTAATTGCTCTTTTTTTTTTGGACACGGGCGTCGTGAACTCACCCGTCTCCGCCACCGCTTGCGCTTCGACCTTTGGCTTGTCCGCGGAAGGGAAATTGTCGGTCGCGATGCGGGACAGCTCATTGACCTCGCGCTCTTCGCCCCAATCGATTGTAATTCTCCGGATTTCGTCGAACTCCTGCTCTTTTTCAAGCTCGGCGATCCGCGCCGCACACACGGTAACATTATCAACGCCGCCGGCGGCGTTTGCACGTTCGATCAGGTCATTTACCAGCGCATCAAGGTCTTCACCATGTTGGTTCGAAGCTTTGAGAATATCGCCGTCGCTAACCATTCCCGTCAAACCGTCAGAACAGATCAAGAAGAGGTCGCCCTTGATGAAGCGAATCTGCGAAATGTCGACGCGAATCTGCGGCTTGGTTCCGAGTGCGCGTGTAATGACATTCTTGTTCACCTGCATTTCCGCTTCTTCTTCGGTGAGATTGTGCTTCTCCATCAGCTCGCTCACCCACGAATGATCCACCGTCACCCGGCGAATATTTTGCTCCCGGATCAAATACGCCCGGCTGTCGCCCACATGACAGATACTCACCACTCCGTTATCGAAATGGCAGGCAACTACCGTTGTTCCCATTCCCGTTTGTCCCGGCACACTGCGGCCGTGCTCGATTATCCGCTGATTGGCAACCGCAATTGCGCCTGCTAGCAGCTTGCCTAAGGAAGTAATCGTCTCGGGATAACGGAAAGACTCGGCCTCGAATATCTTGAGGTCGTTTTCACTGAAGAATTTGGTGACTGTCTCGATTCCGATACGCGAGGCGACTTCGCCGGCGGCGTGTCCGCCCATGCCGTCGCACACCAACATCAAATTGCGCTCCGGATCTATGGCGTAGGAATCTTCGTTGTGATGGCGCACCTTTCCGACATCAGATGCACCGGCAAATGTGATCTTCATTTCTATGACTAGTCTCCAAGCAACCAGATGGCCGCTACGATAAGCAGTGTTATTATTAGTGCAAGTCCAATAATCATCGGCAAGTACTTGCTGCGGCCCTTGTCCGGCGAAAAATTCTCGTTTCCAACGAAGCAGAGACGGAACTTCACTTCTCCGGTCGGAACCGGAATTGAGATAATGTCTTCCGGGGCGATTGATTCGCGTTGATTTAGTTCGAGCACCTTTCCATTTATATACGTCCGCAACCGGCTCTTTTTGTCGGTCAAAAAAAGACCTTCATCTGTACTGTAAATCACAAAATGTTCGCGCGAAACAGAGTTATCCAGATCGCCGCCTTCGGTACGGTCAACAACCAAATCGCAGGATGAACCCTCGCGGCCAACGACGAATTCCTTTGTGTCGATTTCGCGGACCTGGCCCTTGTACTGCCCCGCCAATCCGACGAGAGAATACACCGGCGTAATTCGTGGCTTGCGCTGGGATGTCGGCGCTTTCTCAAAACGCGGCTGCTCCTGCCGGTCGGGCTGTCTTTGGCTGGGTTCCGGCGTCTCGCGCTGCGGTGGAAGCGGAGGTGGAGCCGGTCTTGCTGTCTGGGCCATAGCGGCCGAATCAATAATCGTCGTCGCCCTCTCGGTGCCGCGCGGCGCCGGTTTTGGCGGTTCTGGCTTTGGTGGAGCCTGCGGAGGAGGGGGTGGTGGTGGTGGTGCGGCTGCGACCGGCGAGGTATCTTTCGGGCGCATCTGCTCGACCGGTGTCGTCTGCGGCTTGGCTTGCTCGGGTTCGACCTGTGGAGCATTCAAGGTCGGCGGATAAGTTGCCACAATTATGTAATCGAGGAATGTCACCTTGTCGCCGTCGTTAAGCACTACGCGATTGCTTGCTACCGCGCCATTGATATGAAAATTCAAGGCATCGTTGCGGCGTTCAATTTCATAACCGCGCGGCGTCTTGCTCAAGAAGAACAGATCGCCGTCGTATCCCGGTGCTTCGAGATTGAGATCCATCGTCTCGCCCGAACCGACGCGCGCAATATTGCCTTCGAATTCGAAAACTTTATAACTGGCGCCGCCCTTCAGCACGACAAATCGAGCCACGCTATCTCCTCTTGACCTTGATAGTCAGAACGTACTGCTCGCCGGCTTTGACTTCCTTGGACTCATCGTTGTTCTTGTAGTCTTCGTGCGAAGTCATGAACTTGTATTTGTTCGGCTCCAGCGAGGCAACGACGCGCCCGTCGCCATCGGTCCGTCCGACATCGACAATTTGCTTTTCCTTGCCCTTCTTGAATTCGGCGGTCACCAGCACGCCCTTGACCGGGCTTTTCTTGTCATCAACGACGAAAATCTTCACTTCCGATTTCGCGCCGTCGCTGGGTTTGGCAACCGTCTCCTCGCGCACCGGCTTACCCGCTTCCCGTTTGTGCATCACAACCGTGAATTCCTTTGCAAACGCAGTCACAATCGTGTCCGCATCCTGATATCCATCTGCCGTCAATATTATCCGGCAGTCAATTCCGGGCAAGCGCACTGACGCCGGAGTGATATCGCTCGACGCAAAACTGCGGCCGTCATAGACAAGCTCGGCTATTCGGGCGTTGACGGTATGGCCGGGATTGCCGGACTCGTAAGCCTGCACATCGACCCGGCGGAACAAGTATTCCTTATATGTGTCTTTTCGTTTTCCCAGCGCCGGAATCTCCAAAATGCGGTCCTCAAACCCAGCCTTGGTAATCGTCAACATTACCGGGTCGTCGCCAAGGTCTTTCTTCAACGGCGACTTACCCAGTTCCACGCCGCTTCCGGTGATCACAACTATCGCATCGCGCGGATAGGTAATGATCGAAGTCATCGGTCGCTCCGAGAATGATCCCGAAAACTCAATGCCGCCGTTCTGACTCCGCGATGCCGAGATATCGCCAAGATTCAAACTGGCATAATCCGCAAGTACGACCGGTCCGCTGGAAAGCGGCTTTTTGCCTTCCACTTCCAGCGTAAATTGAACCGTATCTCCAGCCGAAGCGACAAACTGGTACGGCGTCGTCTTGCCGAGATCTTGTCCATTCAATGTCAACTTGGCGCCGACGGGATTGGATGTAATCACCACCGTCGTCTTCATCTCGTACGGGCCCTCTTCAAGCCGGTCAAAATTGAGCACAATCGCCGAGTCTGGACAGCAGGGATGGCGCAAGGTCAGCAATTCGCCTTCGGCCATGGTGACCATCAATGGCGTATATCCGAGCAGTGAATCGGCTGAATAGACAGCCACACCCTGCGGATTTGTAGAAATAGAGCCACTTTTCATTTCTGTGACTTCCCCTTGTTCGCCGCCGCCGGAGCCCTGCATCATCCTGCGAACTACCAGAAAGCCAACAACAAGCACCAACAGCGCGGCGACGCTTCCCAAAGCGAAGACTGTCTTATTACCGCCTAATCCGCCGCGCTTGGCGCGTTTTAGGCGTTCTGAAACCGGAGTGCTGGAGATTCGCGTCTCCTGCCCCGCTCGCGGCCTTCTCTCGTCGTCGCGATCATTCCGTGACTGATCGGCCATGGCTTGAGTCCCTTCCTCGAAATCTGTTCGATCAACAACTCGGGTCCGAACCCGTTCACTTCTACCCGCTGGATATGTCTGCAATTTAGGAATTTCGGACAGCTTTTCAACTAATTCTCTTACTCTTTTTTCCGGATGTCCACCCGCTTCGCGCACCAGCGCCTCCGCTCGATCCGCGAACTGCGTTGCCGTTACCATGCGGTCGCCGCGATTAAGCCGAATGCAACCTTCGACCAATTCAGTTAGCCGCCGGTCTGCTTTGCTGGAATGCAGAGCATCAAAATGGTAGTCGCCCTTCAAGACGGCGGCCATGATTTCAGACACATTGTTGCCCGGAAAAAACCGCGCGCCGACAAATAGCTCGTAGGCTATCAATCCGAGGCTGAACATATCAGCCCGCTGGTCAGGCGCACCGCCCTGAATCTGCTCCGGCGCCAAATATGCCACTTGCTCGACTTCCTTGATCTGCGCCGGCGGAAACTGGTAATTAGTGACCCGCACAGTCCCCGAACTCGTTACCCAAATCGCCCCCGGGTTAAGGCAGAGATGAAACAGCTTCAAAGGCTTTGCCGACTGGCGGTCTTTGGCGTCGTGTGTGGCAGCCAGCGCGCGGGCGACTTGCGCGATCAGAAAATAGCATTCTTCAATCGGTATGTCGAAGCTCGGCCTGCTGTCCAATAGCTTACGCAGCCGTGCCCCGCCAGTATGCTCCAAAGTGATGTAGGGCGTGCCGTCTTCGCCCCGCTTGACTCCCAGTACCTGCTGCACATTAGGATGGCTGACTTGCGTCAGACCAAAGGCTGCACGGACGAAGGTGCGCACCTCCTGGTCGCGGCCGAATACGTGACGGTTAACTTCGATAACCGTAAGCTGCCGCGCCAATTCGGTATCGCGGGCGAGATGCACGTTCCCCCACGGATACTCTTCAACGAGGCCGGTGAATTCTATTCTATTATCGAGAATCTTCATTCTGACTCATCAAGCTGAACGAACTATTAATCTGTCTATTTACTGCCGATTGCGGGCGACCCTTCGGACTCCAAAGTATCGTCACTCGGACTGGAAACAGCAACCTTTTTCCCAAAACAAAAAAGCCCCGCTCAATCGAGCGGGGCTTTGATCTTTCAACAAGGGGGATGCTTGTTTACTTAAGCAGGGTCATCTTCCGAGTCAGGTTAAACTCATTCGATGATAAGCGGTAGAAGTAAATTCCGCTCGCCGCCTGGCGGCCGCTTTCGTCTACGCCGTACCAGGTGAATTCGTGCTGGCCGGCGCCAAGATATCCGGAATGCAAGGTTGAAACTTTGCGTCCCAAAATATCAAACACTTCCAAAGTAACATCAGCCGTTTTGGCTAGCGAGAATGAAATCTTGGTCTCGGGATTGAACGGGTTCGGGTAATTCTGGCCCAGCGAGAACTGGCCCGGAATCGCATAACCGCCGTCGGAAACATCGGTCGACTGGTCGACGGTCGTTGTGATGACCTTGTTGAAATCCGCTGACGGATCGAACAACGACGTGACGGAAATCGTCAACTCGTCCTGCTGTCCGACCAGCGCATTGCCGGGAACGTGTACAGTAATTTCAATTTGTTTGGTCTCGCCTGGATTCAAATAGAACGAGTTCGATGCCTGGTTATCCGTGATCGTCCAGCCCATCGAGCTAAGCAGATCGAGGTTTATCCAGTCGATGCCGTCGCCGTTATTCTCGACAATTACCGTGTAGACGACCAGATCTCCGGCAACGCCGGTTCCTTCATTTGGACCAACGACATTGATCGAGAATTGCTGCGTAGTCGCGAGATTCATCAACTGAATGGGGCCTGTACCAACCCATTGATCGCTTGCCGGACCAAGCTTGCTGGCAACAATGCCGTTAACCTTAAAAACTACGACCTCATTGGCAACGCAGCCTTCGTCGACCGACGGTGTAAACTGGTCATCACCATACACCGAAGTCGCTACGTAGACTCCGGGACTCGCGGTGATCCGCTGGCCGCAAAGTACGCCCGACTGGTCGAACGCCTGGACAATGCTGCCGGTCGGCATCGGCGAACCGTTAACCGTGCAGGACGTGCCGCCGAAGTCTGTCCAGACATTCGTCGGTATTACCTGTCCAGATGATGTTGCAGCTATCCCTGCCACAACAACCAACATCATGATCAATACTCGTGTCACCTTCATAACTTTATATCCCTCGTGAAAGTTTGATTCAAAATAGTAATCACCTTCGTCTCCGCAAACTATTTTACGAGCATCATCTTACGTGTGTGAGAAAATTCTCCCGCCGTCAGACGATAGAAGTAAATTCCCGAAGATGCCGGCTGTCCGGCAAGGTCATCACCGTTCCAGTTCACACTGTAGTGACCGGCCGGAAGGTTGCGATCGACGAGGACATTGACTTTCTCGCCCAGAAGATTGAATACCTCAATGCGAGCATGTCCTGCCGCCGGCAAGCTGAACTCGATCAGTGTCGACGGATTGAACGGATTCGGGAAATTCTGATCGAGACTGAAATTGTGCGGAATCGCATCCGTCAATTTCATCACCGAACTCAATTCACCAATCTCTACTTTGTCGCCGAAGCTGCCGAAAGCAAAGCTTTCGCGCACCGGCTCGCCATTGACCGACAAGCTGATTCGGCTGCCGGCATCGATACCTTCATCCAATGAGGTCGACTTGTCATCGAAATACACCGGCGCAAAATTCAGGCGGCCATCGCTTTCAACCAGCGCCTGTCCGCAGAGATTACCGGCTTCGTCAAATATTTCCACCACCGAACCGGCCTTGATATACTGGCCGTCCAGTTTGATTCCATCACCATAGAGATCAACCCACTCGCGCGTCGGAATCAGATTCATCGACATCGGCGCATTCTTCATCGCATCGTTCACGAATGGATTGTAACCCGGAGTCGGCGCGTCGCCCGGATAAGCCAATGTTGAAGCGTCCGTCGTCTTCAGCCAGTAGCCGAAATCGCGGCGCATAAATTCGAGTGTCGCTAGTTGCGGGTTGGCGGGATCGTAAGTCAATCCGCCATTGTCGTATCCCAGCGTTACGACCAAATCATCGATCATCGACTGCAAGGCGATTTCCGGTTCGTTGTCGTCATCCGGCAGGTAGCTGACAAGATTCCAATTCGACTCAAGTCCAATCGGAGTCCCCGGAGCAACCTTTAGACCGGTCACGCACAGGACCGTATCGCATTCCATCCGGAACCAATATCCGTGCAAATGATCAAGCGAATGCAAGGTCGAGAACTGCGGCAGCTCCGGATCGTAGGTCGCAGCGCCGACTTCGAATCCAAAGATACCGTCGATGCAGCCTTTGATATTTGCTACGATAGATTCGATGTCGTCATTCGGCGTATCGACATTCCAGCTAATCAAATTCCAGCCTTCGTGCAGCGAGATACATCTGGTCTCTTCCGAAGGAATCTCGGTAATGGTCAAATGCACCATCGCCCAGGCAGTCTGCGGGGTCGCGTTGGCGTCGTGTACTGCGATTGAATCGTTGTACTCACCGGCCGCTAATCCAGTAACATCAACCGAGAGTTCGGTCGTGCTCGGAGCTGCGCCAGCCGCCGGGTTAAGTGTCAACCAAACCGGCTTGTGAGTTACATCCCAATTCAACGGCTGATCGCCAAGATTGTTAATGTCCATCATCTGTGAAGCAGGATTCACATCCACTGTCGTCACAAAGTAAAATTCGTCCGGATCAAGACTGATGATCGGCGGTCCCGGCTCCTTGACCACGAGCGTAACGTGTGCATACGCTACTTTCGGCGTCGCAAACTCGTCGTGCACAGCAATCGAATCATTGTAAGTGCCCAATCCCAGTCCTGTCACATCAACCGTGAGATCAACATTACTTGGGGCAGTACCGTTCATTGCCGATATGCTCAACCAAGTCGGTTTGTACGTGATGTCCCAGTTCAGCGGATCAGTGCCGCCGTTCGTAATCGCCAGCGTCTGCGCCGGCGGGTTCACGCCGATGTTCGCGGTAAACGAAAATGCCGACGGTTCCAAATGGATGATCGGCCGCTGCGTGAAGACATGAATTTTGCCAAGCTGAAAATCTTCCTGTACGGCCGTACCGCTGGTGTTCAACATGCTGAACTGCATGTCGCCAATCGTCGCCGAGTCGACGCAAATTGTGTGCGCCGTCGCGGATGAGAAAATCAGAAAATGCACTGTCGCAATCAGACCCTCGCCGGGAGGAAGCGGTGTGCCCGCGTCGGCGTCAAATGTCACCCAGAACTTGCGGCCGCCAAGGTCAAAGCCCTTGGTGATAACGCCGAGCCCGTTGAAACGACTTCCAACGACCGACACCGAGTCAATCTTCACATAAGTCCCGGGAACGAAATCAATCGGTGCAACGACCTGATCAATATCTTCTCCGTTGCTCAAATACACCGGGTAAGCGACCCGCAGCCCGTTTGCAGCGTAGATTTCCGGCATATGTATCAAATTGAGGGGCGTCTGTGCCAACACAGAGCCGCTCGTCACCATCAATGCGATCGCGACGACGGCATAAAACGCTAAACGTCCCGGTAACTTCTTCATTGAAGAGTTCCTCCTAATAAAGAGAAGTAATATTCCTAATAAAGTCCCCGCGTGGGGGATCACAGTTCCAATTCTTGTGATCTATCCTGCATCTGGCGAGTAGTTTCTTAGCGAACTACATTCAGGGGAAAAGTAAAGCAAAGCATCCGATCCTTGCCGCGATAATATAACGCCCCTCCCAAAAGAGTCAAGCGAAAATACCCGCTAAAGCGGAGCGCAAATGTCTAATTCTTAAACAGTTACGACCAAGATTTAAAGCTACATATGCTGACACTCGGGCGAACAATGATTTGACAAAAGCAGTTATCCCATATTGATTTAGGAATTGCACGGTCGCGGAAGGCAATAATGTTTGGTTGCTGCCGGGCGATATTACTTACTATATGAGGAGTCTTAGGTGCAGATTTCGCGGTATCTCTCTCCCCAACTAATCAAGTTGGAAATGGAGACGGTGTTCGAGCAACCCGATGAGGGTTCCGAAGGCACCGTGCTGACCATCAAGCAGTCCCAGGCACGCAAGGAAGTCATTCTGGCTGAATGCGTTGATCTGCTTGATCTGTCCGGCAAAGTCGGCAACCGCAACAAGCTGCTCAAGGACCTCTTCGACCGCGAGAAGAAAGCCACCACCGCAATTGGTAAGGGGATCGCCATTCCTCACGTACGTACCATGCAAGCTAAGGAATTGATCATCGCCATCGCACGCTCT
This sequence comes from uncultured Ignavibacteria bacterium, assembly GCA_964537215.1. GTDB lineage: Bacteria > Zixibacteria > MSB-5A5 > CAIYYT01 > CAIYYT01 > JADJGC01. Next base: position 4,110 of record CAZIBI010000008.1, on the reverse strand, counting down.
ACCGAAGGTTATGACTTCGACGCCGCCGATGGTCAGCCGGTCCACATCTTTGTCGCGATGGCTGCGCCGCCCTACGATGACAGCCTCTACCTCAAGGTCTTCCGCGCTCTCGCGCAATTATTCAGCTATGAAGGATTTTATCAGCGCATCATGTCTGCCGAACAGCCGTACGACATCATTCGCGCAGTCAAAGAAATCGAATAGTCTACTACCGCATTCCGCCGAGCCCGGTCGGCAATACCAGGGTTACCGTCGTCCCGTTCCCGATCTCGCTTGAGACTTTGATCTCGCCATTGTGCTTCTTGACGATATTATATGCCGCAAACAGCCCCAATCCTGCTTTGATCCGCGAGCCTTTGCGGCTGAATGCCGGCTCAAACAAGTGCTCCAGTTGTTCAGCCGGAATTCCGCTGCCGGTGTCGGCGATACTTACCGTGACTTTCTTGTCGTCATGACGCGTTGTGATTGATACTTTTCCCGAATCGCGAATCGACTCAATTGCGTTGCGCAAAAGGCTCATGAACACCTGGTTCAGCTCGCCGGGATAATGCGCGATTGGCGGCACATCACCGAAATCCTTTTCCAACTGTATCTTTCCATTCAGTTCCGGCTCCAAGAGTAACAGCGCGCTGTTGATGCCTTCGTGAATATCTGCCTGCTGAAATGACGCCTCGTCAAGCCGCGAAAATGTCCGCAGGCTCTGCATCAGCGCATTCAAGCGCGCCAGCGCCTTCTCCAATGTTTGCTGGCTCTCGAGCATCGTGCGCAGCAATTGCCTGCCGCGATCCGACAAGTTGCCGTCATCGGCAGGCATGTCGCCCAACGCCGTTGCACAGCGGCGGCTGACATCCGTTGCGCTGTTCATCACACCGAGCGGAGTATTAATCTCATGCACCACGCCTGCAATCAGCGAACCCAACGCGGCCATCTTCTCCGAGTGTATCAACTGGCTCTGCGTTGCACTAAGTTCATCGAGGAGATTTTCCAGTTGTTCGTTCTTTTCCTGCAACTCGCGGTTCTTGTCGCGCTCCATCGCCGCAATTTTCTCCGCGCCCTCAACTTCGAGGCTGACTTGCAGATTCTTGACCCGCGCACTGGCTTCGTTGGAATAAACCTGCTCCTGCAGTTCATGGTAAATCTTGAAATGCTCAAGCGCCGGCTGGTAATCTCCAGCCGCTTCGTACGCCCGCGCCAACAACTGGTGGGACACGAATATCCGCGGCTTGGTCTTGAGCAAGGTCGCCAATTCGAGCGCCCGCTTGAGAACATCCAGTGCTTCGGAACTTTGCCCGGTGCTTAGATAAACGCGCCCCATCTCGATCAAGCTTCCTGCGACCGCTTGCCGCATGCCGTATTTCTCGCGAATCTCAAGACTCTTGACATGACACTCTAGAGCTTCCGCATACTTGCCCAAGTCGTGTTGAATCTTGCCGATATCGTTCAGCGCGCGCGATTCGCCCACAAAATTTTCATGCTGACGGTACTGAATCAATGCTCTTTTGTGATAATCCAACGCCTTGGTCAAGTCGCCAATGCTGTAGTACACGGTGCCGACCCCCGTCAGCGCCCGTGCTTCACCGACTCGTATTTCGGTGTTATCCGGCTCGGCGGCGCTAAGCGATTCAAAATACTTCAGTGCATCCTGATGATAGGTCAGCGAACGATCGTAATCGCGCAGGTCGTGATAGATTCCGCCCAGACTATTCAGTATCCACGCATGCGCCAGGCTCCGCGGAAGCGTTTCCATTATTTTCAACGACTTGAGTGCAAACGAAAAGGCGCTGTCGAAATTTCCCAGGCTTCGATGCACCATGCCCAGCGCGCTATAAATGCGCGCCTGGAACGGCAGGTTGTCCAGTTCGAGTGCGATCGGCAGCGCCTGATGTAAATGCACGAGTGCAATTTCAAAGTCCGCCACGACATACTCGCCGTAGCCGATCAATCCGAGGCTAAGCGATTCGCCGGCTCGATATTTGATTCGCTGCGAGATGTCCAAAGCTTTGCGCGCAAGCTCAATCGCCTCCGGAGTGTTCGACACCGTCTGGTCCTCCGAAAGCTCAAGCAGCGTATCCACCAACTCACGCGACTCGATGCTTTCTTTTTGCAGCTTTACCAGCTTTTCTCTTAACTTATCAACGACCGTCACATTTCACCCGTTTCTGTTTGCGCGTACTGTAATACGCATGGCGATTCCGCAACTGATAGCATCGGGGAATCACATTTCAATCAGTCTTGACAACTTCGTCAAAACAGCTATTATATAGACCAATATTATCGAACATAACGCTGCCGGCCACGTACTTATCCTGTAATCAATTGGATAAGCTTGGGCAACATAGCCCTATCTGTCCGCTGATGCTCGACTGGACAAATTGGAAATCAATCCTTGGCATATGGGAGAATCACTGATGCTCGCAAAACTTGCTATCGCCTGCTTGATCACATGCTTCAGCCTTTCCAACGTAGATGCGGCTGCTACAAATTCTGCCGCCACTCATCAGTGGATCGACAACGATGCGCCAACCATCGACTATAGAAACAATACCAATACCTTCCGCCCGCCAAATGCCGGCGAGGTCCAGCCGGCTTCGACGCAGATGATCAGCCTGCCTCCTGCCAGCGCCAAAGACGCCGGCGTACTCAATTCCGTCCTGGCCGACGCTGCAAGCAGCGACTATGATTCCCTCTATGTCTGGGGACACTGGAATGGCAGGACGACTTATGGAGGAAGCTGGGGTTACGTCGACTCTGCCACCGGCAATGAGTATGCTTTGATTTGTTCGCGCCCGCAAGGTGTGTCCATTATCCAAATCGACAATTGGCCGCCGACCGAAGTCGGATTCATGCCCACACTCTTTGGAAACACGGACGCCAAGGACGTCAAAACGTACCGCCACTGGGCAATTATCGTCAAGGAAAACGAACCGCTGCAGATTTTCGACATCGCTAATGTCGCAAATCCGGTGCAGGTCGCGACAATCACTCCCATCGGCGGTGGTTCGCACAATTGCTGGGTCGAGGGCCACTATCTTTATGTCGTCGGTAACCACGGTGTCGGCGGCCTCGAAATCTGGAATATCATTAATCCAGCCAGCCCCGGCGCCCGTGTCGGCCAATACAACACGTACTACTATCACGACATTGACATTCGCAACGACACGCTTTATGCCGCTGCCATTTACGGTCAGGGTATCGACGTGCTAAATATCGCGAACAAGGCGAACCCGACTTTCATCACCAATTTCAACTATCCCGGTTCCGGCGCCCACAACATCGAAATCAGCCCCGATGGCCATTATGTCTTTGTCGGCGACGAAATCGGAACCTCGGGCCAGTGGACTCGCGTCTTCGATATATCGGATATCAACAACGTGCAGCTGGTTTCTCAAATCGTCGTACACCCCAGCGCCTCAGTTCACAACTGCTTCTACAAAGATGGATACCTCTATATTGCCCACTACACCGAGGGCGTCCGCATCTGGAATGTCAGCAATCCCGCCAGCCCCTTCGAGGTCGCCCGTAACGACACCTATCCCGGCGGCGGATTCGGCTATTCCGGCGTTTGGGACGTAACTCCGTATTTTCCGTCTGGAAAGATAACCGCGTCTGATATGCAGACAGGTCTCTACGTTTTCGAGTGGGGTAATTTTGTTTGCCCCGATGTCGTCGACAGCGACGGCGACGGCTTCAAAAACGCCTGCGACAATTGCTCCGCGGTCGCAAATGCACAACAATATGACGAGAACAGCGACGGAGTCGGCGACGCCTGCGACGGCGTACTTCATATCGAAAGCTACGAGCCCGACACTGCCTACCTGAATGTGCCCTACAACTACCAATTCTGGACTGTCGGCGGTACGCCCCCGTACAATTGGTCGTTTGTCGGCGGTGATACGCCGATCGGCTGCGATTTCAACAATGGCATCGGCACCGTAACTGGCAATCCCGGTTTCATCGCCACCTACTATTTCACAATAGCGGTTTCAGATGGCTCGATCCCCACCCGCGTCGACACCTTGAGCACGCGCATCATCGTGGCAGCCGCGCCGCCGCCGCCGTTCATGTGCGGCGATGCCGACGGCAGCGATCTGATAACGATTTCCGATGCCG
>CAZIBI010000007.1:117770-125426 GCA_964537215.1 uncultured Ignavibacteria bacterium | reverse complement strand
GCGGATTTTTCGATGTAGCCTTTGCGGATCAGGGCTTTGAGCAAATCGCGGACGGCGTTGGTTGAACTTAGCCCAAATTTTTCGCCGATTTCGCGGATGGTGGGCGGGCGACCTTCGCGGTTAATCCGCTCTTCGATATAGCGATAGACCTCCCGCTGTCTATCGGTCAGATCCTCGTACGGGGACATTTGCGACCTCCAAAATGTAACATCCGTTTTACACTGCAAGATACTGCACGTTCGTGCAGTCGTCAATCTTATTTATCGAAAAATTCGGAAAAAATTTGTATCTTGAGCCGAGCCATTCTTGTATAAAATTACAAATTGGTCGATGAGTCGTGTAAGAATTGAACTATCAAAGGTTTAGCGATAATGATTAAGAAAGTGCTCAAGCTTATCCGACCGCTTGGTTTTATTGCGGCCGTTTCCCTGTTCTTGTTTCAGGCAAGTTCGGTTGCCGGGCAGGACGAAAAGGAAGCGCTGGATGTGATCGGCGGCAAATGCGATTTTGGATACGTTCCGTTCGGGACGATAGTCAAGCACCGTGCGACTTTGATCAATCAGAGCGACACGGTGGTCAATATCACGCGTGTTGTCCCGGGCTGCGGCTGTACGCAGATTCCGCTCAAGACCAAGGTTTTGAAGCCGGGAGATTCGCTTGAGGTGGAAATGACATTTGAGACAGGCAAGATTCATCCGGGGCAATTTGAGAAGTCGCCAGCTATATATACCGACAATCGCGAGACGCCGCGGGTGACGTTTCACGTTTTCGGATTCAATTTGAAGCCGGATGAGCCCCAGCCGCCTTTGGGAGTTGAGCCGAAGGCGATAAGTTTTACAAAAGGCGGTTCGGCAGACGATATCAAGGTTCAGATATATAACGGCGGTTCGAGGAATGTCTTTCCGCGCTTAGTGGATGAGCTGAAGTCGCCGTATGTGGATGTAGAGATGCCGATCCGTCAGATCGTACCGGGCAAGAAAGAAATAATGACGGTAAAGCTGCAAGCGGCGAAGATGGAAATCAGTCGGTCGGATGAGTCGATTACGCTCGTGTTCAACGATGCCAAACAGACACGCTGGACAATTCCGGTTACTATTAACTAAGAGATAGCGATTAACTTACGATAAAGGATTCAGCGATGAGAGTACGATATCTCCTATTTAGCGCCTTACTGTTGGCGGCGAGCCTGGGATTCGCGCAGCAGCGCGGGCCAAAGGCTTTGGTGGTAGCACCGCGATTTGACATGGGATATTTGCCGCAAGGAGGCAAGGTCGCGCACACCTTTTGGATTAACAACATCGGTACAGACAGCCTGAACATTCATAGCGTAACCGTTGGCTGCGGCTGCACCAAGACGAACAACCCGGTCGGCATGGTCGCGGTCAACGACAGCGTACCGGTAGAGGTTGTTTTCGATATCGGCTCGCGGCGCCTGCAGCAGAACAAGACCGTGAATATCAGCTGCAACGACCCGATCAATCCGGGTCTGGAATTGGCGTTTACCGGCTACGTTCACGAACCCAACGAGCAGGTTGGTCCGGTAAAGATCACCAAGAATGAATCGCTCAAATTGACAAATGCGGATTTCGGCAAGACGGTTGTTGTCGAGTTCGAGAACCGCTCCAATACCAACGTGATTCCGCGACTGGTGATGGCGCCGAGCGAAATTATCTCGGTTGAGATGCCGAAAGCGGAAGTTCCGCCGAATGCAATCGGCAAGATCCTGGTAAAGGTCAAACAGTCGCCACCGCAGAAGAATTACACGAAATCGTTTACGATTGAGTTCAATGACCAGGCAAAGAGCCGGTATACCTTCCCGGTACGGATATCGGAATCGCTTGGCTCGGCCAAGGCGAATCTGCAGAAGGGGTCGTAACGCAGGAAGAGATTGTGTCTTGACAGAATCGACTTTTGGCGTTAAACTTATGCATTGTATCCAGTCTCTATGGAGGAATTCTTGAAGAAGCATCTTCTGATCGGTCTCGTCAGCGTGATTATGACGAGCAGCATGTTGTTGGCACAGCAGCCTGCGCCGACGACCACTCCGCAACCGGCCGCAACTCCGCAGGCGCCGGCCACCCCGCCCAGCAAAGCAAAAATTGCAACGGACATGACCGATTTTGAATTCGGCTGGATTCCGAGCGATTCGTATGTCAGTCATACTTACTGGTTTTACAGCCGCGGCGAGGATTCGCTAAGGATAATCAGCGTCAACCCTGGTTGAGGATGCACGAAAGCACCTCTCCAGAAAGAGGTGATCGCTGTCGGTGACAGCGGCTCGGTTGAGTTAATATTCCATTCGACTGCAGGCCAGAAGGGCCGAATTGCAAAAAGCGCGACGGTCAAGTGCAACGACGCGGAGCGCGGAACGTTTATGTTGAAGCTTAGTTCGACGGTGTACGATAGAGAATTTCCGGACTCACTGAAGCCGGTAACTTTGTCGGCCAGTCGATTAGTATGGGAGCCGTTGTCCAAGGCGAAAGAGCAGAAGTTATTCGTCACGAATACTGCCGCAACGCCGGTCAGGATGAAGCTGGTGAGCCAACCATACGGGTTCGCGACGATTGACGTAGCAGACGGCGAGATCAAGCAAGGCAAAGCGAAGGAGATCAAGGTAAAGATCGATAAGAATTTCACCGGTGCTGAATTCAAGAAATCATTCACCGTTGAACTTAGCGACTCTGCCAAGACGAGATTTACGGTACCGGTTGTATTCGGCGAGCCGGAAGCTCCGGCTGTAGCGAGACCGGCGCCGGGCAAGAAGGTACCATTTGTCGATACGACAACAGCCGGTGCGACGACTAAACCAGTAGGCAAGAAATAGCCTGTTATTCTGGAAATGAGATTTCGCAAGCGCCGGTCCAAGTGATCGGCGCTTTTTTTGATGCGCAGACGCGAAAGTTGAATTGAACTAAAGATGAATATATGTGTGTATAATAATCTGTGTCACTTAGCAAAACGATGGAGGAATAAGTGAAGAGAGCAATTGTTTTGGCTGTCGCGCTGATGTTAATGATTACCGCGCTGGCAGTCGCACAAACGCCGGCGCCGGAAGCCAAGAAGGATTTGGCAGCTTTCCCGCCGAGCAAGGCAAAGGTCTATGCGGGTGAAGTTGATTTTCAGTTCGGCTATATGCCGAACGATGCCAGCGTGAGCCATTCGTATTGGCTGCATAGCCGCGGCGAGGATTCACTCAAGATCTTGCGCGTGAAACCGGCTTGCGGATGCACGAAAGCGCCGCTTAAGAAGGAAGTCATTGCCGTCGGAGACAGCGGCGAAGTTGAACTGGTGTTTCATGCCAGCGCCGGACAAAAAGGCAATATCACCAAGAGCGCAACGGTGACCTGCAACGATAACGATAAAGGTAATTTCCAATTGCGTTTCGGCGCAGTTATCTACGCACAGGATCATCCGGATTCTTTGACACCGCTGACGCTTAGCCAAAGCATGGTCAAGTGGGACCAAAACAGCAAGGGCAAGGAGCAGATTGTTACGCTCAAGAACGTCTCGACTGCGCCTGTGATGATTAAGCTGGTTACAGAACCGCACGGTTACGCCGTTGTCGATCTTGGCACCGGCGATATCAAGCCGGGCAAGACACGCGACGTAAAGATTCGCGTGGCGCCGGAATTCACGGGCCAGGATTTCACGAAGTCGATTACGTTTGAATGCAACGACGCAGCCAAGACGCGTTATTCGGTGCCGGTAGTATTATCTGCGCAGATTGCGGCTGTCGCTCCGCCGCTGGATAAGGCTGCAGCAGCCAAGGCCGGATCGAACGAAGCTGCGAGCGGATCGCACTAAGACTCTTCCCTATTCGGATTCGAAGATGGAAAGCGCCGATGAAAGTCGGCGCTTTTTGTTTGGGGGGTGATATGCGGATGCAGATGTCGGGTTTCTCGTTCCGCTTGGCGCTCCACTCGGAACCCGACCTACGAAGACGAATCCGACCCACAGATCGGAACCAGGCCTACAAGGAGTTAGTTGGCCGTGTGTTCGGAGAGCAGGATGCGGTTGAGAAAATCGCCATAGGCGGATTCGAGCACCGATTGGGAGATTTCGACACCAGAGTTGTGCCCGCCCTGAATTTCGAGGAATTGTTTGGGTTCGTTGGCGGCGTTGTAGAGTTTGCGGCCGAGGTGAAACGGGATGACCTCATCGGTGGTGCTGTGAATTACCAACAGCGGGATTGATAGCCGATGCACGATTGACTCCGAATCGTAGCGCTCGCGAAGGAGTAATTTTGCCGGCAGGAACGGAAAGCGCTCGCGAGCTACGTCGGCCATAGTGCTGAAAGTGGACTCGAGGATGATTCCGTCGACTGGATAGATGTCGGCCAACTTGGCTGCAACTGCCCCGCCGAGTGAGCGGCCCATGGCGATGATCTTGGTGGAGCGATCCGGGTACCACGACTTAAGCGAATCGGCTAAGACGGCAAGGTCGAGATCAATACCCGACTCGGAGGGTTCGCCGGCGGTGTCGAGATAACCGCGGTACTCGAAGGCAATTATTTCGGCACCAAGATTGAACCAGGTACGGTACAAATCGAGATTGCGGGAGATGTTGTCGGCGTTGCCGTGGAAACAGATTACAACAGCTCGTGGCGCGGGACGCATGATGCGCCAAACCTTGAAGGTTACACTGTCGGCCGCCATCAATGCGAACTCCTGAAATTCGAGGCCGATGGCATTTGGCGTTGCAACCACGTCACGGTTCGGATGGTAGATAAGTTTCCGCTGCAGCAGAAAAGCCGCCAGACAAATTAGCAGATAGGCTGCGACAAGCGTGATGACGGCCGTTAGCAATGCGCGCTTACTTCGGGTCACCGGTTAACGCAGCTGGTCGTTTTCGATCTTGGCTTCCCACTCCGGATTCGAGATTTCGCCCCGGAGCGTAGAGTGGACGAGCTGGTAATTGCCGTAACCGTCCATATCGACGAAGAGGCAATAGTCGCCGCCGGTCTGGCCCGGAATGCGATCGTAGAACCAACGCTCGTAGGGTTTTTGCCCCATCGAAGACGGATGGCGTTCGATGTTGTCAGGTTCGCCATAGGTTATGTAGATGCGGCCACGATCGGTGCGCCAGCCATCGTCTTTGGCGACCAAGGTGGTGGAGTAGTACTGATTAGCGTAAGCGAAGCGGCGGAAGATTTCGTTCTTAAATTCATTGACCGGAGTGCCAGGCTTAGGATTTTTGCGATCCCAGAACTGTGCAAGAAATGCCTTCTTCCCTTGCAGGTCGAGCTCGCGGTACATCGATTTCTCTTCCGAAGAGCTGATGTACTTGATGACCTGCTCCATTAAAGATGCATCCTCGGCAGAAAACTGTGACGAGTCCGACATTGTCGGCGAGAGCTGATCGAAGCCATAGATCATCATGAAGCGCTTGGCGGAAGTCGCTTTTAGTCCGGTGGCCAAGTCTTCGATTTCGACGCGCAGCTCATAAGAGCCGCCCGGCACGCCGCGAATCGGAACTGCATCGGACAAGACTGCGGTCGCACCCGGTTTGGGATGATGCTTGGTAGCATAGCGGCGGAGTTCGTAGCCAAAGGAATCGTGAAGAGTTGTGTGGACCTCGAACTCGTTGCTCGCGGCTGTCTTCGGAGCGAGATTGTAAACCTCGGCATAGAAGTAGATCAGCGAATCATCATTCGAAAAATAGCGATTCGGATTCGGCAGAACGCGACGATTGTTCTTAATCAGTGACGAAACCGGCATTGTTGTATCGGTAGGACTGATTTCATAGGATAATTCAAGATCGGACACCATCAGGCTTTGGCCGGCGAAATCCTGGACATTGAATTCGAAAGTCGCGATGCCCGTGCGTTTGGTGGTGGCATCGACGGCAGTGATTTTGACGTTGTACTTCCCCGGCGCCAAGACCAACGGGAGAACCTCAAAGATGCGCACGTCTTTCTTGTAGGCGTCCTCGAGGAATTGGACGGACATCACGACAAATTGCGAACTGGAATCCGCGAGCTTACCGTCCTTGTCTACAGCTTCAGCGTAAAGAAAAGCGATGGCTTCAAAGACGCCGTTCTTATCTTCAAACTGGAAGTCGGATCGCTGGAAGGCGCAATAGACCTCCACATAGCTTTTAGTCCGATCCTGAAAATGCATGTAGGATGAACCATCCGCCCAAATGCGAATTGGTTCGAGCGGAACTTGCGCGGACACCGTTCCGGTCAGCAAAGCTGCCAGAATCGCCAAAAACATTACCCGTTTCATTTGTAAAATCTCTCCCTCACTTATCCACTACGGACCCATGCTGCCGCGGCTGCGCCAATCGCCGTCGTACGGATACTGCAATTGCAGATCGCCGTCACCGCGATCATCGACAAAGTAGAAAGCGCGGCGCTGTGTATAATAATACCATATCTGATATGGCTTCTTACCAAGTTCAAACGGATAGCGGTCGATTTGATCGGGTTCGCCCCAGCGTATGTAAACCATGCCACGGTCGGTGAGCCAACCCTCGCGGCCGACTGTTGAGAAGTACTGGTCGGCATAGCGAATGCGGCGGTAGTATTCCTCGCGCAGCTCGTTTTCCGGGGTGGTTGGCGTGGGATCCTTGCCTTTCCACCAAGCCTCAAAAGTAAGTACACGTTCGGAGTCGGAAGCGGCCATGAGCACTTTCTTCTCATCTTTCGTCGCGAGATACTTCAGCTGATCAACGGCATATTCATAGTCGTTCTTGAGCAGCGACTCCAATGACCACTTGAGCATGAAGCGCGCTTCACGGCGGGCGAACTGCTTGCCGTCGCCTTCGAGGCTGACAATCAGCATATAGTCGCCCGGTGTCAGTCCGGTGACATCGACAAACTGGGTGACCGCCATGCGGGCGGAATCGACATGTATCGAGGTGCTCTTTTCGGTCTCGGTGTCGGTGTGTTTGCCTTTCACGGCGACGACGAGGTTGACATCTTTGCCGACGTGGTCGTGCAAATAAAGCTCGGCGTAGAAACCGAGTTTTTGGAGTTCGCCGTCAAAGGAGCGTTCGACGCTCGGAACGGCGGCAATTCCACCCTTACTAAAGACTGATGCCGGGTCGACGTTTTGGACTTCCTGGATAAACTCCAGATCGGAAATATCGGCTCCGGGCAAAAAAGCCGGGCTTTTGATTTTCGATTCAATGGTCGAGGCATCGTTGGAATTATGGTCGATCATCTTGCATTTCATCTCAAATTCGCCGGCTGGCAACGGCAGAGACACCTGATTGATCAGGAAGCCGACTTCGGACTTGGTTAGTTCGTAGCTGTCGAGAATGTAATTACGTTCGACCGAGCGGCCAGTGATTTGGCGGTCCTTGTCACCGGTGACGATGATGCTGATTTCGTAGTTGGCGACGTATTTTTCGCCCTTTTTGACGTAGTGGAGCCCGTCGTTGAAGATCTTGTAGTAGACCTCGAGGCGGTTATCGACGGTATCAGCAAAGACGGTGTGATCGATGAAGAACTTGGAGCGGGCGAGGTTGATGTCCTCGACCTCGTCAGCCACTGCAGAGGCAGCAAAGAAGCACATTGCGGCGGCGAAAAATATCAGAACACTTCGGGGTGTGCGCATTCAAAACTCCTGCTCGATGAGGGTCAACTTATGCCATTAAAAACCAACGGCAAGCACAAATTATACGTGGAGCGTGGGGTGATTGTTCAGTTTG
>CAZIBI010000007.1:110977-117670 GCA_964537215.1 uncultured Ignavibacteria bacterium | reverse complement strand
GTTATTCGTAGCGGAGGCTGACAATTGGGTCGACGGAGGCGGCTCGATAGGCTGGAATGACTCCGGCGATCAGGCCGACGCCGACCGAAAGGCAGAAACTGATGAGAACGCCGAGGAACGGTACCACCATCGGCAGCGGCGAGACGGCGGAAATCAACAACGCCAATAAGAGGCCGAAGACAATGCCGATGACACCGCCGGAACCGGAAAGCGTCATGGCTTCGACCAAGAACTGGAAGAAGACATTAGCGCGGCGGGCGCCGATGGCCTTGCGGATGCCGATTTCGCGAGTGCGTTCGGTGACGGAGACGAGCATGATGTTGAGCACGCCGATGCCGCCAACCATTAGACCGATGGACGAGATGCCGATCATGATGACCCAAATAATGCCGGTGGCTTCTTCATACATTTTAGTAGCCGATTCCTGGGTGAACATCGCGAAGTTGTCCTCTTCATTGTATTTGACGCCACGAACACGACGCAATGCCTGGCGGATTTCGTCCTGCGCTTTTTCGATCATTTGGGCATCGCGGGCCTTGACGGCGAGAAAGAGTTCCTTCTCCCACGGATAGAGTTTTTCAAAGGTGCCGTAAGGAAGCGCGATCATGTTGTTTTGGCCGCCGCCATCGAAAGTGCGGTCCTGTTTCTCGAGGACGCCGACGACGCGCAGACGGGTGTTGTTCATGAGGATGCTCTTCCCGATCGGGTCGGTGTTTTCGAACAGAGCGTCGGCAAGGTCTGCGCCGATGACGCAAATCATCGAGCGGTTCTTGTCCTCGGAGTCATTGAAGAAACGGCCGCGCTCAACAAAGCGATTGTTGACGACTTCGAAATCTTCGCTGGTGCCAAAAACTGAAGTACGTTCGGACGACTTGTTCTTGTACTTGACCAGATTTCCACCCGGACGGAAGTAATAGTTTTGCGGGCTGACGCCGTCGACGGAGGGACACATCTCGCGAACAGCATCGACCTCGACCATGGTGATCGGCTTGCGCTGGCGATCCTGCTCGGTCATTTCATTGTGATTCATCTCGGGGGGATATTTCATGATATAGATGACGTTGCTGCCCATGGCTTCGATGTCGTTAGCCACGGCGGAATTCAGACCCTGAATCAGCGCGACCATGGCAATGACGGAACTGACGCCAATCATCACGCCGAGAATCGTCAGGAACGAACGGAACTTGTTGGCGCGGATCGAATCGAGCGCGAGGAAGACGCCTTCTTTGGTTTCAAATACATTCATTATTCGAACCTCAAAGCTTCAATCGGATCGAGACTGGCGGCTTTCCAGGCGGGGTAAATTCCGAAGAACAGCCCGATGGCAATCGGGATTACCAAGCCAAAACCAACAGCCAATGGAGAAATCACAAAAAGAATCCCCAACTCCCCTGCCACCATGTACGAGAGCCAGAGTCCAAGTGCTGTGCCGATGACTCCCCCCAACAGTGACATGAGCGAAGCTTCGAGAAGGAACTGCGAGAGAATATTGCTCTGCCGCGCGCCGATAGCTTTGCGGATGCCGATTTCGCGCGTTCGTTCAGTGACGGAGACCATCATGATATTCATGACGACGATGCCGGCGACGACGATAGAAATGGCAGGAATTGAGAAGGCAATAATGCGGGCGTTGCTGGTGAACGACGAGAAGAAGTTCATCATCATTTCTGAAGTCAGCAAGGCGAAGTCATCGGGATCGTGATACTTGACGCCCCGGCGTGCCCTAAGGACGGTGCGAATCTCGTCCATGGCGGCATCGAGCTGCGATTCGGAAGCAACTTTGATGGTGATGTCGATATCCTGACGACGGCCGGTCATTTTGAGCATGGTGTTGGCGGGGATGCGACAGTAGCGATCCATATTTTCGCCGAAGACGGAGCCTTTTTCCTCGCCGACACCAATGACAGTAAAGCGCATGCCCTGGATGGAAATCTGCTTGCCAAGCGCATTGCCGAGCGGGAAGAATTTCTTCTTTAACTCCTGTCCGATAACGACGACATTTTGGCGGTGTTCGTCATCAGACTCGGAGATGAAGCGGCCCTCGACGACTTCAAGGTCGCGCATAAGAATCGAGTTGGCGGTGTTGCCGAAAACTGCAACGTTGAACAGGTTTTCGTTGCCGCATTTGACGAGCAAGTTGTCGTTGACTTCGAGTCCAACCTCTTGCGCCAGCGGGCAGCCTTTTTTGATTGCTTTGGCGTCATCGAGCGAGAGTTTCTTGCGTTTGATGGCGCGCAGGAATTCTTCCTCGGAGGTGATAATGCCGAAGCGCGTAACGAAGATCGTGGTAGTACCCTGCTCTTCGAAGAGCTGGTTGATGCGGGTCGTCATGCCTTCGAGCAAAGAAATAATCCCGATCACAGAGGCAATACCAATCACGAGCCCCAGCAGTGTCAGGAAGGTCCGAAGCTTGTTGACCCACAGCGCCGTGGACGCCAATTTGAGGGTCTCTAGAATCATAAACTCACGGTATCGCTGGAAGTAATCACTTCTTTTTCGATGTTGCCGTCGCGGATGTAGATGACGCGATTCGCATGGAGGGCAATATCGGGTTCGTGTGTGACAACGATGATGGTATTGCCTTCGAGATGCAAACGCGCGAACAGTCCCATGATTTCTTCGCCGGTTTTCGAGTCGAGGTTACCGGTCGGTTCGTCGGCAAGAATGATCGACGGATTGTTGACCAAAGCGCGTGCAACAGCAACGCGCTGACGCTGACCACCGGAGAGTTCGTTGGGTTTGTGTCCCATGCGATCGGCGAGGTCGACCATTTCGAGCGCACGCTTGGCTTTTTCGATACGAGTCTTGGAATCGGTGCCGTTGTAAATCAACGGCAATTCGACATTGTGCAACGCGGTCGCACGCGGCAAGAGATTGAAAGTCTGGAAGACGAACCCGATTTCGCGGTTGCGGATATGGGCGAGTTCGTCGTCGTCCATCTTGGCGACCTGTTTGCCGTTGAGAACGTACGAGCCTTGCGAGGGCGTATCGAGGCAACCGATCAGGTTCATCAAGGTTGATTTGCCCGATCCGGAAGGTCCCATGATGGCGAGATATTCGCCTTTCTCCACGTAGAGGTTTACGCCTTTGAGAGCGTGGAGTTCTTCGCTGCCCATCTTGTAGGTCTTCCAAAGATTTGCAGTTTCAATAAGATGGCTCACTTCTTCTCACCTTCTTTCCCTGCCGCTTCGATCTTGATTTTTGCCCCATCCTCAAGAGTACGCAAGATTTTGTAACTTCCGGAAATGATCTGGTCGTCGAACGCCAGACCTTCCTTGATTTCGATATTCTGCTGGTCAGCGATTCCGGTCTTGACAGCAACGAACTTGGCGGTGCCGTCGACAATTTTGAACACACCTTCGATTTCCTTGGGCTCGTTCTTGCCGGTTGCAGCCATGCCGTCTTTGGCGACTTCAGCGGCAATCACGCCGGTTTCCGGTTCCTTCGCCGGCGCCTTGTCGAGGGTATCAACTTTCTCGGGACGCATGACGACGGCCTGTATCGGGACGTAGAGAATGTCTTTTTGTTTGGCGGTTGTGATATCAGCAGTAGCGGTCATGCCGGGCTTGATTCCGGGAACGACGTCGGTGAGTAGAATCTTGACAAGGAAATTGGTGACTTGATCGGTGCTTGAGCCGGACGACTGGGCCGCATTGCCGACTTCCACGACGACACCTTTGAAGGTAGTGTCTGGAAACGCATCGACGGAAAGTTTCGCTTCCTGCCCGACCTTGACACGGGCAACGTCGGTTTCGTCAACTTCGACTTCGACTTCGATGGTGTTCAGATCAGCAACTGTCATGATGACGGTACCGGCGTTGTTCATGGTGCCGATCATGACGATTTCGCCGACCTCGGCGTTGAGGCTGACGACGGTGCCGTCGATGGGCGATGTAATTGTCGTCTTGGCGAAATTGTCGCGGACTTCTTCGAGGACGGCTTTTTGCTGCTTGGTATTGTACTGCGCCGATTCGAGATTGGCCTTGGCGACTTCCCAATTTGTCTGAATCTGGATGTAGGTTTCCTCGGAGATGAGTTTGCCTTCGAACATCTCTTTATTGCGACGATGGGTTTGCTCGGCTTCGAGCAGACTGGCTTCGGCGCGCTTCTCGGCGGCCTTGGCGGATGCCAGAGAAGCTTCAGCCTGTCCGACAGCGGCCTGATAGCGGGTTTGGTCGAGGCGAACCAGGACGTCACCCTTCTTAACGAGGTCGCCCTCTTCAACCGGCAGATCGGTAATTTTGGCGGACACGTCGGCGGAGACTTTCACCGTGGTACGCGCCTGGACATTGCCGGTGGCAGTGACCTCGGAGACGATTTCGCCTTTTTTAACCTTATCAGCCTGCACGGACTGGATATTGCCGGTGCTGGAGCTAAGGTTGACGATGACGATGATCGCCAGGAGCAGGACGGCGCCGGCGACGATCAGGATAGTGCGTTTTTTACTGGTCATAATTCACTCCGAATTCACGCTGGTAAAATTGATGCGCGAATTTCGTTATCTTCCCCCCGTCGCCTTCGCGATATCGGCAATCGCCTTGTTCAAGTCGAAGTAGGCCTGGACAAGGTTGGACTGCGCCTGTGTCAGCGAGACCTGGGCATCGAGCAATTCGAGAATTGAGGAGGCGCCTAAACGATAGCGCTCCTGCTGTAATTTCATGTCTTCTTCCGCCGAGCGCGACCCGAGTTCGGCGACTTCGAGCTGGAGGCGGGATTTTTCGTAGTCAAGATATGCCTGGCGCACATCAGAGTTGAGGCTATTGACGTCGTTGTGGTACGATTCGCGCGCGGTCATGGCAGACAATTTGGCGCGGGAATAATCGGTCTTCTTGGCAAAGCCGTCGAAGAGGTCGTAGCTGAAGCTGACGCCGAAGGAATACGACTTGTCTTCGGTCTTGTAACTGAACCAATCTTTACCTTCGTTCGGACTCCAGCCCCAGCTCATGCTGGCGGAGACGCGGGGCAGCCAAGAACGTTTGGACATCCAGACGCCGGTTTGGGCAGCTTCCATGTCGGCCTTACTGCGAGCAAGCGCCGGATTGGAGCTAATGCCGGCACTAAGGAGTTCTTCGAGACCACGAGTCATGGTTTCGGCCCGCATGCTGTCGGCTGGGTCAAGACGCAGGGCGACATCGCGGTTCATGATGATATTCAGGTTGAACTCGGCGGCGCGAATGCTGTTTTCACGCTGAAGGAGCTGCAAGGAGTCGTTGGCGACGTTGACCTGGGCTTTGAGCTTCTCGGACAGAGAAGCCGAGCCAAGATCGTAGCGGCTGCTGGTGACTTCAAGTTGTTTCTTGGAGCGGGCCAAGGCATCCTGCTGGACACGCTTGAGCATGATTTCGCGCAGGAGCGTGTAATAGGCGATCTTAACCTGATAGGCTGTGTTATTGACAGCGTCCTGCAGATCGTTGTCGGCAGCTTTCTTTAGCTGGTTGGCTTGCTTGATCCGGAACCAGGTATAGCCGCCGTCGAACAAGGTCATGGAGATGCCGATGCCGGTGCTGTAACGCTTGGAACCGGGGTCTTCGCCGATGTAGGAAGTATCGGGCAATTGGATCAACATACGACCGTAGGACTTTGAGTAGCTGTAGCGGGCGTCGGTGCTGACATTCGGAAGTGCCGCGCCCCAGGCATCCAGTCGGTCGTATTTGGCGCGATCAGCCGCGGCCTCTTTGGAGATGATGCCGAGATTTTTCTCAAGCGCGATGTCGATGCATTGTTCGAGTGTCAGCCGCTCGGTTTGAGCAAATGCGCTCGATGACCGGCCAAGAATACATGCACTTACGATCAGAAAGAGAATGATCGCAAGTCTTCCGTTTCGTCCCATTGAATTCTCCTTATTAGTCAAACTATAGATCTCCAATTTAGGCCAAGGCGCTCAAGGCGGTTGTAATCATCGCCATTATTGCCGTCGGGATGAGGACAGCTAGTACTGCCTTCTGCGTGGCGAAA
The DNA here is from genome assembly GCA_964537215.1 of uncultured Ignavibacteria bacterium. Classification (GTDB taxonomy): domain Bacteria; phylum Zixibacteria; class MSB-5A5; order CAIYYT01; family CAIYYT01; genus JADJGC01. The sequence continues at coordinate 111,715 of CAZIBI010000007.1, read as the reverse complement.
TCGTATATGATTTTCACACCGATGATAACCACGATGGTTTCCCAGATGAAGAACACATCGGTGTATGTATTCAAGAAGTGATACAGCGGAGACGGGTTTGCGTTCGCGGGCAGGATCATTGCGAGCGAAGTTCGGATGTCGGCGCTGTTTTTTGCCATTATCAGCGGCGTTTTTACAATCGACGACACGACCCATATTAGAGAAGACACCACCACGAGCGAAAAAACTTGCGAAAAGCGAGCTTTGCCGCCGAAGATGACATTAGCGAAGAGCATCAGAACTCCGGTGTAGACGAAGATCATAAGGACGCTGCCAATGATGGCAAAACTGGAACCCATAGCCGGATTGGACATGAACTTCATGCCCATCAACTTTTGCTCGCGTTGTTGGTCGGAAATATTCGGGTCGGTGCGAACGCGCTCGGACTGTTCGGAAATCGCGATCGGCGTGGCAAAGTATGCCGAGGTTGCGGTTATGACCAGCACGACGATGAATGGTATTAACCAAGTAGACTTCTCCTTGATAGACCGAAAGACCCGAGACGGCTCATAAAAGATGCTTACTAAGATAGACCACGGCGACATCAGATTTGTTTCAGATCCCACCGTTGTGACATTCAGATCGTTTGACATGTTACTCTCCCTCACTTAGTTCTCGATGAACGAAAGTTAACCCCAAAAGTTTCAAAAAACAACCGATTCCGGAGACTTAAAACATTGATGGAGCTACTTTTGAAGC
>CAZIBI010000007.1:107098-110877 GCA_964537215.1 uncultured Ignavibacteria bacterium | reverse complement strand
CCCGCTTGGGAAGATTTCCGCGCAGGACGACGAGGTTCGATGGACGGCGCAGATCATTGTCCGGGTTTGGTTCGACGGTGACGAAGGTCACGCCGCCGCGCGTGATTTCGAGGGGCCAGCGTTCTTCCGGAATCCATGACGGTTTATTGAGGAGGAAATCCTCGCCCGGGAAATTCGGGATCGAGCGCAGTTGGCAGTGGTTGTTATCGTAGTCGAAATAATCGGGATAGTAGAACTTGCCGGTTGAGACAGTGTCGCCGCCTTCAAGAGCAACCCAGCCTTCGTAGAGATAGCCGGTGTCGGGAAGAACCGGAAGCGTGATACCATCGGCATAGCGCTCTTGTGCTTCGAATCCGGTGGCGCCACGAGTCAAGCGAAGGAACCAAAGGCCGAAGCGTTCGCTGGCAGCGTTAGCTTCGCCGGCGGTAATCCAATTGCCGTCGGAGAAGGTTGCGACCACGAATGTGCCGGGTGCGACGCCGTCGAAATTGACCGGGAAACGCATGAACGTTGAAAGGTCGCGGACGATTGGACTTTGCGCAACGATTGTCGCTGACGGATCAGGGCTTTCGTCGGTCGGGAATTCCTCGAGCGTAATTGCGATCATTTTGTAGTCGTAGACATCGCCCGAAGAGAGTTCAAACATCGAATCGCGGACCGTGCGGTTGGCATCGGCGGTCAGGAAGCGGTAGTCGAATTCATCCCAAAAGAATTTGCCGATGGACTGGCGGTCGACCCAGTTGGAGTCTTCGTCGACATTGACGAGCCAGGCTTCATAGACCAAGCCTTCATAGAGGGACGGAAAGCGCTCCGGGCGAAGCAACACGGTATTGAACCGGCCGTTTTGTCCGCCATCGGGATCATCGCCGTTACAACCAACGATAGCCGCCACCGCCATGACAATAAGTCCACTTATTATTAGTCTTTTCAGCATTTCGGGTCATCCTCCCAAACTATATAACAAACAACAACTTCCGACTGAATTCCAAGCATGCAGAATATCGGCTGCCGCGTTAACTGTCAAGTGATAATTTTCATACAGTTGTAGGGACGTTTGAGGGGGCAAAATGCCTAAAAGTCTTTGGGGAATATGACGATAATAGAAGTGATTCTAATTCTATAACAGCGGGAGAAGTATGGTCCAGTGCAGCAAATGCGGTTCTGAAAATCGCTTCGACGGCGCAGCTTTTTGTAAGACTTGCGGGAGTAAGCTTCAAGCCAAAGTTGCGGTTGAAGTCGCTGATCCTGTTGATCAGCTCAAAGATACGGCAAAGATTCCCATAGTCAAAAACAACGAGCCGGTAGCGTCGGTCCCTTTGGCGAGTGAAGAATTCACTGTCGAAGACGTGTCGGATCCGGAAGACAAAGACGCGGAACTGCGTAAGCTGGGCGCTAATGCCCCGGAAGGCGGCATTGACAAGCTGTTGAGCCTATACGGCAATGACGAGCCGATTGAAGAGGCGCAGTCGAGCGAAGCAATGGAGACCACTTCCCTTGGAATCGAGTCGGCCTCGGACTATTTGCTGCGTCAGCAAACGACAAACTTGAGCCCGCTGACGCAAGTTGAGAAGAAGGTTGAAAAAGAAGTGACTAAACCGGTCGACCGGATAAGCGAAATTCAGGCGAAATTGACGCCGCTTGAAGATAATGACCAGGAAGTCAAGAATCCGCTCGGCGGAATGCGCCGCAAGAACAAAGACACGGCAGTCCCGGGGTTCGACAAGCAGCGTCTCATGTCGAGTCTGGAGAAGTCGCTTCAGAGTGAAACAGCTCCCGGTGTGAAATTCGAGCCGAGTCCGGTTGAACCGCTGCTGCGGTCGGAAGCGGCGGACAAGCCACTTCAGCAAGAACTGACGAATCTCGGTGCCGAGGCAGAGACGGAACAGAAAGCAACGCCAGAATTGGCGCTTCCGCTGGAGCCGGCGCTTATGGCCGAGCCGGTGGTGTACTTGCGCGGCAAGAAGCTAAGTTTTCCGGATAGCGTGCGACTGTTCCCGGGCGATTCGATAGAGTTCCATGATCAAAAATACATGATTCGCAAAGGCGCAATTGACAAGCGTAGCTGGATGCTGGGCGGAATTCTCGTCGGCGTGCTGGTGATTATCATGATCGTTCAGAGCTTGACAGCGCCGGCGCCAATGCGGGCGACACTGTTTGGCGTGGTCGCGAATTCGGAAACGAACGAAATTTTGGCGGGCGTTTCGGTGAGCATCCCGCAACTTAACATCTCTACCGTTACTGACGAGCACGGCATGTTCAAGTTTGCCGGTGTGGCGGACGGTCGTTATGATGTCAAGGTCGAAGGCGGGTTGTACGAGGCACGCTTCTTCCCTGTCATTATCCAGAACAGCCAAAGCGATTTCCTATATGGCGGAATCAATCCAATTCTCGCACCAACGAGCACGCCGGCAAGACCGGTTCAGCAACCGATTGTTGAAGCATCTACTACCGACGACCAACCGGAATACGGAACGCTCAAGATCAGCAGCAATGTCGCGGATGCGCAGGTGCTGGTGGACGGCAAGTCGCTGGGCAAGGTGAGCCAGACATTCAAGCGGATGAAGCCGGGTAACCGCAATATCGTGATTAGAGCGGAAGGCTACCAGGACGTCGAGCAAGTGGTGAACATCACCGGCGGCGAGACGACCGAACTGACGGCGAACTTGCTCGCGCTGCAAAGCGACGCGCCGGTGGAATACACGGCGGAAGATTTCTACGAGCAGGCGGAGACGCTTTACGGCGAGCAGAAATACATCGAGGCAGTCGGCTACTACACGCTGGCATTGGCCAAAGACAACTCGATGGTGAAGGCGTATCTTCGCCGCGGCGAGGCACATCTTCAGGCGGGCAAAAAACTGAATGCGCGGGCGGATTATCGCTCGGCAGCCGATTTGTACTTGAATTCCGGAATGTATTCGCAAGCGATTGCCTGCTACGATAAGATCATTGAATTCCAGCCGAATGCCGCAGATGCCTTCAGCCTGCGCGGTTGGGCGGAAATAGCTTCGGGCAGTTTTGACAACGGATTGGCGGACTTGCAGAAGGCGCTTAGTTTCACGCCGGAAGACACGCAGGCGCTGTTTGATGTCGGCAAGGCGTTCTATGTGACCAACCGCTACAAGGATTCAGAGAAGACGCTGAAGAAGATTCGCAAACACGCGGACGAGAATCCGGAGATTCACGGATATCTGGCGTTGACGCAGCTGGCACTAGGCAACGAAAATGATGCGCGCAAGTCTCTCGATGCGTTCCGCAAAGTCGCGAGTTCGGCGCAGCTTGCCAGGATGTCAACCGAATCGGGTTGGCAAAGACTGACGGCATTAGCCGGCAATTAGACCCGTTCTCACAGTTAGCTGACGGGGCTGGGCCTCGACACGAAAGTGTCGGGGCTTTTTTTTTTGAGATGCAATACCCTCTCCCCTGTCCCCTCTCCCTTGAAAGGGAGAGGGGTGAAAGAAAGACACACCACGTCTCGGTCGCCCCGACAAGTCGGGACGCCCGAGCCACCCCTCTTCTTAGAGGGGAACTAAGTCTCGGTAAGGAGACCCACCCTACAAGAAGCAGTTAAGAATGAGATTTCAAAAGCAGCGTTGCTTCCACCGGAAATGAAATTGGCGGGTCTCCGTCGACGTAATTTGAATGGCGCGAAAGTTCGATAAGGAGACCCACCCTACAAGAAGCAGTTAAGAATGAGAATTCATAAACAGCGATTCTTCCCATGGATATGAAATTGGCGGGTCTCCGTCGACGTAATTTGAATGGCACGAAATTTCGGTAAG
>CAZIBI010000007.1:86765-106998 GCA_964537215.1 uncultured Ignavibacteria bacterium | reverse complement strand
ATGAAATTGGCGGGTCTCCGTCGACGTAATTTGAATGGCACGAAATTTCGGTAAGGAGACCCACCCTACGAGAATCGGGCGTAAGGATTGGAAGCGAAATGGCGGAGTTGCTATTTGTGGTATTTGGAGCCGGCTTCGATGGAGCAGGCGCGGTAGAGTTGCTCGAGCAGGACGACAGTTGTCAATTCGTGGGGAAAGGTCATGCGCGATAACGACAGATGGTGTTTGATGTCTTTCTTCAAATCAGCCGAGATACCAAAGGCGCCGCCGATGATGAATTGCAGCTTCGAATTGGCGAGCTTGGCGTGACTGATCAGACCTGAAAAGGCAACCGAGTCATAATGCTTGCCTTCGGCGTCGAGGAGCATGGCGAAAGCGCGCGGAGCGAGCAATTTGCGGATGCGCTCGGACTCGACGGCGAGGATTTGTTCGGTGGTCGCAGAAGAGTTGTCAGCTTCCTTGACTGGAGTGAAATGCGTGTCGGCGAATTTGGAAAGAAGTTTTGCATAGTGGTCGAGGCCGGACTGGATCCAATCCGACTTGATCTTGCCGACGATGATAATTTCGATCTGCAGCATCAGCCGGCGACCAGCTTGACGACGAAAGTTCGCTGGCGCGGACCGTCGAATTCGCAGAAGTAGATTCCCTGCCAGGTGCCGAGCAACAATTTGCCGCCGGCAACGATGATAGTTTCCGAACAGCCCACCAGCGACGATTTGATATGCGAATCGGAGTTGCCTTCACTGTGGCGGTAGTTGTCGCTATGCGGGAAGACCTCGGAGAGTTTTCGCATGACGTCGAATTTCACATCGGGATCGGCGTTTTCATTGATCGTGATTGCGGCAGTCGTATGGGGCGTGTAGACGACGCAAATTCCGTCGCGGAATTGTGAATTGCGGATGAACTCCTGCACTTGTGAAGTGATATCGACAAGCTGGTTGCGGGTAGACGTCTTGATGGAAAATTCGGAGTTCATGTGAGCATGGCTTCGACGAAATCGCGCGGCTTGAACTCATCGAGGTCGTCCATTTGCTCGCCAATGCCGATCAGGACGATAGGGAGTTTGAATTTGTCGACGATCGAGAAAACGGCGCCGCCTTTGGCTGTGCCGTCGAGTTTGGTAATGATGATGCCGTCGAGCTGCAGCATCTTGTTGAAGATCTCAACTTGCTGGAGCGCGTTTTGTCCGGTGGTGCCGTCGATGACGAGCAAAGTGCGATGCGGCGCATCGGGCATGGCTTTTTTGATGACACGCTTGACCTTGCTTAGTTCTTCCATGAGGTTGAGCTTGGTGTGGAGACGGCCGGCGGTGTCGATGATGACAAGATCATCACCGCGAGCGGCAGCAGAACTGATGGCATCAAACGCAACCGAAGCGCTGTCGCCTCCCTCCTGCCCTTTCACGATATTGCTGCCGACGCGATCGGCCCAAATTGTAAGTTGATCAATCGCTGCGGCGCGGAAAGTATCGGCGGCGGCCATGGTGACTTTCTTGCCGTCAGTGATGAAACGGCGGGCGATTTTGGCAATCGAAGTGGTTTTGCCGGTGCCGTTGACGCCGACGATCATGATGACATAGGGCTTTTGTTTGATTTCAAAGAATGAGCCGTTGGAGTCCTGGAATAAAAACAGATCGGCGAGGGACTCTTTGAGGAGGCCGTAGACTTCCTCGGATGAGTCAATTCCCTGCTTGGCGACGCGGGTCTTGAGGTCCTCGACGACACGGCCGGTGGTCTCGACGCTGATGTCGGCGGAGATCAAGATTTCTTCGATTTCATCCAAAAGTGCGGCGTCGACTTTCTTGTGAAGGCCAACTGCCGTCTTGAGTTTGGCTACGATGCTTTCTTTAGTCTTAAGAAGCCCGGCGGCGAGCTTCTTGAAGGAGAACCCCATTAATCATCATCCTCGTCATCATCGTCGTCGTCATCATCATCATCGTCATATTCTTCATCGTCGTCGTCGTCGTCATTTGGTCCGGGATACGAAAGCTTTTCTTCTGTAACAGCAAAAGCGGCACCTTCTGTAGTGCGCGACGGCTGTTCATCGAACTCGGCACCGATGTCGTCATCGACAACTGCTGCCACCAGAACCGGCTCGGGCAGCGGTTGCGGTTCGATAGATTCGGCCTCCTGACCGGTGAATTTCATTTCTTCAAGTTCGGTGCGCCGTCCCTTGCCTTCGAAATCGACGGAGACGATCTGGCTGACGCCCGGCTGCTGCATGGTGACGCCGTAGAGGCGGTCGCATTGTTCCATCGTGCGCTTGTTGTGGGTAATGATGATGAACTGGGTTTTGCCGATGAAGCTGCGGACCATGCGCAGGAAACGGATGACGTTAGCGTCATCGAGCGGCGCGTCGACTTCGTCGAGAATACAAAACGGCGAAGGCTTGACGAGATAGATTGCGAAAAGCAAGGAAATCGCCGTAAGCGCTTTTTCGCCGCCAGAAAGCTGGGTAATGTTGAGGAAGCGTTTGCCGCGCGGTCGGGCAGAAATCTGCACCGGCGATTCGAGCGGGTCTTCCTCATTTTCCAAACGCAGGTCGGCCTCGCCGCCCTGGAAGAGTTCAGCGAAAACGCGCTGGAAATTGGTTCGCACCAAAAGGAAGGTATCGGCGAACATCTTGCGCGCGGTCGAATTGATGCGGGTGATCGTTGACTTGAGATCGTCTTTCGCCTTGGTGAGATCATCGATTTGCGCCCGCAGGAAGCGTTCGCGTTCGGATTCGCGCTCGTATTCTTCGAGGGCGAGCATATTGACCATGCCGATTTGCTGCTGTTTGCTGCGGCAATCCTGGAGTTCGGCTTCGAGGTCGTGGAAGGTATCATCCGCCAGCGGTTCGGGCATGACGATAGAGATGACGTCGATGTCGTAGAGTTCTTTCAACTGGCGCACAACGTCTTCGTGCCGCGCGTTGAGTTCGGTATCCTGGACAAGCAGATTCTGATTCAACTCGTTGGCTTCGTCGCGTTGGCGGCGGTTGGCTTTCAGGATTTGGTCGAACTCCGACTGCTTTTCGCCAAGCTCGCCTTGTTTGGCGGTCAAGGCGATTTCTTCGCTGCGGAACGATTCGCGTTCGCGTGATTTTTCATCGAGCAATTTGCGACATTCGGCGATACGGTCGCGTAAGGCGACGGTTTCAGTGACGCGCAATTCGCAAGCGCGGCTGCGTGATTCGCGCTGCGACTGCATTTCGACAGTCAAGTCGTCGATGCGGCGGAGATTGCTTTCGAGCGAATTCAGTTCGGTCTGGAAGCGGATTGCGCGCAGGCGCAGTTCTTCGACTTCGTGGCCGGCGCTATTGACGTCCTGCTGGAGCGATTCGACGGTTGAGTGTTGCGACTGCAGCGAAGATTTTTTGCCTTCCGTGTCGGCGGTGAGACGCGAGACATCAACTTCCAAATCGTTAAGCTGCGCATTGAGTCCGGAGATTTTTTCGGTCAGTCGTTCGGTATCGGACGAAAAGTCGCGGCGGGAATCGGAGATTTGCTGCGTGCGCAACTTGATACCGGCGCTGTCGATCTGAAGTTCACCGGCGGCCGCACGCAACTGCGCGAGCTGGCGGGTGGCATCGACGAGGTTAGAATCGACTTGCGTCTTGTGCTGATTCCAGCGTTCGGTCTCTTCACGGATGGATTGCGTTTCCGCAGTCAATTCTTCGATGCGCGCTTTCAGGCGGGTGAGATCGCTCTCACGGCCCAACAGCGGCATTTGCTTGTCGCCGCCGCCGGTATGAATTTGGCGCGCCGGATAATAGTGGCCATCGAGAGTTACGACGCGGAATTCGCCTTGGCCGAGTCCGATCAATTTTTCGGCGGAGTATTGGTCGTTGACGATGACGACATCGCCGAGCAGCAAGTCGGCAAGCTTTTCGTAGCCCGGTGTTGCAGTGATGACCTCGGAGGCGTGAACAAGATTGCCCCCGAATCCGCCGGGACGGGCGATTTTGTGATCCTTCGCCCAACTGTCGAGTTCGGACTTGATGATAAAGGTCGCACGGCCGCGTTTTTGTTCGCGGAGGCTGTTGATCGCCTGATGGGCGGCGTTGCGGTCCTCGACGACGATGTATTCAGCCGCATCGCCGAGCGCGGTTTCGATTGCTGCGACGTACTCCGGCTTTGCCTGGATCAGATTTGCGGCAGTATCCACGATACCGGGAAGCGATTCGCGCTGCTCGAAGACACCGGTGACGCCAGAGCCGTAGCCTTCATAGTGGGCGATCATGCGGGTGAGCAATTCGGCCTGGGCTTCGACGGTGCTCTGTTCGACGCTGCGAGAATTGAGTGAGGCCTGCAGTTCGGTCAGGCGAGCGACGGTTGACTCGCGGTCGGTCTCGAAAGCTGAGACGCTTTGCTCGAGGAAAGCGATCTCATCGCGATTCTTCTGTTGGCGGGACTCAAGCTGCTCGAGCCGGCGGGTCGACTCCTGATGTTCGACGTCGAGCAGGCTGTCGCGTTCGCGAATTTTCGCCAGCTGGATATTAATTTCATTGATTTGGTCGCCAAGTTGAGCGCGCGTTTGCTCGGTGAGATTGCGGCGGCCCTCGATTTCAAACAGGTCGCGCTGTTGGCTTTGCGTCGAAGTGCGCGCCTGCTCGAGTTGCGCCAATTTCTCGTTAAGCTTGAGTTCGCTTTGTTCGAGAGCGGCGCGGGCTTCGGCAAGCGATTGATTGAGCGAGACCGTTTTCTCGCTTAAGGTAATTTTTTCCTGCGCGAGTTGCTCGAGCTTGACGCCGATGTTCTCGATGTCGCGGCGGTCATTTTGGTCGTTGAGTTCGGCAGAGTGAATCCGCTCTTCGGTAACGGAGATTTCGGTTTCAAGTCGGTAACATTGCGATGAAACCTCCTCGATCTGTCCGCGGATACCGCGCAGTTGTTCCGAAAGCTCGAGACTCTTGGCGGCGTAATCTTCGCGGGCTATTTCCCAGCGGTCGATTTCGGCGCTAAGTTCAGCCATCTTGATTTGGCTAAGGCGCTTCTCGTCGCGCACTTTCTGCAACTGGCCGTGGAGACGGCGATATTTTTCCTTGAGAATGACCTGGCCGACGGTTTTGACGCGGTCTTCATAGTACTTGTAGCGTTCGGCTTTTTTCATCTGCCGGCTAAGGCTGTTGACCTGCGTGGAGACTTCACCAAGAATGTCGAGCAGACGCAACAAGTCTTGCTCGGTAGCTTCGAGCTTGCGCAGCGCAGCGCGTTTGCGGTGTTTGTACTTGGTGATGCCGGCGGCTTCTTCGAACAACATGCGGCGCTGGTCGGCCTTGTCGGAGAGGATGGCTTCCACCATGTCGAGTTCGATGACGGAATAGGCGTGGGCGCCCATACCGGTATCGGCGAAAAGGTCGTTGATGTCCTTGAGGCGACAAGCGACGTTATTGAGCAAGTATTCGGAATCGCCAGAACGATGGAGCCTGCGGGTGATCGTAATGTTGTTGTATTCGGTCGGCAGGACGCCGCGATTATTGACGATGTGAAGCGAAACTTCGGCCATGCCGAGCGGTTTCATTTCGCGGGTGCCGGCGAAGATGACGTCTTCCATCTTGCCGCCGCGCAGGATTGAGATGCGCTGTTCGCCCAGAACCCAACGAATTGAATCGAGGACGTTGGTTTTGCCGCATCCGTTCGGACCGACGACGCCGGTGATACCGGCGGCGAATTCGACCGAAGTTTTGAGCGGGAAGGATTTGAATCCGAGTATTTCTAAACCAGATAAGTACAAAGTTAACTCCTGTCCCCGTTAATTTGACTCGCGAAAGTCAGGCATAACCGAAGTAATCTGAATCGAGCTAAGCAAGTCGACCATGCTGCGGTAGACCTTGAGTTCGTCATGCTGGAAGCTCGAACGAATTTCAAAATTGTGAATCGGCGCGCCCCAGACTCCCGCAAGGCCGATGCGCAGACCGGCGCCGCTTGCGATAGCGACAAGAGCGTTGAAGATATTGCGATGTGTTTCAAAGTCGATGAAGACGGATGCGTCGAAGTCGGAGACCTTTTTGAAGAAATCTTTCTTCGGCAAGCCGATCAAATTAGCAGCATAAAGGTCGGGCGAAATTGCGTGAATACCGGTCTTGCGGGCGACTTCGGTGCAGCCGCTGGGAACAACGACCATCAGGTCGCTGGACGGAAAAATAACGGGCAATTCGCCGATCATGCGCAAAAGAACACTGTTGGTTTGGATACCGGACGGCAAGGTAACGACAATGCGTTTTGAGCCGCGGATCGATCCGGGAAATTCATAAGCAACCATACGGCATTCGCGCGATTTGACGCGCACGTACCACTGTTGCATCTGGTCTCTGAATTTCAAGGCACAATCCTCGCACTATCGATAAAGTTTTTGTAACTGCCGCGCGTTAGCGTAAAGGAACGGGCGGCGGCATCATCGGCTGCGACCAAAGTCAACGGCAGTGCGTTGCACCAAACGTCGACATTATTAGCCCGACCGAGACGGAAAGAAATACTGTCTTGCATAGCGAACCACAGGGTGTCCTGTGTTTTCATCAACTCGGAGAAGCTACTGTCGCCGTCGATACTGACTTCGACCCAGCACTCGCCCCGGCCCACCATCAAGATATTGATCATTTCCTGCGCTGCCGGCAACGAGAGTGAAGTATCAGTACCGACAGAATCGTTGATAACCGGCTCCGGTTCGGGCTTGCTGACGCTCGCCGGCGGCAACTGGACGGGTGGGTTGTTGAACAATTCACCGCGGTAAACCTGCACCGCCACGATTGCCAAGACTATAACCAATACTACGAGAGTCGCAACCAAAAATGTGCGACCACCGCCATTTCTTTGGGCAACCGGCTCGGGCACGACCGGCGCTGCCGGAGCCATGCGCGGGCGGTCCTTGACGGTTTCGGATTGCTCGACCTTGCCTTCTTCCTCGGGCATCGGTTCCTGCTCCGGCAGGCGAAGAAGGAGTTCGTCGATTGAAACGCCGAGGAAATCGCAATAGGATTTGACGAACAATTCTTTATACACCGCTCCGGGCAAATCGGCATCCTTGCCATCTTCGATTGCGGTAAGATACTTTATGTGAATCTTGATTTTTTCCGAGACTTCTTCAAGCGAAATGTCGCGGCCCTGGCGGCGGCGGCGAAGGTATTCGCCCAAGGATTTTACTTCTTCGTCGGATCCGAATTCGAATGTCACGCTCTTAACTCCCTCATCATTCGGACGAACAACTCGATTGGGAAACCGATCACATTGTGAAGGCTGCCTTCGAGACTTTCTACCAATAACTCGCCCATTCCCTGTATTCCGTAGGCGCCGGCTTTGTCCATCGGCTCACCGGAGTCGATGTAGGAACTAATTCCGGCATCCGTTAGTTTGCGAAATTTCACGTAGGTTTTGTCGGCGTTTTTAACGATGCGACCGTCACGGTCGCGAACCGCCAGCGCGGTGATGACGTAATGGCGCTCTCCCGACAAAGTGCGCAGAATGCGATATGCGTCCGCTTTGTCGGACGGCTTGCCGAGAATCACATTGTCCAATACGACGATGGTATCGGCGGCGATGGCAAGTTCACCGTCGTGTGCGACTGAATCCAGTTTTCGTTTCGCTAGATCGATTGCGAATTGGCGCGGCTCGACGCCGTCGATGACGGACTCGTCGACATCGGGAATGACGACCGAGCAACTGACTCCCGCGAGCCGCAAGATCTCGCGACGGCGCGGCGATCCGGAGGCAAGCACAACTTGCCCCGCCCCGATCAATTCACGCAGTGATGCGCGGAACTCGGGGTCAACGTCGAGAACAAATCGTTTCGATATCGTCATAGTGTTCATTTTCTCTTCTCTACAGAGTCGAGAATAATCGTGACCGGGCCGGAGTTGCAGAGTTCGACATCCATGTGGGCACCGAAGACTCCGGACTGCACGTTTATTCCGTGTGACGCAACTGCCGACTTATACTTTTCATACAATCGTTCGGCAGCGATTGGCTCCATTGCATCGGTAAACGCGGGGCGTCGACCTTTGCGGGTGTCAGCATGAAGCGTGAACTGGCTGATGGCTAGGACGCTTCCGGCGATGTCTAAGAGCGACAGATTCATCTTGCCGTTTTCGTCCTCGAAGATACGCAGGTTAATGGTCTTCTCCGCGAGCAAAGTTGCGTCACTCTCATCGTCGCCTTGGGCTGCCCCGACTAAGACCATGAATCCCTTGTCGATAGCGCCGACGACTTCACTGTTAACTTTCACTCTCGCCCAAGCAACGCGCTGCAAAACCAGCCTCATCAATCCACCTCATCGGGGCGTTAGATACTGGCGATTTCAATGTTTGTCAACTAAAACTGTAAGCCGGACAGATTCTAAGAATTTGGTTATTAGTAAGTTGGTTTATGTGATTGAGGTATGTTGTTGGGGGGATTGATTTTGCGCGATGATGTCGCGTGAGCGTCAGTAAGGACAGACAAGAATGTCTGTCCTACCGAACTCGAAGATGTCGAAACCCCTCGACGTGTTTTGCCTGGAGATGGTCGGCAATTAGGGGTTTCGACCTACAAGCTTGGATGCGAGCGTCTGTTACAAACTGCCGAGGGTTAGTTCGATGTCGGCGATCTCCCATGATTTTTCGAATTCGGATTTGACGGCAGCGGCGTCTTTATCACGGCCCTGGGCTTTGAGCGCTTCCCAAAGTCCGAAGAGCGCCCATCCACTGTGGGGATGATGCAGCAATTCTTCACGGAAGACTTTCTCGGCTTCGACGGATTTGTTGCCCTTGATGAGGAGCTTGCCGAGCGCGACGCGGGAGTTGATGTACCAGCCTTCGGGCTCATCGTAGCTCAAGGTGTCTTGAGCGGCGACCGCATGTTGAAGATGACCGATCGCTGCGGCAGAGTTGCCTTCGGCTTCGGCGATTTTGGCACGCAACATGTGGCGCGCGATTTCGGTAGCGCGGCGGGCATCGTTGATTGCGCCGATGATGCATACTTCGGGCATGGTCTTCTCTGCTGCTTCAAAGGCGGCGAATTCATCGCGCGCTGATGTGACATTCCCTTTCGCAGCGTATGCCATGCCGCGGGCGAAGTGGCGGAAGGTTTGCATGATCGCGAGGCCGCTGTCGGGAATGTTGGTGGCGAGGATTTCGTCCCACTTCTGGAATTTGGTCAAAATAAAATAGCGCGTCGGCAAGATGCCGCCAATCATCGGGTCGGCATTCGCGAACGGGAACAAGTGATTTTCCAGACGCGCGGTCAAATCCATGGCTTCTTTGTAGCGTCCGGCAAAGGCGCAGGAAACCGCGAGGAAGTGCATATTGTGCGAATAGTACGCCAAGCCATAGAAACCAAGGCCGCCGGTTGCGACGTAGGCACTGTCGACCTTGACAGCTGCGCGATTGGCTTTGATTGAGCCAGCATAGTCGCCCAAGCGAATGTAAGTGTGCGCGGGCATGTGGACGAGATGCCCCGCTGCCGGAACGAGTTCGGGTAAGCGCTTGGCGCTGGGCAACGCACGACCGGGGTCATTGGAAGCTTCGACGGCATGGATGTAATAGTGATTAGCACCGGGATGATTGGGATTGCGCTCCATCACGCTTTCAAGAACAGTGAGAATTTCTTCGGTGCCTTCAGCGGGCTTGCCATCGCGGGTCCAGAGCTGCCACGGTTTGAGATTCATTTTGCTTTCGGCGTAGAAGGTGGCGGCATCGAGGTCGTCGGGATACTTCGCCGAGAGGGCTTTCATCGCGGCGGAGTAGCTTGCTTCGAACTGCGAGTAGTCGGCCTTGGGATCGCTGGAATAGCGCTTGGACAAAGCCTCGATGTAATCACGTTCTTGCTGGCTGGCAAACGGCATGAGAGCGCGAGCTTTCTGGAGTTCGTCCCAGGCGCCGGCGGCTTGCAAAGTGTCCATCGGGCGATTGTAATTTGTACCGAGGGCAAGCGCGATTCCCCAATGTGCCATGGCGAGGTTGGAATCAAGCGATGCGGCTTTGCAGAAGGAGCGGATGGCTTCGTCGTGGTTGAAGGCGAAGCACATGGTGAGGCCCTGATCGAAGTATGCCTGGGCTTCGGCGTTCTTGGTTGATACGGCGTGGTGGTAGTTGCCGCGGCCTTCCATAAGTTCAGTGGGTAAAGTCTCGAGATAATTCTTGTTGGTTGAGCAGTATGGGCAGGCTGACACAGCACTGGCGGCGAACAGTAAGACTGTCAATATCCACATCCGTATTCGTGCTGAAGGTAATGTTAACATGTCTGTCCCTCCGTAGTACAGTGAATGGTTATGTTGTTTGCGCAGGATATATATACAGCAGTGCAGCGCGACCCGCCAGCGGAAAATCACCAATATCGCTCTATGATTGAATTCGACTGGGAACAGGTGATCATGGACTTGTGGTGCAATTTTACGGTTGCTAAAAAGTGAATGTGGTGCTATCTTAGAATCAAGCAGAGTTATGACTCTGTTCCCCTCCTTCACAGTGAGCCCTTCGCGGAGGTATGAATGTATGTTTAAGCTATTACGTTCTATTCAGGTCGGCATTAGTTGCCTGTTGGTAGCGTTTGCGGTGATAAGTGTTCCCCTTTCAAGCATCACCGCGGATCCACCGGCTGAACGCGGTTTGCGCACGAGTTGCCTGCGGATGAACGTGTATCCATCGTCCGAGATTTCGGGGAATGTTGTCGGCAAATCGTTCACGTACTTCATCGATCAGAAACCATACTTGTTTGATGGGTACTTGATTCTGGGAAATTCGGCGAACAATTTGAGCTACTCGACTGAACTCGGCCCGGACGGATCGTTACCGACTGCGACAAATCCATACGGGTATTTGATTCCTGATACCGACGCCATGACAATTGATTCGACATCGCCGACCGGATATCGTGTAGCGTCGGGCAAGGGTTACAATCGCGACTCGACGATCATGTTTGATGTGCGGTGGTTTGCGTCCAAGCATCCGGACACGTGCAACACGTTAATTGGCGAATTTAAAATCTATAAAGGACCCAATGGTGGAACGGTCACAGGATTGACAATCGCCTATTTTGCCGACTGGGATGTTCCGGCGGATACTGGCTCGGACAATTACTGCGGTACCGACCCAGCGCGTTCGATGCTCTATCAGCGCGGCGCGTATACGAATCTTCCGAACGGTTACTCGACTCGATATGCTGCGATGAGCGGACTAAGTTACAAGATGCAAATTGTCGGGGGATTCGTGGTTGACTGTCCGACCTATCTGTATCCGGAAGGCGGCGTATTTGAAAACGACTCGATCTGGAATCGAATGAGCACATTGAATGAGGGTCAGTATTCGAAAGCATCCGGGTTTGGCGATCCCGGAGCGGGGACTGGACCGGCGGAGAATCTGGCATCGGTGTTGGTGCTCGACAGGAATCAGACGGTCAGCAGTAGCGACACGCTTTATTACGGCGTAATCTTGGCGGGACAGCCGCTGGGTGGAACACTATCGAGTTTACAGATCGCAATTGACAAGGGCAGCCGCTTTGCTAATGCGCACAATCTGGTACCGGGTGCATTTATTGATTGCTTCTGCGGCGACTGCGACAACAACGGATTAATTACGATTTCTGACGCCGTTTGCATGATTTGCTTTATCTTTCAGGGTTGTCCGCCGCCGGGCTATTCATGCCAGAGCGATGCCGACAACAACGGCATCATCACAATTTCCGATGCAGTCTATATCATCAATTACATTTTTGCCGGTGGACCGGCGCCGACCTGTTAGCGGGAATGAAGCGGAGGAGTTGAGTGCATAAGATAACGAAGTTCGCAGTATTTTTCGTTTCCGCGGCAATCGCCATTTCACATCCGAGCCTCGCAAAACCTGCCGACTGCGTCGCGTGCGGCGATGCTAATGGTGACGGCGTGTATACGGTAGCGGATATTGCGTATATCACCGCGTTCTTGTATGCCGGCGGGCCGGCACCGGCGGAGTGTGCGGATATTGACGGGTATGACCTGATTACAATTCGTGATGTGATTATGGGCGGCACAATGGCATCACCACTGTGCGTGACGCAGCCGAAGATTGTTGCGCAGCCAACCTCCCTTTATGAAGTTAGGTACCCCATGACGGTGCCCGCCAATGTTTCCAGTCATAACGTCACCGTCTCCCTTTGGAATACCATATCTGTCGCCGGGTACAAGATCAAGGGGTTTGACTTACCTCTGTTGATCAAAATTGATGGCCAGATACCTTTGTCGCTCACAGCATCAACGGCCGGATCGAACTGGCCCAGCGGCGAATTGCAGCTCACCATAGATTCTGCCTCGGGAATAGTTCTAGTGAGTGCTCTCAACGGATCCGTTGGATACGGATACTATGATCTTTTCGATTTGACGATTGCCGTGGCGCCGTCTCCAAACAGCCATTTGATAACACTGGAGTACGCAGAAATGGCCCCAACCATGACTGGAATCTTTGCTCCGCCAAACTCGGCCTGTCACTATGTGATGGTGCTTGATTCAAACTTAAACGCTTGGAAGCCATCCATTGATCCCCTGTGTCGATGCGGCGATGCCGACAATAATGGATTCTGGTCGATCAGCGACGTCGTTTTCATCATTAATCACATTTTCGCCGGGGGACCGCCGCCATTGATGGTTTGCCTAGCGGACGCCGATGTGAATGGTATCGAGACCATTTCAGACGCCGTCTTCCTGATTGGTTACATTTTCGCCGGCGCACCTCAACCGGGCGGGTGCTGATGCTCGTCTGGAGGAATAAGCGAGTTTGTCGAACATATTGAAATTAATCATAGCAGTGGCAATTGCGTCCCCTGGAATTGTCTCTGCTGCACCGAAAGACTGCGTCGCGTGCGGTGACGCCAATGGTGACGGTGCTTATACCTTCGCAGATGTCAGTTACATATTGTCGTTTCTATATTCGGGTGGTCCGGCGCCGGCGGAGTGTGCGGATTTTGACGGGTATGATTTGATTACGATTCGTGATGTGGTGGCGGGAGGAATGTTGTTTCCGCCGGCGTGCGTGACACAGCCGAAGATTGTTGCGCAACCGACAACAGACTACGAGATTTGGTATATCAACCGCATACCTGCATTCGTATCAAGTCACGAGATTTTCGTTTATTTCAGAAATAACTCAAACTTGCCATCGCGTCGGGTCAAAGCTTTTGATCTCCCGCTCTTAGTTCGCATCGACGGGAGCATTCCACAAGCGGTATTTGCTACTTCGGTTGGTTCAGACTGGCCGGGTGGCGGGTTGAGTTTCAATACAGACTTTGCGTCGGGAGCAATTATTGTTAGCGATCTTGACGGATCTGTTGGCGGTGGGTACGACCGTTTGTTCAAACTTACCGTCCAGATGCCGCCGTCTCTTAACGTCCGTACGCTGACGCTCGAATACGCAGAACTCGCGCCGACCATGACGGGAATATACGCGCCGCCGAATTCAGCTTGTCACTATGTGATGGTGCTTGATCAGGACCTAAATGCCTGGCAACCTTCGCTCGTAGCTTACACGCGCATGGGCGATGCAGACCACAACGGGATTGTCTCGATTAGCGATAGCGTGTTCATAATTAACTACATTTTTGCGGGCGGCCCGGCGCCTTTGCAGGTGTGTCAGGGTGATTCTGACAACAACGGTATCGTAACGATTTCAGACGCTGTTTACCTGATCAGCTACATATTTGGCGGTGGCCCAGGTCCAATTTGGATCTGCGCAGAAACACCTTGAGATAATTGCTGCTAGGTAATCAACGCCGAGACGGGAGTGGCGGTTACAGGTATTGAGATGTAGAACGTGCTGCCCTTGCCGGGTTCGGACTCGCACCAGATTTTTCCGCCGTGTTTGTCGACGATTGCTGAACGCGCAATTGCCAGCCCCTGCCCTGTTCCCTTGCCGACGCCTTTGGTAGTAAAAAACGGGTCAAAAATTCGATTGATAATTTTGGCGTCAATTCCCGATCCGGAATCGGAAATCGAGATGTGGACGGAATCCGCCGCGAGCCAAGTCTTGACACGAATCAATCCCTGCTTGTCGTCGCGATCTTTGACGACATCGGCGATGGCGTGTGCGGCATTGATGAGCAAGTTTAGGAAAACCTGATTGAGCTCGCCGGGGAATCCTTGCACAAAGGGCAAGTCGGCGGCGAGTTCGGTTTCGACTTTGGCGACGTACTTGATTTCGTTGCAGGCGACGACGAGAGTGGTCTGCAGCGCGGCATTGATATCGACCTGTTTTTTGTCGCGGGTGTCGGGATGGGAGAAAGTCTTCATGGCGCGGACGATATCGGCGACGTGCTGGACGCCTTCGAGCGACTGCGCGACGGCTTCCGGAATATCCTTGGTTAGCAGCTCAATATTGGCGGACTGAAGTTGCGTGCGCAAACCGATGCAGGAGTCGGTGGAATGGCCGGCGATTGGGCAGCAATCGATTTGGCGGGCGGCGCGGATGATCTGCTCGATTTGATCGAAGCTGTCGCTAAGGAAGTTCAAGTTATCGCCAATGAATTGAATGGGAGTATTGATTTCGTGAGCGATACCGGCGGCGAGCGAACCGACCGATTCGAGTTTCTGCGCCTGGCGCAATTGTGCTTCGAGCAAGAGCATCTGGGTGATGTCGCGGGCGACAGTCACGAAGTATGTGATTGTGCCGTCGGAATCGCGGACCGGAGAGACGGTGGATTCAATTTCACGGAGGGTGCCGTCTTTGCGGTTGATAGTGTCCTTGCCTGTCCAGACCGCGCCTTCCATGACAGTCCTGCCGACTCTTTCGAGTAAATCTTGACTACCTTTGGGATCGAGCAATATTGACGGACTCTTGCCGATGACCTCATCGTGCGTGTAACCGCTCATTGATTCGAATGCCGGATTGACGTAGAGGATTGTGCGCTCCGTGTCGGTGATCATGATCGATTCCGTAACCTGATGAACGGCGGTCGCAAGGCGGCGCATTTTCTGCTCTTCGTTTCTTAACTCGGTGATGTCTTCGGAAATTCCGATCAGCATCAACGGGGTGCCGATATCATCGAAAATCGGTGTCTTAGACGTGCGCAAGTAGCGACGGCCAACGGTCGGGCTGGTGACGACTTCCTCGGGAACGATAATCGTTCTGCCGTTGCGAAAGACTTCCTTGTCCTTCTCGCGGAATTTGCGTGCCTCTTCGGCGCCGAAGAAATCGTAATCGGTGCGTCCGAGGACGTCGGCAGATTTGAGACCGAAGAGAACTTCGGAGGCTTTGTTCCAATAGACGAATTGGCCGTCGGGCTCATTCTTGACGAAGATCGGGTGCGGAACGTGATCGAGCAGGATGCGCAGGAATTGCTGGTCGCGCAGGAGGAAGCGTTCGGCGAAGATCTGTTCGTTGATATTTACGAAGACAAGCAGATAAGCTGCGGCGTCGCTTGCAGCAGTTTGGATTTGCGAGCCGGAAACGAGAACATGAAGCGGTCCGCCGTCGCGGTGACGGAGCGTTCGTTTGTGAGGGTGGGACTTATCGCCCCGAGTGCCAAAATTGTCTGCCAAACTGGGGAGTTCAGCGCCGCCGGGAAAAAGCGTATCTTTGATTTCAGCTTTGGTCCAACCAAATGTTGATTCAAACGCCCTATTGACGCTGACGACGTACAAGCGCTCGTCAACAATGGCAGCCGGCAAGTTCAATGCAGTCAGCGACTGCTCTGCATCGTTGAGCAAAATTACACCGGAATTCGGCACTATGCGCTCCCGTTCTTAGAATTGTCCCCTTGTCCGACGATTATGTTAATTGTCGGCATTATTTATCCGAGATTAACCCGAGCGGGGGTATGCAATTGGCGCGGCAAAAGGCAACAAAAAGGGCCGCTGAAACCTGGTGTTTCGGCGGCCCTGGGGTTAAGGCGGTTAGAGGCAGGTTATTTCACAACTTCGTAATCGGCTTCGACGGCGTCGCCGGAATTGCCCTGGCTGTCCGGTGCCGCTTGCGCGGATTGCGGCGAACCTTGAGCCTGCTGCGACTGCTGCTGCGAGGCGCGCTGGTAGAGCTGCGCACTGGCATTCTGCATGATCGCTTGCAGGCGGTCGGATTCGGCCTTCCTCGCGGCATGATCGGTGCCGTTGACCGCGGCACGGAGCTTCTCGATTTGGCCTTCGAGTTCGCTCTTGAGCGACGCGTCGATCTTGTCGCCGTTTTCCTTGACGAATTTCTCGCTCTGGAACGCAAGCTGGTCGGCGTTGTTTTTCGTTTCAACGTCGGCTTTGCGCTTCCGGTCGGCGTCGGCATTACTTTCGGCATCGCGCACCATCTTCTCGATCTCCGGTTTGGAAAGACCAGATGAAGACTCGATGCGGATGTTTTGGACCTTGCCGGTGCCGAGATCGCGCGCAGAGACATTGAGAATGCCGTTCGCGTCGATATCGAAAGTGACTTCGATTTGCGGTACACCGCGCGGCGCGGTCGGGATGCCGTCGAGGATAAAGCGCCCGATGGTGCGATTGTCGATCGCCATTTCGCGCTCACCCTGAAGGACATGGATCTCGACCGAGTTCTGATTGTCAGCGGCGGTCGAGAAGACTTGCGCCTTCTTGGTCGGAATCGTCGTGTTGCGTTCGATCAATTTCGTCGCGACACCGCCAAGCGTTTCGAGCCCGAGCGAGAGCGGCGTGACGTCGAGCAGCAGCACGTCCTTGACATCGCCGGTCAGCACGCCGCCCTGAATGGCAGCGCCGATTGCGACGACCTCATCGGGGTTAACGCCCTTGTGCGCCTCGCGAGCAAAGAACCTCTCTACTTCCTCGATCACTTTGGGCATACGGGTCATGCCGCCGACCAGGACGACTTCGCCAATGTCGCTGGTGCTGACCTTGGCATCGGTCATCGCCTTGCGCACCGGTTCCATGGAACGCGCGATCAAGTCCTCGACCATGCCTTCGTACTTGGCGCGAGTGAGCGTCAAGTTGAGATGGCGCGGACCAGAAGCGTCGGCCGTGATGAACGGCAGATTGATCGTCGTTTCCTTGGTGGACGACAACTCGATCTTGGCCTTTTCAGCGGCTTCTTTCAGGCGCTGGGTCGCCATCGGATCTTTGGACAAGTCGATGCTGTCGGACTTCTTGAACTCGCTCACCATCCAATCGATGATGCGCTTGTCGAAGTCATCGCCGCCAAGATGCGTGTCGCCGTTGGTTGACAGCACTTCGAAAACGCCTTCGCCGAGTTCGAGGATCGATATGTCAAATGTCCCGCCGCCGAGGTCGAAGACAGCAACTTTCTGGCTCTTCTTCTTGTCCAGGCCGTACGCCAAAGCTGCAGCCGTCGGCTCGTTGATGATGCGCATCACTTCGAGACCGGCAATCTTGCCTGCGTCCTTGGTCGCCTGGCGCTGGGCGTCGTTGAAATACGCCGGCACGGTGATAACCGCCTTGGTCACTTGTTGACCGAGGTAATCTTCCGCAGCCTTCTTCAGGCGCGCCAGAATTGTCGCCGACACTTCTTGCGGCGTGTAGTCCTTGCCCTCGACTTCGATGACGGCAAGGCCGTTACTTCCCCGCTTCACTTTGTAGGGGAAGTTTTTGATTTCATTCGTGACTTCGTCGTACTGACGACCCATGAAGCGCTTCACCGAGAAGACGGTATTCATGGGATTGGTAATGGCCTGACGCTTGGCGATCTGACCGACAAGACGCTCGCCGCCTTTGTAGCCCACGACCGACGGGGTCGTGCGGCCGCCTTCGGCGTTCGGGATGACAACGGGCTCGTTGCCTTCCATAACAGCAAGACACGAGTTGGTGGTGCCAAGGTCGATGCCTATGATTTTGTTCGACATTAGAATTTCTCCTTTCAATACAGTTCACGTCTTAGCAATGGCTTTTGACGAGAACGATCCGGCATCATAAAGCCCGCCGGATCTTTTCGGCCGGCGGGCCCACGATTGACACGGATTATCAGTAGCCGGCACTTAGCCGATGCTGATTTCGATTTCTTTCGGCTTCACTTCCTCGACTTTGGGAAGCGAGATTTCGAGCACGCCATTCTTGAAGCTGGCAGTGATCTTCTGGCCGTCGACGTCCTTCGGCAGAGCGATTTGTCTGGTGAAGTTGCCGTAGACACGTTCGACATGATGGTAGTTCTTGCCGTCTTCCTTGCTCTCGAACTTGCGTTCGCCGGAGACGATTAGAGTATTGTCTTCGAACTTCACCTTGACATCGTTCTTGTCGATGCCAGGCAGGTCGAGATTGACAACAAACTTGTCATCGGTTTCGTGCACATCGGCACGCGGCGACCAAGTGGTCTCGGAATTGAGCAGGGAACCGCCGTTGAACATTTCGTTGAACATGCGATCAAGTTCGCCGTTCATAGCGCTGAAGCGCGCTCTGGGTTTGGATACTGTGAGATACATTTTGTTTCCTCCTACTATTGCTTAGTTACTCTTTCTTTCATTTTCTCGTGCCAGCTTCGCGCCGGCAGCATAGGTAATAGCAGGAGCCGTGCCAAACTTCTGCATTGACGCGTAAGTATTTGTGATACAGCGAATTAAGCGAAACATCTAATGTGTTTAGTGAGATGATGGCGACTGTCAAATCGGCAGCAAAACTGCCAACGCGGCAAGGAAGGCGTCAGACCGACAGGAAAATTATGGCGAAGTGGCAGTGGCTGGAATCGTGGAAAAAGCGAAGATGCGGCGCTGTGCAGTGACGACGAAGAGCTTGCCGTCTATGAGAGCGGGTGTTGCTTCGATCGACTGGCGGACGCTGAATTGTTTGAGCGGGCTGCCGTCGAGGTTGAACTGGTAGATATTTCCGGCACTGTTTGCGACGACAAACGATGAGCCGAGCGCTATGGGAGACGATTGAATGATCCCGCTGGTGGCGTAGGTCCAGAGCACGCCGCCATCACCGGAGTTGAGACAGTGGACCATTTTGTCGTCACCGCCAAAGAGCAAGTGATTGCCGACTTGGACCGGCGTCGTGTGAATGGCGGCGGTCGTTTCGAATTTCCAGATCAGCTCGCCGCTGCTGTGATCGAGAGCGTACATTGCGCCATCGCCTGCGGCGCAGTAGACGCGATCCGTGACGAGGGCTTGAGCGAAGATTGAACCCGCGGCATGGAATGACCAGAGTTTTTGACCGTTGGTGCGGTTCAGGGCGACGATATCGCCGTGGTCAGTGCCGAAGACAACGATGGAGCTGTCGACGGCGGGCGAAGCGTAGATCTGATTGTGTGCTTCGTAGGTCCAGTTCACGACGCCAGTCCAGCGATTGACGCTGTAGACTTTGCCGTCGCGGGAGCAGATGAATAGCTCTTCGCCGGACAAGATCGGAGCGCTTTGCGGATCGCGCAGAGTAAGCGACCAGGACTTTTTGGCGTTGATGAGATTGAAGCAGGTCAGCATATCGCCGCCGGATTCTTCGGCATAGTAGAGCAACTCGCCCGCCAATGCGGCGGCGGAGCCAAGAGACGACTCGGCAATCAGCGACGTTTTTTCCGCGCCGTTGGCTGGATTGAGAAAGTAGAGCCTCTTATTGTAGGTCGGGACGATGATGAATTCGGAGTTGCCGACAACTTGCGCCGCAATGCCGCCATTGAGCTTGTGATCGTACAGCAACGTGTCGAGTAGAAGCTGTGATGCAATCACGGCATTGCCGTTGCTTTGGACGCGGTGCTGGAGAAATCCTGATTGCCCGGTTGGCACCTGCTTGAATTTCTTGAATGTCGGTGCGCAGCCGATGGCGAGGACGATCGCGATCAGAGGCAACAGTCTGATCATTTTGTTATTCGAAAATTTCAGCAACGTATCTCTCAAAGGTAAGATTTCTTTCTCGCAAAACTGCGGCTTCATCCGGATATGACGGCATCGGCTGGTGCACAAGGTTATACAAACTGTCGACCAATGGGGACTGGTTCTTCCCTGCGAGTTGAAGAGCCCGGGCGCGGGCGGCAGTTTCGCGCTGGGTCAAGCCGGTGATGGCAAGCTTGGCGTTGGCTTCGGCGACAGTGTATTCAGAGTCGGCCTCCGCAACCCCTGCCCTACTCAATACGCTGAGCGAGTCGTTAATGCGGATAATGTAATTGAGCATATCGATATAGTTGTCCAGCGATTCGGTTGTCATCTGCGACAATTGTTCGGCGGTGCAATAGTCGGCATCGCGAAAAATGATGAGTTGTTTCTGGCGCGCGACTTCGACCGCAGACATTGGCTGCGGTTTGAACAAGCTGACTGCGATCGCGGCAAGCATCATCAGCACGATTAGTGCTATGACGACGGAAGCG
The DNA here is from genome assembly GCA_964537215.1 of uncultured Ignavibacteria bacterium. Taxonomy (GTDB): domain Bacteria; phylum Zixibacteria; class MSB-5A5; order CAIYYT01; family CAIYYT01; genus JADJGC01. The sequence continues at coordinate 86,823 of CAZIBI010000007.1, read as the reverse complement.
CCGCGAACGTTTACTTTGTCGCCGGGTTTGGGAATGTGAAAAACGGGCATGGGGAGAG
>CAZIBI010000007.1:79735-86665 GCA_964537215.1 uncultured Ignavibacteria bacterium | reverse complement strand
ACCCCTCTCCCGCGAGCGGGAGAGGGGTTACTTAAGTCGGGCGCGGGCACCGCGCCCCTACGCAACATTGACAGACAAGAATGTCTGTCCCACTGAGATATATGTCAATTCTAGTAGAGCGGTTAATCGCGGCCGTGAGGTTTGGCTAGAAGTTCCAGCCGAAGAAGAAGTCGAATTTGAGGCCGGGTTCGAGTTTGTCGAAGTCGGTCTTTTTTGTGAAGTCGAAGCGCAGGACGGCCATGTACCCGAGAGCGACGCGGGCGCCGAATCCAAAGGAGCCGTGGAAGCGTTCGAATTCGTCGTTCCAAGCGGAGCCGACGTCGAAGAATAATGCGCCGCGAATGGCTTGGAATCCAACGGGGCCAAACGGGAAGCCGATGAAGAGATTGTCGATTAGCGGGAAACGCAATTCGTTGGACAGGAGTAGAACTTTGCGCGCATACCATTCGCGACGGTCATAACCGCGCAGCGACCAACTGCCGCCCAAGTAGATGCGCTGCGGCTCGTCGCCGGCGGAGACAAATCCGAAGGCGCGGGTTGCGAACGCTGAATATTTACGGATGCGCAAATAGTGGCGCAGATCAACGAACGCAAGACGATTGAAGAACTCACCGGAATAGAAGTCGGTGGTCAAACCGACAGTCGCATTGGCACGAATTCCGTCAAGCGGACCGGAGATATCCCAGAGCGAGTTGTCGTGGATGATCGACGCGTAGTTTGTGGACAAGATTGCGTGGCGTTCATCCTGGAAGAGCGGGCGTTTCTTGAACGAGTGGCGCAGGAACATGGAAGTCTCGACGCGCGAAAACTTCGAAATAGGATATGAGATCAAGCCCTGCACGCCGCTTTGACGCTCGGAGTAGTAGCCCTCGTAATCGTCGAAGTGCTCGTCATAAAGGTGGAACGCGCCGATGCCGTAGTTGATGCGGTGGCTCTTGTTGATATAGGTGATGCCGACGTTGAACGATTCGAGGAGTTGGCTTTTCTCACTCGCAGAATTCGACAGCAACACATAGTACATCTGATTGCCGAGCATATCGGAGAAGACGGCTTGGAAACCGCCGATGGTGCCGAAGACGGCATCGTACGAGATTGCCGACTGGGCAACGTCAAACGAGAATTCGTTGGTGTAATCGATGACGCCCTCTTCCTCATCGCCGGTAAGACGCTCGGGATTCCAGAGGGTGTACTGCGGCGATTCGACCTCGACTTTGGTCATAGCGGTCGAATCGAGCGGGGTCGAGAACAAATTGAATGAGAACTTCTGATAGCCGGAAAACACCAAGTTGTCGCCGCGCAGGCAAGGATCGAAAGCGCCGGTTGCGAAGTTGCTGGCGCGAAAGATATCGCCGCCGGGTTTGAGCAAGTAAGTGTTGGTGACGCCCTCGCGGTCGGAGGCGAAGAGGATGCCCTCCGGTGTCGCACATGGCGAACGGTCGTTGAAGCGGCCGTAGGTCAAGGGTGTGATCGTTGAGTCGTGCGGATTCAAGCGAAAAAGATTTGTGTAGCCTTCGTCGCCGAAAGTGCAGCGGTCGGAGGCGAAAACGATGCTGCCGTCGGCGTCGATGACCGGTTCGGTGTCGAAATAGATATCATCGGTCAGGCGATTAAGCGACGAGTCGGACAAAGAGAACAGATACAGATCGTGGTAGCCACCGGATGAAGCGCCGGAGAAGACGATGCTCTTGCCGTCGGCAGACCATTGCGGCGACAGGAGTTGGTAGAGTTTGGGAAATTCGAAAGTCTGTGTAATGGAGCCGGCGAAGATGTCGTAGACGTAGAGCACGTCGCGTTCGTAGCGCTTGGACACAAAGGCGATACGGCCATCATCGGTACCAGAGAGTTTTGATTGCAGCAAATGCAACGATTCGAATGCCGGCGAGCGCTCGCCCTTGACGAGCGTGACCTCCTGTCCGGTTGAATCCGAGCGCATATAGAGGCCAGAATAGCCGAGTTTGTTGGCTTTGTAGGCAATCCAGTCAGAAGCACCGCGATATGTAATGGTTAGCGGCAACGGCTTGACGGCAAAGAGCTTTTCAGCAAGCGGCGTGGCGACACGCGCAGGCAAGTCGCTGTTTTCGAGCGTCGGGAAGTATTTCTTCTTCAAGTGATAGACCCATTCAGCACCGACGTCCTCGAGCGATTTGCCAACGGTCATCTTGAAGACCTGGCGGAAGGTCTTGGCTTTCCACCAATTGTCGAACATCATCTGGAGTTTGTCTTCGCCGTAGTTATCGGCGATGAAATGGCAGAATGACTCGCCGTATTTGTACATGAAGAAGGTGCCGGAGAGATATTCGAGTTCGTGAATCGGACGGAGATTGCCTTCGAGCGCCATGTCGGACATCACCATGTCGGCCTCGGAATCCCACTCGCGCGACCAAAATTCGGCGAGACCTTCGGTAAACCAAAGCGGCGGACCGTAAAGTCCGAGCTTACGATGTTGCGACATGACGGCTGGTATCTTATCGAAGGTGAAGACGTGCACGAGTTCGTGACGGATAACGCGCTGGAAATCAGCGATCGAGCCGTTAAACGGCACGACCATGCGGCCCTTGAAGAATTCCGTGAAACCGGCGACGCTTTCAGGCAGCATGCTGGGCGTGACATTGGTCTGTGTGAAAAAGGTCGGGGCGCTGTAAATTATTAACGGAATCTTACGGAAGATGTGATAGTTGAATTTATCGGAGAGAAGTTCGTACGAGCTTTCGGCGGCAGCAGCGGCGATTTCGGCAAGGCCGCTTTCCTGGTCATAGAAATAGATGCGGAAATGTTCGGTGGCGAGGACCTTCCACTTGAACGGCTGGTATTGCACCTTGTTCTTGCCGAAGTAGAATTGCGCGGATGCTACAGTCGGTAACAGCAACAAAGCCGCAATGAGCCAGTGTATTCGTAATTTCATCATTCATCGGTAGAGACGGTCTTAAGATACCGTTCAGCAATTTTCACGGATTCTGACTTTCGGAACTGCCCAAAAAGTGAACGAGTCGAGACGCGCACGTATTTGCGCAAAACGTCATCGAAAATGACCGATCTCAACAGTATAAACGTTTTGACGATCATCTCGTTTAACTCTTCATCCGGTTTTGCGAACAGTTTGTTGTAAATTAGCGATTCGCCGAGGAGGACTTGAGCCAGGAAACTCAAGCTGCGCTGCTTGTCGAGTCGAATCAGGACAGGCAAAATGGCCTGGCGGTCGGTGACATTATGCAGGAAATAGTCCTCGACGTGGGGGTATTCATCCGGAGTACCGATTTGGCCAAGGGCATGAAGCGCTTTGACGTGCAGTTCGTGGGTCGGGTGCTGCAGCAATTTGGCGACGGCTTTGGCTGATTCGGGTCCGCCGAGTTTTTCGAGGGCGATAAGGGCTTCCATAACAACGCGCTCGTCTGGGTCGATTGTAAAGCGGCGGACGATATCGACGGAATCGGGGTGAAGGATGTTACCCAAGACGAAGATCAGATTGCGAAGCTTGAACCAAGTTTCGGTCGGAAGTTCGGTCTTGCCGAGCGGACGCTGGGTGAGCGTACGGTCGGATAGTACCAGCTTGAAGGCGTTAAGGGTCTTCTCGCCGAAGCTCGACAGGATGCGAATCAAGGTCACGCGGACGCCGCGGTCGCGGTGATTGAGATAGCTCGTAAAGACCAGGATCGGTTCGAGGTTATTGAATTTCTCAAGTAACGGTATCATCGGCTTGCCGACGAGATCAAGGCTCTTTGCGAGTTTTGCGACGAGTTGTTCGGCAAGTTGCGCCGAAGTCAATCTTTGGCAGACCTTGGTGGCATATTCGGCGACGCCTTCGCTGTAGATGACCTCGAAGTCCTGCTTTTGCAGCACCAGATCGAGAAGCGAGCCGGCTTCGTCGTAAAGATCCAATTCGATGTACTTGAGATAGTACTTTTCCAGCATTTCCGCGAGCAAGGTGAATTCCTTGAGATCGACCGCCGGATCGGACAAACGTTCGCGAATTTCGAATATTTGCTGTCGTGAGACCGGCGCTGCAGAATCCTCCGCGCAGAGCGAAGCGAATCGCAGCAAAGCCTCATGCTGGGTGTCGGTGAGTTCGTAGCCCTGGCGCGCCATGCCGTCGTAGAATTTCTTGATGAAGTCTTCCGTGTACTGCTTGTCGCTGATTGTTTCGAGCCAGCCGAGCACGTCGTCGACATTGCTCGGGTTGACGGCGCCCATGAAGAAATCGGATTTGAAATTCTCGATTTCGATGTGGGCGATTTTTTTCGGGGTCGCATCAGCAGAGAGAATTTCGCGTAAGTAATCGTTGTCGACGAGATCGAGGTTTTCGATTTCAGCCTTCAGTTTCGGCAGAAGTTCAAGGGCTTCGCGTTCGGCGAGGATTTCTTTCATCCCGGCCAGTGTCTTGCCGACCTCGGCGCGATTGACAGTTTTCGAATCGCCGAGCGAGATTTTCAATGCCGAGATTAGGAGTCCAAGAAGTTCCTCGTTGTCGACCTGCTTGAAAGCGTCTTTGAGTTTCTTGTAATCATCGGGCGAGAATTTGACGCCGGTGCCGGCGCCGCTCTTGGTGCCGGTACCAGAGCCTGCTCCCGCGCCACTGCCGAGTCCGCCGCTGCCGATGCCCTGACCAACGCCGAGGGCACGGAGACCCTCTTGGACCGCAGTGCCGAAATTGCCGTGCCACTCGACTTCACCCAGACCGCCTCCGGGACCGCCGGAGCCTGCGGCGCCGCTGCCTGCGCCTGCAGCACCTGCTCCGCCAGTGCCGCCGGAGCCGCTTCCGCCGACTCCACCAGAGCCGCCGTTGCCGCCGTTTCCACCGTTGCTGGAACCGCCACCGCGTCCGTTCCCTTTGCCGTGACCGCTGCCGGCTCCCTCACCGGCACCGATGCCACCACCGCTGCCGCCGCCGCTTCCGGCGACGCCAAGTCGGCGTACAACAATTTGCAGGAGCAATTCGGGGTATTTGCGCAGGATGTCCGCCATCGAGCGTTCGACTTGTTGGGCGACTTCGGGCGAGTCGAGCGTGTATTCACCGCTGGAGCCCGAGCCGCTGCCGCTGCCGCCGAAAATCATTTCGTCTTCAGAGACGACGCGCTCGCCGTCTTTGACGAGCTGGTATTGGAACTTTCCGAATTTGATGCGGCGAATCTGGTTCTCGTCGAGGAATTTGAGCAGGTCGCGGTGTTCTTTTTTCAAGTTCAGTTGATGAAGCAACAGCTCGAATTCGTGGACCGTGATGCCGGGGTCGAAGGTGATTGATGAAAGACCGGATTCATTGATTGCTCTTCCGAGGCCCTCGGCGAGCAACTTGCTGTCGAGCGGAACGCCGTCGCCGACGAGAGTGCCTTCACTTAGGGCAAAGACGACCGAATGTCCGCAGGCGAGTAATTCGACAAGTTGGGCGAACGGTTTTTCCGCTGCCTTAATTGTGGCGGGATGCCCGGGCGGATAAATGGATATTTTTTTAGCTGCAGCCGTAACTTCCCGCAAGAACGCAGAAAGAGCCTCGGGCGACAGCGTCGATTGAACGGTGCGCTCCATATCTAAGTTAATCGACAGCAACTGCTTAATTATTTAACAGTTGGCGGGTCAAAAACGGCGATTTGGTTCAACCTGAAGCAGTTACCGGACAAGATTGTTGATTTTCGGTTCGCAAGGTATTATGGGACGGTCACTTCAGGAGGAGCATTTTTCTCACTGCGGATTGGCCAATTTGGCGATAAAAATAGACCCCGCTGGTCAATGGTGTTCCGGAGGCGTCCTTCCCGTCCCATTCAAATGAAAACTTGCCGGAGGTGTTAGTTGCCGTGGCTGATAGGATACGAATCTTGCGCCCGAGCAAATCATATATCTCCACATTGCCCGAAGCCGAAGAGCAGATTGTCGTCGTCGCATTGAAGGGGTTGGGGTAATTCTGTGCCAGCTCGGTTGAAGGTAAAGTCGCAACATATTCATCGACAGCAGTTGAGATGTCGACCTTGAGCAAGTTGGATTTTGGGCTGATGAGATTGTCTTTCCAGGCGGCGACCGTGACAAATTTTCCCGCGACAATGTTATGGTCGAGAGTTAGATGCAGCGAGTCAGTGAGTGAATAGATGAGCGGCTGCGAGCCGCCGGACTCGTCGGGCGAATCAAGAATGTAGACGCAGAACGAATCGGGTATCGCGCCGGATGGATTAGCAATACTGGCGAGATCATAGCGAGCGACGTGGAGGCGCATCAGAACAGCCGAGTCGTAGATCTGCTCCCAAATGAGTGCACTTCCCTGTCGATGCGCCTGGTAGCTGTTGTAGAAACGGTCGCAGTAGACTACACCGGGCAGCGGCGCAGTCGGAGTACCTTTGAGCCAGCGAAACTCAATGTAGGCGGAGTCGGCAGCTATCGGCAAGCGAACCGGGAAATTCGACCAGTTCTTTACTCCCGGGTGAGAGTTGCGAGTGCGCACTTGCCAGACGGGCGCGACGATTGTGTCGGAAGGCAGTGCTGTAGAAACTGCGAGCTCGAATTCGCTCGACGTGCCGCCGGCAAATTCGGGCAACGGGTCGTTAGGCCAGAGGAAGATGTCGACCGAGGCAATCGCGGCAATATCGGGCGAAAGCGCGAACACGGTTGCGACGCGAGCGCCGACATCTGCGCTGGAATAGAAATAGTATGAGACCGGCTCGCTGTCGAACATGACAAGGGTGGATTCATTTACCGCCGGATAGAGCCAACAAAATGTGACTTCACCATCGTCGATGATTTGAGTGAGACCATAGGGAGCCTGCGGCTGTGCCGCTAACGGGTGGAGAAATACACAAAAAGTGAGCGTTGTGACAATTGCGAAGCGAGCCATTTGTTCGCCTTAGGATCGAAGTTCCTTTTGCGAAAATATGGAGCATGGGGAGCACCGGCGCAAGGACAAAATGGACACACAAGTCCAAATCGACCGGAGAATCCATGTAGTGTGAGGAT
>CAZIBI010000007.1:77752-79635 GCA_964537215.1 uncultured Ignavibacteria bacterium | reverse complement strand
GACAAAATGGACACACAAGTCCAAATCGACCGGAGAATCCATGTAGTGTGAGGATTAGAAGCGCGTCAGGTTGCCCTCGCCCCGTGAGTTGGTTTTGAAAACATGGTGTGTTTGGGCGGGGCTCGGAAGACCTGACGCAACTTCAATTTTCCCACCGTTCCGGTGGGGCACAAGGTTGTATGGGGGAGTCGACTGACCCAACGTACCGGTGGGGCACAAAGCGACTCAGGTAGCACAAGTTGTCGAAACCACTCGACGAGTCATTGAATGGCAACGACAGGCAATTAGTGGTTTCGACCTACGAGGCTTCCCCACCGTGCCGGTGGGGTACAGAGGCTACGTGAGATTGTTTGGATCAGACGGTTTGACGTGCGGGGGTGCGTTTGCCCTGCTTGTAGTCCATCCAGAGGCGGCCCCATTCGGTGGAATTGAATTTGTGGATTTTGGCCTGGCCGACTGTAGGATACCAAATGACGTCGTGGTAGAAATTGGAGGCCATCGGCGCCCAGACGACAGCGGGCGAATGCAGCAATGCGCGCTCAAGAAAACGCAGCGCGCCGATGCGCAACATCTGGTCGCCCCAAATTACAAGCGACTTCTTGGTCTTGAAGTGGAAATTGACATTGCTGATATCTTCGCCGACGATTTCGATATTGTCAGGGTTACCGTTGCCGAGTCCCATGTTGTCGCAAATGCGGATATACGGGATTGACATCGGGTCGAAGCCCATCATTTTGGCGGCAATGGCATCAATGGCAACCGAATCGGCGGATGCGAGGATGTAGTTTTTGACGACCGGATCCATTGTACGCGGTCCAGCGCCGTCGCCGCAGACCGTGCCATCCATGACGGCAAAGACGGACGGGTGGAGTTCTTTTTGCATCAGGACGAGGTCGACGAGAACCTCGTGGATGTGCTTATGAGCGTAGTGGCGCACTTCCTTGAGCAGGCCGCCGAAGGAGTTCTTGATCGCGCCGGTTGTCGTCGAATGGCCGTGAGTCTTGACCGTCGGCAGATGCAAGATCTGACGGCCAATATACAGCTTGGGAATTTCGATGCCCTCGGGGAAGATGTGATTTAGTTTCAGCAACTTCGATTTGAATTTATAGACGACCCATTCTTGTTCCGGCAGCGGCTTGAACTCGAGATTGTTGTGATTCAAGATCGGCATCCAGAGATTGTTCTGGGCACCTTTGCGCGGATTGGTAACAACGGTCTTGTTCTCAACAGGGATGACGCGTTCGGGTTTGAAGCCGTCGGCCATTAGTTTGCTGACAACGCCGTCGACCTGCCACGGTTGGCTTGAGCACGACGGGAAATATTTTGTCCAAGAAAGGTTGAGCTTGAGAATGAGATCGGTTTCTTTGGAGATGAATTTGTCGTACTCGGCAAGATCCATGACGCGCCCGTAATCGGGAACGACGGTATCGGGAGTAGTCTTGACGATGGCGACTTTGGATTTACGCATTAGCAGAACCTTTCTTAACTAACTCAATCGTACCTTTGCCGTTCGCGGCGTAGACTTCGCTGACAGAACCGAAGGGAAACTCGGAGAGCATTTTCCGCAATTTCGGTTCCACCGTGTGCAGATTCGTGTAGTGGCGAAGTCGGCTCTTGAGACCGGCATTTTTCTCGCGCGGCTGGGTCGGGTCGATTTCCCACGGATGCAGGTAAATCATGGCCGGATAGCCGCTTGAATTATACGCGCGAGTAGCGCGTTTTGTATACCAATATGGGAAGAGCCGGAATGATCCGCCGCCGCACGCGGGAAGCCGCTTGCCGAGGAAACTGTAGGTCGTCGGCGGAATTTCGAGCAGCTTGCCGGCTTTCGTGTTGATGAAATATGGAAAGCGCGGCGCCGAAGGATCGCCATAGAGGTCGTG
>CAZIBI010000007.1:0-77652 GCA_964537215.1 uncultured Ignavibacteria bacterium | reverse complement strand
TCGTGTTGATGAAATATGGAAAGCGCGGCGCCGAAGGATCGCCATAGAGGTCGTGATAAATCGGATAAATACTGGAATCGTAGGTAAAGCCGCATTCGACCAAGGTATCCCAGATCCACTCTTTGTTGCGATCGACGGAAAACGTAGGAGCACGATAGCCGCGGACGCGAACGCCGGAGGCTTTTTCGATTGCTTCGATTGAGCGGAGCAAGTCAGCGCGAAACGAATCGGCGTCCAGGCGCTTAATGGAATCGTGGCCATAGCCATGAGAGGCGAGTTCGTGACCGCGAGCTTTGATCATGGCGAGCAGATGCGGGTAGCGATCGGCGACCCAGCCCAAGGTAAAGAATGTCGCGGTCGCCTCGTACTCGTCGAGCAAGTCCAGGATGCGCACCATATTCATGGTGATGCGGCTTTGGCGGGAATCCCAATCCTCGCGCGGGATGACGCCAAAGAACGCTTCTACCTGGAAATACTCTTCCACGTCAAATGTCAGAATGTTCTTCATAGTCGCTACTGGTTTTTGGTCGCGTAATGATAGCCGTAGTACTGATAATTGTAATGGTACGGCAAAACGCCGGATTGATTGTTCAGGACTACGCCGACGATGTTTGCGTCGGTCTTAGCAATAATATCGACAGCGCGCCGAATAACTTCTTTTTGGGTGGCGCCTGCCTTGACAACGAGAAGTATGCCGTCCATGTCGGGCGCCAGCACCACCGGATCGGAGACCGGAATAATCGGGGCGCAATCGACAAAGACCAAGTCGAAGTAGAATTTAACTTTTTCAATCGCCGTCTTGACGGCGTCGCTTTCGAATAATTCCGTCGGATTGTGTTTCAATGTGCCGGCGGTCATGATGAATAAGTCGGGAATTGGAGTAGACTTGAACGCCTCCTCAGCGGAGATTTTGTTGTCGATCAGATCTGTAACGCCGCCGTCGAGGGGCAGGTCAAAGATTTTATGGATTGTCGGGCGACGCAAGTCGGCATCGATCAGAATGGTTTTGCGTTTCTTGTATGACGCGGCAGTAATCGACAGGTACGAAGAAATGGTCGACTTCCCTTCCGAGAGCATCGCAGACGTGATCAAGAACGAGCGCTTGGAAACGCCGTTGACCGGGCGCGTGATATTGTGAAGCAGACGGCGAAATTCGGTACCCACCACCGACTCGGGATGGTAGTACTCGAAAATTGGGCGTCGCCGTTCGCTCTTCAAAGTATGCCTCTTAGCCTTTCAAGATCGCTTTGACGAGAACGTCGAATCCGCGGAATTCATTTTCGGCGAGACGCAGGCTTTTCTTGGCGCGATCGAAGTCGGGATTAATTTTCAGGGCTTCTTGATATTCCTTGATCGCCTTGGAATGAACGAATCTGCCCATGAGTGTGTAAGCGACGGCAAGATCGTAGTGCAAATCCGGGTAATGCGGATTCTTGGCGATAGCCGTTTTGAGGCTTTCGATGCGGCGGCGGAGCATTTTTTCATCGACCTTGTCGGCCGCCAGCATGAACTTCAAGTAGACGTTGGAGAACTCTTTGAAGCGGCGTTCTTTTTTGCGGTCGCGCGACTGGACGAATTTGTTGTAGGCGCCGTCGAGATCGCCGTCGGTGAGAAGTTGCTTGCCCTCATCGAAGTTCTTGTCCTGATATTCCGGACAGACGACGATGGCGCGCTCGATCATTTCGAGCGTCTTGTCGGTGGCTTCCGAAAAGAGCTTGAAGTCTTCGCGGCGGATTGAATTGAGAATGTAAGCCAGCGCCTTATTGTAGTAGGCGTCGCCATAGTAGATGTTGATGTTAATCGCTTCATCGAACTCGATCATGGCGCGCTTGCAGGAGCCAATGGCGAGAAACGCCTCGCCGAGATTGTTGTGATAATCGGCGAACTTGGGTTGCGCCTCAACGCAACGGCCAAAGACCTCGGTGGCTTCGGGATACTTGTGCAATGTCATCAAGACCATGCCGAGATGATTTTGCGCCTCGTGCGAGTCGGGCCGCAGCGTGACGGCGCGGCGGAACAGCGATTCGGCTTCGTTGTACATGCGCTTGTACATCAGAGCGAGACCGAGATAGTCGATGTGCTCGACATCGTTGGACACGAGCGCTTCGTTGTAGCGATCGAACAGATGCTCGACCTCTTCCTTGCGCTCCTTGTGAGCTGTCTTCACCAACTCCAGCAATTCTTGCTCGGGCATGTGCGGGTAGACGCTTTCTTCGACCGTTTCGAGCAGCTGGCCATCAGAGAAGATCGAGGATCGGATCTGATTGCTACTGGTATCGTTGACGGTCTGGATCAGGTATTCGCGATCGTTAGAGGCAACGCGCGAATTGAGTCTGTAGGTTTCCATGAGCACTTCCTTATGCCACCTTGGCGTTCTTGATCTGGGAAGCCTGTTCGATATTCGGTATCGTGCCGACGACTTCCAAGCCCAAGAGCTCCTCAATATCTTCAATGCGTTTGATGGAGTGATCCACCACTTCAGCAATTACGACTGCACATCCGCCGAGGACGATTCCCAGCGCCAAGCCCATCAAAGTGATCTTGACGCGATTGGGCGAAGCCGGCTCAAGCGGAATTGATGCCGGCTCGAGTATGGTGTATTTGGTTTCGGCTTCGGCTTCATTGGTAGCGCGGCGGATATTGAGCTTGTCTGCTTCATCCTGCCACGTTTGATAGGTTTTACGTTTTTCCGCGAGTTTATCTTCGAGACGTTTCACCATTTGCTCATAATACGGCTGCCCGGCAATCAGACCTTTGATTTCGGTGATGGCTGTGCCGAGAATGCGCTCTTTTCCACGCAAGTACTCGAGCTGCTTTGAACGGTAGATCAATTCGCCAAGATCGCCGCGGGCTGCAGCGGAGGCTCCGGGAAACAAACGCGCGGCCAAGGCTGTACTTGTAGTGCGCATCGAGTCGAGCGCGTCACTGGTCTTGAGTAGCATGGATTGAATCTTGCCGTCTTTCCAGAGGTAGCGCGGAATGAGTCCGGCGATTTGCTCGGTGGCATCGAGGGCGTTTTTCTTGTGGCGATTCAGTTCGCGTGAACCGGCCATGGCTTCGGTGGTGTCGAGACCGGCTTCACTCACCCGCGCGGCGAGGAATTTTACGCGATCAGCAGCCTCGCGAATTTCGAGGCGCGTGGCATCGACCTCGGATTCGACCTGATTGAGATTGGCATCAGAACTAATACCGGTCTGCAACTGCCGGTTTAAGTACGAAGTCTTGAGGTCGGAGAGCTGACGTTCGACGTCTTCAAATTCTTTCTTTGCCAGCGAAAGCTGCTTATCGGTGAGAGTTTGGCCTTCGTTGCCGGCGAGGACTTGGCCGGCGAGTTTCCGTTCGCGGTAGATCTGCGCCAACGAGGTTGCCATCAAGGCGGCGGTTTTGTTGTTTTCGGAGCGGCAGGTTATCAGCACCTGATTTTCGCCGATCAGATCGACGGCGAGATACTTCTTGATGTCCTGTACTTGCAGGCTGCGGGTCATGGCATTGAGGTCGTTGTCGGGAAACTTCTCCGCCATTTCACGGGCAGATTGGCGGACATCGTCGGTCGGCTCGAGTTTGAGATCGTCAATCATGTCATTGATGTAGCCGGTGGACATGATTTCCGAGCGAGTTGCTGCCAGCCAATATTGGCGGGCACGCGGCTCGGGCAAGATTCCGGCTTCGTCGGGAAGCATGCGTTCCAACGCCGGTGAAATGAATTTCTGATTGGAGATGACGACCTTGGTTGCCGACTCATAGACGGTCGGCAAAAGGTAGCTTCCAGAAAAAGCCACAAAAGTGACGAGCCCAATGGGGAGCAGCAGCCAGAATTTGCGTTTCCACAAAATCTGCCAGATGTCGCGCAGAGTGATTTGTCGTTGGCTCAAACTACACCAGGCCTAATTGCCACTACTATTTTGCCCCAATCGATCAATCAGGAGAATGGTCGAGGTGATGGTACTCCCAAACGTTACGATATCGCGCACGATATTCCAGGCCGTACCGCTGGCGCCGCGAGTCGGAACAAAGATCGCGTTTTCTTCCTGCACCATGTAGCGCTGCGGGCTGCCGGATTTGAGTTGTTTTTCGAGGTCGATCTTATAAACGTTGGCGTAGGCGCCATTCTTGTCTGAGACTTTAATCTTTTTGAGATCGGCATCAGCCAAGGTGCCACCGGCAAGCGCGAGAGCTTCGATCAGGTCAAGGCGGTTTTCGAGTTTGTAGACGCCCGGATTCTGAACGGCGCCGAGGATGTAGTAGACATCGCGCTCATCTTCCGATTCCGAGTTGGCAAGGTCGGAGCTGACGCCGCCGATACTTTGCGGGACGCGGATGATATCGTGCGGATGCACCTGCGGCAGCTTAGAGAAATCACGGGCACGAACGGCAGCCAACACGTCGACTGTCAGGACAGTACCCGGGTCGACGGCGCCGCCGCGGACGAGGCGGACTTGAGTCAAATCGCCGGCGGGAGTAATGCCGCCCATTTCTTTGATGATGGTCCAGATGTCAGGGATGACTTCACGGGCATAGCGCCCGGGTGTAACGACTTCGCCTTCGACGAAGACTGTCTGCGAACGAAATTCGGAGACCGTGACGGTAGCTTGACTGATGTCGCGATTGAAGCGAGAGACTTGCTCGACAATTTTGCGCGAGAGCTGGGCGGTGGTCAGACCGGCGGCGGTGATTTCGCCGATCACGGTCAGCGTGATTTTGCCGTCGGCGTTGACGGTGACGGACTGGCCCAGGGTTGGCTGCTGCCAGAAACTGACTTGCAGAACGTCATCAATCCCAATGACATATTCGGCCTGGGCGGCGCTAACAAATGCGAGGCAGAGGAAAAGAGCGAGTATGATTTTTTGCGCAAACATCCTTGTCATAACACCTACTTTTTCACGGTGATAAGATTTTCATCGAACATGAACGACTTGTTTTTTCCGGTGCCTTTCGCCTGGAGCAGAGCCATATCGGCACAGTATATTAATCGGTCAATTCGTTGTGCATCATTAGGATAAATTGCTCCGCCTAATGATACGGTGATGCGGTGGCATTCGGACGAAAATTTGTCCTTAAATTCCTCGTTCAAAATAATCACGCGCAAGCGCTCCATGAAATTGATACAATCTGCGACGTCGGATTCGGGCATAATAATGCAAAACTCTTCCCCGCCATATCGCGATACTATATCGATGGAACGCACCGACTTAGTCAGGAGAGCACCCAATTGCTCGAGCAGAAAATCTCCCGACTGGTGACCATAAGTATCGTTAAAAACCTTAAACCCGTCAACATCAAATATGGCCAGCGCGAGGCGACGATCAAAGCGTTGGGCGCGAAGCATTTCCTCCTGCAGGCGCTTGTAGAAATAGCGGTAGTTGTGGAGGCCGGTCATTTCGTCGGTGTATGACAGTCTTTCGATCTTTTCGAAGTTTGAAAGATTCTCCAAAACCAAGCCGAATGATTTGCAGAACGATTGGAATCCCTCGATTTCCTGTTTCGAGAATTTGCTGGGCTTGCAGCTCATACCGACATAGCCGTCGAGGTTGCTGATGCCGTTCATGAAACCGATGCACTTGATGCCGGCGGCAAGCAAAGCCGCGATGCGCTCGTCATTTTGGAGCGCTTCGGGAAGACTCTCGAGCGAGAGCGGCGTCTCGCTCTTGGCGATTTGCGGCAGCACCGGATGGTTTATGTCGATCTGGAAATCAGCAGCGAGCGCTCCGAGTTTGCCGTGCGAGAACTTACGCTCGAAGGCATTGCGATCCTCGGTCGGCAGCAGCAGCAACAGCGCGTCGATCTTGAACTGATCGGTCATGAGTTGGATGAAAGTCTGATAAAGCTTCTCGCGATCCTGAATGCGCGACAAGCGATCCTGCGCGGTGATGAGAAATTTGGCGTCGTGGATCGGGCGAGCGACCAAGGTATCGCGCTCGCGCTTGAGGTTCTCAATCTGCTGCTTGAGTTTCTGAACGGTTAGATTGTGCTTGTAGTTGGCGTCGTCGAGGTGTTTGAAGTTGCCGATTTGATCAGCCAGAGCCAGCAAAAATGGGCGCAGCAATTTGAACGGCAGGCGCTCGGGAGCGGAGAAGGCGATGAAATAGTTGCAGCGGGCTGAAGTCAAGATCGGCAGTGCGTATTCGAAAGGATGTTCCTCATTGCCCTGCCCGCCAGTACCGGGATAGACTTTGCGAAACGAGACGATGGTAGCGCGGCTTTCCATGGTGTCTTCAAGTTCCTGGCGGAAGAGTGTTTTGTAGGGCTTGAGATCGTCTTTCTTGATGCCGAAGCAGTCGGTCAGCATGAAGCCGCGCTTGCGGCGGGCATATACGGCGGTGACGGCGATATCGATTTCTTCTTCGAGGTATTCTGCGAAGTTTGCGACCTGTTTGTCGAGAGCGGTGCGCGTGTTGAAGTCGGCGTAGATGCGCTCGGCGTAGCGCATGTAGAGCCTGACGATTTCCTGCAGCCGCGCGGTACCTTTGAAATGAGACCAGTAGATCAATGCGCCGCCGCCGAGGACGACGAATGCCAGGCAACTCGTGACAATCGGCGTTGCCACTGCGGGCAGAAGCAGCGCTGCACCTAACAACGCACCGACTACGATCACGTAGATTAGCAGCGGGATAAACATAGACCTTGTAGTTATATAATTAGCGCGTGGGGCGGAAGCAAGGGGAAATGCGGGCGGACAAACCGTCCGAGGCTGTCACATGAGTCAGAAATTTCGGGATTGCGTTGAGCGGCAGGTCGCCCTCGTTCGCGGAATGGAATTGATAAACTACAACATGCTGTAGAGCGCGCTTACTCGGACCTTCGGCCTGCCGCAACAGGTGTCGGTGCTTATGTCTATACTGCCGAGACGAAGCCTGATTCCGGTCCCGCAAAGGCAGGATCGTTGACGTTCGCCTGAATGACCGATTTTGAAATTAGAAATTATTCGACATTCCCTTTTGCCGAAATGTTGGGTATGAGCCTATGGGCGGCGGGAGTAGCGGAAGCGTTTTTTGCGGGTGAGGAGCGAGTTCCGGCGCAAGATGCCCCAGACAGACCACCAGCCGACGAGTTCGCCGGAGCCGTTGGATTCGCTATTCACCATTTGGGTGATTTCCCTGATCGTGTAGAAGGGGTCGGCTTTCACGAGGCTAAGGACGGTTTTTTCGATGCTGCGTTTCGGCGCTGCCGGTTGCGGTGTCGGAGCTTCGACGACACGCGGCGCCGGTTTGGGCTGCGGGACTTCGAGTTCGGCGGTGGCGACTTCGACTTGACGGGCGACAGAAGCACTGGCGGCTTCCTTCTGATTGTGGATGCGGGCATCGACGGTCGGTTCGGCCGGATCGGCACCCCCGCGGAATTCGATTTTAGCTTTTTCGATATTATCGTAAGCCTTGAGAATTGAGTCGAATTCGAGCAGTTCAAAAATTTCGTAGACGCTGGGGATCATGCGGGCGAGTTTGATGTCGCCGGCATTGGCTTTGATTTCACGGATATTGCTGATGAAGATACCCCAACCGGCGGAAGAAATATAGTCAACGCCGGCAAGATCGATGATGATGCGATAGCGTTTTTGTTCGATGAGGGTGTTCATGACGCGCTCGAGTTCGGAAGCGGTCATGGTGTCAACCACGCCGTCGACGCGGACTACCGAGATATCGTTAGCTGCGCCGGTGGTATCGAGAGAGATTCTTATGTCGTCCATGCTTGCTTTTCGTCCTGTGTTACATCGACCGGCACGCCGTTCTGGCGATAGTTGGCGATTTCCTTTGTGAGAAGGAAATAGTCCAATGCTCCGTTGGAATACGGAGCGTGTTCAAATACCGTTTTGAACAACATCTGCGATTCCTTCAATTGGGTATTGATACGGATCTTGGTCGAAAAGAGTTTATCGCCATACTCGGTGAGCAACTGGTTATAAATTGACTTGGATATCTTGGTCCGTGTGTCAAAGAAGGTAGCCAGTATGCCCATCAACTCAACCCGATGGCCGATTTTTGCATAAAGGTCATCGAGTAATTTTAACGTTTTCTTGGCACCCTCACAAGCGAAAAAATCCATCGAGACCGGAATCACCACGCCGTCGACGTAGTTCAGCACGTTCATGTTGATCAGATTGATCGCCGGCGGACAGTCGCAAATGACATAGTCGGTGCCACGCAGATTGGCGAGGACTTTATTCAGTCTTTGTTCGCGGTCGGTCTGGCGGGCTAAGTACAATTCAGTTTCCACGATTCTAGTGCCGCCGGAATCGATCAGGTACAAGTTAGGGCGCAGCGGCGTGATTTCGACATCGCCGGTGGTAAGCAGCTCGGCGAGTCCTTTCTGCGGCTGGACATTGAATGCCATGGCGACATTTGCCTGTCCGTCGCAATCGAGGATGAGCGTGCGTTTGCCCGACATCGCGAGACAATGCGCAAGGTTGATTGCGGTGGTGGTCTTCCCCGTTCCGCCCTTGCACGTTATGACTGCGATTTTCTTCACTCGGTCGTATCCTTCTTCTTGCCGCCGGTCAATTTCTTTTCATACTCGTCGAAGTCGATGGTCTCCGGTTCATCCGGAAGTTTGATGACTTCGAGAGTGATTCCCTCTTCAGCGCGCTTCTCCCACTGTTTCTCATCAATGGATTCGAGACGTGCAACGGAGAGGACATTTTTCGTTTCCGCTTCATGATCCAGCGCTTTGACTCTTCCGGCGACGCGATCGAAGAGCAAACGCATTTGCTCGGGCGACACTTGGCCTTCCATTTCCTCGAACATGGCCGAGAGAACGTCGGTGCGGTCGTCATCGACACCGAGTTCACGAAGGCGATCTTTGAATTCTGCTAACTTTGTCTCTTCTTGGCGCTGAATGGACTCTTTAATCTGTTCAACGTAAGCAGAGCGGTCAACTGTTTGAGCCGGTTGCTCTAATCTCTGCGAAAGTTTGACGTATTCTTCTTCCTGTTGCGGCGTCAAAGTACCACCCCAGCGCTTGGAAAACTCGTAGCGCTGGCGCTTGGTATTGAGGCGGAGGCGCACCAACTCGATGTAAATAGTGCGTTCTTCGACGTCACCGGCGCCGTTGCCGGCGATTTCCAGCTCGCGTTTGATGCGCGTGGGGCCGAAGTCGGGGTTCTTGCGGATAATCTCCAGGACCAGGTTGCGCTGATTGTAGGTCAACTGCGCGGGCGAGTCGTCGACGCGAAGAGTCTTGTTGAGCAGACCCTCATCGCCATAGAGCTCGAAGCGCTTCTTATAGCGATAGTAGGTTGAAGATGAGAACCCTAGTTGGCGGCAAGCTTCGCTGATCGGGATCTTCTGCACATCGACCATTTCGAGCAGCTTCTTGCGACGGGCATAGAGGTATTCGTCGACCTCCATCTTCTCTTTGATGACGACCATGGTGATGTCGTCGTTCTGCTCTGCGCCTTGCGTGAAGCCGTTAAGGTCGTCCTGGAATTTCTCCGCGAACTCGTCGGGCGACAAATCCGAGTTATCACGGATGAATTCGAGGAATTTCGGCATACCGTATTGCAGCTTCTTGGGGTTCATGGCTTCGGTGATGCCGTCGGTGTACATCACGAGCATGTCACCCTTCTTGAGCTTCACGTTTTCGCTGGCGAGGTTGTCCTCGAAGCTGACGCCTTCCGGCAATGTAATGCCGAGCGGGATGCCTTTGGGATTAAGGAAGAAGGTCTTGTCCTCGTCCTTGCGATAGAGAATCATTGGATTGTGCCCCGCCGACGCGAAGGAAATCTTGCGTTGCTGGGTGTCGATGACGACGAGATAAATCGTGATGAACATGCCCTTGCGGACGTCTTCGGTGACGAACTCGTTGACGTTGCACAGAATCTCAACGGGCGAACGGGTGCCGCGCGACTCGAGGCGAATCGCAGTGCGGATCATGGTCATGACCAGCGAACCCGGGACGCCCTTTCCGGAAACGTCGGCTACGACAATGCCGAGAGTTTTTTCATCGATCCAAACGAAGTCGTAATAGTCGCCGCCGACATCTTTTGCCGCGCGATAGATTGTGGCAATATCGAAGCCTTCGATATCGGGGAAATTTTTTGGCAGCAGCGTATGCTGGATATCCTGCGCCACCTGCATTTCTTTGCGCATGCGTTCCTGCTCGACCATGCTGTGCTGGGCTTCTTTGAATTTGACGCGCATTTCGTTGAATGCTTCGGCGATGGCGTTGAACTCCCCGGCGCCTTCGACCGCGATCTTGCTGTCGAGGTCGCCCTTGCCGATGCGGCGGACGCCTTCGATCAGGCGCTGGATCGGGCGGACGAAATAGTTCGAGAGCCAATAGACGGCGCCGATGACGGCGAGCATCGCGATGGCGGCAATGAGCAGGATGGTTTTGCGCGACTGCGCAATTTCCATGATCAGGCGGTCTTCGCCGAATCCGATGTGCAGTTTTCCGAAGCGGCGATTCTGGTAGTCGATGTTCTCGACGACGTAGTACGTGTTGCCGAATTCATTCGACGAGGTGATTTGCGCGGCGCCGATTTGAGCTGTATCGATTGCGGATGGAATCTGATAATCGGTGCGCAAGAGATCGGGCAACTCGGTGGACGCGACAATTCTATTGTACGCGTCAGTTATATAGATAAAGCGGACGTCCTGATTTTGGCGCGCAAAGTTGCGGACGAATTCATCGAACTCGACGTCGGAGCTTTGGTTGATAAAGTGATTTGCCGCTTGTGAAGCGATGGCGTTGCCGTATTCGCCGATCGTGCGAGAGAATTGTTGATTGCGCCACGCGACGACGCGGCCCTCCCAAACGAAGTAGACGGTCACGATAACAATGGCCATCAGCAGCGAGGTCCAAAGAGAGAACTTTAGACGGATCGAGACGCCCTCGCCCTTGGCGACGGATTCGGGCTTGGCATTCGGGAAGTTCTTGAGCAAGCGCAGTTCGTTGACGCCGCCGGAAGTATGGTAAGAGACCTTGTCGGTGACCTTGCGGATCAGGTAGATTCCAAGTCCGCCCTTGCGTCCGGTTTTGACGTAGTGGTCGAGATTTGGATCGGTTAGTTTTTCGAAATCGAAGCTGCGGCCGCGATCGTAGATGGAGATTCCGAGTTTGTCGCGATGAATCGATATCTTGATCTTGAGAGTGCCTTCGGCGTAGAGATAGGCATGCCTAATGACGTTGGTGCAGGCTTCCTCGATTGCGAGCAGAATCGCGGTGACATCTTTGCGGCGAAACGGCGTGTCAGCCAGGACCGATTCGATGAAATTGCGAATGTCCGGCAGCTTGCTTTCAGTGGCCGGAAATTCCGCGAAGATTTCTTTGGTCGGGCGGTTAATTAGTTTCATCGCGAGCAATACTATGCGTCGAGCGCGCCGGTGTCAACCATTGAAGACAACCGCACCCACTATCGCATCCTAACGTGTTATCGTTCAATTCGTTTTGTCGTTTGTCTGAAGTCTTAGTTTCGCCTGCTGGATGTTCTTTTCGGTTTCGGGGTTGCCCGGGTACCGGTCAAGAACTTGTTCCCAGAGACGGATCGCCTGCTGATAATCGCCAGCGCGGAATTTCTCGATGCCATCGAGATAGACCTTCCACATGGCCGGGTCCTTTTGGATTTCAGCGAGTAATGTACCCCCTACTTTTGCACCGGCGGCGAAGCGGTCGAGCATTCCCTGCGCGACGGCATCGGACGGGTTGACTGCGAGGACTTGTTCGAACAACTGCCGCGCCTGTGTCGTGTCGCCGGAATTATAGGCGGCAACACCGGAACGCAACATCTCGAGCGAACTGATACGAGTGTTGAGCTGCGCCATACTGCGGCGGGCGGCGTCATCACCCGGATTAAGGCGCAGGATTTCTCCGTAGCGCTGGGCAGCTTCGCTAAGCTTGCCGTCGTTGGTGAACTTGGTTGCTTCTGCGCGCAGTTGCGTAATTCGATTTGAGGTCAGCAGCGAGTACTGCGCTTCATTGCGTTTGAAGCGTTCATCATCGCCGAAAGCCGGGCGCAGTCGCGAAAGCATGACACTGGAAGCTTCGATGTCGTTGACGCGAATAGCTTCGCCGAGATCGGTGAAGAGTTCTTCTGCTTTTATCGAGTCGCTTTCCGCGAGGACACCGGCGCGGACGGAAGCGGTGAGTTCCTGCGTGCGCTGCTTGTCGATTTCCGTCAGACGCGCGGAAGCTTCCGAGTCGGCATTATCCGTTAAAGCATTGACGCGCTGATAGTAGACGGCGGCGGAATCGTACATACCGTTTTGGTAGAAGTAGCGCGCTTGTGTCATGGCAAAGGTCAGATCTTGTTCGCGGCTTTCTTTCGCCAGTTGCTCGGCGGCTTCGCGGCGGTCCTTTTCGCGCTGCGCAAGGATACCTTCGATGGATCCGCCCAAGGTGATGTCGAGCGAGATGCGATGCTGGGCGTCGAAGTAATCCTGCGTGCGGAAGGTGTAGCCGATCTTGACGAATTTGAATTGAAGTCCGGCGCCGAGATTAATTTGGTCGACATCATAACCGGCGCGGAGGAAATATTGATTCAAGAAGGCGAACTCGCCGCCAATGTGAAATACAGGATCGATGTTTTCAGTCTTGTCGATGTCGGCTTCCAGCGAAAGCAGGTGGCGGCCTTCGGAGATCGGCAACATCATGCCGGCGCCGGCTTTGAAGTTGACCGGTAGCGATTCGGCATCGCGGTCGATACGGACCTCGGGCGCGAGAATGTTTTGCGCATTCAAGCCGAGTGCGAAGTTGTCGTTGAGAGCGAGTTTGATTCCGAAATCACCGCCAGCGCCAAAGGCGGACGAGTTGTTGAAGCTTTGGCCGTAGAGCTTGATGGTCGCGCCCAACGACAGGAAACGATTAATTTGCTTGCCGTATCCGACTAGGAACATCTGTTGGTTTGCACTGAAGGTGCCCAACATGCGGCCGGACTCATCGCGTCGTTCGATATCGCCGGTGGTCAAAAGGAATGCGCCGAGCGAGAAGGTTCCGTAGTCGACAGTCGGCCAGCCGAAAGCGGCAAAGTCGTAGTTGGTGCCTTCGGGCAGCGGCAGATGCATCAAAGAGAGCGAGCGATCTTGCAGATTGGTCAACGTCGCCGGATTCCAGAAAATTGCCGAAGCGTCGTTGGCGAGGGCAACATTGGCGCCACCCATGCCGAGAGCGCGACCGCCGGCGCCATAGCTGAACAGGGGCGTCGTTCCGCCCGCGTTGGCAGCGTCCAGGTTCGCGGTGGCCATAAGCGCCAAGATCATAGCGATTATGATGATGCAAAACCGTGTCATCACTTTACCACCGCGATCTTTGTTCTGATTTCTGATTCACCGGTTACGCTCAACACGGCGAGATAGACTCCGTTGAGGACGATTTGTCCGTCGGTATTGCGGCCATCCCACTGAATTTGCACCGGCTCGCCAACTGTTGCTGGCGCGGGAATTTCTCTCTTGAGTACCTCTTCCCCACCCAATGTGTAGATCACCAAAGTTGCCGTCTTCGCAGAGGTCAAGTTGTAGACGATTGTCGCTTGCTCATGGAGAGGCGAGAAGGGATTCGGGAATGAGAAGAATGATTCGGTCAAAGAAGATGGGACCAGCGTGAACTTCGCCTGGATCACGAGATTCTGCGCAAACGATGCTGCAATCGGGACCGGGCGCGGACCGACAGCGGTTTGATACGATGCCGAGAAGGACATGGAATCCAGGTAGAGGACGAAATCACTCAAGGCAGGTTCGTCCACTAATGTAATCGAAATCACACCGCTATTGGGGATGCCTTGCGCGGCGCCGATGTTGAAACGCAGCGCGTTGCCATCGGTAACAGCGGCGATGTTGGACTGGTTGTTGTAACGCAAGTTCGCTGATTCGAAGATCGAAGCGGGCGCAACCGGATTGTTGGCGCGGTCGCGAATCTCGAACTTGATGTAGTCCATGTACGGTTCGGCAGCGGGATTAAAGATGCGGAATCCGAGTTCGATGACATCATAGTTACCACCGGCGCTTAACAGTTTCGTTTCACTGCCGGTGAAGTCGACGGTGATTCCGACTTGACTGACGGTGGAAATAACTTCGATGGTGTCGACGCGGTCTTGAACGCGGGCGAGCAAACCGGTATTCAGATCGAGTGGAGTTGAACTGATCTCGATGACGAAGAGAGCGGTGTCTTCATCGGCAGGAGCCGTGATGTCCCAGAAGTTGCGTTCTGCAATCGTCAGTGTTTGAGTTGCAGGGCTGTTGAGCGTGAAGTCGCCGGAGATGATTGTAAGACGGGCTTCACCGGTACCGGTTGACGACTGCGCAATATTGTTGACGACGGATGTCAGAGTGAACAACTCACCCAAACCAACCACGCCGTCTTGTGCTTCCAGCGGAGACCAGATGCGGGCATCGAGATTCAAGGTTGCCGGGCTCTGGATGACGATTGCTTCCGATCCGTTGTCGAGCGGCGGTTGAATCAATGCCGCGAGACCCGAGAGTTTGCCTTCGGCTTCGACGATTCGGACATTGAAGATTTCGGAGGCGTTGGGAGTGAAAGCGGACTCGACAGTGAATTCGATGGTGCTGTCGCGACCGATTGCGAGTTCGTTTATGGTTTGCTCAGAATCAAAGATTGAGCTGCCGTTGGAGGTCAACTCGACCAAGATGCCAACCAAATCTTCGTCGCCGGTATTGCGGACGGTCACTTGAAGCTTGAAGGTTTGGCCGACGTTGACGTTTGGAATATTCGGAGCATCGGCATCGACACTAGCGATGCGTACGGCAGCACCGAACGGAATTGAAACGGCGTTGCCGGGAATTGAGAGATGGAATATCTCTTCATGGCCGTTTGCAGTACCGCGAAGGTTTACTTCGATAGAATCATTTTGCTGCGGGAAATCGACCGGCACAAAGACGGGTTTGAAGACAAGCGTGGTGTCGCCGGGTGCGAGGCGCATCTGCTCGGCATCAAGGCGAGTCAGCAACTGGCGGTCGCCGGCATAGATGACTAATTCAAGGGTTGCGACTTCAAGGTCGAGGGTTGCCGTGCCATTGTTGTTAACGCCGATTGTGAAGGTAGCTTCGGCGCCGCGGTAAACAGTCGTGGGTCGAATTGTACCGGCACGGTAAGAGACAACCGGAGGGGTTTCGATTTTGATGTTGCTGCCTGCATCGAAGACTTGGTCAAACGACGCGGTGCCGAGCGTGCCGACCAAGCGGATCGAAGCATCGGTCACGAATTGCTGGTTGACATCCGGAATTGTCAGCGGCTCGAACGGCAGGAGCACTTCCCCGCCCGAGCCGGGCACGACCAAGGGCGCGCTCAACAAGGCGATCAGCGGCGATGCGCCGGTGAGCGGAATTGTGAGCGCTGATGATTGTGTAAGTAAGAGATCGTCGTCACTGTCGTTGCGGACACGCACGACGAATTGGTAGCCTCGGCCGGTCGAGACTTGTTGCGGCAACAAGGTTGACTCGAGGATGCTGATGCCTTCGGTGGGCAAAATCGTAAGCTGCGCAAGCGCTGTTGTGGAGTCAGACACAGTGCCGCTCGAAATCTGGCCGACGAAGACGGCGTCGATACTCAAGGTCTGATTGGGCAATGAAGGAACTGCGCCGGTGATGGTGAATTCCTGACTTGACAATGCGGGCAGATTGAATGCCAGGCTCGGCGAAATCTGTACCGGCTGCAAGCGAGTACCGTTGCCATAAAGTCGAATCGCCGAGATATTAGCCGGCTGCGAGCCGAAGTTTGAGACGGTCAGGTGGAAGGCGTATTGTTCGCCGATATAGCGCGTCGATTGTTCGAGTTGTCCGGCAGTGATCTTGAGCAGCGAAAATCCGATAGTCGGCGAAATGCCGGTGACTCCCGATTTTGAACGTGCGGTGAATGTGACATACGACTCGGTGCCGTTGTAGCCCGTGCCGAAATCTTTCAGATCGCAAACACCGTTTTCGAAAGCTGCGACAGTTCCGAGCACGCCGTTGAAGACTGTGCCGGAGCCGTTAGATGTGATTCGAACGGTGTCAAGACCGGCGTTGAAGCCGGTGTCAAGGTTGTCATACTGGTCGAGCGCCGTGAGCTGAGCGTTGCCAAAGAACGGGCGATTGACGGCTTGGACAGCATCAAGATCGAAGCGGAAGCGTGCGGCATCGGCGGGACCAACGTTGATCGTTCGCTGTGTCATAACTTGACCGAGCGATACGGTCAAGAGTTGATTGCTGGAACGCACCAGCTTGATTGTACCCGAGCCGCTGCCGTTATTGACGGCGAAAGACGGCACGGAAGGAAATGCGCCGGAGGGTGCAATTCCGCCGCCAGCCAAGCTAATATTGGCCGTTCCTGAAACGGGATTATTCCATTGATCGAGCGCGCCGCTAATGGAAACTGCGAGGTTTTCGCCAGCGATGGTGTTTCCGGCAATTGATAGCGAGAAAGAATTTACCTGCGCGGGCAAAACGGAAATCGGAAACAGGCTTTTCTGCGGCTGCCCGTTCATCACCAAGGTTATGCTTTGCCGCCCGGCTGTGAAAAGTCGAAACTGCGAGCCAGGAATAGTCTTTATCCCCTGATCGAATGCGTTGAACACAAACGGCGATGCTTGAGTATACGGCAATTGCGCCAGCGGATCAGAAGATTCAAAATAAATTGAGCCGAGAAATTCGTAGTTGACGTTGCCAAAGAGATCGTAGGCGGTGACGACAACGTCATCACTTCCGTTCTGCCATGCGGCGCCGGCAATTGTCGTGTCGGTTCCGCCAGTGAGCCCGAAGTATGCAAACGACCCGGGCAAGACGTAGATTAGTCCGCTCGTATCAGCAAGGGTCTGGTAGCTGGCAAAGACGCGCGACACCCCGGTGTGTTGCGCCTGGAAGTCGCCGCCGATGACGATTCCGGCCGAAGTCGGGACACCGATAACTCCCCAGGTGATCGATGATCCGGGCACGGAAATGGGGTTGCCAAATTGATCCTTGATAGCGACGGAAAAACGAATGGTCGTTCCGGCGCGAGCCTGTTGAATACTGCTTGGGGCGAGGTCAAATAGAAGCGGAGGTCCGGTCTTGATATTGAGCATTTCGGACAGTGCTGGAAGCGCGAGTAGCTGGTTGTCATTTGCCACCAATGATAGAAGGCATTGATAGTTGGTTGCGACATCCGGATTGTGAATCGAATAGACTGTAATTATCGAGCAGGTATTCGCAGGCGGAAGTATCTCCAGGCTGTCAAGTCGGATACTTAGATGGCGCCCGGAAACTTCGAAGCTCTCGATCGCAAAATCAGCGGCAGTTTCATCCAAATCGAAGTAGTGAATGGAGTCAATGTCTTCCAGTGAATAGCCCGGAGGAAAATCAACCTCGATCAGAGAGCCGGAACGGAGCGAGTCGTTTTCGAGAGTGAATTTGATACTATATGATGTCAACGCTCCGGCGGTATCGGTTCCAACCATAAGTTGGAAAGCGACAATCTCGCCGACGATATCGTCGGTGATGGTATACCGGCTGGATTGGTCGGGTGCTACGGCAAGAGATGAAGTAACCGGCGCAAGTAACGCCAGCACAACGCCTAACAGGCACCACATTAAAGTGTTTCTACAGCACATTTTTAAGATAGTTATCCTCACGATGCCGCTTGAATTGCGGGAGCGTTTTACAAGATAGCACAATTCCAGCGAATGTCAACGCATTTGGTCGATTTCGGGGCGCAAGTCGCTCAAAGTGAAGCGTTTCGGGAAATGTGGATGACCCTTTGTGGAAACGGTATTTCGATGCCGGCGGTTTTGAAGTCATTATATATAGTACACCGCAACTGCTCGCCAGTGATCCATTGATGACTCAAAAATGCGACGCGGCAGACTAATTGAAACTTCAGCGAAGAATCCTCAAAACTCAATAAGTATGCCGCCGGTTCGGGGTCATCGAGAATATTGGGATGTGCTTTTGCCGCTGCGACCATCATCGACTTGACCTTGTCGATATCGCTGCCGTAAGCGACGCCGATTTCGACCTTGACACGGATGGCTTCTTCGGGGTAGGAAAGATTGGTGACTTTCGCTTTTACGAGTTCGTTGTTGGGGACAATAACAAGCGTGTTGTCGAAGGTCATGAATTTGGAGGAGCGCAAACCGATGTCGTAAACATCGACGGTCTCCCCTGACGCGAGTTGGACGCGGTCGCCCTTGCGGAAGGGGCGGTCGATCATCAGGATGAATCCGGCGATCATGTTGGCGACGGTGTCCTGCGCCGCGAGCGCGATTGCCAACGAACCGACACCGAGCACGGCGAGGAGACCTTTGACATCGACGGCGAAATGGTCGAGCACCGTGACAACGCCAATCGCCATGATGATGATGTTGAGAATGCGACGAACGAGCGGCAGCAGTTCGTCATCGACGTTGGATTCGGTTTTTGCGGCGACCTTGTCGGCATACCAGCGCGTGAAGATTTTGACGACGCGCAAAAGGATCATCGTTGCGACAAGTGCAAATCCTACGAAAACGACGCCGCTGGTGATTTTGAAAATCCAGTCGCTGTTTTCGTCGAGCATCAGGTCGAGGCGTTTGAGCGCGATGCTGGCGCCGACGAAAAGCATGAGATAACGGATCGGCGCCTTGACAGCGTCGAGGATGCGATCATCGAGGTCGGTCTTGGTGCGCGAGGCGAGATAACGTTTGAGGAGATTGATGATCAAGACCACCAACTCCGAGATCAAATATGCTCCCGCGACTATGGCGAGAAAGATGATTGTTTCGGCGAGCCAAGGCGGCAAACTCGAAAGGTCGATCATAATTCCTCCATACAATAATTATTTCAATTCCAAGTCGTAGCCTTCGGTATCGAAGCGCGCGCGCACCCGCAGCGTGTCGGGAACGACCCAGCCGGGCTCGGCGAATCCAAACGGGACGAGCGAACCGTAGTCCCAGCGGCCGTTTTTGTTGCGATCGGCGAACGCAGCGACGGTGTATTGGTCGGGGTACATTGCCAGTGCAAATGGGCCGTTCGCAGATTGTACGTGCGTGTAGAGGATCTTGCGCGCGATACCGGTAAAGGTGACTGTGACCTCGCGTTCGTGTTCGAAATTGATTGTGCCCCTCAAGTTCCCTATCGAGTCGGGGTTGGCGACCATGAAGTTGATTTCGATTAAAGAATCTCTGGCGACGTTGCCGGCGCGGTCTTTGATTGCCTTTGGATCGATGCGCAATTTCAGACGGCGATCATACGGCACAGAGTCGAGCGGCAGGATCGCAAACTGATACGGCTTGGTGGCGACGGCTTTCGCGGCAACGGTTGTGCTGGAGTCGATTTCGATTTTAAGTGCGCTATCAGGCAACGACACAGGCTCCTTGAAAGTCAGGCGCAACGAGTCGTTCGGATAGACGGTGAAAGTGCCGCTGGGTCTGGTCGCAAATTCTGGAGCGTCGGTGTCGAGTCCGCGGATGCGAATTGTGCACTCGGTGGTGGTGGAGTCGACCTTCTTGTCATCGAGGCCGCGCAAAGTGTGCGCCGTGACGGTGACGATTGAGTCGGCAACGAAACGAGTCGACCAGAGGTAGAGCTTGTCGGGTTCATTGTCAAATACGACAGCAGCATATGGACTGCTTAGCTCGAAGTAGGAAGTTAGCACATCAATTGAGTCGAGGTTGACGCTGGCGGGATCGATCTTGCCGCCGGAGAATTGCATGACGACGCGGCCCTCATAGCCGCTGCAGTTGATCAAGGAGATCATGCTGGAATCGTAGCGGCTGATATGCATGGCAATTGGCTGGCCCTTGACTTCGGCGGGAACGGCGACGGCATTGGCGACAGGAATTGCGATGCGCTCGGAGAATGTGGCGATTTTGTTGTCGCGGTCTTTGTCTTCCACGCCGATGACGAAGTACTCGCCTTCCTTGATGAAATCGAATTTGAACTGGCCGTCGGTTCCCGATTCGGTGATGTAGTCGGGTACCAAAGAAAACAGCGAGTCGGTCAATAGCGGGCGCTGTTTGAACGCGAAGACGCGGAAGTTCGGCGCCGGTTTGTTTTTGTCGAAGATGCGGCCGCTGATACTGCCGGAATCGATCTGGTCGCCGGTTGAAAATGCCAACGTGACGGAATTTGCAAGTTTGTTGCCGTTGAGATCGGAGACGGATGCGCCGAGCGTGACGACATAGGTCTTGCCGGAATCGAGCGGCACCGACGGTACGATGCGCAGGTGGTTGCCTTTGACGCGCAGGCGGGGCTCTTCGCGCAACGGCGGTGAGATGAAGAGCGCGTTGCCGACACTCTTGGCGTTGATGCGTTCGGAGAAGTCGAGCACGATTTCGTCGTGGACGTTGACATTGGTGGCGCTGGCGGCCGGTGTTGAAACGGTGATTTCCGGTGGGGTGATATCGGCGGGTCCGCCGGCGGGAGCGATGTCTTTAGCGCAGGAACACAGCAAGAGCGTGAGCAGTAACAACACACCCCGTCTCGTCCACTCGTTCCTCGCGGCCGAGCCACCCCTCTTTAGAGGGGAATCAACTGGAATGATTTGCTTCACTTGGGCGATTATAATTGATTTGTTCCTCTCCGACCAATAACTTATTCGCAATTACGAATTCTTATTCTGGAGGAAGAACAAATGATAGATCCCCGTCACGACAAACTTGCGGACATCCTGGTCAATTGGTCCTGCGAGGTCAAAAAAGGCGAAGTCGTCTATATCGAAGTCAAAGGCGTGCCGACACTCGAACTCGGCAAGGCGATTATCAAGGCGGTCACCAAGGCCGGCGGCGTGCCGTTCTGGTTTTACAACGATGAGTCGCTGATCCGCCAATTTCTGCTGACGAACAACGAGGACCAGATTCGCCGGTTCGCGAAGTTTCATCTGTCGATGATGAAACAGTCGCAGTGCTATATCGGCGTGCGCGGCTCGGAGAATCCGTTCGACTTGAACGATATCCCCGGCGCGAAGATCAAAGCCTGGAACAAGCTGTTCTACCATCCAGTGCACCTTGAACAACGCGTCAAACGCACCAAGTGGGTGGTGCTGCGTTATCCCAACAACGCTATGGCGCAACTGGCACAACAGCCGCAGGAAGTTTTCGAGAAGTTCTATTTCGACGTTTGCTGCATCGACTACAAGAAAATGTCGAAGGCGATGGATCCGCTGGTCAAGTTGATGAAGCGCACGAACAAGGTGCATATCGTCGGTCCCGGAGACACCGATCTGAAATTCTCGATCAAGGGTATCGGCGTGGTCAAGTGCGAAGGCGGGCGGAATATTCCGGACGGCGAAGTCTACACTGCCCCGGTGCGCGACTCGATCAACGGCGTCATCACTTACAACACGCCGTCATTGTATGAAGGCACAGTGTTCGAAGGTATCCGCTACGAATTCGTGAATGGCAAGATCGTCAAGGCGACGGCGAAGAACGACACGGCGAAATTGAATCGTATCCTCGACACCGACGCGGGTGCGCGCTATATCGGCGAGTGGTCGATTGGCGTGAATCCGATGATTCTGCATCCGATGAAGGACACGCTGTTTGATGAGAAGATTGCGGGTTCGATTCACTTGACGCCGGGCCAGTGCTATGATGAAGCTTACAACGGTAATAAGTCTTCGATTCATTGGGACAAGGTTTTGATTCAGCGCAAGGATTACGGCGGCGGCGAGATTTATTTTGACGGCAAGCTGATCCGCAAGGACGGCGAGTTCACGGTGCCGGAGTTGAGAGGGAAGTTTACGAAGAAGGCGTTGGGGGGGTAGGGGCGAAAGGCAGGGTCGCCCACAGCTTGCTGTGGGATCGATGTAAGCTAAGGAAAGCAGTAATTGCAGCATCGTTTTAGTCCCGTCACGGTAGTTGCTGCATGAATGCCTGGGACCTGTGCAAATCGTGGCTTCCCAAATGGTCAAATGAACCCACAGCAAGCTGTGGGCGACCCAGACGATAGGCGTCGACTTATGCCGCAGAAGATATCGCACTCCACTAGACAATCGCCCTATCCTGCCCGTCTTTTTGTCAGATAGATTTGTAGACGAATAGAGGATAGGCGCGGCGTGAAAAGTGGAATCCAACTTGCTCTTGCGATATTAGTCGTCTGTCTCTGCAGCGACGCGATTTCACGCGGCGGGCGCATTACCGAACGACTGAATCCGCACGAGAAAGACATCGACACTCTCGAAATTGTCTGTGATAGCGAGGAGTACGCCGTGCTAAGCGCGTTCATAAAGTCAGCACTCAATCCGAAAGCATACTGGACATCGTACACTTGCGTCGAAATTTTCAGGTCATGCGGCGGCTTTGGCGCGAACAGCGCGAATTCCACGAGGAAGCGGATCATGAGAGTAGATACGTTGCTGCCTTTTGATGTCGCGCAAGACTACGGCGAGAAAAATGCCCGCAAGTGGCGATGGGACTCACGCTTCAATATTGTCGGATGTGAATATCGTTGGTACGATTTTGGCCACCCAGCCGAAGATACGTGTGAATCCGGATTCGAATTCTCGCGAGTCGGCATCGATTCGGCTAAAACCCAGGCGGTATTCGAGTACGCGAGCCACTTCATGGGGCATCTTACGGGCGCTTCCTGGGTGTTTATGGAAAGGCGCGATGGAGTCTGGCGGTTGAAGTCAATTAGGCCGTATCTGCATTTTTAACGAGGCAACATTGTGAAGAGCGACCAGTGTGCTATTCCGAACCCCGTAGTTCGGCTGGGTCGCCCACAGCTTGCTGTGGGAACGGCGTGAGCCAAGGAAAGCAGTAATTGCGGCAATATCTCTATCCGATCATGGTAGTTGACGCTTGAATTCACGGAACTTGTGCGAATGGAGGCGTTCATTTTTGTCAATTGATCCCACAGCCCCTTAGACGGGATCTTCGACAAGCTGTGGGCGTCCGCGGCAAATGGATGAATTGCAACCGATTTGAGAAAGGAACCCACAGCAAGCTGTGGGCGACCAATATAACGATTGGTTTTTCAAGGGAGAGGCACGATGCCAAAACTTCGGCATTATGACGGTTGCGGTACTGCGCGTTTTGTAACGTTCAATTGCTATCGCAACGAAGCGTGCTTTCGCAATCCTGAAGCATGCAGATTACTTCTGAAACACGTTAAAGAGGTGCGAGAAAAGCACCACTTCAAGTTGATAAGTTATGTGATTATGCCAGATCATGTGCACTTAGTTCTGTGGCCGCCTGATGGTATGAAACTGGGGCTGGTGGTTGGTGAAATCAAATCAAAGTTTGCGCGCGATTACTTCTCAACTATAGCGACGGGGATACCAGAGCCGCGAGTCTTTTGGGAGAAGCGATGCTATGATCACAATTGTAGATCGAGCCAGACGACATGTGAGAAGATCAACTATTGCCACAATAACCCTGTGAGAAGGAAGCTTGTTGAATCGCCGGAAGACTACATTTGGTCAAGTTTCAATTGGTATCAAGGCAAAGAGAATGTTCCATTGCAACTGGATGAGGTACAGTTAGTTTGAGAATGAACCCACAGCCCCGTAGACGGGATCTTCGACAAGCTGTGGGCGACCCAAGCTAGCTGGTTTCGTGGAGGGGAGAGGTCCGATTAATCAAGAAGACGAGCTAAAGTTCATCTGCCCGGGATGCGGTAGTGGACTTGTTTTCCCCGGCAATAGTGATGAGATTACGGTTGAGTGCCCGCATTGCTACGCTGTTGTGACACTTAAGACTGTCTATGTAGAAGCCGCAGGCAACTCTGAATCGGACATAGTCGAGAAATCGCCGCTTGAGTATCCGCGCTCCCAGGACCGCGATTACAGCATTACGAATGTGTTCTTTCTTTTTGTGATAAGTCTCTTCATGCGATTCATATTCCCTATACCGACTTTCGTCTTAGGAGCATTCTTGACGCAGTTCGCGTTTGTCAGTTATTCGTCGATGAACGAGGCAAATCCTTTGCGACTTCTGATTTCGATTCCCCTGATTGCCGCGAGCATCCATTCATTTAGTGCCGGGAGGTCGCTTGCGCGCATAGCTCCGGGAGCGATTCGCGCTGCCAATGTCTTTCTCGGTGCCAGCGCTGGTTATAGCCTTCTTTGCTCGATCGGTTTTGCAGTTGGATTTGCCAGTCAATACACAACCTCGAAGCAGATAGGCATGGCAATAACTGCGTGGCTGTTATTTGCTGTGCCAATCATTGTGTGCCTTTGCTTGTATCTGAATCTGTCGAAGCGTGTGCAAGCACTGTACCAGAGTGGAAACCCGTAAGCGCCCACCACCTTTTGCCCTATCTCCGTATCAAGTACATCACGTGAAGTTCAGAGTAGAAGGCTTTGGACGAATGCACCCTTACCAAGCAGTTCGTAGGTCCGAACCCCCGTGGTTCGGACTTTCTCATGACGAAAGTAGCGGTCCGAAGCACAGGGCTTCGGACCTACTATCTGACTATTTCAAATGTCGGCTTATTGCTCTATCGAACAGACGGTTTATTCTAGCGCTTTGTAAAGCGCCATGATTCGTTGGATTGACAAGCAAACAGTGATGTCAGGTACGATCCTAACTCCAGATTGGATGATAACGGGTACGGACTGGGCCATTCCAATCACTTTGCCCGATTGGACGGAGAAAACAGGCGAGCCAGAAAGCCCGGGAATTGTACCCATTTGAACTAGAAATTTATTGTAATAACTGCTGGTTTCTTGGATCAAATTCATGCCTAGAACTGAAATCATCCCCTTCAACACTACAGTTCCTTCGAGTGGCTGATTGTGAATTGTGATTCCAATTCCGTTTGTTGAGCCGATACAACCAATCGGTGACGTAATTTCAAGAGTGTCGATAGGGTATATTGATACTGGGTCCGGTTGACCTTCATCCAAACTGAGAAATACCAAGTCATCTTCGAAGAAGATCCCCTTGATATGAATGTTACTCATTCTACCGTCCGAAAGGACTCTTGATATCATCTTTGATGTATCCACACAGGTGCTATGGTTTCCAGAGCTCTCTTTGATGAAACGGCCAACACTATCCCTAGCGAAAAAAATGTGGGCACAAGACACCACAGTTCTCAACGAGTCAATTATGAAACCCGTACCTATAGATTCGACCGATCCCCCAGTTGAGTCGAAACTGAACCCGGACACTTTTACTGTAGAAGAAGCAATTCTTAGAGCAACGTCTTTGAACTCGCCTCTTGGCTTCTCGTTACCATAAGTGTGCGCCGTTAGCAGGAGACACACAATTAGTGCTGATTTCATGACGATTCTCCTTCCCGCTTTCTTTACAGAACCGTTCAATGACTTTAATTGAACGATAACAACAAAACTGCATTGACGCAAGTTCCAAGCGCCCACCACCTTCTCCCCTATCGCCGTATCAAGTACATCACGAGAAGTTCAGAGTAGAAGGATTTTGACATATGCACCCTAACCAAGCAGGCGGGAGATGAGAAAGATAATTGTCCTATCGTTTATCACATTAGACGGAGTCATGCAAGCACCGGGCAGCCCGGAGGAAGATCCGGCCGGCGGGTTTGAATATGGCGGATGGACGGCGCCCTATTTTTACGAAGTAGACGCTGCGGCCGGTGAGATGATGGCGAAACAGATGCAGCCGTCGGACCTACTCTTGGGCAGGAAGACATTCGAGATTTGGGCTTCCTATTGGCCGGAACATGCGGATTTTTGGCCGAGCATCAATGACGTCACAAAATACGCCGTGTCCAAGACGATGAAGAAGTCAGATTGGAATAACTCGGTCTTTCTCGAAAGTGTGGCGGATATCAAGAAGCTTAAGAATTCGGAAGGATCAGACCTTCAGGTCTACGGCAGCGCCAACCTGGTCCAGACACTGCTCAAACATGATCTGGTCGATGAGCTGTGGCTGAAGATTTTTCCGGTCACGCTGGGCAAAGGGAAACGCTTGTTCGGCGAAGGCACAAGTCCGGCGGCGTTTGTGATGACGGAAAGTCTGATTACGCCGAACGGTGTGATTTTCGCCAACTACAAGCGAGCTGGAGAAGTCAAGACTGGGACGATTGGAGCTTAGGGAGAATGGCGATGAGGAAAGTAATTGCAGCAATCAATTTGACCCTTGACGGTTATTGCGACCACACGGCGGTGACGGCAGATGATGAGACGCATGAGCATTACAATGAGCTGATGAGCAGCGCGGACACGGGTGTGTTTGGCAGGATAACATACCAACTCATGGAAAGTTTTTGGCCGTCGGTGGTGAAAAATCCAACCGGCAACAAACCGGTGGATGAGTTTGCGGTATTGATGGACGATATTCCGAAGATCGTTTATTCGCGCACGTTGAAGAGGGTTGATTGGAAAAATACAGAATTGAAAAACGAGCTTGTCAAAGATGAGATACTGGAACTCAAGCAAAGAGCGGGCAGGAATATCCTGGTTGGCAGCCGAAGTATGATAGTCGCGTTTATGCAGCTTGGACTGGTCGATGAATTCCAGTTTTGTGTTCATCCAGTAATAGCAGGCGGCGGGCTGGCATTGTTTGAGAGCGTCAAGGATAGAGTTGATCTACGGCTCGTAAAGACGAAGACATTTCAGTGCGGCGCGGTGGTTCTCTATTATGAGCCGGCGACGAGTTGAGGCACAATGTGAGTTCAGGTATTGATCAAGTCACAAATAGAGCAAAACTGATCGGTCGAGAAGCGATCATCTATCAATGCGGCAATGCGCTTCAATCAGGATTCCCTGCTCATTGCTTGCGTCACAGTAAATTGGACTAGCTCTCTTTTCAATCCTCCGATTGATGGAAGGTTCTAGCAGGCGGAGCGTATTCAAGGTGTCGACTATCCCATACATAGTCTCTGAGATTCCCGAGAGCACAAACACTTTTGAATGTGGACTGCTCAAGTCGAACGATAACTGGAACTCAGAAACATCACACTCTTGAAATACGAGGAGATCTGAACGATGCAGAAAACGAACAAAACATTAATGGCGAATCTACTCTTGGGCTTGTCGGTAGTATTCGCGGTGTTCGCAACGAGCGCTGTTGCTGAAGATCGGCCGCAATCGCTTGTAACCGGACCGCGTATGGTCGTAATCCCCTGGCGGAGTGCCGCTGAAATTGCCAGCGAGATCGACAATGCGCAGGCAGACAAGACCCTGGCAATAGCACGGAGAGTTCAGGCCGAAGGCCGCCGTCGCGAAATCGAAAGCGCTATTGAGACGAGGAAGTTGTCGCAAAAGGATGTGGACCGGCATAATGATGATGCCAAGACCGGCAAACGCGAAACCGAAGTAGTGGGTCTTGAAATTCAATCGAAGGCCGGCAAGCAGGCGATTGACTTGCTCAATCGGCTGAAAGATATTCGCGAGGCCGAAATCGACGAGGCCAAAGCGGAAACGGAGCTTGCAGATGCGGAAATCGCTACCCTGCAGATGGAAAACCAGCTCCTGGTCAAGAGAACCGAGTATGATTCTCTTTCGTACAGCAGCGCCAACGAGTTGACCCTTGCAACCGCTCAGTCGGTTCTGGGAGAACTCGAAGTGCGTCTCTTGAAGCTACAGCAAGATCAAGCGGGCGCCACGCAGAAGCTCGCGTCGAAACAGAGAGACATCGTTGATCAGCGGATGAAGCTGCATAAGGCGCAACTTAAGTTAGGCATGCCGAGGGCGTAGTTTCCCGTACGGCATTTTGTTTTCCGGCGTACCTGGCCGCCAGTGGCAGCTAAGTGCGCCGGAATGACATAAAAGGACGGGCTTCGGAGCGTAAGGATTAAACACTTGCCGCCTTTGTTTCGTCGAGTATATTGGCGATGATGCCAAGGAGGTTAGCTGTGAAGGTCCTTCAAATTGCGGCCCTGCTTGCAGCGGGGCTGTTTTCCATCTTATCCTGCAATTCAAGTCCTAAAGATGATTCTGGAGTCGGGCCGGGGATTCCCGAAACTGTGATCAATGTGGCGCCGAACGTAGCGACTGTTGAGCAGGTTGACTACATTGCCAAGGTCTATCCCTATCGTAACTTCATGCCGGTTCGCGGACAAGCAGAAAGGGGCTTGATTGCAATCGCCCAGATTTGCCGCAGTGATTTCCTTGAAATCCCGCGAGATTTGCGTCTCAAGCGTATCTGGGTTTTTCAGGGCCGAGATTGCTGGGGTGCGCAACTTGGTGAGGAGCAAGAGGGCTATGGAGGCGGCGTTTGTCGTGTAGCGGTTGCGCGCGAGGGTCCCAAGTGGGAGCCCGGCAGCAAAGTCGATGTGGTGATTGGATTCACTATCGGCGATAGCGGGATGTACCTTGTGCGGACGGCGACGACGGAGATTGAGCGGGCGGATTAGGGGGAACGCTACCTGTCGGATTCGACGCTTCGCTGCGAACCCGACCTACTAAGGAAGTTTTTCGCCGAACAGATGTTGCAGCAATCAAGTGATTGACAAGGTTGGTCTACCTTCGTATTGTTGAGCGAAGGAGAAATCGAAAATGGCAACCAAGAAAACCAACAAGACAGCTGCGAAGAAAACCGCAAAAGCAAAACCGGCTCCTCGCGGCGAAATCAGCTACACGACATCCAATGTATTTAAGGCGCCTTTGGCAAAGGTCTGGGACGCTGTGGT
Organism: uncultured Ignavibacteria bacterium; assembly: GCA_964537215.1. Classification (GTDB taxonomy): domain Bacteria; phylum Zixibacteria; class MSB-5A5; order CAIYYT01; family CAIYYT01; genus JADJGC01. Next base: position 49,222 of record CAZIBI010000007.1, on the reverse strand, counting down.
ATTGTCCAAGCATCTGAAGAAGCACTTCGTTGACGATATGAAGGGCGAGTTCGGGCCGAAGTTGACGCCGGTCACCTGGGTCTGGAAGGAATTTGGCGGGATCACGATAACCGTCAGCAAGTACGTCAAGCACAAAGAAATCGTGTTCGCCGGAATGTCGATGGGCGGCAAGTACGAGACGACCATTAGGTATGAATTTGTGCGCAAAGACGGCAAGACGATCTTCCGAATTCATGAAAGTGGCTATCCGAAAAAGGAACTCAAAACTGCGTTCATGATGTGCGAGGGCTGGAGCGAATTCCATACGGGAGTGAAGGCTTATCTCGCCGGCGTTGATTTGCGGAAATATTAATGAGTGGGAGGCTAAGACCCTCACCCCTACCCCTCTCCCTTGACAGGGAGAGGGGAAAGCTGAAATCCGATGTCAGACAAGAATGTCTGAACTACTGAACCAGAGACCCTCACCCTAACCCTCTCCCTTGAAAGGGAGAGGGCAACACTGTCGCGGACAGATTCAACCGCCAGCCTATCCACTTTTTTGCTAACGTAGACCTACTAAATCGCCTATATTAGGCGGTACCTGTTCGTCGAAATAGCTAATTTTCAATATTCATGAAGGAGACCGTATGTTCACGCTGAGAACCGTCACATTGGTATTGGCCGTGTTCGTTCTGTCGGCTATTTGTGCCTCTTCCCTATTTGCCGGAGTGCCAACCACACTGACCTATCAGGGGCAGCTTCTCAACGCAGTTGGAGTTCCGTTGAACGGATCGTACACAATGCAGTTCCAAATTTATTCAGCCCCGAGCGGCGGCGCAGCGCTGTGGGTTGAAGCTCATGTCGGTGTCGTAGTCACGAACGGACGATTTACAGTGAAACTGGGCGAAACGACGCTGTTCAGTCAAAATGTCTTTGGCAGCTGGCCACGGTACCTGGGGGTAACTATCGGCGCCGACCCGGAACTTGCGCCGCGCCAGGAAATCAGAAGCTCGCCGTTTGCGTTGCGGGTCGGATCAATTGACGGCGCCGAAGCCGGCACGCTGAACGGATATCTGATTCTCAACGGCGGCATGGAAGTTGGATCGTTGTATTCAAACGGGCAGATATACTCTAATTACGGCAGCGGCGGTACGGCGATGTCGGGAATCAGCCAAGCGGATTTTGGAGTCTTTAACACAGGGGTGCAAGCTTACGCGCAATATGGCGACTGGAATACGGCCGTTTATGCTTTCGCACGCGACGGTTCGGGCTCCTACAACAGCGCCGCGGTTTATGCAAACAGCGCTTCGTCGCAAGGCGGCTTGATCTGGGCGGGATATTTTATCGGGTGGTCGAATTTCACCGGCAATCTTTATGCCGGAGCAAAGTTCTTCAAGATCGACGACCCGAAAGATCCGACAGAGAACAACCTCGTGCATGCCTGCGTCGAGAGCAATGAATACAAGAACATCTATGACGGAACTGTGATTCTTGACCAAAACGGCAAGGCGACGGTGACGATGCCCGATTGGTTTGACGGACTGAATACCGAATTTCGCTACCAATTGACTTGCATCGGCGGATATGCGCCGGTGTATGTCGCCTCGAAGTTGGCCGGACGAAGCTTTGCAATCGCGGGTGGAACCGCGGGACTGGAAGTTTCGTGGCAAGTCACCGGTGTGCGGCAAGATGCGTACGCAAAGGCACATCCGTTTCAAGTCATCCAGGGCAAACCGGAAGGACAACGCGGCATGTATTTGCATCCGATTGAAAACGGCGTTGATGAATCGCGTGGAATCGACTTCGCGGCGGAAAAACAATACGAAGAGCAACGAAAGGTTGAGGAAGCGCGACTGCGAGAAGCGCGCGGAAAATAGACTCTGTAAGTCCAAATTTAAATTTTGGTGAAATAACTTTTGTCATCGGTCCGGGGCGTGACCGGACCGTTTCTAAATTCAAGAGGTCTTTATGAATCAACTTCTCAAGTCACAAACGGCTATCTTGACAGCCTCAATGCTGCTCATAGCTGCAACTGCATTGGCGTTTGGGCCGACGACGGTTTCTTATCAAGGGCGGCTTACTGATAGCGCCGGACAACCGCTTAACGGCACTTTTCAAGTGAATTTCGCTGTTTACGCTGACTCGGCAGGACCTTCTCCAGCCGCGTGGGAGGAGACACAGACGGTGATGTGTGTTGACGGCTTCTTTTCGGTTTTACTCGGCGAGACGAATCCAATCGGCAACGCATTTTTGTACTATCCTCAACCGTATTTAGGAATCACGGTCGACACCGATCCGGAGTTGTTGCCGCGGCACAAACTGGCGGCATCAATGTACTCGTTGCGAGTGAACTCGGTCGAGGGAGCGATGGGCGGCGTGATCAATGGCAGCGTGGTTGCCGGCGACCTTGAAACCGGTTCGACCGGAATGTGGGCTTCCGGAGGGCACTGCGGCGGATTATTCTATGGCGGAGATGAGAGCAGTTCAACAGTCGGGGTCGAGGGAATGATTTCGCCGATAGTACTGGACTACGATGCCACTGGCGTCAAGGGCGGGTCGATAACTGGAGATGGTTATGGTATTGGGGGTGACTTTACAGGCGGATGGTACGGGATCAATGCCCAAGCCTATATTCCTGACAACAGTCAGGCGGGACATACGGGTGTTCACGGTGGCGCCCGAGGATATTCCGGCGACGGCGGCAACATTGGAGTACACGGAACGGCCGGAGGTGGGTACCTCAACTATGGCGTATTGGGGTACGCCTATCACAATGGTACAGCGAATGCGCGGGCCTATGGTGTTTACGGCTATGCCGCTTTCAATGACGGCTACGGCGCCTGGGCCGGGTACTTTGATGGCTGGACAACCTGCAAAGGAACGCTGGAAGTTCAAGGAACTTTGACCAAGACGGCCGGCTCATTCCGGATCGATCATCCGCTTGATCCGGAGAACAAGTTTCTGCAGCATAGTTTTGTCGAGTCGCCGGATATGAAGAATATCTACGACGGCAATGTTGTCACGGATAAGAACGGTGATGCCACAGTTATTATGCCAGAGTGGTTCGATGCATTGAACCGCGATTTTCGTTATCAATTGACGGTGATTGGGCAGTTTGCGCAGGCAATTGTTTCGGAAAAACTACGGGGCAACGAGTTCAGGATCAAGACGGACAAACCGAATGTGGAAGTCTCGTGGCAGGTGACGGGTATAAGGCAGGATGCCTATGCCAATGCACACCGAATTCAAGTTGAAGTGGAAAAGGACCCGCAGCAGCGCGGACGTTACATCGATCCGTTGGCTTTCGGCAAGCCAGAGCAATTGCAACTACATTCTGAGATTGCCAAGGCTACGGAAGACCAGCGCAAGGCGGATGAAGAGCGGATTGCGAAGAATCGCAGCGAGCGCAAATCATTGCCGACAAAGCAATAGCTGAAGATAATCGGTCTTGCCGATTAGACTTCTGATTGTCTTATTCAAGGGATGTTTACTCCAGACGAGCGGACTCTTATTCGCGGCAAGCTGCTGGAATTCGCGGGCAGAGACAAACGAATCAGTGGTGCTGCTATAACAGGATCGGCGGCGGCACATCGCGAGGACCGATGGTCGGATATTGATCTGGCGTTCGGCGTATACGATAGTGCCAAGATGAGCACCGTTATTACCGACTGGACGGCACAGATGTACGACGAGTTTTCGGCGCTGCATCATCTGGATGTCAGATCGGGCGCGTGGCTCTACCGCGTATTTATTCTTCCCAATACATTGCAAGTTGATTTGGCATTCGTGCCGGCCGAGGAATTTCGGGCGCTGACGCCGACATTTCAGTTGGTGTTCGGCGAGGCGAAAGAGCCGCAGCATGTAACGCCACCGGCTGCCGAACACCTTATCGGGCTCGGCTGGCTGTATGCGTTGCACGCGCGCAGTTGTATTGCGCGGGAAAAGTTGTGGCAAGCAGAATTCATGGTGAGTAGTATTCGCGATAGCGCATTGGCGCTTGCTGCGCTGCGGCATGGCTTCCCTACTGCTTATGGCCGAGGGTTCGATCAGTTGCCGCGCGAAGTGACGGAGAAGTTTGAAAGTGCTCTGGTGCGCGAGCTTGAGGCGAAAGAAATTGCGCGGGCATTCAAAGTCGCGGTGACTGGTCTGTTGGTTGAGATTCGCAGTGCCGACGCGTCAATTGCCAATAGGTTGGAATTTGCGCTGATTGAGTTGACCAAAGCGGAGAGCGAGTAGAATTCGCAGTATGAGTATTTCCGGAATCATTCGGACCAATTCTCAAGATGAGCAATTCGTGGCGCTTGTGCGGCTGCTCGACGCCGATCTGCGAATCCGCGACGGGGCGGAGCATGATTTTTATGCGGCGTACAACAAGATTGATTCCATTGCTCATGTAGTGGTAGCGTACTTCGAGGACATTGCGGTCGGCTGTGGTGCGATCAAGAAATTCGATGATGTAACGATCGAAATCAAGCGGATGTATGTTCGCCCCGAGCAGCGCGGCAAAGGTATTGCCGGCGAAGTGCTGCGCGAACTTGAGTCGTGGGCGGTGGAGCTTGGATTCAACGAGGCCGTGCTTGAGACCGGCAAGAAACAACCGGAAGCGATTCGACTTTATGAAAAGAGCGGGTACAAACATATTCCCAATTACGGGCAATATTAGGGTGTGGAGAACAGCGTTTGCATGAAGAAGAGCCTGACGCGGAAATGAATTCAGGTATCGCAGGCCGGAGTCTTGAATCATGACCTATGAGAAGCCATGGCAGCAAGAATTTTCACAGTTATTAAAGGAGCTGGAAGCAACTCTCGGCGGTCAGATTATTCGGCAACGAACTACACCAAAGCCGGATGCCGAATGGGGCGCAAGTCTCGAAATTGGCGCATCGTACTTCAATTACGACAGATTTCGCTGCGAGTTGGATGGTGTCAGACTTGAGGTTGAGATTAGCCACCACGCGCTCTTAGGAGATTCCGCGCTGGTCGAGGGCAATTACGAAGAGTTTCTTGTTGTTAGCGCGCAGATCCAGCCGTTGGGAGTTTTCCGAGTGCATCCGAAGGGCTTTTTCGACCGCATTCGCAAAGCACTTGGGTTCAGCGGGACATTCGCGACCGGCAACAAGGAATTCGATCAAATGTTCTGTCTCATTGTCCCGGACAAGGATGCCGAACCGCTCGTAAAACGCAAGGACGTCCAATCCAGCATCAAAGCGCTGATGCCGTTTGAATTTCTTCAGACGCATCCGGGCGGCATTCGCTGTTCGGAGCAGATTGCCAACATGGCGCAATTGGAGTCTGCTCATGTAGCGGAGCGGCTTCGGCACGTTGCCCGTTTAGCTGGACAAGTCCGAGAACAGAAATCCAATCGGTGATTGACAAGCGCTCCAAATTTGCGTTTCCAATTCGTATGTAGACTAGATTCATCCACGTGATACGAAGGAGACATCACAATGCAGAAATTTCGTCCTTGTTTATGGTATGACAACCAGGCTGAAGAAGCCGCCAATTTTTATGTTTCAATATTCAAGAATTCGCGGGTCAAGAATGTGACCTACTATAGCGAAGAGGTTTCGGCTGTCGCGGGACAAAAAGCGGGAAGTGTAATGACGGTGCTCTTTGAACTCGAGGGGCAGGAGTTTTTGGCTCTCAATGGCGGGCCGATATTCAAGTTTACCGAAGCTATTTCAATCATGGTCGACTGCAAGACGCAGGCGGAGGTCGACGAGTTGTGGGAGAAACTGTCCGCCGGCGGCGCGAAAAGCAATTGCGGCTGGTTGAAAGACAAGTACGGATTGTCCTGGCAGATTGTTCCGACGATCCTTAGCGAGTACATGTCGGGGAAAGACCCGGCCGAATACCGACGAGTGATGGTTGCGCTGATGAAGATGGACAAGCTTGACATCGCGAAGCTAAAGCAGGCGGCGGAGGGAGCTTAGATTAATGGTAACAAATCCTGTGATTTGAACTCTTAGGGGAATCACTCGCGGCCAAACCCGGCTGACGCGCACTTGGGGTTGGTTGGTACTTATTTCGTGCGCGCCAGCTCAAGGTAAGTCAAAGTCATCTGATACTCGTCAAATGACTTTGTTAGGGTATGTCAGTTTTGAAGACTGATCGAACTACTTATTCCCAGAACGGCTTGGAGCCGTAATAGCTGTAGATCTTTGCGCCCCAAGTTTGATCGGCCATGTTGGGCCAACTATCTTTGTCGAATCCCGGCGCCTTCTCCAAGAGTTCCTTCTTCACGTCCAAGACGAAACGTTTCTCAACGGTGTCAAGGGTCAGAGCGCTCCAGGGAATTGCAAAGAGCTTGTCGCCCATTCCCATGAAACCTCCAAATGAGAGAACTGCATAAGCGATGCGACCCTTGTTAAGGTCAATCATCAGTTCCTCGATTGTCCCGAGCTTTTCATCTTTTGCATTGACGACGCTGTTCCCTTTTAGTGTGCTTGCAGACAGCACTCTCCATGTTGCGGTCGATTCCATGACCATGAGTCCTACCTTCTATCTATGTGTGTTGTTTGGTCAGCAACAGACCCGCCACTCTAGGCGCGGCCCATTGTGTTCTCACTTGTTTATTCTTGATTACCGGCGCCAGCGCGAGTAGCCCCAACCGCCGCCACCCAACAGAAGCACTATCAAGAGGACGATCAGCAGAGTTGACATTTGGTTCTCCTTTCCTGGCTTGCACGGCCAGCAGACAAGGTCTTGAAGTTCTTTGACACTCAAAGTTACAACGCAGCTAATGAAGAGAACCGTTAGTCGCCCGAAGGATTGAAAAGAGAGCTAAGTCATAAGGGTTAGGTCTTATCAACATGGTGTGGTTGTTCACTATCGTCGATACAGAAGACCTTCGCAAGTTCGTGCTCTGGTTCGACGATTACCGATGGTATCAATTGCACACTAGCACGATTTACTATGTTCAGGGGCATTTCAGTTTGTTGTCAACAGCTGTTGAGTCTCCGCATATCATACTTGTCGTTACGTAACTACTATGTTGATGACAATGCAGTGGATGTATCGCACAACTTAATGGAGGAAGAAAGTGAACACGGATAAGTACACACCAATCGCCTACCTCTTGCTTCGACTGACTTCCGGTTGGATGTTTTTCCAAGCGGGCAGCACCAAGTTCATGGGATGGTTTGGCGGGATGCCAGGCGCGAACGGTCAGCCGGCGGAATTCTTTACGCAGGTCGGAATTGGCGGCGCATTGGAATTTTTCGGCGGAATCATGATCATGCTGGGATTGTTCACCCGGCCGGTTGCGTTCATTCTTTCCGGCGAGATGGCGGTTGCTTACTGGCAGTTTCATGCGCCCGGGGGCACTTGGCCGCATCAGAACGGCGGAGTTGCGGCGGCGCTGTATTGCTTTGTGTTTTTGTTTATGGCGGCCTACGGTGGCGGCGAATTGAGTATTGATTCGTTGATTCGCAAGAAGCGGGCGAAGAAGACGACTGACATTTAGCTAGCCGAAGACGACTTTGGTGAGAAATGAAGAGGGTTCAGCCATGTTGGCCGAACCCTCGTTTTGTTGCTGGTTACATTTTCACGAAGGTTGAGAAACCGCCGTAATACATGCGTTTCATGTCGAAGATGGGCTTCATCTTCATCATCTTCTGCATCCCCGGGTCTTTCATAATGGCTTTGTTCACTCGGTTGCGATGCGCCTTGGTCCGGTATTCGACGACAGAAAAAACCAACACTTCCCCTGCCTTCAACTTGATGGTCGATGGGAATTCGGCAATCTTTCCGTCATGCTTCAAGTCTTCGCCGAGAAACTCGCGGTACTCAAGCGCACCGGCCTTGGCGACGGCTTTACCGAATACGGCCGCCATACGGCGGTAAGCCGCAAGATTCTTCTTCGGGACTGGAAGTGCGAAAACGTCTACGTAGCCTTTCATAGTCAATTCTCCTTCAGAGTTTGGCTGTTACTTAAGAATTACGAATTTGATGATATTGTTCTTTGGGAAGCAGTCAATACTCTAATTGTGGAACAGTAAGGGCGACAATCCGTACAATAGCCAAACAAACAACCGTAAATAACTCAATTCTCCGGAGGTTCATATGATCGTGGTTCGCGACGTATTTCAAATCAAATATGGTCGTGCAAAGGATGCAGTCAGTTTGTGGAAAGAAGGCCGGATGTTTTTTGCAAAAGCCGGCTTTCAGAACAATTCGCGGTTGTTGACGGATCTGGTGGGAGAATCCTATACCCTTGTTCTCGAGACGACGTGGGACAATCTCACTGCCTACGAAGCGAGTTTCGCCAAAATGATGTCGGCGGAATTTTACGAAGACTGGCGCAAATGGTACGACAAGTTTGTGCCGCTGGTCGATTCCGGCAGACGCGAGATATTTAAGCTCGTGGAGTAGGACAACGTCTACCCATAAGAAGCAATGCGATGAGGCGCGACGTCGGTGGATTGGGCTGGCGCGGCGCCTCATTTACTTATTGGCTTGACCCGAAGTATTGAATTGGCCTTCTTCATTTACATGGATCCCATCAACATCACCGGTACACGAGTGGCGCTTCGAAATCTCAATATCGACGAGGCAGTGCAATATTACGAATGGTTTTGGGAATCGAATCCAGAGACCATGACTTGCCGGCCGGTGACGCGTCGAACTACGGAAGATTTCATCGCGCATATGCAGGGACATTTTGAAAAAGGCGATGCGATCTTTCTTGCAGTGCGGAGACGCCCGGATGATGCTTTTATCGGGCGGGTTACACTGTTTGATCGGAACGAAGCGAATCGGGCGATTGAGATGGGTTATTTGATTGGTCCGGCATATCGAGGCCAAGGATATGCGCGGGAGGCTGTTGATCTAACTGTGCGGTATGCATTCGATCAACTGCAATTGAACCGGATCATTGCCCAGACGGGGGCGTTCAACGTTCGGTCGATAGCGCTGCTGGAGTCGCTGGGGTTCCGGCAAGAAGGCCGGTTGCGCGAGCATCACATGTATGACGGCAAGCTGCACGACGATTTGCTCTTCGGATTGTTAGCTTCAGAGTATAAGAAGTAAGACAGCGCGAAATTTTCGCCAGTTGAGCGCCGGGCTCTGTGTCAAAGGTATAGGCAGATTCCTGCCCGGTAGGCGCTAATATCTTGAACTGCTCAATGAGAGAGGGTTCCATGTTGAGAGTTTTTCTTTTGGCAGCCGTTGCGGTATTTTTCGCGGTCGGGCCACTGTTGGGTGAAGACATCGCCAGCGGCTGGGCTGAAACGACGATAACAGTCGATGGCGACGGCGATGAGTGGCACGATCAGACGTTCAGCTATTTCGACGATGATAAGACGGCGATCGCGTTCAAGAACGACGCGGAGAATGTTTATCTAATAGTCATCTCGCGCGACCCGGGGACAGTGTCGCGACTGCAGCGCGGCGGGCTGGCGGTTTGGCTTAATGGCGAGGGCAAGAAGAACCGCGATTTTGGCATGCGCTATCGCGCGGGACGAATCGGTAACGACAAGCCGAAACGGATGGAAGGCATGGCAGCCCCGGGCGACATGCAGGGCCGATTCGAAGTAATGGAAGGGCGCCAGGCGCATTTTCGGCAAGTGATAACGGTTTTCGAAAAGAAGAACTCCCAAGAGATTTCGAATAAGGGCGAACAGGGTCCCGCAGCGGCAGCGACCTATGCCAAGGAAATCTATGCCGTCGAATTTAGGATTCCGATCAAAGCGCAGGAAGCCTCAGGTTACGGGTTGGCGCTCAAAACGGACAAGGCGCCGATGATTGGTCTCGAGTTTGGTTACTTGACCGATGCCGAGAAGAAGGAAATGCGTGATGCGATGCCGAAGCCGGAAGATGGCGGGATGCATATGGGCGTCGGAGGCGGGGATCAGCCCGGCGGTGGAATGGGTGGCGGTATGGGCGGAGGGATGGGAGAAGGCCGTGGCGGTCCCGGTCCCGGTGGGCCGGGCGGCGAAATGCGGAATTTCGGCAAAAAAGAGATCTGGCTCAACGTGAAGTTGGCGACAAAGTAACCGCATAAGACTTGTAAATCGACCCGTGAGGCGGCGCTGCCGCCCCCTTCCCCTATTCTCAGGCGCGATTCAAGTAAGTGTGGTTGCGCAATTCTTTCTAACTACTAATCTTTGGTGAATCACAATTTTTCGGGAGGACATTGCGATGCCGGAAATGTTCGACAAGGAAATTCGCCACGAGAGCCTAATCTATGCCAGCCGCGAAAAGATTTACGACACGATCAGTTCCGGCGCCGGCTGGAATGCCTTTTTCACCAGCGACACCGAAGTTGATGCCCGGCCGGACGGGAAAATCGTCTTTCGCTGGAAGGACTGGGGACCACAGAAGTACACGGTCAACGCTGAAGGCAAAGTTCACCGCGCCGAGCGGCCGGGGCTGTTCGAATTCGAGTGGTATCCCGTCGGGCGGGAACATCCGACGACGATAACTTTCAAGCTGACTGCACAAGGCGACGCTACTGTTGTTGCAGTGACGGAATGCGGGTATCCTAATACTCCCGAAGGCAGGGCAATGATTCTCGAGTGCGCTGCCGGCTGGGGCGAAGCCGTCACACTGCTGAAGTTCTATCTTGAGCACGGCGTGACCTACAACCAGGCGCGCGAGTCCAAAAAATAGCTCCGTCCAAATTTCGAATTGCAACTTCCGGCGAAACGATTCGTAAAATCAGACATGGCACCAATTAGGTAACTGCTTACCTAACTTTATTCGATCACCAAGCGAAAGGTTTGAGTCATGTTGCGCTCGTCAATAGTATCCCTCCTGCTCACACTCTCAACATTTTGTTCCAGCGCGGCGGCATCGCCCGAGGCGCAGATCGATTCGATATGCGCACCCTATTCCCTGCCGGGCAGTCCCGGCTGCGTGATTGCGGTAGTCCAGAACGGCAAAGTCATTTTCTCGAAAGGATATGGTTTGGCCGAGTTGGAAAATGAAGCGGCGAATAATCCGAGCACGATGTTCGACATCGGATCGAACACCAAGCAGTTCACTGCCACGAGTATTTTGCTGTTGCAAGAGCAGGGTAAATTATCGCTCGATGACGAGTTGCGAAAATACATCCCGGAATTTCCCAAGTACCAATGGCCGATTACGCTGCGGCATTTGATGCAGCATACTTCCGGAATCCGCGACTACTTTGACTTGATGAGTTTGAAGGGGATGAATATCGGCAATAACTATCCGAATGAAGAATACTTCAAATTGATTTTCGCGCAGAGCGAGTTGAATTTTCGTCCGGGTGACCAACAGATGTACAGCAATTCCGGGTACATTCTGCTTGCGGAAGTTGTCCGTCGCGTCAGCGGTATGCCGCTGGCGCAGTTTGCCCAAGAGAACATTCTCGATAAGCTGGGAATGAAGGAAGCGCTGTTCTACGATGACCCGTTCCGGATTGTTAAACACCGCGCGCAAAGCTATGGTCCCCTGCCTTCGGGCGGGTATTGGCGCGGACCGTCGATTGCGACGAATATTGGCGACGGAGGAATCTTGTCGACGGCCGGAGATCTGGCGATTTGGGATGAGAACTACTATTCCAACAGACTGGGCAAGGGCGATCCAAATCTGATGCGACAGCTCGAGACCAAGACTGTACTCAACAACGGCGACACGCTTCTTTGGGCGATGGGATTGCGGCACGATCAACACGGTGGGCATCATGTGATCCGACACGGCGGCGCGTATTATGGATTTCGCTCGGAAATCGCGCGCTTTCCCGAGCAGCATTTCACAGTGATCGTGCTTGCCAATCTGGCAACTATTGAAGCGACCGGTTTGGCCTATAGCGTTGCCGACGTTTACCTGCCGGCCGTGAGTGAAACTAAACAGGCGGCAACGGTTGTGGCGGCAAAACTTTCGAAAGGACAACTTGAGCAAAGAGCCGGTGTGTTCAGGAATCCCGTTTCGGGAACAATCTGGACGGTCACGACGGGAGATTCGGTCATGTTGGTGGGAACTTCGACGGGGTTCAATTTTGTTCTGACGCCGATTGACGTCGATCATTTTGCGATCACGGGAGTGCCGTTGGTTGGAACGGTCGCGTACACCAAGCTGCCTTCAGGAGAAACGACGATCGAACTGGCAATGCCGGGGCAGCAGACGGCGAAGCTTCAGCCATTCAAGGTTGACACAATGCCGCAGAACCTCGATCAGTATGTCGGCGAGTTTCACTGCCGCGACTTGGATTTGACGTATGTGCTGACCTTGGAGGGCGACGTGCTAAGCGTTGCTTCGAAGGGTGACGCGGAGGCGATTGCGTTGTCGCCGACAATCCGCGACGAATTTGTAGCGCAGGGCGGAGAGACACAGATTCGCTTTGAGCGGGATCCGGAAAAACATGTTCAGGCTTTGCGATTGAGTTTGCCGCGCGCAAAGAATATTCTTTTTGAGCGCACGTCGTCGTGATTATCGATTAGCGGTCGGTGAATCCAACGCGGTTGTGGCTGCCGTCGCAGTATGGCTTGGCGCCGGAACCGCCGCATCGGCAAAAGGCGGGATTGTTTACTACGACGCTGTTTGTGCCGTCGGAGCAGGTGATTGTGACTTTGCCCTCGATTAAGAGCGGGCCATTGGCGGATGATTGGATGCGCAATTTCGATGTGGTGACTTCGTCGCCGGAGTCGCCGTCGGGCGCGTCCTCGATGGCGTAACTATTCTTGAAGTTGATTCTGCGGTGTTCGTTGTCGCAATACGGTTTATTCTTCGAAGCGCCACAGCGGCAAAGGGCGACACGCGTATCTGTCGCGACGACATTGCCGGCATCATCAAGAATCTCGATATCTCCGCGTAAGTAAAGCGGGCCGTCCTTGCCGACGAGCACTTCGTTCTCGGTCGGGACCGGTTCGGGTGATTCGTTGTTGGGGCGTTTGAAATGCAGCGCACCAGTCGGGCAACGCATGATGATGTTTGCGACTTGATCGGCGGTTGCGGCATCGGGAAGCACCCACGGAACACGCGCGGTATCGAACACTTGCGGCAATCCGCGAACGCACTCGGCCGAGTGGATACAGCGATTGGAATCGAAAGTGACTTCAATTGATTGTCCGCGATATTTGTGCATCTTAGTTGACATCTAAGGTAGTAGCTCCGTTTTCATTCCCTATTCTCTAACGCGAAATCGGCATATCCGGTTCATTGCCAAAGAAAATATCCTCAATTGGTCTGGCAAACAATCGTGCAATTTTGAATGCGAGTGGCAAGCTGGGGTCATACTTGCCGGTTTCGATCGCATTGACCGTCTGGCGCGAGACGCCGAGCTTATCGGCGAGATCGGCCTGTGACCAATCGCGCTCGGCCCGAAGAACCTTGAGATTCGTTCTCACTGATACCTCCGTGTCGCGATGAAGACTCCTAGAAAATAGAAAAGTGGCATGTAGTACCAAAGGTGCTTAAGTCCAAAATTCTCATAGGAAAAGCCGATGGCGATGTCGAGCAGGCCAAGTGTCATCAAGAACACCATCATCACCGGATAGGCGATGGCAAGGGCTTCGAGTTGGATTTTCTTCTGTAGCTCATCGAGACTGGTGATGCCGGAAATGAACTTCCAGAGCATCCAGGCGAAGGGGCCGATCGGAAGCAGGGCAAGTGTAACTCTAACTGTTTGGCTTAAGTCGCTCTGTTTCAAGAGACCTCGCGCCACAGCCCAGGTGCCCAAGAACAAGACGATTGAGGTGATCAGGATTGCCCAACTTGTCTTTTCACTCGCGGTTTTCATGACGATCAACTCCTTTAGTTGATTGGTTTGTTTTCCATAAAGTAATCTTAGCTTGTCTTTATGTCAAGCATATTTTACTATTAGTAACGTCAACGTGACACGATTTGTTGCGTGTTTTTTTGAGGAAACTGTGAGACTCGAAGGCGGCGTGAGCTAAGGTCTTGACCGGAAGTTACTTACTGCAACGAGTTTCTACAACCAATCAAGCTTCTCTACGGTCTTTTCGTTGACCACGTCACCAGTATTGAGGGTAGATTTAGGCTCGAAGAGCATGATGTGGCATTCGGGATCGGCGACAGGATTGTGTTCGACGCCGCGCGGAACGATGAAAAATTCGCCCTCTTCGAGAATGACGTCCCCGGTGCGGAGCTGCATGCGCAGGCGGCCGCTGACAATCAGAAAAAGTTCGTCTTCATTTTCATGCGAGTGCCAGACGAACTCGCCTTTGAGTTTGGAAAGTTTGACATACTGGCCGTTCAGCTCGCCGACAATCTTCGGCGATTCGAATTCTAAGATTTGGGCGAATTTGTCCTTGAGATTGACCTTACGCATCACCATTGATTCTCCATTGATTGACATTTGACGAGAATACGAAACGGAGAGCCTGCTTTTGGAAGCGAATTTCCTTTGGATGCAAATACAGACGGCGGGCACAAATGCGTGCCCGCCGGTTCAGTTATCGGCCTGCGGCAGCTAGGCTTTTTGGTCTTTGACCTGCTGCGCCAAGTAGTTCTGGAGGCCCATTTGCGTAATCTGATCGATCTGGGCTTCGAGCCAGTCGACATGGTCTTCCTCATCGTGCAGTATCGTCTCAAGCATATCGCGGGTGGCGTTGTCGCCGATTTCGACAGCGAGTTTGATACCGGCATTATATGAAGCGACGGCGCCATGTTCGTCCTTGAGATCGTTGCGGAATTGGGCTTCGACATCGGCGCCGATTTTGATGTCATTCAGGCGGCTGACCTGCGGGATACCTTCGAGGAAAATGATACGGGCGATGTGTTTTTCGGCGTGCTTCATTTCAGTGATGGCGCGGCGCTCGATTTCATTGTGGAGGCGCGTGTAGCCCCAGTTGGCGCACATTTCGGAATGAACCATATACTGGTTGATGGCGGTTAGTTCGTCGCGGAGGAGTTCGTTGAGAACTTTGATTATCTTGGCATTGCCTTTCATGACGTCCTTCTTTCTCTATTTATTGCAGAATCGCAAATTCGACCAAGACTACTATAATAGTACGATTGAATAAGGTCAAGCGGATGTGGATTGCGGGGGATTTGGCGGCGGCGAAAGAAAATCCGGCAATTACCGATAATCTACAGGAGGAGTTACAAAAGCAGATTAGGGCAATGGATCTGAAATTCACGAACATGTTTAAGCGCAGTCACGGTTTCACTCTGATTGAAGTCGTCATAATTATTGTCGTACTCGGAATTCTGTCGACCTTTGCGATTGCGAAGTATCAGGACCTGACCTTTGACGCCAAGAAGAGCGCATGCCGGAGTTCGCTGGGCGGATTGCGCGGCGGGATATCGACCTGGTATTCGCAGAATATCGTAAAGAAAGGCCAAGCGGCTTATCCGCCGATTGATACCTTGCGGGCAGCCGGTAAAGTCTTGCTACATCGCATTCCCCCGAATCCATTCCAGGTCAATGCGCCGGATTCAATCGTCACCGGAGTAACCAAGGGCGTAGTCGTCGGAACGCGCGGCGGCTGGGCTTACAATGCCGCAACCGGCGATGTTTGGGCGAATTCCAATACAGTCCTCGAAGCCGGTAGCGGCTGCAGCGGCGAGTCGACCACGGTCGGCGAAAACACTTGGTAAGCATTCACACTTCCCTGACTTTTCCCCCACAATTCTCGTATCATCATTCATAGCTGCGAAGGAATTCGCAAAATCGTGATTTGGCTTTCTATCGGAGGCAGTAATGAATTTGGGAATACGAGTCGTTGATGCATTCGCACAGCGCGCCTTTACGGGCAATCCCGCCGGAGTTTGTATTCTGGCCAAAGCACTTGACGCAAAAGTCATGCAGTCGATTGCGCTGGAAGTCAACGCAGCGGAGACTGCGTTTTTGGTCAAGAATGGTGAAGACTACGATTTGCGCTGGTTTACACCATTAGCTGAAATTGATTTGTGCGGTCACGCGACGTTGGCATCCGCGCACGTGCTCTTGACGGAAGGACACGTTTCGCCGGACGAGATAATCAAATTCAATACTCGCAGCGGCGTGTTGACGGCACAGCGATTGGGCGATGGTTGGATTCAACTTGATTTTCCTGCGGTGGATTCGGCAAGGACGACTGAAATAGATTCGGTCAAAGCAGCGCTCGGCGTGGTTCCAAAAAGTCTGCTAAGGACGCGCGTGGATTATTTGGTGGTACTGAATTCGGAGCGCGAAGTGCGCGAGTTTACGCCGAACTTGCCTTCGATACAAGCGCTGGGAACGCAGGGTGTGATCATCACAGCAAAAGCGGGCGGGCAATACGATTTTGTTTCGCGCTATTTTGCGCCGAATGTCGGGATCAATGAGGATCCGGTCACCGGTTCAGCACATTGCGCACTGGCGCCGTTTTGGCAAAGTCAACTTGGCAAGAGCGAATTCATAGCGTTTCAGGCCTCGCCGCGAGGCGGTGTGTTGCGACTGAAAACCACCGGTTCGCGGGTAATGCTCGAAGGTCAGGCAGTCACGACGATTACCGGTGAGATTCGTGTCGATTAATCCACTGCTTAGCGCGGAGGGAAGTTTCCGGCGCGGCCACCACCGACGCGGTATGCTGCCTGAATTGCTGCGCCACTGGGCAGACCTTTGCCGAAGAGCCCGTCGCCGAAGCGAAGCTGGCCGGTGGCAACATTGACGGCATACGGTGAATTACCGGCGCGCTGTCTTAGGAAGTCCAGTTCGGTTTGGTTGACCGACGAGCGGGATGCTTTGGTGAGAAGTTTTTGACCCTCGGCGGACTTGCTCAATTCGCTGACGATGCGAGCAGCCTGGCTCTGGCCGATTGGTCCGGAGAAGATCATGCGGGCGATCGAGAGTTTTAGTTCACGGGCTCTAATGCTGTCGTTGGTGGTGAGGGCTTGGTGAAACATCGGGAATGGCACTGTTGCTCCTTGCGTTAATGTTATCCATATAGTCGAATCGCCAGGCCGGTGGTTCAGACTTCGGCCTGGCGATTCTCTTCCGTGGAAGCTTCGGCTTGATTAGCTTTGCGAGTGGAGCGCCACCTTATTGCCTTCGGAGTCGATAAACATCGCGAAGAAACCGATCTCGGGCGTAATCTGGGTTTTGGGAACCAATACCTTGCCGCCGGCTTTGCCGACACGGTCGAGTGCCGCGGTGAGATCAGGGTTGGCGTTCAAATAGACGATCAAACCATCGGCGCTGGGTTTCAGCATCGGATGGTTGATCACGGCGCCGCCGACTTTGCCGTCATCCATGGGAAAAAAGGCCATTTGGTATTCGCCCATATTGGATGCATGCATCGGCGAGTCGAGAATTGTCTCGTAGAATTTCTTGGCGCGATCGAAATTAGCGGAAGGAATTTCAAACCAGTTTAGCGCGTTGCGTTTGCCGTCGGACATGACTGTGTCTCCTGTCGAATTGTTTTTGCCTAGGGTTGCCAATTTGGATATACGATGTCGCTGATTCAAAGTTGCGAGCGGCAAAGTCACATTTCATGCCCGAAAACACTGACGGCAGAGGCTTACCGCCTCTGCCGCAGCATTGAATCTCAATAATGTAAACAGGCTCTTACTTGGTGTCAGCCGGCTTCATCATCTTGGCGAATTCTTCATCATTCTTCTTCGCCCAATTGTGCATTTCGGTAACAAGGGCCGGATCGCTCGAGGTCAACAACATGACGGAACCAGTCTTCGTCCAGACCTCTTCCATCTTGGCGCCACGCGTGAAGAAGCTGCCCATCGCAGCACAGCTACCGCACATCTTGACCGGTTCGCCCTTGGCCGCCTTCTGGCCGATTTCGTTCATGAGCGCGCTGGTTTTCTTGTACTCGGCCAGACGCTTCTCGGGAACGGAGGAGATGCAAAGCACTCCGTTGGCGATGGGAAGCTGCTCATGCGACATTTCTTTCATCAAGCCGGTTTCCATCCAAGGCTTGCAGAAATCGCAGTTCGCCATGTCGAGCCACGGCTTTTCTTCCGCGACCAAGAATGCTGCTGCCGCAACGACAAGCGCGACAACGAGCATTAGTGACATTCTCTTGTTCATTCACTTTCTCCTTTCAAGTGACTCCAATAATTTTCGCCGCACTGCATGAAGTGGTAGCTTCCCGCGATGCGACACCTATCCAAATAATTTGCAATGATAGACCTTGTACGCAGTTAAATGATAATGGACTCAAATAATCTTGGCAAGAGTCATCTTGGGCTGCGAGTTTGTATTTGACAATTTTTTTGCAAGTCATTGCGTAGCAATGCCTGCAAAGAAATCAATGGGACCGATTATTGAGCCATATTTACCATGATTCAAGATTTTTCACCTTGTGCGTTGGTTTCGGGCAACGCATTATTGACCTCATGACACCAACAAGAATGGAAGCCTTTAGCGATGCCGTCATTGCGGTGATTATCACGATCATGGTGCTGGAGCTGAAGGCGCCGCATGTACCGGAGTTGGAGGCGCTCAAACCGCTGATGCCGGTGTTTTTGGCTTACCTACTTAGCTTTGTTTACCTGGGGATTTACTGGAATAACCACCATCACTTGCTGCGCACTTGCGGTCGAGTAACAGGCGGCATGATGTGGGCGAATTTGCATTTGTTGTTTTGGCTGTCGTTGGTGCCGTTTTTTACCGGTTGGATGGGCGAAAATCATAAGGCAACCTGGCCGACTCTGTTGTATGGCGTTGTGCTACTGATGGCGGCGATAGCTTACACGATTTTGCAAGCGACAATCATAAGCAGTCAGGGCAGAGATTCGAAGCTGGCGCAATCGGTCGGCAACGACTTGAAGGGGCGATTGTCGATACTGTGCTACGCCCTCGCGATCATTTTTGCGCCTTTCTTTACGATCGTATCGCACGGGCTCTATGTAGTGGTTGCCGCGATGTGGGTTATTCCAGATCGACGCATGCACGCGGCGATCGACGAATAGTTTTTCGGTTTTGATTGTATTGAACTCTATTCTGCAGGAAGTGCATTTGAGAACATTCAGAAATTCAGAAGTTCTTCAATCGGCGAGATTGAGTCGAACGCTTTGCGCCGCAGCATTTTTTCTAACGGTGCTCGCCATTGGAACGATTCAGCCGGCTGAAGCCGAAAGCGCCTTCCCCTATCGCATCAGCGGTCAGGGTTATCTCACCGACGATTCGCATCCGTGGCATCCGGGAGATTTTTTCAAGGCGGAGATTGCGTACCGATTGAATGTGAATCCTTCCTTGTCGGAGGCGATTATTGAGTTCGAGTCTGGTCCGATCGAAAAGCGCGAGGTTGACAGATATTACAGCCGGCGCGGTCGGATTTTTCAGGCCGCAGACGATTCGCTGGAGATGGGCGCAGCGCCGCTGGGCGATTTGTCCGCTGCGACAGTGGCAGCGCTTCATCCAATGATGATCGAGATGGCGATGCAAGAACGGCCGGAGAATTTGAGCAATCAGGCTGATGGTACTTCCCTGTTTGCATGGAACGATGAGTTGTGGCGAATCGCGCGCGGTGCCAGCAGCGGCGAAATCCGCTCGATGAGCCGGAAGGTGTATTCCAGTCTAGTCGGCGACGGCGAAGAAGTCATCGCATTCGAATGGAGTTCGGGACCAGGCGGCAAGCAGGAACCAAAACGAGTCGTCGTAACTGAACGCGGACGAACGATTGCTGACATTCAGTTTGATTCCGGACAACAAGCCGTTGCAGCCGACAGTATCCTCCACTGGCCGCAAGTCGACAGAAGCCGCGACTTGGGCGCATATATGCCGGAATCGGAGATCGTGTTTACGCAAATCGCGCCGCACGTGTATTGCATCGACCTCTTTTCAGAAAATACCCGCGTCACGGTTGCAGAATTTGCGGACTACGTGTTCGTGATTGAGGGAGCGTATACCTCGCGGAATTGCGATATGATTGCGGCGAAGGTCCGCGAGAAATTCGGCAAGCCGGTTCGGTACTTTGCGTTCAGCCACCTGCACGGACAATATATTGGCGGTACGAGGTCGTGGGTTGCGGAAGGTGCGAAGGTCGTTGTGCCGCCGACAACGGCGCCGTTAGTTCGGGAAATTGTCAACTCAAATCACAGCTCTCATCCTGATGCTTTGTCACGCGCTCCGCGGGAAGTGAACATCGAAGAGGTCGCGGAAAGTCGGACGTTCAAAGATGCGACAAATGAGCTTGTTGTACACAATATCGTCTCGCAGCATACAGACGAATACTTGATCTTCTATTTTCCTCAACAGAAGCTGCTTCTTTGTGGGGACTTGATGTTCTACAGACCGGGCAAGCCGATAACCGGGCGGTCAAAGAACTTGTATGACAAGGTGAAGGCGCTGAATCTCGATGTCGAACGATATGTCGCGACCTGGCCATTGGATGGCTACGGCACGAAGAGTACCGTGACGAAGGAAGAGGTTGTCGAGGCAGCTAAGTAAGCTGCCCGGTTGCTCTGGAGTCGAAGAAATCGCTTTCCGTCGCACTAGCCCATAAGTTTGAATTTCATCTCATAATGCTGCGAACGAGCATCAAAGTGCGCCAACAATTGCCGCGCCTTCGGTGGTACAACAGCCAATTCGTAGTCGTCACCGGCGAAAGCGCGAACGGAGTCGAAATTGTCAAACCACATGATGGTGGCGAATTCCTCCTCGGTACCGAGGCTGCGGCGCAGCAGTTGAATTTCCTTAAAGCCAGGAATGTTCCGATTCTGAATGCCTATGAAGATTTCGCTGCGCAGGAGCGACTCATAGGCTTCGGCATTTGCAGGGCTTGTCCAGCCGTGCCAGATACGCGCGATCATGCTGTTCCCTCAAAATCACGATTTGAAATCTCTATTTGCCATTTCGCTTAATGGACATGTTAGTATACGGCTGAATGGGGAGTGTGTCAAGCGGACTGGCATGGAGGGATGAATCGTATCGGCGCTATCGATTCACCATGTGCATGACGGCTTCGGGATAACGCGAGCCGGAAGCTGCACCGACCGGTGCGATTGAATCAATGCGCTTGAGGTCATCGGCGGTAAGCTGGATTTCGGCCGCCTTTGCGTTTTCTTCGAGACGGTCGCGGCGCTTGGTACCGGGGATCGGGATGATGTCTTCACCTTGGGACATGACCCAGGCAATCGCTAATTGCGCGGTTGTGGCGTTTTTCTCGACCGCGATTTTTCCGAGCTCATCAACGATGCGCTTGTTACGGGTAAAGTTCTCGCCTTGAAACCGCGGCATGTGGCTGCGGAAGTCACCCTGCTGCAGATCGGCTGGGCTGCCAAATGCGCCAGTCAGGAATCCCCGACCAAGCGGCGAATAGGCGACTAGTGCAATTCCAAGTTCACGACAAACGGGCAGAACATCTTTTTCGGGCTCACGGGTCCAGATACTGTACTCGGTTTGCAACATTGCAATTGGATGAACAGCTGCGGCGCGGCGCAGCGTCTGCGGGCCGGCTTCCGAGAGACCGATATGGCGGATTTTGCCTTCCTTGACGAGGTCACCAAGAGTGCCAACAGTGTCCTCGATGGGAACCACCGGATCGACGCGGCCGGGATAGTACAGATCGATATAGTCGACGCGGAGTCTTTGCAGGCTGTAGGCGATGAAATTGCGGATGGCGACCGGGCGATTGTCGATGCCGATAAAGTTACCATCGTGATTGCGCATACCGCCGAACTTGATAGAGATGAAGACCTGATCGCGCGGCACACACCGGATCGCTTCACGAATCAACTCCTCGTTATGACCGACGCCATAGTAGTCGCCAGAGTCAAGCAGGTTTATTCCCAATTCGAGAGCGCGACGAATCGTCGCGATACTTTCGGCATCATCGAGTTTGCGGCCGGCGTAGAAATCAGACATACCCATACAGCCGAGCCCCATCGCCGAAACAGACGGACCATTTTTTCCAAGTTTGCGCGTTTGCACTTGTGATTGTCTCCTATCGCGATTCTTGATATTCAAAAGTGGAAGTGACAGCAATTATACGTCGCGCCAAGCGTGATGCATTACTCGACGGGTGAAACATCAAAGAAGTCGACCTCGCCGGTTTCGAGCGAATACTCCGCGCCGACGACGAGGAGGCCTTGCTTTTGAATCAACTGTTCGATGACCTTGGAGCCGTGGCGAAGATGATCGGCGGAGGCGCGAATATTGGCGCGGACGGCTTCGTGGACAAGGGCTTCGTGATTGTGGCGCAAGTCGGATTTAAGGAGACTTGCCACCGATGGACGGATGTAATCGACAATAGATTGCAGGTTTGGCGACTGGTTTTCGGCGGGGCGCTGGAGTTCCTCGAGTGTGGCATTGATGGCGCCACATTGCGAGTGCCCGAGCACGACGACCAGGCGCGTGTGGAAGCGTTCGGCGGCAAATTCGACACTTCCGATCAGCGATGGCGCAACAATGTTACCGGCGACACGAATTACGAACAAGTCGCCGAGTCCCTGATCGAAAATGATCTCGACCGGCACGCGCGAATCGGAACAGCCGAGAATTGTTGCAAAGGGCTCCTGCCCGGCCGCGAGGGCTTTGCGGCGGTCGGGGTCAATGCGCGTATCGGCAATCGGCGTATCAGCGACGAATCGTTGATTTCCCTGCTTGAGCCGCGCGAGAGCTTCGCGAGCCGGGATCATGGGAGTGCCGTTTTCGACGTTGTCACAATCATGGGGTGATAATGCAACAAAGGCAGCGGAAGGGCAAGGATTTCAGAATGTCAATTCTGTTCAGTTCTACCCTAGCACGGCGCCGGGCCGCCGGAGAAGATGTAGTTAATCAGATAAACGGCATCGGAAATGGTAATTACTCCGTTGCAATCAGCATCGGCTGCCAAAGGTGGCTGCGGTGCCGGACCGCCGGAGAAAATGTAATTGATAATATAGACTGCATCGGAAATGGTAACAATACCGTTGCCGTCAGCATCGCCGGTTGTCGTAATGGACCTCAATTTGAGCGTAGTCATCGCGAGAGTACTGAAATCATTAGTCATACCGGAGACAACTATGTCACCGGATGGCGCGAGAGCGACAACTTGAGCGCGATCCGGATATCCGAAGCTGGTGTCGGTAACAGCATGATGTACCCGTTGCCAGCTAAGATCGCCGTCGCTGCTGAATCTCCGAACAAACATTTCATATCCGTAGCCCATTTCACCGGCAAAAGCTGCGTCTCCGACCGCAACTACTCCGCCCTGACTATCGACCATGATGTCATTGGCCGCGGCTCCGACGATTTCACTTCCGGGTTTGCGGGTCCAAGCGGTATCACCGTTGGGCAAATATTTGACGACCGCGAATTTGTGCCCGGTCACAAAGACGTTGCCATTGTCATCCACAGTGAGTGCGCGTCCACGGTCATAACCGCCAGCGGTCGTTCCATAGGTACGTGCCCATTCCAAGTCGCCGCTAGCCGTGTACTTGAGGGTGAGCATTTTCGCGCCGCCGCCAGTTGTGCGGGTCTGTCCACTGACGTAGACGTTTCCGGCATTGTCGACAGCGATATCATCGCCGTAGTCGGCCAAATTGCTTTCGCCGTTGAATATTCGCGACCATGCGGTCGTGCCGTCGGCATGATACTTGATCGTGACAATGTTGTTATCCTGACTTAAGTCAACCACGGTGCCAACGACGTAGATATTGCCGGCGGAATCGCCAGCTATTGCATTGCCCTGGTCGGGTCCATTGGCGGGACCGTTATATTTGCGGACCCAAGCAGTGTCGCCATCGGCTGTATATTTGACGACGAAGATATCGATCTCACCCTCAATGCCGTCAGTCGCCATCCCAACAATGCAGGGTTGGCCATCAGGGTTTGTGATCAATCCTTTCACTTGCCCGGACTGGAATTGTACGAGTCCCGGGAATTGCCGAGTCCAAATGGTGTCGCCATCGGCATTGTACTTCACCATTCCGAAGGCAAAGTACTGGTCGACGATATTGCAGAACATCTCGCCGGCAACATAGACATTTCCCGACTGGTCGAGAGCGAGAGCATTTCCGGCGCTACCAGAGCACACTGAAGTTGTATCGCCGTAGATGCGGGTCCAAAGTGCCTCACCTGCGGGGCTGTATTTGATTGTCAAGAATCCGCCATACCACAAATCCGGGGATGAAATGATGCCAGTGACATAGACATTTCCGTCAGCATCAACCAAGTTGTCGGTAGCAATACTTCCAGTGGAATTTGGCGCTTGGAAGCGACGGACCCAGAGAGTATCGGCGTTCATGGCTTGAGCACAAGAAGTCAATATGAGCACGAGGAGGATGATTCTGATGGACATTTGTTCTCCAACAGTGAAGATTGGCGACGCAGTGGGTTTGCCCTCGTAAGTAGTGGTTAAATATAGCACCCGGAGTCGATTTCGTCAAGGTGATTCGGGGCAGCTCGATACTACCAGGGATGCCGTGCGGCCCGTGTGCTTCATCGCAACTATCCAACTCGATTTTGCGTAGTAGACTCAAGCAACAGCTAATGATTTTAATGAGTCCGGGTAATAGAACTGTAGTGGGCAGCGCATTTCGCTAATCGGCACTCAAACAATAACGGGATGGAGTGTATGAGACTAATCCAACAATTGAGAGGCGTTCTTCCTTTAGTCGCGATGCTGGCGGTATTCTTCGCAGCAGAAGGCTCTTCAGCGCAGCAAACGTGCATTCGGATCATGCAACAGGATTCGACGCTGAATAATTTGGTCGATCCGCCGGGTTACAAAACGGGAACTCTGGGAGAACTCGGGGCTGTCAAGAGATTCGGCAGCGGCAAGCAGGCGATGATTCTGATTCCCGGTTTGGGATTTGGCGGCGAGGTGTTTTCCGAATTTGCCGAGATGTTTTCTGCTGAAGCGACAATGTATGCGGTGACACTACCGGGATTTGGCGGTACGGCTGCTCCTCCCTTACCGCCGACGACGACGAGTTATGCCGAGCAGACCTGGACGAATGCAGCGTACAATGCGATCGAGCAGTTGATCGATGCAGAGAAGCTCGACCGGCCGATTGTAGTCGGGCATTGGCTGACGGGAAGTTCGCTTGCCGTTAAGTTGGCGGTAGATCATCCGGACAAGATTCGCGGAGTGATTTTGCTCGCTGGAGTCCCCTGTTTTGTCCCGACGGATACATTGAAGTACAAATTGCATCCGCCGCTTGCGAGTGCCGCAATCGGAGTTGACCGTTACATGGCGCCGATGTGGTTTAGGACTGTAACGCGCACAACTTGGGACGACAATAATTTCCTGCCGGGCGACTATGCGGAGAATCCAATTCGTGGCCTGCGGCTTTGGCGCATGGCCGCTGAGCCGGCGCTGCATGTGTGGGTGCGATACTTGTGCGAGTTTTATGCGCAGGATGTGACTTTTGATTTGCCGAAATTGAATGTGCCGGCATTGCTGCTCAAGCCGGGTCTTGAGGGCAATTTCTCTGATCCGGGGCAAGATTACATGACCGGGTTTTGTCATACCGGATGGAATTTGGGGATCGAGCGCGGCGCGAAGTTGACCGTCAAGACGATTCCGCATTCGCGGGCATGCTTGTGGTTTGACCAACCGGAGCTGGTGGCGGAAGAGGTGCGGGAGTTTATGGCGGGATTGAAGTAGCGGCGATCTCTTTGCTGCCTAATCCCCTTCTAAAAAAGCCTGCAGCGACTGGGGTTCGCATACGCAGTCGGATTTCGCGAGCTCTTCGATGATGCCTTCGGAGTGCCCCATCCCGAAGCGAATCAGAATACATCCGTATTCAGGGGAAATAAACGGGATCGCTTTGGCTGCCATCAATTCATTGCGTTTGCCGATGATACCAGACTTCGATGGGTCGATCGCCAGCATCTTCTTGACCAACATGGAGTCAATTCCCATTTGCGTGAACATCTTGATCATGGACTTGTATGTGCCCTCGGGATCGTCGAGCATCTTCTTGAACATGCCCATCGCCATTGGATTCTTTGTCACTGCGTTAAACTGCTGGGCGGAGACGATCGCTTCAAGTCCTCTTGCCTCGCTCTTGGTGACGCCGGCATAGACACCGGTTGTGGTATCCATTTTTTCGAGCCACACGACGGGGATGCCGCGCGCTTGCGCGAGCCGGAAGAGTTCGGGTTTGTTGTAGCCGAGCGGATCATAAGTGGCGCGCATGGTTTTTGAGTAATCCTCCAATAACTTGCTGCGCGGTTGCGTGGAGTCGGCGCCCTCACTCATAAATAGGCCGGGCTGGAGGCGCGAAAGCAATGAGTCGGCAAATCGCGAGGATGGCTCATTATAGACATGCACTTCGCCGACGAGGTAAAAGGTATGCGAGCCGCCGCCGGCAAGTGCGCGCGAACACTGGTAGAGCTCAAGATTGACGCTGTCGAGCCAGGCATAGTCGACCGGCGCGACTTTAGTCTGCTGGAGCGATTCTGGTGACGGTCCGGATGCGCATGAAGGAACTGCTAATGCGGTGAGTATCAGGATAGCTTTGACGACTCGAATTGCAGCGAGTCGATTGCGTTTTCTGCCGGTCATGTTAGAGCCCTCCGACGGATGGTTACATTGAATGTGGTAGAATACTAATATGTTTAAGTGACGATGTCAAGTGCCGGCAAACACGAGACCACTCCCTCTGGTACACGACCGTTGTAATGCGCAAGATCTTAGCGCGGAATCAGTCCCAGTTGTTGCATGAACTCGAGATTGTCGAAGAAGTCCTGCTCTTCGGCGATTTTTCCGCTGTCCATGCGGACGAGCGTGACGCCCTCGACACTGACAGCTTTGCCGGTCGCAGGAATGCCGAAGAAGTCGCCGGTGTGGGTGCCTTTGAAGGTCCAGTGCTTGATTAGCTTGTCGTCCTGCCCGAAGCAATCATTCACAGTAAACTGAATATCGGAAAAGCCGGTGACGTAGTTGGCGTAGAAGGCTCTTGTATCCGCGATGCCGATGATATTCTGCGGAGCCGCGTGAATGAAGATGTTTGGCGTAAAGTTGTCCTCGTTGAACAGATCGAGATTGCCTTTGTTGATGATCTCATCCCAGACGCTGACATACTTTTTGATGTTGTCCTCGACGCGGGTGTCGACCTTGGGTGCGACGCAGGAAATGACAAGCAGCAGC
Organism: uncultured Ignavibacteria bacterium; assembly: GCA_964537215.1. GTDB lineage: Bacteria > Zixibacteria > MSB-5A5 > CAIYYT01 > CAIYYT01 > JADJGC01. The sequence goes on along the minus strand of CAZIBI010000007.1, from coordinate 22,313 downwards.
GCCGCGGCAATTGGTGCGAACAGAATTCGAATAGGCATTATTGTATCCTTGATTCCGGGTTTTCAACGGAGCGACAATGAAAAGCCCCAAGAATGTTACTTCGTTGTTTTGGCGTTCATCTGGATGCCGAGTTTTTCGTACTCGATGTCGTTCGGCTCCCACAATTCGATTTTGTTTCCTTCGAGATCCATGATGTGGACGAATTTGCCGTAGTCATACGTCTCCACGGTGTCGGTGACCGTTACCCCTTTCTTCTTGAGTTCTGCCACCAACGCGACCAAATCGGCAACGCGGTAGTTGATCATGAATTCCTTCGTTGAAGGCTCGAAGTATTTGGTCTTCTCGTTGAACGGGCTCCATTGCGAGAAGCCTTTCTTGGTGGAGTCGTCGGCCTGGCGCCATTCGAAGACTGAACCGTATTGATTGGTTTCGAGGCCGAGGTGGGTTTGATACCAGGCGCGGACGGCTTTCGGGTCTTTGCATTTGAAGAAGATGCCGCCGATGCCGGTCACTCTTTTCAAGGGTGGGGCCTGGGTCGTATCGTCAGCGATGATGGCATTGAAAGCAAAGCCAAGCAGGAATGATGCTGCGATTATCAAAGTCATGAGGACGGTTTTGTTCATAGTGGTAGCCTTATTGTAAATGAGTTCTTTGCGTGTTGAGGGAATCAAGTTAGCGGAAGATGTCGAAACCGCAAGGGTTTTAAACTAGTCCACGATCTCGGCATTCCATTCAGCCGGCGTGCGGCTGAAATTGTGCGACCGCCACGACGAAGCAATGCCGATGTCATATCCATAAACGAGAGTGACTCGCACGGCATCGACATTCATTGTCGACGTATCGGTTTCAAGGACTATCGTCGCCAAACGCCTTGCAAGCTGCTCGTTGTTGATATCCGGGGCGTCCACAAACGCGAAGAGATTCACAGATGTGGTCTTGCCGCGACCGGAAGATAGCGTGTCCTTATTGAGTTTGGCATTTATTACTCCGGGCTCAGCGGTAACGGCGTGATACGCGCGCAAAAAGGAAGAATAGGATTCACTCTCTGCAAGGTCGGGTACGAAGAACTGAAGCGAGGAAATCGTCACGATGAAAAGCGCACAAACGAGAAGGTGCGGTCGCCATATTGGACTCGCAGAGACCTCGCCTGAGGATTGCGCCATCACGACGTATGATCCGACTAAGAGATCATGAAGTGATTGGCGCGTCCTCCGATTAAACAAGTAAAGATAGATAAGTGAGAATCCCAGCCCAAAAATTACCACCATAAGGAGCAAGGACAACGGCGCGGACAGCGTGGCGGTCGGGAATTGTGCTTTGTTCAGAAACCAGGGCAGACCCAACGGCAGGAAACGCAGCAGGGATTTGAGGAGCGAAAGCGGCGTGCCATCGCGGCCGACGACTTTGATTTTGAGGAGGCGCTTGCCGAGGGTCTGTCCGTTGCCGATTTTGCTGTTGAGTATACCGAAGTAGATGAGCGCGATGACGAAGCCGAGTAGACGGCCCCAAACGCCGATAGCCACCAGATCGTCGACAAAAACTAGGCCAATCACCATTCCAACAATGCCAAGCAATAAGCAATCAATGAAAAAGGCACCGAAACGGCGCCAGAATCCAGCAATAGTCTGCGTCGAAATGGGCTGTTCAATCGACATTACTCACCCCACAATCTATTAAGGAGAATCCAGCAGTTGCTTCCGCGTTGCAGTCGTCCGGACAATTAGCCAGCGATAAGGTAGTTAACATTGACACAACGGTCAATTACAAATCGAAGTCGATTGAGACGATTTAGAGATGGAGTAATCTATTGAGAGTCCGAACCGCGGGGGGCGGGCAGAAAGACTCGATCAACATACCCACCGGGGCGGTGGGGTACGGGTTAGAAAGGAAAGGCCAGAATCACCGGGATCGGACCGACTCCGCTGCTACAACTATTTTTCCAGTTCGGCTTTCGCGGCAACGAGCAGGACTTGCGGTTTTATGCGGATACGATAGTCAGGATTGATGTAGGTGAATTTTATTACTCCCGCCGCATCGACCAGGAACACCGACGGCACCGGCAGAACATGGTGGGTCTCGCCGGAAGCGGCGACGAGGTCGATTCCATAGCCGACGTATTTGTTCACAGTTGCGGAGTCAACCTGAAAGGCAATGCCAAGCGCACGGGCGGCAGTCATGCTGCTGTCGGAAAAGAGACCGTAGCCGACGCCGGACTTTTCCAATGACTCGCGGAGCTTGGAAGGACGATCAGCGGAGACGGCGACGATTTGATATCCGATTGTTAAGAGGGAATCTTCGATCTCGTTAAGTTGGCCGAGTTGAGCGCTGCAATACGGACACCAGCCACCTCGGTAGAAAATGAGCACCGTCGGTTTGTTGCAAATTGTCCGTAACGAAACCGTTTTGCCTTCGATTGTTGCAACGGAGACATTCGGGAGCGAGTCGCCGATCAACACGGGTCGAATTAGGCGCGATGATGGCGCGATGCCGCGATCAGGCGCTGTTTGTGCGTTCAGGGGCGCAAAAGTGAGCAGCACGACGGCATTGACTAAGGCCAAAATGGTGATCAGCAGAAATTTAGTTACGAAATTTTTCATCGGACGCTCTCCCTGCATCGAGTGGCATTGTAGATATCATTACTCTTGGAGGTGTATAACCAAAAGTTGACGGGAGGGTTCCCTGCCGGGGGCCGGTAGTTCGGAAAGAGATGAGCGATCAAACAACAATTGCCGCCAGTTCGACCACCCAAATGCCGAGTCAGCGATTGACCACGAACTCGTCACTGCGTTCCAATTATAAATGGGCAAAATGCGTGGTGTAAGAGGCTCATAGAGGCGATCATCTAGGGTGTCATGTGGCGAACAAGAAGGTTCGCTTCTGCGACGTACTTGCCGTGCAAGGAGCCTTTTTTGCCTGCGCCACAACCGAATCTGGTGGCGATGCCTTCTCGCCCGTTCTGAATACCGAAAAAGCATAGACCCGTAGCGTGCACGTAATTGAACGATCGAATTGGTCAAATGCTTCTGAACCTCGACACTCAAGATGCCTCTTTCCTCGGCAATCTGTCGCAGAGAAAGCGCGTCGCAGTCCACACCAAAATACTGCTTAAGTAGGTCTCTTTCAAAGGCAGGTAGCGACTCCATAACTCGATGTATGTCAGTGACCAGACTTCCGGTAGATTTCAGAGTCGATTCCATAGCGCGAGAATCAACATAAGCACAGATTTCTTGCTCAAGATACGGGCCGTGGAACGGGTTGTGCCTGACACGAGATGTCCAGACATGCAGAATAGTCTCGGAGGCGGAAGTACTCCTCAAAGGACAATCTACCATCGGCGCTAGAACAATAAGTTGTATTGCCCCTTCGCTCGGCTGAAAGGACCAGGCTAATTGTCTAGAGTCCACGAATCTCTAATCCAAAATGGTTACCAAAGGAATACAATATTTTGCTCGTCCCAAACGGTCTAATTGTGCATCGGAACTACGGGCATTGATAACCCCAGCAAGCTGTGGGCGACACAGCCGATCTGATTGTATCGCAGGAGCATGGACATAGTATTCGATTATGTCGGGCGGGATAGAGAATGTCAAGCCCTAAGGAGGGCTTGACCTATGAACTATACACGATCTATGTGCCACTTTCCATTTTCGTCCCGGCGCTGACCAAAGATCACGCCGCGCCTAAGTATCTTGCTCAACGGCAGTCCAGGACGAGAATCTGAATCAGCAAGTATTCCCCGCCGATCCAACCAACCCGCGGCCTCGACGATATCAATCGAGGTGAGATTTCGCATCTTTAGTTCAGATTGTAAGTACTGGTTGATTCTCATATGAAGATAGTTGTCCGAGTGGCCAGAATCTCGTCTCTTTCGTAGTCTAAGAACCACAAAAGTGATTGCAGCAAGTCCTAGCACAACTCCGGCTATTAGCGTGATTGTGGAGTTCATTTGCCACATGGCAACCACCGCAATCACGACAAAAATAAGATAAGCCACCAAAAACGGAAGGCCACAGCCCACCGCGATGCCGGTGTTAAGGCATCCGAAGAAGGACTCTGTCTCCGACCGCGGATTGAAAAAGACCGTTTGCTGTGAACTTAGGTTGTCGTTCGACCGGTCGCTCATGTCTTACTGTTTTGTTTCAGAATGTATATAACTCCAACCCTGCGTTTCACTCCGGGTGGGCTTCCGGCTATTGGCTATTGGAGATTCGCTTAAATTCAAGTTTGTAAATCTCGAGCTGGTCGCGAATTTCGGAATGAATCCTGTTGTACTCACTCCGGTAAGACATCAATGAACCTTGCGGACTTCTGCTTAGATCATGAAGATTTTTCGTTCGGAGATAGGCGGACTCTAGCGATGCCACCAATCGTCCGTCCCTTAATGCCGCATTACCATAAAGGCACATCAGTCCATCGCTGATTAGGCCGTCTACCTTTGACAACGATCGATCAGCGCCGTTGAAGGCTGCCGTAGCTTGTTCGACGTAGTCATTAAAGGGTAGCCCTGCGTCAATTGCCTTCGCCCAGATTTCAGAAATCATGCTACAAATCTTGTATGATGTGTCTCCTAGAGAACCAATAAGCAGTGCAACAGTCGTAGATGCCGTCAATCCGATAACCCTCTGCTTATATTGAATAAGCTTGCTGATGGATGTGACGGTGTCGATTAACGGATCGTTGGGATAGTTGTTCTGAACTCGAATTGCACACGAATCGGCGAGTCCAACTAGGGACATGTATCCTTTGAGTTTTTCAAAAAGCGAGCTCGCTTTTGCATTAGCGTCATCACCTTCAGACTCCGAGATCTGTACTTCTAAAGTTTCTACTTGGACTGCAAGTCGGAACAATTCATAGAACTCGCGATCACGCGCTTGACCAGCAATAATACGATTCTTGCTTGCTTCGAGCTCAATCACATTCACATCTTTTGGAAATTGGTTTATCAGAGAATCGATTCGAACTAACATCGCTTTTCTAGTCTCAATCCTCTCTGGAAAAAACATTACGTGATACGAATTCACTTGGCTCGCAAGACTATCGAGCTCGCCTTCCAATCGCGAAATGCTCTCGTTACGGGCACAAGATGGGAACGATATGGAAAGAACAATTAGGGTGACCGATAAAATTGCGTACGCCTTACACACTATGTACCTCTCATTTGCAACGAGATAAGAAATAATGATCTTAATTCCATCAAATCAGTGTGGATACCTATATGCTCTCGTCGAAATAATCGATGTCAATCTTCTTTACCGGATACAATGACACCGTAGATACACCCACATCGTGCTCGATCATCAATTCAGTAAGTCGATCTCCGTCTATTAGGACTATTTTGCTTCCAATCTGAGTGACGTATCCGCGTGCATCTTCAGTAAATCTCGATGTCGTGAGAAATATTCCCTTGTTTGCCTTTTGTGCCTGAAGTGCTCCGACGAATTGCATCACATCCGGGCGACCGACCGGACTGTTGTCCCAGCGTTTTGCTTGAATATAGACGACGTCGAGTCCGAGCTTGTCCTCTTTGATGATTCCATCAATGCCCCCATCTCCACTCTTCCCTATCGCTTTTCCTGCATCAGCCCGTGAACCGCCGTAGCCCATCTTTACCAAAAGCTCAACCACCACGCGCTCGAAAAAAGCTGGAGTCGTCTTCTTCAATCTTCCTAATAACTCGTCAGCAAGCTCGTCTCGCAAGTTCTCATATGCTGACTCCAACGCCTCAGAAGGAGTAGAGCTTGAATTGTCTGTTGTTTCCCGCGCATTCGTCGGTTTTCCGCCACTCCTCGTACCCTTGAGTTGTTGGAATTCCAAGAACTCGGGATATTGCTTCAGTAGCTTTACATCAATGTGTTTGGGCTGTTTCGCGAGAAGTTCATTTCCTCGATCTGTGATTTGATAATAGCCCCTTCGCGTTGATTCGAGCAAACCTGCTTTCTTCATATATGTGGACGCCCAACCAACTCTATTCACGAAGGCCGACTGAATTCCACTCGGTAACAGTTCCTTGATATCATCGTCCGTGAGTTTCAATTCCGTGGCAAGGAATTCAACTGCTTCACTCGTGGTGGTCTCTGCCTTTTTCTTACCAACGAATTTGAGAAGCGGAAGCATCAAGCTTTGATAGTCGGGGACAGCCATTTCCTAATTTCCTCTTTTCCAAGCCATTCGCGAGATAAAGCGCAAATGCTCATCTGGACAACTTTCTCGATTACCCAATTAAAGCATCGTCCCCCATTTCTCCAACCACAAAAAAATCCCCTGCCATTGCTGACAGGGGATTCTATATCCAAGAAATAGTGTGCAATTGAGATGCTTGTTGTGTCCTAAGATTGACGGACACGAATGTCAATCAATCAAAGCAAGATACGTCGACATGGACATGTACAGTATCAAATTTTGCCGTGTGATACTGTAACACAACCGTGCTCCTTAGAAAGGAGGTGATCCAGCCGCAGCTTCCGCTACGGCTACCTTGTTACGACTTAGCCCCAGTCACCGATTTTACCTTAGACGCCATCCTCCTTACGGTTAGATAAACGGCTTCGGGTACCCCCGGCTTCCATGGCTTGACGGGCGGTGTGTACAAGGCCCGGGAACGTATTCACCGCAGCGTGCTGATCTGCGATTACTAGCAATTCCACCTTCATGAAGTCGAGTTGCAGACTTCAATCTGAACTGAGGCCGGTTTTTGGGATTAGCTCCACCTCGCGGTCTTGCAACCTTCTGTACCGACCATTGTAGTACGTGTGTAGCCCTGGATGTAAGGGCCATGAGGACTTGACGTCATCCCCACCTTCCTCCGGGTTGTCCCCGGCAGTCTCCTTAGGGTTCCGCCTTTCGGCATGGCAACTAAGGACGAGGGTTGCGCTCGTTGCGGGACTTAACCCAACACCTCACGGCACGAGCTGACGACAGCCATGCAGCACCTGTGCAGCGGCGACCGAAGCCGAGGCTACATCTCTGTAGCTTTCCCCTGCATGTCAAACCCAGGTAAGGTTCTTCGCGTTGCGTCGAATTAAACCACATACTCCACTGCTTGTGCGGGCCCCCGTCAATTCCTTTGAGTTTCACTCTTGCGAGCGTACTCCCCAGGCGGGATACTTAATGCGTTAGCTGCGGCACTGGAGGAGTCGATACCTCCAACACCTAGTATCCATCGTTTACTGCAAGGACTACCAGGGTATCTAATCCTGTTTGCTCCCCTTGCCTTCGCACATGAGCGTCAGTATCGGGCCAGATAGCCGCCTTCGCCACCGGTGTTCTTCTTGATATCTACGCATTTCACCGCTACACCAAGAATTCCGCTATCCTCTCCCGTACTCAAGAGAAACAGTATCAAATGCAGGCCCAGAGTTAAGCTTTGGGTTTTCACATCTGACTTGTCTCCCCGCCTGCGTGCCCTTTACGCCCAGTAAATCCGAACAACGCTCGTTCCCCCCGTATTACCGCGGCTGCTGGCACGGAGTTGGCCGGAACTTCCTCTGCGGGTACAGTCAGGCCCGGGTCATTTCCTACCCGGACGTTTCGTCCCCACTGACAGGATTTTACACTCCAAAAAGCTTCATCATCCACGCGGCGTTGCTGGATCAGGGTTTCCCCCATTGTCCAATATTCCCTACTGCTGCCTCCCGTAGGAGTCTGGGCCGTATCTCAGTCCCAGTGTGGCCGGTCACCCTCTCAGGTCGGCTACCCATCGGAGCCTTGGTGGTCCATTACACCGCCAACAAGCTAATGGGCCGCGAGACAATCCCTATGCGGCGGCATAGACTCAACCGCCTTTAATCATCGGGCCATGCGGTCCAATGACAACATCCGGTATTAGACCCGCTTTCGCAGGCTTATCCCCGACATAGGGGCATGTTCCTCACGTGTTACGCACCCGTGCGCCACTTTACTAACCCAACCGAAGCCGGGCTTTCTCGTTCGACTTGCATGTATGAGGCACGCCGCCAGCGTTCGTTCTGAGCCAGGATCAAACTCTCCAAAGAAAAATTTGATTGCTCAATTTATCGCTAATCTGAAGTTCTACAGCAAGAAACCGAAGTCTCTCGCTGTGCGTTCGGACTTGCTTTACTTTTTTATGACAGGGCGATTTAGCATTTCTGCTTTATCACCTTGCCCGTATCACAAGCATTTCAATTCTTACACACTATTTACTTGTCAAAGATCATTAGAGGTTCCCTTGCGAGAACCTTCGAACCGCCTTGCGGTGGTTCTAGCGCTTGTTAAGGCTTTGAGTTATTCATTTGCAGAAGAACCAAGTGCCTGACCAGCGGACGACCAATATACGTATGGCTAAGGCGATGTCAAGGGGATTATGTGAATATTTTTAGAAAAAAGTAATAAGCGGCGAAGGCGGGGGAAGGGGGATTTGGGGGACACAACTGCATCCCGTAACTGGAATCTTTTACAAGCCTTGGCAAATGCAGGATGGAGATCACTTGGTGTAAATTCATTTGGCGAGCGCGAATTACCCCAAATTGCGTTCTTGCTCAGCAATTGTCTGGCCTATCTCTTCCAACTCTGATGTTGCGTTCATTATTTCAGTCACACTTTTCTTCGCTACGTCAAGAAGCCTTACAAATGACCGCCAGTGAGACTTATTGGCGAGTTTTGCAATGTAAGGCTCAAAAACGAACATCTGAATCCCGAAAAACAGAAGCACCGTGACGTCGTGGGCGTCAGCGCCGAGTATTGGTCTTAGAGTTTCTTGAACAAATGGAGCAAGCCAATCGATAATGATTGCGACTGCAAATGCGACATAGATAAACCCGAGCCGTGTCAACAGTCGAACTAGGAGTTCCCAGCCGCTTCGAAAGATGAGCTTGAGAGGCAAACTTTCATGCTTCTTTATGTCGCTACCTATCAAACGAACGACCGGGATAAGGTCGTTCGCGCGTTCTCGCGAGCGAGCGATTTGTTGACGGGCATGCCGTCTCGTGTGCTCTTTTAGTTCAGGTTTTCGGCTGGTGAACAAGGATGCCCCCGACAAACGCCGAAAAAAGGACAGCGTCCCGGAGCTTCGATCATACAATTTCTTACCTAATCGTGAATCGGCTCTCCGCAACCGACGATCCAGCTCTACCTTTTCCCTTGAAACAAAACCTTGTGCCAACGCATACAGTCGGTCTTCGAATTGATCACATCTCGCAACAAGGATATTGATTCTGGATTTTGTGAAAGAATCAAGTTCCTCATGGAGCTTTTTCGTCGAACGAACAACATTAATGTGTCGCCCTGACAATATTTGGTCAGCATCGGTTATGAAGTACGTTTCGCTCGGTTGATTTTCTAATTCTGGCAACATTTGAACTCCTTGCCATAGCAGTAAAGTTTTATGCACGCGAATCAATTGGAGTTCGTGGTGCGACACGACAAGCGAATTCAGTTGCTTCTAGTGTCCCGAGTCCAAGCGGCACCACCCACTTTATATCTGCAGTTCAAATTTCCCACCACCAAGAAGATCGAAATATAGTTAGCCCGGTCTCAACCCATTTTCGCTCCTCCCACATGTTCTGACTTGGGTTTCCTCCGAATTTAGCTTCTCTTGCTAGTTTGGCGTGTACGTCAGAAGTAACGTAGGTTTGGAAGCCGTCCTCTCTAATCGAGCATAGTTTCGCTGCATAATTAGCTGCCTTGCCAATCCAGACCAAGTCGTTGTTTCTCCGAATACCAGTCTTGGCTACCAGTAGATTACCCGTATCGATACCTACGACTTGTCTTAGTCGAAATGGAGTATCAGGATAATGCTTCGAAATCAAGTCGTTAATAACCCTTGAGTAGTAATTAATGTGAAGTGCTGTTTTCGCAGCATTCGTGTTCTTGCTTTCTCCCAAGAAAATTGCCATAACCCGATCTCCGTCGAAAGCTGTTATCTCCCCCCCTCTCGCCTTAATCGCGCCACACGCAGACGTCAAGTAAGATTTATAGACCTCAGCCGCAAACCAATCCTTATAGTCATTGACAAGGGCAGTAGAACCGACAAGGTCGGCGTACAGCACGGTCCCGTCTAGCCTCACTCCCTGATTTCCCAATGCAATGTCGTCGGTGTCTGGCACTTTTTGACCATCGCGAAAAGTCCAACGCGACTGCATTATTGTCGATAACTCACTTCGAATCTTGTCTGATGACATGACAAAAATCTCCGACTATCGTGGGCCGTGGTTGTAGATTTGATCTATCAATTTACGCTTAACAGGCAAAAGGCGCTTGCTCAATGTGCCGTTTCCTTTCCGACTATATAAGAGAATCGTAACTCCTAACAAGTCTGTCGGAATCTTGATGTCGATGCCATCAGGACAAACAATGTATGTCCTTCCGCGTTCTAAACTTCCCATGAAAAGTCCTAATTCAAAGACGACATTGTCGCGGGGAGCGAAGCGTTTTTTCCCACCGCTTGCTATAATGTCATCTGGACCAAGGATTATCACCGCAAAATCTGATTCAGAACTCGTCTTCAAAAGGTCTTCTATCGTAGTCTTGGAGACTTCGAACACACCTTCTGACCACAATCGGGTAACAACAGGTTTCGCGGCGAGGTACTTTTGTAAACAGCTCGCTACCCTAAGTTCCTTAGTCGAGGAGCCAATGAAAACTACTGGTTTACTTCGCGGTTGATTGTGGAATCGGTTTCTTTCTCGGAGCCGCTGGGCCAATGTAACCGCGAGCCTCTTCCACAACAAAGGATCGGTACGAGCCAACTTTTCAAAACACTTCGCTGAAAGCCTTGCCAAAACGCATTCCTCGACCGCAATTACACTTGCACTCCTTCGAGCTGTGCTCGAGATTAGTGCCATTTCCCCAAAGTGCTCGCATTCACTGCGCGTTGCGATTTCCCTCTCATTTACCCTTATCGAGACCGAGCCGCAAAGGATAAAGTAGATATCGTTGTCAGTTCCGCCCTGTGCGGTAATGGCCTCGTTCGGTTTCTTTTCCACCAACTCGACAAATCTCGATATTTTGGTTGCCAATGCCAAGTCGCCAGAGACGAGCGACTGTCTCTTCAGTTCTTCTTGAAGCTTCTTCTTGCCCCATCGACCGACGAATCGATTTGCTATAAGTGCAGTTGCTTTGCGGGAACTCGTTTCTTGCTCCTTTTGTCTAGCGAACATACAACGCTAAGAAAATTCTATGGTGGGAGTCAAGAGTTATTTCATGAACGGCAGAAACCAATTGAACTGACAATCATTTGCGAGTCTGAAATTTACCCCCCGCAACATCCCCTATTCCAACTGCGTATGTTAGGAAACTTAAGGATGGAGAGGAAAACTTGATCATGATGACTTTCAGTTTCAGAGCAATTTATGCAGTGGCAGTGTTGGCGGTGATGGTGGTCGTCAGTCTTGCACTGGCGAGTGATACGACGAAAGCTCCGGCGGCAGCTTCCAAACCGGCAGCAGCCTCCACAGCAACGGCACCAACGGCTGCAGCTCCCGCGACGGCTGCAACGAAACTTAAGACAGTTGCGGCCAAGGCGAAGGTCGCGGATTTCGAGGGCAAGAAGACGCCGCTGGAATTCTACTGGATAGGAATTACCGACAGCATAATGCAAGGTGTGTCAACGGTGACAGCGACGATTGCGCCGGATGGAGCTTCCGGAACCAAGCAATCGCTCAAGGTCGAAGGCAGCGTTGTTGCGGGAAAGAATCCGTACATCATGTTCGCAGGAACGGCAACGCGCTTTGAAGCGGAAAAGGCGATGTACGACGTGACAGGTTTTGCCGGAATCAAGTTTTGGGCGAAAGGCGACGGCAACACCTACAGGATCGATCTTCCCTGCGCGGCGGTGACGGATTACATGTTCCACTACGCGCCGTTCACGCCGCCGGCGGGCGAATGGAAAGAGTACAAGATCGCTTTTGCCGACTTGAAGCAGATGCCATATGGAAAGAAAGTCGCCTGGACCGGGACGGATGTTTTGGGATTGCAATTCTTCACAGTCGGCGGACCGATTGCGAAGTTTTCGCTGCAGGTGGATGAGATCGAGTTTTACAAGTAGGTTGGTGGGACTTGTGGCTTGAACCCACCCTTCGGGTGGGGCACAATAATTGGTGATTGCGATTTGCTGCTCGATAAGTTAAACCCACCCGTTGGGTGGGGTACAGTGTTAGGTGGTCGGGATTTGCTGCTCGGATAATTGAACCCACCCGTTGGGTGGGGTACAGTGTTTGGTGATTGAGATTTGCTGCTCGGACAATCGAACCCACCCGTTGGGTGGGGTACAACTTAGAAGCAATCGGCGCGACGGACAATTTAGGGTTTCGAACTACGGATTGATTATCACTTGGCTCTGCCGGAGATTGCGATGGCGATGCCGCAGATGATGATGATAGCGGCAATCAAAAGACGCAGGCTTGGTTGCTCATGCAGGAAGATGATTCCTCCGACGCCGGCAAGTATTGGAACCGATAATTGCGCGATTGACGCTGTCGTGAAGGAAATGTGTCCGAGTGCGACGTACCACAGCACGTAGCCGATACCGGAGGCGAGTGCGCCGGAACAAACTGCCAGCGTGATGCCGGTGCTGTCGCTGACAAACGACTCGGGTGTCCATCCCAATAAGAGCATTAACGCAATCACCGCACAAAACGGCAGGCAGAGCAGGAAGTTTCGCGCCGTTGCAATCACGGGCCGCGGATTCCCCTTCCCTAGCAATGAGTAAAGTCCCCATGAGGCACCGGCTGCGATCATGAGCACTGCCCCAGCAATCGGCGGCGCTGATAATCCCGGTAGCAACAGATACACCAGTCCGACAAAGGCGAGCGCAAGGCCGAGCCATTCCTTGACTGTTGCGCGCACACCAAGCAGGTGCGAGCCGCCCATCATCGTGAGCTGGACTGAAGCGAAAAGAATCAGTGCGCCGACGCCGGTTTTGAGTTGGACATACGCCAATGAAAAGCACAGAGCATAACTGAAGAGAAACAAAGCTGATGCAAGCGCTTTCCACTGCGGAGCTGTCGCAACGTTTTTCACGTGAGAGTTTTGAATTGTATCGCTTGCGCGCAAACGGTCAATGATGAGCAGCGGTACGAGCATCAAGGCGCCCGATGCCAGGCGAACCGTGGTGAATTGCAGCGGGCCAAGCAGCGACGAGCTTAGGGCGCTGCGGCAAAGAAGCGAATTGGAAGCAAACGCAATGAGCGCGAGCGTCGTGATCGACACTTTGAAATAAGGCGAGTCGCGAAACAAATGTAGATTTCACCAATCCATCTTGAGTGTGGGAGCAAATTATGCTGTCGGATGCAATCACGCAAGTATCAAGTAATATGCGGCCCACTGTGCGATGGGTGAAGGCGCGTGCTGAAGCAAGATGGCAGGACGCAAAAGATATCGCGAAGGACGGGCGCGCCAGCTACGTCCTCCGCGTATTAAGCCACGAATATAATCGGCACGATGGCCGAAGATTCTTTAAGTTCGGCGTCGGCTCAAGACCACCAGCGCAACACCGACGACTAAGGACGCGCCGCCGGCGACCGGCGGAAACGGGATGCGCTTGTCCTTGTCGACTTGCACCTCGAGCGGTCCGGCGTCAAGGACCTTGTCCTTCTGTGTATAGGTGATACCGCCGTAGGCGAGGCCGATGATACCGGCGATGATCAAGACGATTCCGATTGTTGCAAGTGCTTTCATTGTCACTCCTTTCAAATTGAATGGACGCGGTTTGCGCTCGATTGACGGACTCTGCCTAGAGCGGCTTACGTCCGGAAATGATGCGCAAGAGCACGACAATGATTGCCAGTGCCAGCAGGATATGAATGAACCCGCCGATTGTATAGCTGCTGACAACACCGAGCAGCCAGAGAATTACCAGAATTACTGCGATCGTCCAGAGCATAACGACTCCTTTCGCATGCGGAAGGCGCGGCAGAATTCGGATTGGCGATCCTTCGCGAGAAATTGCTGCGCGGATCCACAGGGTTTGATATATGAAAGATTAACGCGAGTGCAATAGGGCCAAGGTAGTGTGAGACAGCGTGCACGATTCGCGTTGACAACTTGTACTCAGATGTTCGCTCGCATCGTTTGGGCGCTTGTTGTTTATACGAACATCCGCAAAATGCGACTCAATTAAATCAAGCAAACATGGACACACGTTGCGACAGAACGAGTTCGCTATTTCAATTTGACGGTTATGCCGGTACTCTAGTGCAAAATAGGCATAAGCTTCACGCTTTGGACAACGCTGGCTCCGTTTGAGGAAGAAACAGCGACTGTGACTTCTTCAACCAGGCTGTCGGCAATTTGAGCGGTCCAATGTCCCCTGCCCGCTTGGTGAGGGATTATCCGGGTAAGAGTAGAATCAGAGTTGCGCGCGACAACATAGGGAAACGACTGAAAAATATCCCCGATAATCCTAATATCGACCTTGTCCGTTGTGGCTTCAAGTTGGATGGACGGAGGCGGTGATTGCTTAAGCTTGAGCACGCCGGCGAATGCCTCGGCGCTGGTTGCAAATTTGAAGCGGATGCCGAGCGCGTCGAATTGCGAGCATAGGACATCCAAAGTGTTTCCGAAGGAGTTACACATGTTCGAGTACGAATGCAGCGGCACGGAGATGAGTTGATCGCGGCCGGAAAAGACATTGGCGGTGATCGAATCGAGATCGCGACGCTCGAAGCGCTTGGATAACGAGCGCGACAGCCAGCGTGCCATCGATCCGGATTTCTGATAATCGGTTGAATCCGGATGGAACGGATGCCAGCTTACCGTCGCGCGCGACCAATCGCTTTCATTCGAGCGACATAGAGCTGGATCGACAGTGGACAGAACAAATGGAGGACTCGAGGACAAATCGAAAGGAACGACATTATCGAGCCAGCGCGAGAAGTCATTATTTTCCCATACCCAGCCGGAGCGGAAGCTAACTGGCAAAAATCGCGAGTCGGCGACGAGATGATTTAGCACATTTTCGCAAACGGCCACATCGGTGCCCGAGGAATACTGTGTCCCGTTGAAGGTTGTCAGCTGGTTCCATTCTGCCGATTCGCGGTTGGGACTGGTGCACTTGACAAAGTCGGTATGGTGGTAGTGCCAACCGATTTCGTCGCCCCAGCGATCGAGATCGGTGCGGAATTTTTGCATCTCGTCGAAGATCGCCGAGCAGGAGCCCGTCTCGCAGATGTGTTCGCTGGTCAGGACGTACCAGGTGAGTTTGGGGTTGCCGCCAAAACTGTCGGTGTATTTTGTGCGCCAACTGTCTGCCATGACGCGGCGCACGTAACCGCGAATCGAGTCGTCGGAGAAGTTTGAGAGATTCAGAGTCAAGCGTCGTCCATCGCCGTCAGTGCCGGCGGGCTCGGTGTCGACCGCGAGCACAACGTAGACAATGCCGCGCGACTCTTTGACAGGAGTGTTCGGGGCGGCTATTTCCGACGCTGAAACTTGCGCAAACGAAATTGCCGCACAAAGCAAAGCCCCATGACACACCCATTGCCCGAGCATGGTTCACTCCGTCCAAAGTCCTGCCGTTTTATTCGATGTTGGTATCGCGAGTTGCAGCTCAATATAGTTAAGTGCGACCGATAAGGTAGCGGAAATATCGGGTTCAACTAGAAGGGCTGCCGCGATCCATACGCGGGCAGCCCTTGAAAATTAGACATGGAGAGTGAGATTATTTCAGCAGCACCATTTTGCGAACACTGGCGTAGTCGCCGGTCTTGAGCGAATAGAAATAGACGCCGGAAGGAACGAGTCTGCCGGCCTGATTGGTGCCTTGCCATTCGAGAGTGTGATCACCTGCAGCAATGTAGTCATCGAGCAGCGTCGCGACCGTCTCGCCGAGGATGTTCGTGATGCGCACAGTCGCGTAACCGGAGCGCGCCAGTGTAAACTTGATGCGAGTCGTCGGATTAAACGGATTCGGGTAATTCTGCTCGAGCGAATAGGTCAGCGGCAAAATCGGCGATTCGCTCTCGGCATCAGTTGCTGCGCTGACCACGTTGAAGGAATAGATCTTGCCATATTCGCCGCTGCCCGACGGCTTCACACGCCAGAAATAGCTGGTTGTGTCGCTGTAGCCGAGACTCGATGAATACGGGAGCGTGTTTCCTGCAACTGACTGCGAGAGCAGAATATTCTGGAATGCGATATCGGATGCCAACTGGAATTCAAATTGGCCACTTCCCTGCCACTTGAATGCACCAATCGTAGCGCCGACGAAACTTCCCGGTCGCGGTGCTACGGCGTCAGCTTCAAGCGGAACCCCGAATTCGAATCCGGCTGGGCGCATTGCACAATCTCTCGCGAGGCGGAAGTTTTGACCGCCGATGGAATATTCTAAGCTGAACGGCGAGTTGGCAGGCAAGTTCGGTTTCGGTGCGACTTTGACTATGTACTCACCCGACTCGACGACGCCGAGGCTGGCGTAGCTGTCGAGCGTTTCGTTGCCGTCGACGTCGCGTTTATACATCGACGCTGCGGGGATGGAATTGCATATCTCGCTCAACTGGCCGCCGCCGGGAGACACGATTGTAATTTGGGCGTTGTTTTGCGCGGTGACTTCGAATTGACCAGCAGAATAGCCGGCTGGATCGGACTCGTTGGTTAGCAGGAAGAATGCATTTTCGGACGAGCTGCCGGATGCGGCAACAACAATGTCGGGATCACCGTCGCGGTCATAGTCGACACAATCAATCAGGCGCGGACGCAGAGTGGCAATTGGATAGCGCAGTTCGCTTGCAAAGTTACCGGCGCCGTCGCCAAAAATAATGCCTACGTAACGCGAGGCGCCGTTGACGAAGGCAATGTCAAGCTTGGTGTCGCCATTGAAATCTGCGACGCAGGTTGCCAGAATCTGGCCGTTGATGTCGCGGATTTCGGTCTGATCGAATGTACCGTCACCGTTACCGAAGTAGATCATCATCTTGCTGCGTGCGCCGCCGACCGAAGGAGAAGCCATGCAGAGGTCGAACTTGCCGTCGCTGTTGAAATCGCTGCCGGAATTGGTGATGTCGATATCGACGGTTCCGTAGTCTTGCGGATAGGTAGCGGCAAGTCGGAGATCGCCGACCGGACGACGGAGATAAATCTTCACATTCTGCCGGGTGCCGATTGCGAAGTCATCGCGGCCATCGGAGTTGAAATCAGCGCAATTGAGACTAAGGCCAATTTCGGGAACGCTGATGACAGTCGGGCTGGAAAATGTGCCGTCGCCAATTGACGGGAAAACGATGAGTTGGTTGCCGGTAACGTAGGCATAGTCGATAAATCCGTCACCGGTGAATTCGCCAAGTGTTGCGCCGCGCGCAAGTCCATAGGCAAGGTTGGTTTGCTTGATCTTAAAGCCATCCAAACCATCACCAAGATAACACTGCAGGTCGCGGTAAGATGTCGGTCCTGTTCCCCAACTGGTGAGTACGACATCCAACTTATTATCGCCGTTGACATAGCCGAGGCGAGCGCCGAATTTGTGTATACCGAGTGCGTGTTCATACACGCGATCGAGTCCGGAGCTGGAAAATTCCAGTATGGCCGCGCCGGGACCGGGCTCGGTTGCCCCGCCGGTTGAGAAGAGTTCAAATTCGGGGTCGTTGTCGAAATTTCCCGTCGCGAGCGTTGTTGAGTTAACATCATCGTCGGTGACTACGGTTTCGAATCCGACTAGTTGATTATCGTTTTCGACTAGTTGAATTTCGACAGTCGCATTGCTGGACAAGTCTTGGGAGTCAGTAGCTTTGAGCACGACTTTCCAGATGCCGACGTCGGCAGCCGAGGACTGCCATCCTATTTTAGGCGAGTCGCCATCAACGATTGTCGGAATGCCAGAAGGAAGCCTGGCTTCATCGTCAACGTTGGATACGGACTCGATGGACAGCGCCGTTTCGTAACCTTGAAGTGAGCCGTAGTTCAAAGGAATTTCGATTGTCGATCCGGCAACAGCTCGGGTGATCGGATTTGGAAGAGTGATGAACGGCGGATCGGGCTGGACAATAATATCAAAACTGGTCGGCAAGAGTGTGATGGGCACAACATAAGAATTACCGGGCAAAACAATGCTCGGTCCTTCGCCAGACCGTGCTAACCAGTGCATCGCTGTCATTCTACCCTGGCTGACTCCGGTAAAATACATATTCACTATGGACGTATTACCGATCGGCAGGGGTTCGCCAGTTGCTTTCAAGAACCAGAAGGCGACACTGTCGGGAGAAGCTCCGTTGATCTTTGGAGTGTAAATGCGAAAGTCAAGTACTGTCGGATCTGCAAGGCGGTTCACATAAACGACCGAGTCCAGCCGCGCAAAGCCGCCGTCGATAGAAACCATTCTGATCGGAGCCAGCAGGCCGTTGAGTAACTCGTCATTCTTGAGTGTGAAATTGAGTGGTACCGACTTACCGACTATCAAGGGACCGCCGGTAACTTGCATCGTGTCTGGAGTTCCTGGGTCGGGAATTGCAAACGAACTTTGGCTGCCGGCAACAAAGCACAGCAGCAGCAATGCGGGAAACCACATTTTCATAGGTTCATCCTTTTTCGTTGTAACTGACACATAATCCCAATATTGTGTCTCGCTGCTCGCCAAGGCACAGCGTCATCGAACAATGTAAGGTGCAGCGTGTTTCCGTGAGAGGAAACGGGTGTCTCAGGGGGCTGTTGTTAAGAGCTTTGGATGCTGATTTTGCTCCCGAATAAATGACGCATGAGTCGATGATTTATGCAATAGTTTTCTCGCGAACGGTCGATTGGACAGTTGACAAGGAGATGGGATAACGCATCATTACTGTCCTATTTTCGGCCACCAAAAGACTGCAAAATTGGCGACTTTTCGGGCTGCCAGGCGGGCAATAATAGGCATGTTTTACCTACCAAGGTGGCTTTCTGTAACTAATGAGGATTGCCAATAATATTTTTCGAAAAAAGATGAAAATTGCGCTTGCATTGGAGTCGGACGTAACGTTATAATTGCTGCTGTAAGGACAATGGAAGGCAAAGACCTTCCACTTCACCAGATTTGGGGAAGAGGCACGCGTTCCCTGGGAGTTTCCTAGCCCCCTCTCTCAGGACGGCTTCTTCCCCTCTTTATTTCCCTTTGATCTGCCCCGAGCCCCGGTCTGCCGCCCCTATTGAGGCACCGTCACCGAGTGTTTCCTGTCGCCCATTACTATCAATATCGTATCTGCCACTGTCAGAACGTGACAGTCGAATTCAACAATTTTCAAAAATCTACTTTTCATTCAGAATCTCAAAATCAACGACATCGCTTAATGCGATCGGCTGTTGGCAATCGTCGTTTTCGCTGCTTAATCGCCATTCGCGTTCGAACTGCAAACACGGTTTGGCAAGATCAGTGATTTGCAGGTCCGATGTTCCACAACGATAATGAAGGCGAATACTTTTGTGTTGGTCTTGCGCCGATTTGAGAAATGAGATTAAGAGATGATCACGTATTTTTGTGGCATCACTGACGGTAGCAAGAGATCGCATCATCGATGTCAGTTCTTTCTGCACATCGCTGGTCATATAGCTTTCGAGTTTGAGTTTGACGCGCCGGAATAATTCCATCTGTTCCGGACTCAAAAGTGATTCGAGCACATCGATTCCGAGATAAACAGCGCCAAGTTCGGTCGCCGAGAGGTGGGCAAAGACGCCGCTACGATTCACGAGTCGATAGCCGCCAAGTTCCTTTTCATAGATGAGCGGAAAGCCAGCGATATCCACCGAGCGCAAGTAACGATAAGCAGTGCGTTCGCTGATCTGGCACTTGTTTACGATCAGATCGACCGTGACACAGCGGCGCGACATGAGCAGATGCAGGATCAAAAGTAGATTATCAAGCTTTGCCATCTTGGGTTACAGGGGAGTTACCTCCCCTGCCCTCCGTACTTTCCTTGGTTTGGCTGTTTAGTACATCGCCTCAAAGAAAATTCCCATTGCTTCAAAGAAGCTCGGTCCAGTCGGCTGGTAGATTGGCTCCGGAGTTCCAGTGCTATCCGAAGGAACTTCACCACTGCCGTTTTCAGCGGCAGCCGATTGAGTGAGTCCGCCGATTTGGGCCAGTGAAAGGGCACCAAAAAGAGCGAGCAACGTGAGCGTTGCGCGAACGGTCGTTTTCAGTTTTTCCATCTCTCCTCCTGTTTTGTGATTGGCTTAATGCCTTCAGGAAGAGAGAGGTCAAAACTTGTGCCAAAACCTCCGCACTGACAATAACACTATAACGTATTGAATGCTATAATCTTATTTGCATTGAAGAAAAATAATTTACAGCTAAAATGACACATTTTCACCGTTTTCGGTGACCGCATCTTTTCGGAGCGCATAACACGCTTTGCAACAATGCGTTACATGATACCCAAAAACGGTGATTAGACTCGCGCGGTGTTTGACCGCGAGTTATCTGGCTTTGGAAGACTTTTTAATTTTCAACAATTTGATTTTGCGAGTGAGAGTCGAGAGTTTTAGACCGAGGTTGTCAGCCGCCCTTTGTAGGTTTCCCTGGCAATACGCGAGGGTCTGGACGATCAGAGCGCGCTCATCCGTTGCCTTTTGGACTTTGCTCGCGGAGCTCTTGATATTGTACTTTTTGATTTTCCTCTGCAGCGTGGTGTATGGCAGTCCGAGTTGGCGGGCAACTTTCGCTTGATTCCAACCGAGTTCGGTGAGAGTTCGCGCAATAACGGCTTTCTCATTCTGGTCGGTATGCATTCGAAGTGGCACCAGCTGCGGCTTGGGCACGGAGGCGCGAATTTCCGCAGGAAGGAGATTTTCGCCGATTTGACCGCCGGAGTGGAGAATCGCCAACCGCTCGATGATATTGCGCAGTTCGCGAACGTTGCCGGGCCAGGAGTAATCGGTCATTCGCTTCCAAGCGCTGCGCGTGAATTGCGGAATGGATCCAACCACAAACTTCTTCATGAAGTACTCGACCAGTGGTTCGAGGTCTTCGGGACGTTCACGCAACGGCGAGATGTGGATTGTGAGCGTGCTAATGCGATAAAAGAGGTCTTGGCGAAAAGTGCCAGCTTCCATCATTTCCTTGAGATTGCGATTCGTCGCTGCGATCAGCCGGAAATTGACTTTCTTGGGCATCTTGCCGCCAATGACGCTGACTTCCTTTTCCTCAAGCACTCGCAGCAGTTTTGCCTGCATACCGAGTGTAAGTTCACCGATTTCGTCAAGGAAAAGCGAGCCGCCGTCGGCGAGTTGGATTTTGCCGACTCGTTTGTCAACGCCGGTTGCAATTCCCTTTTCGATTCCGAAGAGTTCAGTCTCCATTACTTTGCCGGAGTAGGAAGCACAATTGAGCGTGATAAGCGCTCCATCGCGATACGGGCTGCTTTGGTGGATAATCTTAGCCAAGACTTCTTTGCCGGTGCCGCTTTCGCCAAGCAGAAGGATAGGTGCTTTGGAATCAGCGACGCGGGGCAACTTCTCAATCAAGTCGATCAGGATTCTGCTGCGCGTGATGAACTTCTCGCCGATGCCGAGCGCTTCATGGACGGCGTTCAATTCCGTTGTGCGCCGCTGCGAGATGTCGAATTGGCGCGCCTGCGCGAGGACGACAGCGATGAAGTTCGCAACGGCTGTGATAAGTTTGTGTTCGTCTTCGGAGAACACGCTGGGCAGGCTGTGGTGATCGAGATAGAGCACGCCGATAACGTCCTTGCCGGAGACAAGCGGCACGCAAGCGATGGAATAAATATTGTGCTTGATAACGCTGCGATACTCGCGCGTGAGATCGTTAGTCTGGGCATCACCGATGATGAGCGGGGCCTTGTTTTCAAAGACCGAGTTCATGACGCTGCGGCTCATCGTGAGAATGTCTTCGAGGGTTACCTTGTCGCAGGCGATGAAACTCTCAACGCGCAGATCGGTGGCGTTATCTGTTGCGAGCAGCAAAGCCGCGCGTTCGGCGCCGGTCTGTTCAAGCGCAAAGCTGACCAGGTTGTTGGCGGCGACATCGAAGTCTTCGAAGGAATTGAGGAGCTGGGAGACTTCGAGGATTGCCTGATACTTGGCAGAGAGCGAGCTAAGGGATTCATTCAGGCTGTCGAGCCGCTGGCGCGCAGCTTTGATCCGGGCGCGATTGCCGATCAGCGTGACAAGCCGCAGATGCTCGAGCAGGAACCCGCGGGCGAGCTGGGCTTTGTTTTGGCGTAAGTATTCTGAAGCCAGCGCATCGGCGACTCGAGCCGCGTGGAAGAGGAATCCGGCTTTGCGATAAGCGATCAGCGACTCGCGCATTTGCGCCAAGTCGGGAGCGTCTTTCGACTTTGCGGCCGTTTTGAGTCCCTTCAAATGTTGCAGGACGACGTGACCGATCACGGCGCCGGAATTGCGGGCGAAGTTCATGGCTTCAGTTGAGCCCTTGAGCATGA
>CAZIBI010000006.1:128943-130101 GCA_964537215.1 uncultured Ignavibacteria bacterium | reverse complement strand
ATACAGATTTGCGCCGGAGTACACTGGAACAGGGTGGAGTCACGCCCTGCGTTAGCGACCGGAGCTTGATTGAGTGTAACAGTAACATTAATCGTGTCGAAATCGGTGGCATTCGATTCATCCCGAACCTTAAAGATGAACGTGAATGTTCCCGCGGAGGCCGGAGTCCAGCAGAAGTTCGTGCTGATCGGGCCTTTCTGTTTGATCTGCGTAAATGTGCCGGGGCCGGATTGCTTGGTGAGTGTCAGCGTGTCACCCTGACAGTCTTGATCCGAAGCGTTGACGGCGAAGCAAATTTGCGCCAGTGAACATTGGAGTACGTTAATGTCGGCCGGTAGAGTCACTACCGGAGCATTGTTGGAGAAACGAACCTTGAAAACCAAGTCGTTCCAATCGGTGTCGCCGCCATTCGGCAAGTCTTCAAACGCAACGATAAATTCGTGCGGAACGCCGGTGCGGAAGACCTTGGCGTGATTGAAGGCGTCATTGTTGAGATAGTTTTGCGTATACCAGATTTTCGTCGTGTCGGGAGCCAGGAGCGGCTTCATGAAGAAACCGATCGAATCGCCGCCGGTTACAGCAAATGAAACTGAATCGCCGGCATCATTGCTGGGAACGAAAATCGTATTGAGCGTGCCAGGCAAAGTCGAGCGATACCAGCCCGATCTGGCGCTGGCGGAGGAGCCGGCGACTTCGATGATGATCGTCGCCAGGTTTTGGCCCGGCGAAGTGCAGAACGTTTCGATGCCGGTTTCATCGGTTGCAACGTTGATGTTGTAACCGAGGCTGTCGAAGATGTGCTGCAGAGTCGGCTCGGCAAGCGCGGTTTTGTTCATTAATTGCTGCACCGAATCGGGCAGCGCTGAATCGCC
The DNA here is from genome assembly GCA_964537215.1 of uncultured Ignavibacteria bacterium. Classification (GTDB taxonomy): domain Bacteria; phylum Zixibacteria; class MSB-5A5; order CAIYYT01; family CAIYYT01; genus JADJGC01. The sequence continues at coordinate 129,229 of CAZIBI010000006.1, read as the reverse complement.
GCCGGCAGCGACTGCCGAAGACGAAAATGCCAGACAACACAATCCAATGACACAAGCTGTCAAAAGTCTGGTTAGCTGTTTACACATGGTGACTCCAATGTTGTAAAAGGTTCTAAAGAGGACACAATATTCTTATTTAGAGCGACACGATTCATAGTGATTTGATAGGGAGGTATTGATATGGTTCGCCTTACGGCGGAGGAAAACGTGCAACAATAGGAGAGTGCAAAATTGAGAATGAGTGTGTATCGACTTGCAGCGTTATCCGATTATCCTATCATCCTCC
>CAZIBI010000006.1:39802-128843 GCA_964537215.1 uncultured Ignavibacteria bacterium | reverse complement strand
TTGAGAATGAGTGTGTATCGACTTGCAGCGTTATCCGATTATCCTATCATCCTCCGACGGTTAAGTTGATCTGCATAAACCCAAACGCAGTTCAGACTCATGTCTGCGTCTGCTGACGCAGGAATTCTGTTGGCGGAGTATTCGCCGAAAACGAAAAATATTAAGAGTCTGCTTAGTTTGTTTGTGTACCTACGAAGTACCGGTTTAATATGCTATAATGAAGGCAATCTGTCCAGTTTTGTCAAGATGTTTTTGGGGCTTTCCACATTTCTCAATTGATTTAATCGACGTTCTAACATAGGGATACGGCAGTTGAGTGGGGGGAATTGTCCACATTGGGTAGGTGTCCCAGAAACACCAAGAACTGGAAAGTCGGCGTTTTTCATTTGCCGCCAACATAAAACGTTGCCTTGCATGGCTTTATTCACAAATAATGGTATTTGTTAGCAATCTTGTTAATTCAGCGGTCTGGTGGGGATTTTTCCGGGTAGGGAAGTGGGCATAAATCCGTATTTTACCGGTATGCGGTTGAAAGTTTGTACTGATGATCAGATCCGCGAAGGCGGTGTCAAGTCTTTGAAGATTCTTGCCCGCAACGTGGCGGTTTTTCGGCTCGGCGGGCAGCTATACGGACTCGAGGCAGATTGCAAGCATATGCGAGCATCGATTGCCTATGGGACGATCGATGGAGACGTCATCACTTGCCCGGCGCACGGATGGCGGTACAATATCAAAAGCGGCGAGTGTCTGAACGAAAGTTGGGCGAAGCTGAAGACGTATCCGGTCGAGGTGGTGGATGGGGTGGTGTTTCTGGAAATCTGAGGATTCAACCCGCTAACTATGACTGATGAACATGCGTCAGGTCACGCCCCGGCGCGGCTAAGTTCTCGTCTTCGCACAAAACTAACGGCGCACCGGGGCAAGACCTGACGCAACTCTCAATGCTGGAATAAACCTTTGGCAGATCTCCGGGGGAGTAGCTTCTATTGTCGAGAACGTTTGGTAAGGAGATCTGCCCTACAGAACTGACGCAACCATCAATTATGTCGAAACCACTCGAAGCGATCTGAATGGATGGGCTCACAATTACGGGTTTCGACCTACGAACTTATTTGATTCCTACCAGCCGAGGAGTTGTTCGAGGTTGGAATTGATCTTTTCGACGATGTCTTCGTACTCTTTCTTCTTTGCCTGCTGTTGCTCGACGACCGGTTTGGGAGCTTGCTCGACAAATTCGCGGTTGGCGAGTTTCTTGCGCGTCTTGTCCAATAGGCCGGTGATGTTCTCCAGTTCCTTTTGCAGGCGCGAACGCTCCATGTCGATGTCGATCAATCCTGCCAACGGGATGAAAATTTCGACTGACGGGATCACGGCCGAAGCTGAAAGCGGCGGTTTCTTGACATCGGGGCCGATGACAAGTTTCTCGATTTTGCCCAGATTGACAATGTAGTTCTGATTGCTTTCAAGCGTCGCACACAGCGCCGGATCGGAAATCTTCAAATGAACTTCGGCGCGTTTTGACGGCGGGACGTTCATTTCGGCGCGGATATTGCGGATGGCGTTGACGACGCGCTGCAGCTTGTTCATCATTTCTTCGAGCTGCAAGTCGATCAACTTCTCGTCGGGGCGAGGATAATTCTCGGTGAGAATCGATTTTTCACCTTCGGGAAGTTTGTGCAGCAAGTGCCAAATTTCCTCGGTGATGAAGGGCGCGAACGGATGAAGCAATTTCAGAATATTATTCAGGCAATATCCAGTGACGCGTTTTGCCAGAAGTTTGTCCGCCGGGTCGTCGTCACTGTAGAGTCGAGTCTTGACAAGTTCGATATACCAATCGCAGAAGTCGTGCCAGACGAAATCGTAGAGTTGCTTGCCGGCGGCATTGAAGCGGAAATCGGTCAGCGACTCGCTGGTGATTTTGATTGACTCATTGAGCCGCGACAAAATCCACCTGTCCATCAGCGGCATCTTGTCGGAGACCGGCATGGTTTCGAGATCGCCATCGCTGATATCGTCGCCGAGATTCATTTGGATGAAGCGCGAAGCGTTCCAGAGTTTGTTGGCGAAGTTACGGCCCAGTTCGAAGGTATTCATGGCGATGTTGGGATCCTGGCCTTCGGGTGTGGAAAGGACCAAGGACAAGCGCAGGCTGTCGGCGCCATACTGATTGATTACTTCAATCGGGTCGATGCCGTTGCCTTTCGACTTGGACATTTTGTGTCCATGCGCATCGCGAACAGTACCGTGGATATAGACATCGTTGAAGACGAGCTTGTCGGTGAATTCGTAGCCAGCCATGACCATACGGGCGACCCAAAGGAAGATGATTTCGCTGGCAGTGAAGAGTGAGTTCGTTGGATAGAACTTGCGCAATTCCGGCGTATCTTTCGGCCAGCCGAAAGTTGAAAATGGCCAGAGCCACGAAGAGAACCACGTGTCGAGAACGTCTTCTTCCTGGTAGATATCGTTGCTGCCGCATTTGCGGCACTTGGTTGGAGCGTCCTTAAGAACCATTTCCTCGTTGCATTCGCGGCAATAGTAGACGGGGATGCGATGCCCCCACCAGAGTTGGCGGGAGATGCACCAATCGCGAATATTTTCCATCCAATACAAATATGTCTTGGACCAATGCTCCGGGTGGAAGCGCAGTTGTCCGGTCTTGAGCGCTTCAATCGCCGGTTTTGCCAACGGTTTCATGCGGACGAACCATTGCTCGGACAAGTAAGGTTCGACAACAGTCGAGCAGCGATAGCAAAGTCCGACCGAATGTTCGTAGTCTTCGACTTTGGCGAGCAAGTTCTTCTTTTCGAGTTCGTCGAGGACCATCTTGCGCGCGGTTTTGATGTCCATGCCTTTGAACTTGCCGGCATTTTCGTTAAGGGTGCCATCTGGGTTGAGAATGTTGATCTTCTCAAGGTCGTGCCGCTGGCTGACATCAAAGTCGTTCGGATCATGCGCGGGAGTGATCTTGACGACGCCGGTGCCGAACTCGATGTCGACATAGTCGTCGGCGACGATGGCGAGTTCGCGGTCGAGAATCGGCAGGATCGCGGTCTTGCCGATGTATTTCTGATAGCGTTCGTCTTTCGGGTTGACGGCAAGCGCCGTGTCGCCAAGCATCGTTTCGGGTCTGGTTGTCGCGGCGATCAAGTAAACGTCTTGGCCTTTGAGCTTATAGCGGATGTGGTACAGCTTCGAAAGGCGGGACTCGTGTTCGACTTCATCGTCGGACAGCGAAGTTTGACAGCGCGGGCACCAGTTGACGATGTATTTGCCTTTGTAGACAAGTTTCTTTTCGTGCAAGCGGATGAAGACTTCCTTGACAGCTTCAGAGAGTTGTTCATCAAGGGTGAATCGTTCGCGCGACCAATCGCAAGCGCAACCCATCTTCTGCAGTTGCTCGCTAATGCGGGCTTTCTTGACGGTGACGTATTCCCAGACGCGGCGGACGAACTCCTCGCGGCCGACTTCGCGGCGGGAGGTGCCTTCCTTGACGAGCAATTTTTCGACGACGACCTGCGTGGCGATGCCGGCGTGGTCGGTTCCGGGAAGCCAGCAGACTTCATGGCCCTGCATACGCTGCCAGCGGATCATGATATCCTGCAGGCTGTTGTTCAACGCGTGGCCGAGATGGAGGACATCGGTCGCATTCGGCGGCGGGATGACAATCGAGTAAGTCTTCTTGGGTGAGTCGACTTTGCCGTGGAAATAGCCTTTCGCCAACCAATCGGCATAGAGGCGATCTTCGACCCCGGCGGGGCTATATTGCTTGGGAATTTCTTGTCCGCTCATATATCTCTTTTCCAAAAATAAGCTATGAGTATAGCCGTTGGCACAATGATGTCAAGGCGATATTAAAACGCCTTGGCGGGCGCTTTGTTCGCGCCTATATTGCTCCTCCTGTATTCGGAAGAAAGGCGTAAAGATTCAGTGAGAGATTCGGGAGCTTCATTTCAAAAATTGGTAGAGATCCTGCGCGACTTACGCGCGCCGGGCGGCTGCAATTGGGACCGGGCGCAGACAACGAGCTCGCTTCTGCCGTACATGATCGAGGAAACCTACGAAGCGATCGAGGCTGCCGAAGCTGAAGACTTTGACCGGCTTAAAGAAGAGTTGGGGGATTTGCTGCTGCATATCATTTTTCAGGCTGAAATCGCGGAAGAACAGGGGAAATTTGACATGCGCGACGTCGTCGAGATCGTCACACAAAAGATGATTGAACGACATCCGCATGTGTTTGGCGACCGGAAGGACTTGTCGCCAGATCAAGTACGCCAAAATTGGGAAGCGCTGAAACTCAAGAATCGCAAGGGCAACGAGAAGCACCTGACAGTTTTGTCGGGCGTTCCGAAGACGATGCCTTCTCTGCTGAAGGCTTACCGAGTGCAGGAAAAGGCTGCGCAATTCGGGTTTGATTGGGAGCGTGCCGAGGAGATTTTTGCCAAGATCGAGGAAGAGTTGGGGGAATTTCGTGAAGCGTTGGCGCAAGAGAACCGGCCGGCGATATTGGAAGAGTTCGGCGATCTGCTGTTTTCGCTGGTGAATTTTGCGCGCCACATTCAAGCCGAACCGGAGACATGTTTGAATGCGACAATTCGAAAGTTCTCCGATCGATTTGACAAAATGGAAAGGGCGTTGGCGGCAAAGGGGATGACGCTCAAGGAAGCGACGCTGGCACAGATGGAAGAAGAGTGGCAGCGGGCGAAATCATATTAGTTTTCGAATCGAAACTTTCTCCCGGTTATCTTCAAAGTAGTGTTTCAGGCTGGAGCAGCGCCATACCAGCAACTACTTAGTCCTGCAAAGAATTGCGTCAACCAACAAGAAATTACGTTTCAGGTTGTCCTATTTCACTAACATCTGTTGGGGCGCGTCCGATACCTAAGAATAAGAAATGGGACACAATAGGTTGGTACCGGGTCGGAACCGACACTGCCTATACAGAACCGAATGCGCCTCCTACTCTCCGACCGCGACCAAAGGGCTGACAACGAGTTTTTGAACGGAAAGTATCATCAAAGCGATTCTGAACAATTTGCGGGATGTCCACATCCTATGCGACCGCGACAGTGGTTCGGTACAGTATGTCAATGCGGCAGTATTGTCGTTGCTTGGCATTTCCGCAGACGAATTGACTGCGTGTCCGGAGAGACGCTTTGCCTGTATACATCCGAGCGAACGCAATTCGGTCAATGATCAATATGCTGAATTAGTCGGACGCGGCACGCCGTACATTGCTACTTACCGATTCATCCAGCCAAATGGAACGACAATACGAGTCGAAGAAGATGCGCGAATTGTCAGATCTGACGATGGCGGCGAACAGATTCTGATCTCGATCAGAGCGCGCGGACAAAGGGAATGGCCGGCGCAGAATCAACACCTCAAGGCACAATACAACGTCGCCAACATACTGGCGGAGATTGACGACACTTCGGAAGTCATCGACCGGATATTATCGACGCTCGGGATGGAACTGGGTTGGCAAATTTGCGAGTACTGGACGCCGTCGGAAGATTTCCAGATGCTGTCGTTGCGTCAAGTCTGGAGCGACGAGCATCTGGTTAATGCCGCGGCATTCGTAAATATTTCGAAACAATTGAAACTCGAACGCAATTGGCATCCGCAAGGAAAAGTGTGGACCGGCGGTGCGCCGCTTTGGACCAAATCCGTTTGCGAGTCGGAGCCAGAGCAACGGCGGCAAGCAGCAAAGCAATTGGGGTTAGCAACCGGTTTGTGGTTCCCGATTCAGATCGGCGAGTCGCGATTTGGAATTATCGCGCTGTACAGCACGGAAGCTTACGCCATCGATACGGATTTGCTGCAAACGGTTGATGCGATCGGCAAACACCTTGCCCAGTACATGCAGCGCGGACGCGCACGGGACGAGTACGCTGCCAGCCAAACACGATTCCGGCAAATGTTCGAGCAGAATGAATCGATCAAACTGGTCATTAATCCCGACACCGGCGCAATCGTGGATGCAAATCCGGCGGCGGCGCGATTCTACGGATACAGCATCGAAACTTTGCAGCGGATGAAGATTTCGCAGATCAACACGCTGACACCGGAAGAAATTCAAGAACGGATGGAGTCGGTTGTCGCGGAGGAGAAGAGCCAGTTCATATTCAATCATCGGTTAGCGTCGGGAAGTATCCGGCAGGTGGAAGTTCACTCCAGTCCTCTGAATATTGAGGGGCGCAATCTGCTCTATTCGACGATCATCGACGTTACCGACAAGCTGCGGACGGAAGCGGCTTTGCGCGAGAGCGATGAGCGAATCCGGCTGGTATTCCGGCACACGCCGACGGCGATCGCGATTTTTGACCGCAACCTGCGGTATTTGTTCGTCACAACCGCCTGGATTGCCGAGCACCAACTTGGGACGGAGAGCGTGATCGGGCACTCTTGCCGCGACGTTCATCCGAACCTGGATGAGCGGTGGCTTGAGATGTTCAATACGGCACTTGCGGGCGAGACGGTACACAGCGAAGACGAGAAGATGGTGCGTGCCGACAGCACGATCGACTGGATCCGCTGCGTAGTCAGTCCCTGGCGGAACAGCTTGCAGGAAATCGGCGGTATTATCGTATTTACCGAATCGATCACAAAGGAAAAGCTGGCTCGCGAAGCACTGTCGGAAAGCGAAGAGCGTTATCGCTCGCTGTTTGAAAATCTGATCGACGGATTCGCGCTGCACAAGATCGTGCTCGACGAAAGCGGCGTTCCAATCGACTATTTGTTCCTGGAGGTAAACGACGCGTTTGAAGAAATGACCGGGCTGAAGCGGGAGAATTTGGTGGGGCGTGCGGTTACAGAAGTCATCCCGGGAATCGAGCATGCGAGCGAAAACTGGATCGGCACGTACGGCCGGGTCGCCTTGACCGGCGAGACGATGAAATTCGAGCGCGAGTCCAAGGAACTGGGACGTTGGTACTCGGTGTCGGCCTATAGTCCGCAGCCGGGATATTTCGTGACAGTTTTTGAGGATATCACGCAGCGCAAGAACGCCGAAGCGGCATTGCGCGAACACCAACGGGCGACAGTAGCGCTACTTGGAAATTTACCGGGGATGGCATACCGGTGCCGCAATGACCGGGACTGGACGATGGAGTATGTCAGCGAAGGTTGCGAAGAATTGACGGGGTACAATCCCAGCGACCTGACCGAGAAGGGCAAGATTCGTTACAACGACTGCATACATCCTGATGACCGCGCTTTTGTTTGGAACGAAGTGCAGATCGCATTGGAACGCAGTGAGCCGTATCGCCTGACCTATCGATTGATTACCCGCGACGGCAGGACCAAGTGGGTGTGGGAGCAGGGCAGCGCCATCGGCGCGGGTGACGGCACTGTCGTCACGATTGAAGGATTTATCGCCGACATCACCGATCGAAAGAATGCCGAAGATGCGCTGCAGTCGCGTGAGGAACATTTCCGCGCGCTGATCGACAATTCGTCGGATATCATTACTCTGGTCGATACCGACGGCAGAATTCTATACATGAGTCCATCCGTCGAGCGAATTCTCGGCTATACGCCGGAAGAACTGCGCGGCACGATCGTGTTCAAAGTGTTGGCGCCGGGCGACCGCAAACGCACGCGGGAGATCATGCGGCGCGCTTTGATTCGCGGCGGCGTGGATATTTCGCTCGAGTTGCGGGCGCGGCACAAGGACGGGAGCCTACGGATCCTTGACGTCGCCGGCCGGAACCTTTTGCAAGATCCGCATGTCGGCGCAATTGTCGTTAACTCGCGCGACATCACGGATCGGCGCATGATTGAGACCGAGCGTTCGCAACTTGCAACGGCAGTCGAACAAGCGACCGAGTCAATCGTGATCACCGACACTAAGGGCGAGATCATCTATGTGAATTCGGCTTTCGAAAAGATATCGGGATACTCGCGCGAGGAATCGGTCGGGCAGTATGTCAGCATGCTGAAGAGCGGCGAACATTCGCCGCAATTCTATCATGATATCTGGACGATCCTCAACGCGGGCGAACCGTGGGTGGGACGATTCAAGAACCGTCGCAAGAATGGAATCTTGTACGAAGAAGAATGCGCAATTTCGCCGATCAAAGATGCATCGGGTAAGGTTATAAACTTCGTTGCCGTAAAACGCGACATCACGAAGGAAGTGGAATTGGAAGACCGCTTGCGGCAGGCGCAGAAGCTTGAAGCCGTCGGCAGGCTGGCATCGGGAATAGCACACGACTTCAACAATCTATTGGCAGGTATCCGTGGATTCGGCGAGCTGATTTACCAGGAAGCCGGCGAGGAATCGAAACTGCGCGGCTACTCGGAAGAAATCGTGCGGGCGGCATCGCGCGCAGCGGATTTAACGAGCCAGCTCTTGGCGTTCGCGCGCAAAGGCAATTACCTCACGGTGCCGGTAGATATCCACGAGACAATCACCGAAGTCACGAATATTCTGCGGCACACTATCGACCGCAGAATCGAGATATTGACAGAGTTGGCGGCAGGACCGGCGATCGTTAAGGGGGATCCGTCGCAAATTCAAAGTGCGATTCTAAATCTTGGAGTCAACTCGCGCGACGCAATGCCTGAAGGCGGCAGGCTGACATTCAAGACGCACAACGTGCAATTGGATGAAGAATACTGCCGGCGCCATTCGCTAGATTACGGACCGGGGGCATACATCGCGATAACTGTGTCTGACACCGGTATCGGAATCGACGAAGCGATTCTTGCGCATATCTTCGATCCATTCTTCACGACCAAAGAGCAAGGGCAGGGTACAGGATTGGGACTCGCCGGGGTATACGGCTGCGTGCGCAACCATCACGGCACCGTTGAAGTGAGCAGCGAGGTTGGCCGCGGCTCGGCATTTACGCTCTATCTTCCGGTCAGCGAAGCTGTCAGCATTGCGGATCGCGGCGAGGTTGCAGAGGTGTCGCTTGACGGTCGCGAGCGGATATTAGTGGTTGATGATGAAGAAATCGTGCGCCATCTCGCGGAGAAGATGTTGACGAAAGTGGGCTACAAAGTGATTACCTGTGTCGACGGCGAAGAAGCAGTGCAGTTGTATCGTACTGCCATCAATTCGATCGATCTGGTGCTGCTGGACATGATGATGCCGAAGATGAACGGGCGGGACACTTATGCCGCGCTGAAGAAGTTCAACCCGGCGGTACGTGTGCTGATGATGTCGGGATTTGCGGATACCGACGTACAGCAAATCATCAATCAGGGCATTGCCGGATTTGTGCACAAGCCGTTCCAGATGAAAGTATTTCTGGCGAAAGTCCGCGAGGCGCTTGATTCAAAGACCGTGGGCAGAACGGTATTGGATAGGCGCTAGAGCGACGCTGCTACGGCAATATTTCTCCCAAGTCAATTCCTCTTAATCAAATCGCGCCGTTGAATTAACAACTGAAGTGGAATATATTGCCGTTTGTATTTGTAATGGCTATGAATCGATCTAAGGGCAGACAAGCCGGGTTGATTCAAGATTTTCAGGCTTCGGGTCAAACAACCTGGAAACGCAATAGTCAATTGATAGTACAAATGGAGGACGATAATGAGAACGACACTTCTTAGTCTACTGGTTTGCTTCTTGGCGGCGCCGCTGATGGCGGATGACATCGCGCTGACAGTTTACAATCAAAATTTGGCATTGGTAAAAGAAGGGCGAACGCTGGATTTCCAGAAAGGCTCTAACCGTATGCGGCTGACAGATGTTGCGGCTGCGATTGATCCGACATCGGTGCATTTCAAGATGCGCGGCTCGGACAAGGTCGAGTTGCTGGAACAGAACTATCAGTATGACTTAGTATCCTCCGACAAAATTCTGCAGAAGTATCTCGGCAATACAATTGATATCGTGTTGAAGAACGGTGATGTCGTCAGCGGCAGATTTTTGTCGCTGTCGTCGGGATACATGGTGCTGGCGCTTAACGACGGCGCGGTGCGGATGATCAACTCGCTCGAGATGTTGTCAGTCACCGCGCCGAAACTACCGGAAGGGCTGATTGTCACGCCGACGCTCGAGTGGTTGATTGACAGCGACGTGAGCGGCAAACGCGAGGCGGAAATCAGCTACCTGACGAGCAACATCAGTTGGCACGCCGAATATGTCGCGCAGTTGGACAAGGATGACAAGAATCTGCGACTGTCAGGATGGGTTTCGCTCGACAATCAATCCGGCAAGACTTACAAGGATGCCAAACTCAAGTTAGTGGCCGGTGATATCAATCGCGTGATGCCGGCGCCGATGTACGCCAAAGGCGGCAGGGCACAGGAAATGATGGCGGCAGACGCGATGCAGGGATTTGAGGAAAAGTCGTTTTTTGAGTATCACCTTTACACTCTTGGACGACAAACAACCATCGGAGACAACGAAACCAAGCAAGTGAGTTTGTTTGAACCGGCGGCTACGGCTGTGAAGAAGCTCTATCGTTACGACGCTATGCCGGGTTCGAATAATGTCAATGTGGCGGTATCGTTCAAGAATACCGAAGCAGGCGGGTTGGGAATGCCACTTCCGGCAGGTAAGATTCGGATGACCAAGCTCGACAGCGACGGTTCGGAGGAGTTTGTCGGGGAAGATCAGATCGATCATACGCCAAAGAATGAAGAAGTCGAATTACGCGTCGGCAATGCCTTCGACATCGTGGCAGAAACGGCAATTGTTGATTCGCGGAGAATTTCCGACCGGGTTCGTGAGGAAACGGTCGAGGTCAAGTTGCGCAATCGGAAGACGGAAGATGTCACAGTTGTGGTCCGGTATGGACTTTACGGCGACTGGCAGGTGCTTGAGTCGAATTTCGAGTATGTCAAGAAAACGGCTCAACGACTTGAGTTTACGGTTCCAGCGAAGGCTGATCAGGAGGCGGTACTCAAGTTCCGGATACGTTACAACAACTAACAAACTCTTTGACATGGTTTGTGCGAATGATTAGCTTCGCTGCGAAGATTGTGACGAAGTTCACTTGGAGGAGGATCATACAATGAAGAGAATATTAGTCGGGATACTGCTGCTTTGCCTTGCGGCCAGCGGATATGCGCAACAGGCGAAGGAAGTATTGCCTTACGACGCGCTGATTCGCTCGTCCAAGATTTATCTCGGTCAGAAGAACAAGGATTACGATCACGTGATCGAGCTGCTGCAAACCGCGATTGACAATTATCCGGATCCGCTTGAAGCGCATTATTACATGGGCTTGATTTATGCGGAAAAGGCTGAATATACGAAGATGATGGATCATTTCCGCAAATTCGACGCTATTTGTTCGAAGGAAGCGAAAGACGCCGATAAGAAACTGGCGAAACGCTGCGAAAAAGACAATATGCCGAAGCAGATTAATGACACCAAGGTCGCGGAGCTAAAGCGCGGCTTTGACCAGGGTGTGTCGCAGATTCGGCATGCCGATTCGGTGTCGAAGTTGATCGAGACGGAAACGGTGGATTCGGTTAAGACGAAGCAAGCCGATATCGTGAAGCAGCTTCTGACAAAGGCGGAAGGGCTTTTCAACGAATGCGTGATTATCGACGACACGATTCCGGGCGTCTGGACGAATTTGGCTTTGATCGAGAAGAAGCTGGGCAATGTCGACAAGGCGCTTGAGCATTATCAGCGCAGCTACAAGCTTAATCCGACTGATGCGATGATGGTTTATGATCTTGCCAACACATACTTCGAGCAAAAGGACTACGCCAATGCCGCGCGCTACTACGGCGAGTTCGGCGACTTGGACAAGGCGAACGCGGAAGCGGCCTATATTAATCAGGCAATGGCCTACCAGCAGTTGAACGATAATGTTGCGTTAGAGAAGACGCTTGACCGGATCTTGGAAGTCAATCCGGCGAACTCGGAGATTCGATATCAGCGCGGAGTGATGCAGGTTCGAAATGCATCCGCACCGGAACTGCGCGATTCGACGGCGAAGCTCGACAGTTTGCTGGAACTCAAGCCGAACGATGCGGGTCTCAAGGCAGCCAAAGAGTCCATAGTGAAGTATCGCCAGGCCTTCAATGAGAAAGCGCTGGCTGATTTCAAGATGGCAGCCGAAGGCAACGATAAAGAGCCGCTGTATTGGTACTGGTATGGCAATACGGCCTATTTCCTGGAAAAGCAGGATGAGTCGTTTGAGGCGTACAAGAAGTGCGTTGCTGCGGACGACAAGTTCAAAGATTGCTGGTGCCAGTTGAGCATTCTTTATGCACGCAAGGGTCTGAAGACTGAAGCGCAGGATGCTGCGGCGAAGTGCGAAGCCAAATAGACGAATTGAATAGATGACGAAGAAACGGGAGTGCGATGCGCTCCCGTTTTTGCTTGGGGGGTGCCCTCACCCTCACCCTCTCCCAGGGGGAGAGGGAAAACATCCGTAAATTTGCCGGCAACATGATGTCTTGGAGTAAGGTAATCGGATTGCGTATATTGTGTTAGTATGCAAAAGGCACGGATGCTCGTAGAAGTTTGCTTGTTTGGATCGATCAAGCGCCCGCTGACGTATCATATTCCCGACGATTTGCAGAGTGAAGACTTGCTTGGCCGCCGCGTCATTGTGCCGCTGGCCAAACGCAAGCAGCTTGGCGTGGTGACAGGCATAGCGGCTGAATTTGCCGGTGCAACACGGGCGGTGGATTCATTTCCCGATTTGCAGGCAGTGATTTCGCCGGAAGATCTCGCCATGTGCAGGTTTGTGGCGGATTACTATTTGGCGCCGCTGGGTGAGACGATTAGGGCGCTGCTGCCGCAACCGTTGACTTCGCAGTTGTCGCAGCGCGTGCAGATTGTCGCGCGCGAGCGTCTTGCGGAAATGGCAGCAAAGGGGAACGCGCTGGCGGCGTTTATTCAGACGAAGTCGCGGGGGAAGGCGATCATTGCCGCGCATCATTTGCAGGCATACAAACGCAAGGAGATTGAAGAATTGTTGGCAGCCGGTGCAATCGAGATCGACTGGAATGTGCAGTCGACGCGATTGAAGGAAGCGGACTACCAGGTAGAGCATGTTATTGGGGAGGCGCTTGAAGTCGAGTTAACCGAACGCGAGAACGCAGCGGTGGCTTACTTGAAAGAGTGGGGGATTGCCGACCTGACCGAATGGCGCAAGGCGCATCGGTTGACATCGAAGCAAGTGCGCGACCTGGCATCAGCCGGAGCGCTGCGAATTGCGGAGAAGCCGCCGTTCATCGAGCCGGTCAAACCGAAGGCGCCGCGCGAGTTCAATCCGACGGCGGCCCAGGCAGAGTCGATTGCCGCAATGAATGCGGCGATCAGCGGCGGCAAATTTCAACCGTTTTTGCTGCATGGCGTAACCGGTTCGGGGAAGACAGAAGTCTATGTTGCTGCGATTCAACATGCCGTCAAGTTAGGCAAGCAGGCAATCGTGCTGGTTCCGGAGATTGGATTGGCACAGGCGATTTATTTGCGCCTCGAGAACATATTCGGCGCATCGCTTGGTCTCATTCACTCGCGGCTGACTGCGCGTTCGCGTTACGAAATCTGGAACAAGGCGCGGTCGGGCAAGCTTCAGATCGTGCTCGGGCCGCGGTCGGCGATTTTCACGCCGTTTCCGAATTTGGGACTAATCGTTGTCGACGAGGAACATGACGGCGCCTACAAACAGGCTTCGCCGGCGCCGCGCTACAGCGCGCGCGATCTGGCGGTATATCGGGCGCAAAAGCTCGGTGCGACGGTTGTGCTCGGTTCAGCGACACCTTCGGTAGAGAGTTACTACAATGCGAAATCGGGCAAGTACGCGTTGCTGGAGTTGCCGGAACGCGTAGACGGACGCAGTTTGCCGGCGGTGGAAATTGTCGATCTGAAAAAGTCCTTCGAGCAGAAGGGCGGCGGCTATTTGAGCGATGTGTTGATTGATGGCATGAAGAATTCGCTTGAACAAAACGGACAAGTGATGTTGCTGCTTAATCGACGCGGATTTGCGCCCTCGGTGCATTGCTACAGTTGCGGAAATAAGTTGTCGTGCAAGAACTGCGCGGTGGCGTTAGTGTATCACAAGGGGCGCAATCGCATGCTTTGCCACATGTGCGGGCACCAGGAATCGTATCCGGACAAATGTCCGGGCTGCAAGAGCAATCTGTTCTTATATCGCGGGATTGGGACGGAAAAAATGGAAGAGGAATTGCGTCGGCGGATGCCGGAGGTGCCGGTTTTGCGCATGGATCTTGACTCGACGCGCAAACAGGGGAGTTTCCGCGAAATTTACATGAAGTTTAAATCGGGTGCAGCAAAGGTGCTGCTCGGGACGCAGATGATTTCGAAAGGATTTGATTTTCCCGACGTTGCGCTGGTGGGGATCATCACCGCCGACACGACTTTGGAATTGCCGGATTTTCGCGCGCGCGAGCGGGCATTTCAACTATTGACGCAGGCCTCGGGACGCGCCGGGCGATTGAATTTTCCGGGTAAGGTGATATTGCAAACTCTGCATTCGACCGATCCGACGATTGTTCTAGCGGCCGAACAGGATTTCAAAGGATTCTACGAGTCGGAAATCTCCGACCGCGAAGAATTGCGTTTTCCGCCGTTTGCGCATTTGATCTTGATTGCCGTAGAATCAAAGGATGCGAGTTTGGCGCAAAAGACTGCGATTGAGCTCGGGGAGCAGCTGCCGGCAAAATTGGGCAAACTCTGCAGCGTTCAAGGACCGGTTCCGGCGCCGATACAAAAGCTCAAGGAACTGTACCGGTTTCACTTGCTGCTGAAGACGCGCAGTGTCCGGCGAGTGACGCCGATTGTAGGGGAAATCGTCAATTCGAAAGAATTGCTGGCGAATCTGAAAGTGCATGTAATCGTTGATGTCGATCCTGTCGATATGATGTAAGAAGATTGGTGCTTGACAACTCGCTTGTTGTCAGTAACTTCCAACACCTACGCATGAAGGACGCAAAGATGGACAAAGTTTCGGCAAACGAACGACTCGTGACAATTGACAAAGTGATGCACAACGAAGAGGTCACGGCCTGGATCGTTAAGGCGGATTATTATCTCGGACGCCAGGGCTATACCGAACACGGACTGCGCCACTGCAAACTAGTCTCAAAGATCGCTTTCAATGTGCTGGAACGTCTCGGACGTCCGGAACGCGTTTGCCAATTGGCGGCGATTGCAGCGTATTTGCACGACACCGGCAACGCCATCAACCGACTGTTTCATGCGCAGACCGGAGCGATGGCGGCATACACCCTGCTTCACAATATGGGCATGTCGGCCGAGGAAGCGATTGATGTTGCGGCTGCGATTGGAAACCATGACGATATCGAGTCGCCGCCGGTTTCGGATATTGCGGCGGCCGTGATTTTGGCGGATAAATCGGATGTGCACTCCTCGCGGGTGCGGAATTTGGATCAGATCGGCTCGGACATCCACGACCGCGTGAACTATGCGGCGAAGTCGTCGTTCTTGCGGGTCGATCCGGAGCGGGAGACGATCACGCTGGAAATCACGATTGATGATACAGTGGCTTCGGTGATGGACTACTTTGAGATATTCTTAAGCCGCATGGTGATGTGCCGCAACGCGGCGCTGCACTTGAAGATGAAGTTTGAATTGGATATTAACGGATACAAATTGCAGTGAGTTCGACCGGACTAACCTACAAGGATGCGGGCGTCGATATCGCTTCAGGCGATGACGCGATGGGGCGGATCAAGAAGCTGGTGCGAAAAACCTACACGCCGGCGGTGCTGAACGGAATCGGCGGATTCGGCGGATTGTTTGACGGCCGATTCAAGGGGATGAAGAACCCGGTGTTGGTGTCGTCCGCGGACGGCGTCGGCACGAAACTGAAGTTGGCGTTCATGACCGGCAAGCACGACACCGTCGGGCAGGATCTGGTCAATCATTGCGTCAACGACATTCTGGTGATGGGGGCAAGACCGCTCTACTTTCTCGATTATTTTGCAACCGGCAAACTAAGCCCCGCTGTCGTAGCGGATGTGATCTCGGGCATGGCGGTCGCTTGCAAGCAGAACGGATGTTCCTTGATCGGCGGCGAGACCGCCGAGATGCCGGGATTCTACCAGGACAACGAATATGATCTCGCGGGATTTATCGTCGGTGTAGTCGACCGCAGCGAGATTGTCGACGGCAGCGGGATCAAGCCGGGCGACATGATTATCGGTCTGGAATCAAGCGGATTGCACACGAACGGCTATTCATTGGCGCGGAAGTTATTCTTCGATACGCTGGAACTGAAACCGAGCGACCGGATTCCGGAACTCAAGTGCACTGTCGCGGAGGCGTTGATGGCGGTGCATCGCTGCTATCTTAAGCCGGTGTCGAAGCTGCGCGCTGCGGTGAAAATTCACGGCATGGCGCATATCACCGGCGGGGGAATTCCCGGGAATCTGGTGCGGGTGTTGCCGAAGAACTGCCGCGCAGAAATCGACCTGTCGTGCTGGAAAGTGCCGATGCTGTTTGACTACATGCAACGCAATGGCATGATCGACGAAAAGGAAATGTTCGAGGCGTTCAATATGGGCATCGGCCTGATGATCGTATTGCGCAAGAAGCATGTTGAAGAGGCGTTGCGGATTCTCAATTCGCAAAAGACCAAAGCCTTTGTTGTAGGCGAGATTGTCAAAGGAAAGCGGGAAGTGGTGTTGAAATGACAAGTGGCGCCCGCAGAACACCGCCGTATAGAACCTGAATGCGATTTACGCTCCCCCAAAGAAACATCGTCCTAATCATCTCCGCGCTATTTTTCTCTCTGGCCTTTGAGCCTTCACCGCTTTGGTTTCTGGCGTATTTTTTCGTGCCGATTTTCGCCGCCTCAATTCGCGGTCTCGGATTCAAAGAGGGTTTCCGCAGCGGCTATGTATTCGGAGTAATCACGGCGATACTGACGCTGTACTGGGTGGTGTATGTCAACGTCGTCGGTGTCGTGCTGCTGGTTTTGATTCACTCGTTCTACTATGCAATCATCGGCGGTTTGGCGGCGGAAAGTTCGAAGCGCTACGGACGCGCCGGGCTATGGTCGCTGCCGATATTGTGGGTTGGAATGGAATACTTGCGCTCGTTGTCGCAGGTGTCGTTTCCGTGGCAGAATATCTCGTATACGCAGGCTTCCAATATCGCCATTGTCCAACTGGCAGAAATCAGCGGCGATGCAACAGTGACATTTTTTGTCTGTGTCATCGGACTGGTGCTGTATTTCGCTTATGCGAATCTTCGGCGCATGGTGCTTTCGAGCGCGTTGTTTGTGGCTGCGATCATGCTGTACAGCGGGGCGTACATCTGGGGCGTGACGAGGATTCATCCGGTAGCGCCGGATTTCGAGGTGGCCGCGCTGCAGGGCAACATTCCGGTTAATGACAAATGGCAGAACGGCAAGGCGGATCACAACTTTGTCGCCTATGACGAACTTAGCGCGAAAGCTGCCGATTCGGCGAAGCTTCTGATCTGGCCGGAGAGCGCGGCACCAATGTATTTGAATTTGGAGCGGCCGTACATTGCATGGATTGAGTCAATTGCGCGCCGGGAGAATGTCGATATCATGACCGGCGGATTGTACATGACGCGGACGCCGGAGGGAATGCGGAAATATTACAATTCGGCGTTTTTCTTTACGCCGGAAGGGATGTCGCCAACACCGCACAACAAACTCTACCTGGTACCGTTCGGCGAGCATATGCCTTACGCCGAAAAGATCAAGCCGATTGCGAAGTTTCGCGAATTCGTCAAGGAACGGCTGGCGCTGGATATTTCTGATTTTCAACCCGGTGACAGCATCGTGGAATTTGAGTCGCACGGCCGTAAGTTTGGGACGTTGATTTGTTTCGAGGTCGTCTATCCGGAATTTGTGCGCGAAATGGTCAACAAGGGCGCCGATTTTTTGGCGGTGATAACCAATGATGATTGGTTTGGCGAGACGGCGGGACCGTATCAACATTTCTATATCCCGGTATTTCGCGCGGTGGAGAATCGTGTCTGGATCGTGCGTGCAGCGAACACGGGAATCTGCGGAATCTTTGATCCATACGGTCGTGTCGTAGCGAAGACACAGTTGGGGGGACGAACGTATTTGACCGGCAAGATCGGGCCGCGCATGGGGGTGACGATGTACCAACTGTGGGGCGCCGTGCTCGGCAAGATTTGCCTTGCGATGGCGCTTCTCGGGGGTATAATTCTAGCAATTACGAAGAGACGCCATGGCTAAAAAACTGACCGGCATTTTCATATTTATCTTTGTACTCGCGGGCTCTGCGCTTGCGCAGGTTTACACTTGGGAAAATCACACCAACAAAGACCAGGTCACATCGCTGGAATCATTTGGCGGGTACTTGTGGGCAACGACGACGGGCGGCGTGGTGCGCATCGATCCGGATGATGGATCAGTCAAGACGTACATCAACAGCGACGGATTGGGAAGCATCAAGATTAACTTCGCAGCATCCGCCGGCGGCGACGAGGCGTATTTCGGTTCCAGCGACGGAATGTTGAGCCGGATGTTGCTTTCAAACGGTGCGTTTTCTTCGACACAGCTGCGTTCACGCGACGGAAGTGTTTTATCGCTAAATGCCGCCGACACCAGCGGCGATTTTTTGTGGGTGGCGGCGAACGTCGGGTTGATCAAGTATGACCGCGTTCGCAATGACGGCGAAGTGAAAGAGACTTACCGCACATTGGGAATATTTCAGAGCGAATCGGAAGTCAACGACGTGGTTGTTTTCGACGGCAAAGTTTTCGCCGGCACCAATGAAGGGATCGCTTACGCGGATGTCGACAACGAGTTCCTGCTTGATCCAAGCCAGTGGACAAATATCGAGCTGGGTTTGAGCGGCGTTGAAGATATCAAGATTAGCTGCTTCGGCACTTTCGGCGGAACACTGTATGTCGGCACTGATCAGCGGCTGTACCAATGGGACGGAGCGGGTGCGTTGGTTCCGGTGGAGGGTTTTGCTGCGATGCGAATTCTTGATCTTGCGCCTGGAAATCAGCCGGCGGCAGGGTTGTATGCGCTGGTGCAAGGCGAAGGCGGAAAGCAGATTTTCCGAGTGTCGCCGTTTGAATGGATTGTGTACCAACTCCCGCAGGCGCTTTTGACCGGCATGAATTCGCTGGAGTACGCGCAGGGTTGGTATCTGGGCACCAACGCCGACGGCGTGCACAAGATCACCAGCAACACGACGGCCGATAAGATGCCGGCACCGGGACCGGCGAGCAATAATCTCGTGGGCGGCGGGTATGATGCAGATGGCAAGTTGTTCGTTGTTGCACGCGACAACGATGTTTCGATTCTAGAAAACAACGTGTGGGAGTACCGGAATATCTCTTCCAGTGAGAGGCTGGCGGCATTGGTTGACAAGAGCGGCAGTTTGTGGCTGACAACTTTTGGCGGCGGGGCATATCGATTGCTGCCGAACGGCACGACGCAGCAATTCACAAATTCGAATTCGCCGTTGATCGGTATTCAACAGGATCCGAATGTGTGCGTCGTGAACAGCGTCTACGAAGACGGCGCCGGGCGCATCTGGTTTTCGCTTTTCCAGGCGAGTCCGTTCCGACCGATGGTAGTGTTTACACCGGTCGATTCAAGCTGGACCTGGTTTGACGCTGAAGACGGATTGGTGAGCGGAAACAACCAAGTTATTGCGGCAGGCGACGGTACGGCGGCCGTAGGCGTCGACGATCAAGGCGTAGCGTTCTTGCGCTATGGACTGGATCCGGAAAATCACAATGACGACCAGTTGGCGTATTTCAGCCGCAATCGATTCTTACCCTCGGATGTCGTGACTGCGATGGCGTATGACCGGGACAACGTGCTGTGGGTGGGAACGAATCAGGGACTGGCGTATTTTGATGAGGGCATCGATTTGTTTTTCCCGACGGCAATCGCAGACGGGATCGGGTCAAACATTACGGCAATCGCGGCAGACACGCGCAACAATCTTTGGGTGGGAACAACGGAAGGACTGGCGCTGCTTGGCGCGGGTGCCTCCGAGCCGGTGGCATTCACGACGGCGAATTCCGATCTGGTGTCCAACGAAATTGAGAGCCTCGTTTACGACGAAGCGAAGAAGAAGCTGCTGATATTCACGCGCGGCGGATTGAGCATTCTCGATTACAGCTCGGGAAACGAGTCGTCGGATATTGGCGTGTACGCTTACCCGAATCCATTTCGGATTGGCTCGGCGAGCGACGACGTGCTGCAATTTCAAATCGATCTACGCGGCGACGTCAAGATTTTCACTGTTGCTTTCGATTTGGTGCGCGAAACGACGGTCAATACAGGTTGGGACGGGCGAAATCAAGCGGGCGAGTTTGTAGCATCGGGCGTGTACATCTGGGAACTCAAAGCTGAAGACGGCTCTCACCACACGGGCAAAATACTCGTAGTCAGGCGATAAAATCAATGTCAGTTGTAATTCGTCAACTGATCGACGCGACCGGGCAAGCAGCGCAGATTCAGTTGAGTGGACCGGCGGCGGTATTTGTGTTGCCGGCGCTGCTGTCCATGTGGCGCGATGTCTTGGGCTGGGATGGATTGAGTATCGCTTACGGCGACGCGCGTGCAATTGGATTCGAAAAGACTACGAACATCGGGAAGCTGTTTTTTTCAATGCCGTATGGGGGATATGGCGGGTTTATCGATCAAGGAACGGAAGTTGAACGCGAAGAAGTGATCGCAGGGGTCCTGCGAAGGAATTATCTGCAGGAGAATTTCGTGACGTTTGGATCGGCGGTGGATGAGAGTTTTCCGGCGGCTTACATACGAACAGACTTGACTACACACATCATCGATCTGAAAACGCAAGGGGAAATGTCGGAGAATACGACGCGCAATATTCGCAAGGCGGCGGAAAACAATTTCGTGCTTGCAAGGCTAGATTCAGCTTCACATAGCAAGTTTGTTTCGTTACTGGAAACCCATCAAAAGCGAACGGGTGAATATCGCCGGATGCCGCTGTCTTGCTACGAATACTTATTGGCGAAGTCTGGTGAGTCGGGAAGCGGTGTGTCAGTGTATGGCGCGTCGAATCAGGATGGTATTCAGTGCATACACATCTATTTCGAAACGGCCACGGATGCATTTTACTTTGATGGGTTTTCGACTACGGCCGGTCTTGAGCAGGGTGCAAATTTCTTCCTGATGGACACAATGACTACACAATTTCGAGAAAATGGAATAGCGCGTCTGAATTTGGGCGCTACGCCGCCGCTGGATAAGGGGCTGCGGCGATTTAAGGAAGGCTGGGGCGCGCGCGACGTAGCTTATCGTGAATATTGTCGGCGCTCGCAAGCCAAGCGGCTGATTGATTTCATGACGAGGCTGCGGTGAGGATTCTTTTTCTCGGCGAGGCGATCGCGCCGCATTTGTTGCGCTGGCATGCGGCATTTGAAAAAATGGGTTGGGAAGTAATGACAGCCTCGTGCGATTTTCGCGAGGACTTTGCCGGGACACGGCTCAAGCCGAGTTGGAAACGCGGACCGCTACGTTATTTGACGCTGGCGGATCAGGTCGAAAAGTTGATTGCCGAATTCAAACCAAATATCATTAACGCGCACTTTCTGCCGACCTATGGACTCACGGCGGCAGCGGTTAATGCACATCCGCTTGTACTGACGTTGTGGGGGTCGGATTTGCTTTTGACCGGCGCGAAGGGATTCGTGCGGCGCAAACGGAGCGAGTACGTTTTGAAACGCGCGGATTTGGTCGTGATGGACTCGCAGATGATGGTCGGCGAGACGAAGAAGATATTTCCGATAGCGCGGCACCTGGTGGTGAGCTTCGGCGTGCGCAAATCGTGGTTCGAAAGCGGACAGGCGCGCGAGCTGGCTGAATCAAAGCCGCTGAAGATTCTAAGTACGCGGCGGCATGAGCCGCTGTACGATATCGCGACGGTGCTGAAGGCTGCGCGTCTGCTTAAGGATGAAGGGTTCGCGCTCCAACTCACTGTAGCCGGCGGCGGATCAATGGAAGAGAGCCTGCGGCAATTGGCGGGGGAACTGGATATCAGCGACGTAACGTCGTTCACCGGTTTTCAAAACGACGAACAACTCTTCAATTTGTATCGCAGCCACGACGTGTATGTGTCGACGGCAAAGTCAGATTCGTCTTCGGTATCGCTGCTGGAGGCGATGTCGCAGAAATTGTATCCTGTCGTGACCGACATTCCCGGCAATCGCGAATGGCTCAACGATGAGCGGCATTTCTTCTCAATTTCAGATGCGGCACAGTTGGCGGCAAAGATCAAGCTAGGACAGACTCTGACTGCGCGCCACGAGGCCTACTCGGCGTATGCGCCGACTTTGGCGGCAAAAGGAATTCGCGAACAGCAGATGAAATTGGCGGACTATACCTTCAAACGTCTGATTGACGATTACGCAGCGGAACATGCGCGTCATCATCGTTAGCTATTATTTCCCGCCTCTGGGACTAGCGGGGACTGCACGGCCGCTGGCGCTGGCGAATTTCTTCGCTGCGCGCGGCGACGAAGTGTTTGTGGTTACAGTCAAGCCGATTGCCTATCCGGCTCACGACAATTCAATGGAAGCAGAAATCGACAAACGGGTGAACGTGATCAGAGTCGGGTCGACCGATCCGGCGCGCCTCTCGCGTTTCCTGCCGCTTGGGCTGATTAAGAAAATGTTGGGAAGATCGACGCAACAGTCAGCGGCGGCGACTCTTTTTCCCGACTCAAAAGTTGGATTTGCGGCGCCGGCGGCGCGAGCGGTGAAAAGTTTGGTTGACGCTAGCGAACCGAGTCTGGTGATAACGACATCGCCGCCGGTGTCGGCGCATTTGGTGGGGATTGAAGCGGCCGATCTAAAAAGCGTCAGATGGATTTCAGACTGGCGCGATGTCTGGTCGTCGCTGCCGTTTGCAGATGGCGATGATGCGAAGATGCAGAGGGCGGAAGCGCTGCAAAAGCAGATTGTCAATGCTGCGATGCTGGTGACGACGACTTCGCCGAAGACAGCGGAGACATTCGCAAGCAAGTACGGCGCGGCTACGAAGACGATGTTCGTGCCAAACGGGTTTTTGGAAGACGATTTTCACGAACCGGTGGAGATGCTGCCGCAGACTATCGGGTTGTACGGAACGCTGAATCACTTGGTCGGATTTGAGCAGATCGGCGATTGGCTGGGAGAGTATTCGCGTCGTCATGCAAGTAGAGATTTGCGAGTCTGTCACACGGGATATCTGGATTTGCCGGACGTCAAAAAGATTTTGAATCGCAATTCACTTGAGCAGAAGTTTTCGAGCAGTGGATATTTGCCGCACAAGGAATCGGTCGCGGCGATACGCCGCACCGCTGTGAATGTCATTGGACTTAGTAGCGAGTTTGACACGTCATTCGTTGTGCCGTCGAAGCTTTGGGAGATGCTACGGGCGGAGCCGCCGTTGATAGCCGTCTTGCCGAAAGGAAATGCCGCGCGATCGATTCTCGAAGAGCGCAAATTTCCTGGCGTGGTTGTTGTGGATACAGCGGAGCAATTTGCCGGCGCGCTGGCAGAATTCCTCGGCAACAGTGAATCGTCGCGTGGTTTGCGCAGCATCGAAATGATGCGCGAATATCAGTGGCAAGTGCAATTCACGCGCCTCGCGCAACGAATCGACGAGATGATGAAATGACGAGAGTATCGTACCTGATCGTAGCGTACCGGTCGCGCGATGTGATTGTCAAACTTCTGAATTCGATAGCTGCGCAAAGCGGCGAGTTCGAGCGGGAAATTATTGTCGTCGACAACAGCGCGGCGGAGAATTGCGCCGATTTGGTGCAGGGATTTGCCGGAGTGAAGTACATACTCAATTCGACAAATTCCGGCTACACGAAGGGGATGAATCAGGCGATAGCGGCTTCGAGCGGCGAATATCAGTTTTGGCTAAACCCGGACGTCGTGCTCGCAGACGATTGCACGACGAGCCTGCTTGCTGAACTAACTACAGCATCGACGGCCGCAGCGGCGCCGCAACTTCAGAGCAGCGACGGCACGATACAAAGCAGCGTACGCAATTTGCCGACCTTCATGACACTGGTTCATGAGTCGTTGGGGTTATCGCGCCTGTTTCCATTGAGCCGGCGATTCGGTCGGTGGCGGAGTAAGTACTTTGACCACAACACAAAGTCCAAGATTGAGCAGCCGATGGCATCGGCGTTCATGATCAAGAGCGAAATTGTGAAGAGTCTGGGGCCGATGGATGAAGATTTCTTCGTCTTTTTTTCGGATGTTGATTACTGCAAACGGATAATCGATGCAGGACTTGAAATAATCTTTGTCCCGAATACCAAGGCGTTGCATGCAGTGGGCGGATCGACCAGACAAGAAGGAACGTGGCTGATCAAGGATTCACATCGGGGATTCTATCGTTATCTCGTGAAGCACGAATTGAAGGGGATTAAGACCTTGTTGCGTCCATTTGCGGCGTTCGTTTTCTGCTGTGGCGCGGTT
Organism: uncultured Ignavibacteria bacterium; assembly: GCA_964537215.1. Lineage (GTDB taxonomy): Bacteria > Zixibacteria > MSB-5A5 > CAIYYT01 > CAIYYT01 > JADJGC01. Next base: position 104,455 of record CAZIBI010000006.1, on the reverse strand, counting down.
GTGCGAATAACGTACCGCAAAGTGATGCGGCAATCATTTTAGCAACGACATTTTGATTGTTTGCGTGAAATTGCCTGCGCGCATGCGGGCAAAATAGACGCCTGAACTCACCGACTGACCGGCCTCATTGGCGCCATTCCATGCAACTTCATGAGAACCGGCGCCAACAAAACCGTCGTAACTTGTAGCGATCATCTGCCCCAACACGTTGAAGATTTCGATGACGACATTCGATGCGGTTGGAACATCAAAGCGAATCGTCGTCGCAGGATTAAAGGGATTCGGGAAATTCTGATACAGCGAGAATTCTTGCGGCAGTGTGCTACCGGTTTCGTCGTCGGCATCGAGGCTGATTTCCGGCACCAAGGTCTTGATGGCTGCGGCGTATCCCGCTATGTATGCAGTCATGACAAATTCGTCGGTGATATTGAAGTCGATTGGAAGAGTTACGCTGCCGTCGGCGCCGCTGGTGGCTTGTGCAATGATGCTATCATTCTTTGTGACGGTGACGAGCGCTCCGGCAAGGAAATCTGCGCCGGATAAAACGGTTGCATGGACAGCAATCTCACCGGCTTGGGTGATTTTGTCGACGCTGATTTGTGTTGGCAACGGCGCTTGGGTCCAGACTGACATTTCCGGATCGCCAAAATAATTCAAGCCGTAGCAAAGGTCGCGGTAATAAGTGTACTGCGACTTAGAATAGTTGACAGCCTCGGCGGCGTTGTTATTGTGATTGTAAAGATAGTCAATGAATGCTTCTTCCAAACGCCAGGAGCTTGCGACCCAACCCCAACGCGAATAACCGACGAAACAAACGGCGCCGCCATCTGCTTTGGCGAGAAACGACTCGGCAACACAAGGATTGATTGATGAGAACGGCGGATTGTCCATGTCGAAGGCAGCATTGTCGCAGCCGATCGAGTAGATGACGCCGGGCTTGCCATTGGATTCGATGTTCGGGAGGAAGCCATGAGTGTCATCGCTTCCGGTGGCGGTGAACAGGAAATTCTTCGGCCACTGATTGTATTGGTTCGAGCGCAAGACCCAGCCGTCATTGACGCCGTGAATGAGCAGCGACATCATGCCCCAGCCGGTGGACATTGTTTGGATTGCACTGGAGGCAAGCGGTGTTTGCGGATTGGCAGCATCGCCGGTGGGCGCTTCGACAACGTCGCTGACATCGCTGGTGACATAAGACGGATACGATGCTGCAAGCAAAGCGTGCTGACCGACGGTTTGGTAATCGCGCATTTGGTCGGCGGAAATAAAGAGCGCGCGGTTGAGATATTCGTAGCTGCCGTTGCCGGGATTTTGTTCGTATTTGATCAGTTTTTCGATGTAGGCGGTGAACTGTTCGGTCTCGTGGAACGGCAAACGGCCGACAAGAAGTTCGGCATACAGGTCGGGCTGATCCTGCGCGGGCTCGCCGTAGACTCCGTCGCCATCCGCGTCCCAAGTGCCGTTGACATCGCCATAGTACAAGTCGCAGATATTCATCAAGTCGAGAGTCGGCATTGACGCAGTGTTGCCGTGATAGGCGTAACGAATTGGAATGATTTGCTCATCGCCGGCAAGAAGGACATAGCGCGTGCCCGAGTTGTATTTGCTTATGAGATAATTGCGAAGACGTTCGGCGGCATCGCGACCGCTGAATTGGAAAACGATATCGCCCACAGATGCGATTTCGACGCTCAAGCCTTTTTCGGTTTTCCAGCGAATGAGGTCATCGAAGGCAGAGAGGAATTGTGCGCCGGTGACAATCAAATATTCCGCTGATGAACTCGCCGATGAAAGCGAGGCGTTCTTTGAAAGGGATTGATTTGACTGAATCAAATCGGCATCAGAAGTCTCCGTGATCACAAGATCGGCCGAGCCGTGAAGCTCCAATTCGATGTCGGAAAACTGGCTCAAAATGCGAGTGTTGACGTCGAATTCGAGCGGTTGAATAAGCACGGTGATGATTTCGACGCCGTTGAATATTCCGCGATCGATCACGGTGCCTGGTTTTTCGGTCGCGTTGATTTTCGCCAGTTCGCGCGAATAGAACTGGTCGTCGCGATTGGCGTCGCCGGCAAAGGTGGCGATATCGGGCTCGGTGGCTAACGAGGCTCCTGTGGCAATCGGGGTCTTCCCCACCCGGACGACAGAAACGGAGTCGAATTCCCCATTTTCCACCACATAGCGGCGGACAATTGCGGGCAAGCCATTCTTGATCGTAACTGATTGATTGCCAGTGTATTGGACTCTAAGTGCTTGAGATTCAAAGTCGGTGGATATGGACAGGTCCGCAGAATTGACGGAGATTTTCTCACGCAAGGCTGCGCTTCCGCTCCAAACGCTGCAAATCACTAAGAGACAAACTGTTACGGCGATCAGAATGATCTTTTTCATTTTACCTATCCCAAAAACAACTTCTGCCGGTCTTAGAAGGGCAAAAGCCGTGCCGATGGCTTGGGCTGAAGCTTGGTGCGGTAAGGCATTAATTTGCAATAGGTTAATGTGTTGCAAGAGTGAACAAACGGTAATCGTCGCAATCTGAATCAACTTCTCGACTTTTGGAGGATGGCATAAGCCCCACACCTGTGGGAAGTTCGCTACTACCAATAATTTTCGCGGGAAATGTGGGGTTTTATTCTTGACAAGAGGGGAAAAATGCGTACTTTTGGCGAGTCGAGGGGAATTTAGGGGAATTTCCTGCTTCGGAGGGTCGCGTTGCCAGATTTTACAGGACAACAAATCGTCGCTATCGACGGGAAAGGGCGAATTGCCATTCCCGCGAAGTATCGTGCGATAGCGGCGGCGCAGGGTTCTGAAAAGTTTTTCGTAATCCGCAACGTTGACGGCGGTCTGGATCTGTATTCAGAAGCCGAATATCGCAAAGTTACTGAAAAGATGGCCCCACAGAAGGCCATGGACTCCAAGCAGGCACGATTTCTCAAGCGGTATATCTATTCCAACTCGGCGGAAGGCGTACCGGACTCGCAAGGACGAATAACAATTCCCAAACACTTACTAGAGTTTGCGGGAATTGACAAGGAAGTTCTGGTGATGGGTGTGAGAGAGAAAATCGAGCTCTGGAACGAACAGCGTTACAAAGATTATCAGAAGTCATTTCCAATGACTCCGGAAGAGGTAGTCGAGAATCTGTTCGGATCCGAAGAATAGCACGCCCCATGCGCCAGTCCTCCTAAACGAAGTACTGTCCTTGATTCCGCCCGGCGCCCGATTGGCAGTGGATTTCACCGTCGGCGGCGGCGGGCATACTGAAGCAATTCTAAAATTATTGGGAGAGGCAGCGCAAGTGATCGGCTTCGACAGGGACGTTGATGCGTTAGAGCAAACCCGCACACGTCTTGGAGTGTATAACCAGCAACTGCGGCTGGTGCATGATTCGTACGCGAATTTTGACAAGCACCTGGGCGTGGCCGAGAAGGGGGCGATTGATTTTGCGCTGTTTGATCTGGGATTGTCCTCGATCCAACTCGAGCAATCAAAACGGGGATTTGCGCATCAGGCGTCAGGCGATGCTCTGGATTTGCGCTTTGATGAAACTTCCGGAGTACCGCTGACAGAACGACTCAAGAGCGTATCGGTGAACGAACTGACAAAAATTCTGGGCGAATACGGCGAGATCGACCGGCCCCGTCGCATTGCAGCGGCGATTGTCGCGGCCAGCGATGCGGGCGAGCTGGCGACGGTCGCTGATTTGGTGAAAGTTGTGTTGCCGCATGTCAAGCGCGAGAAGTCGAAGCAGGCGCTGTCGCAGGTTTGGCAGGCGCTGCGCATTTGGGTCAATGATGAACTTGGTCAATTGCAGACGGTCATGCCGAAGATCGTGGATTATCTGCGTGTCGGCGGTGTGGTCGCGTTTATCAGTTTTCATTCTTTGGAAGACCGGGCGGTGAAGCAGTTTTTTGTCGCCCAGGAAAACCCGTGCATCTGTCCGCGCAGTGCGCCGGTTTGTGTATGCGGAAGGAAAGCTCTGCTCAAGCGTCTGACGCGCAAGGCGATTAAGGCGAGTGAGGCGGAGATTGCGATAAATCAGCGCTCTCGGAGCGCAAGGTTGCGTGCGGCTGCGAAGCTGGGGACCTCTTGAGGAGTGAGGCGGTTGGCCAAGGATTGCCGGCCGCCTCACACATTTATCATGCAGAAAACAAGTTGGACAGAACAAATGCAGGAGCAAAGGAAGCAGCGGCGGCGCCGGATCTTGGCGACGCTGGGTCTGCTGGCATTGGCGCTGATGTTCGCCTACATGTTTGTCTGGCAGCGGGTGTATACGCTGCAGCTTGCCGAGGAGTATTCGCATCGCAAACAGAACGTCCGCCTGCTGAAGGAAAAATGCCAGGCGCTGCAATTCGAAGTCGAATTGTTGTCGTCGCTGGAAAACATCGAATTGATTGCGCGCAATGATTTGAACATGATGCCGTTGCGCGAGGCGCAATTTGCGAAGGCGATTGTGCCGGCGGAGAAAAAGCCGGCGCCGGTTGAGAAGAATATCGAAGCGCCGAAACCTGAACCTGCGGCGAAGCCGGCGGTCACGAAGAAGGCTTCAATCGAAAAGAAAGCGCCGACGAAAACGACGACGAAAGCGAAATCAACCAAACCCGTTACCAAAAAAACCAACACTAAGAAGAGCAAGGGGTCGGGCAGAGCGGGAGCATGACATCACAAGGATTCTTTATATCGCGCGGCCGCGTTTATGCTCTGATCATTGCCGTATGCTTGGTCTGGATGGCGCTGGTCGGCCGGTTGATCAATATCCAGCTTGTGCGCGGCGAACAATACCGCGCGATCTCCGACAATCAGAGCCGCGGCGAGGTTGAAGTACCCTCTGAGCGTGGTCGCATTTTCGACGATCATGGCCGGACACTCGCCAGCAACACCGCGACGCGATCATTCTTCGCTTATCCGCCCAACGAAGCTGCTGCCCTCGAAATCGCCAACGTTGTCGCGCCCTACATGAATGTCGGGCGGAATGAATTGCGCGCCAAACTCAAGAGCCGCGTCGAGCAATTCACGTGGTTATGCCGGCGTATCGACGGCGAGAAGGCGGATGCGCTTGAGGCGCGAAAACTTCCTGGCTTGTTTTCGCAACGCGAGATGCAGCGCGCCTATCCACGTGAGTCGTTGGGGCGCGATTTGCTCGGCACCGTCGACACGGAAAATCAGGGTATCTCCGGGCTGGAGTTTGCGCTTAACGGCGTTCTCAACGGAGCGCCGGGTAAGACTCGGGTCGAGCGCGATGCGGTTGGAAACATTTACCGCGTTGCGAGCAAGGATCTGGTGGATCCGCGCAACGGCAACGATGTGCAATTGACGATCGATCTCGATTGGCAGGCGATTGTCGAACAGGAACTGAAGAACGGCGTGGACACATTTTCGGCGCAATCGGGGATTGCCGTTTTCTTGCGGCCCAACGACGGAGCGATCCTGGCGATGGCGTCATACTATCCATATTCGAAGAGCGCTGCATCACAGAAGAACGAAGCGATCGCCGATGTGTTTGAGCCGGGCTCGGTATTCAAACTGGTGGCGATAGCGGGCGCGCTTGAAGAGGGCTCCTCGACGCCTACCGACCACTTCAATTGCGGCGGCGGCAAGGCGCAATTCTCGGGAAAGTGGATTCATGACGACCACAAATGGGGCGACTTGGCGGTGAAGGATATTTTTGCCTTTTCCTCCAACATCGGCACGGCCAGAGTTGCCTGCAAACTCGGAAATAAGACGCTGTTCAAATACGCCAAATATTTTGGATTCGGGATGAAGTCGGGAATCGACATGCCCGGCGAGATGCCCGGCATCCTGCGCGAACCGAACAAGTGGTCGGACTTTTTCACATCGCAATTGGCGATGGGACACGGCGTCTGCGTGACGGCGCTGCAGTTGGCCTCGGCGTTTAGCGTGGTCTGTTCGGAAGGCGCGCTGTATCAGCCCTATATCATCCGGAAGATTACCGCGCCGACCGGTGAAATTGTCGAGCAACACGCGCCGACGAAAGTGCGGACTTTGCTTTCGAAAGAAACCTGCGATCAGCTTAAGCAATTCATGAAAGCAGTTGTCGATACCGGCACGGGCAAGTACAGCAAGTCGAAGGTGATTACGTTTGCAGGCAAGACCGGCACCGCGCAGAAAGTGAATCTTGAAAACGGCGGCTACTATCAGAACAGCTACATCTCGACTTTTGCCGGACACTTCCCGGCTGAGTCTCCGATTGCAGTCGGTGTGATTGTGCTCGATGACGCGCAGCCCGTTCACTACGCGGGAATGACCTCGGCGCGCATCTTCCGCCGCATCGCCGAGCGTCTTTCGACCAAGGAAAAATTGACCGAGCCGGAATTGTTCGCAGCGCAGAAGGCAAAATCAGCGCCGCGCGAAATTCGCGTGCCGGAACTTGAGGGCCACACGCTTTCGACAGTGCAAGAATTGCTCGACACGATCGCGCTCGATGTGAGCTTTGTGAATAGCGGTGATATCATTACGCGGCAGGTGCCGAAGCCGGGGAGCGTTCTTCTCGAAGGCGAACGGTTGATCGTGCAACTCACGAGCGCCGAGCAGGACAGCGCCGGACCGTATTCGGAATTGATCGGAATGTCGGTGCGCAGCGCCGTGGCGCAAGTGCGGCAATGGGGATACGAGTTTGATGTTGAGGGTTCCGGTTTTGTCAAGCATGTGATCGAAGTAGCGCCGGACAGTTTGGCTTCAACCCGCAGTTTGCGGCTGATTTGCAGTGTGGATTGATGTATGGAGGCGGCGGTGACATTCGGTGAATTAGTTGCGGAACTCGACGATGCCATCATTTCCGGCGACCCCAACGTGACGATTAACAAAGTGGAAGTTGACAGCAGATTGGTAAGCGCAAACGATGTCTTCGTAGCAATTCCCGGGTTTGCGGATGACGGTCTCAAATATGTCTTCGAGGCGGTTCGCCGCGGCGCAATTGCGGTTGTGGCTCCGGCGGAGGCACCGGTCGGGGTTTCGTGCTACGCGAAGGTTGGCGATATCCGCCGAGCGATCGCGAAGATTGCCGCGACGTACTATGAGCATCCGAGCCGCAAGCTGAATCTCATTGGCGTTACCGGAACCAACGGCAAGACGACAATTACCTGGCTGCTGAAATCGATCTTCGAGCAGAGCGGCAAGCCCGCGGGCGTCATTGGCACGCTGGGTTATCACACGGCGCGGCAGGTGTTCAACGCTGTCAACACGACGCCGGGTCCTCTCGAACTTGAGCGCATTCTGGACATCATGGTGAAAGAGGGCGTGCGTTATGCCGCCGCCGAAGTGTCCTCGCATGCGCTGGCGATGTACCGCGTGGAAGAATTGGAATTCCGCGTAGCGGCGATCAGCAATATCACGCAGGATCATTTTGACTATCACAAGACATTGGAGTCTTATCGCGAGGCGAAGGCGCACATTCTTGATTTGGTTGCGGGCAAGAACAAGTGGGCGGTGCTGAATCGCGATGATGCGAATTTCGAGTACCTGTACCCGCGAGTGAAGTCCTCGTGCCTGACTTTTGCAATCAACGATTCGCGCGCCGATGTCCGGATGGAAAATATTAAGATGTCCACATCGGGTTCAGAATTCAAGCTGGTGACGCCGCAAGGAAATGCGGATGTGCAATTGCAATTGCTGGGAAAATTCAACCTGGAAAACGCGCTCTGCGCTGCTGCGACTGCGCTGGCTGCCGGGATTGAGTTGCCGCAAATCGCGAAGGGCCTGGGCATGCGCTCGTTTGTGCATGGACGCGCGCAGAAAGTCAATGCCGGGCAGAATTTCACGATTCTCATCGACTATGCACATACGCCGGATGCACTCGGAAAGATTTTGGAAACGGCGCGACAAATTGCCAAGAACCGGCTACTCGTGTTGTTCGGTTGCGGCGGCGATCGCGACCGCAGCAAGCGGCCGTTGATGGCGGAAGCGGCTTCGACTGGTGCGGATATCGTGATTGTGACCTCGGACAATCCGCGGACGGAAGATCCAATGAAGATCATCGAGGATATCAAGCCGGGTTTGGATAAGAACAAGAAGACGATCATTGAGCCCGACCGGCGCAAAGCGATAGAGATTGCACTGGCGTTGTGTGAAGAAGACGATCTGTTGGTCGTGGCGGGCAAGGGGCACGAGAACTATCAGATACTCGGCACGAACAGAATACACTTTGATGACCGCGAAGTAATCGAAGAGACTTTGAAGGGGATGTCGGAATGATCAGCGGCGTTATCAGAGAATATCTACCGGCACTGGGCAATGCCGTGGTGGATGCGAATGCAAATCTGCAAACGGAATTTGCCGGCGTTTCGATTGACAGCCGAACCAACAAGGCCGGCAACATTTTCGTGTGCATCGCCGGTGAAAAGTTTGACGGACACGATTTCGCCCGCGACGCCGCCAAAGCCGGCAGCCCGGTGATTGTTGTTGCCAAGGCGCGCTACAGCGAGTTTGCCAATATCGCGAACGCGGTCGTGATCGCCGTGGATGATACTCTCGATGCATTGCAGCAACTTGCGCGGCACTATCTGGAAATCATCAACCCGCGGAAAGTAGCGATTACCGGCACTAACGGCAAGACGACGACCAAGGCGATGGTCGCGAATTTGCTGGCTTTGAAGTACCGCACCTGTTCGACGCGCGGAAATCTCAATAATCAGTTTGGCGTGCCGCTGTCAATTTTCGAGTTCGACCGCAACTGCGAAGCGGCCGTGTTCGAATTTGCGATGTCGACGCCGGGCGAGATCAAGCGCCTGGTGGAATTGTATGCACCCGATATTCGCGTCATCCTGAACATCGGACCGGCACATCTGGAAACGATGAAGACGATTGATGCGATTGCGGAGGCAAAGTTTGAGATGCTGCAAAATTATCGCAGCGACGACTGGGTCGTGCTTAACATGGACGATCCGAACATTCGCTCGCGTTCGTATCGCTACAAAGTCAAGAAGGTGACGTTTGGAACAGCGCTGGAAAACGACATTCATCCTGATGAAGTGCGCATGAATGGCGCCGGCCGAGCGCATCTGATTTATCAGGGCGACGACATTACAATGCCGGTGATGGGAATGCACCATGTCTCCAACTGTTTGGCGGCGCTGGCTGTTGCGAAGATCATGGAGATTCCGTATGCACAGATCAAAAGCGGCATCGAGTCGTTTGTTCCGACCGGCAACCGCATGACGACTGAAGAATACCAAGGCGTGACGATCATTAATGACGCATACAATTCGAATCCGGTCTCTGCCAAGGGAGCGTTGGATACGATCGCCTCGATGAAGACAGACGGCCGACGCATCGTTGTATTCGGCGACATGTTGGAGCTCGGCGCGAAGGCGGAGGAGTATCATGCCGAGCTGGGTAAAAAGATTGCAGCAGCACGGACCGACATGCTGGTGCTGCTTGGCGCGTTTTCGGAAGTCGTAAAAGATGCGGCGATAAAAGCCGGAATGGATTCAGGCAAAATCATCGTTGCGAAAGATCACAGCGAGGCGGTCGAAGTGCTAGTGCACTACCTTCGCGCCGGAGATCTGATGCTATTGAAAGCTTCGCGTGGTATTAAGCTCGAGTTGGTCGAACAGGGCATCAAAGCAATGATGGGGAGGAAGAATTAGTGCTCTATCTATTGCTCTATCCGCTTGTCGATCATATCAGCTTCTTCAATTTGTTCCGCTATATCACTTTTCGCAGCGCAGCGGCGACAGTGACGGCGCTCTTCATCAGCTTGATACTCGGGCCGGCGCTGATTCGCATGCTGAAGAACCGCCAGGTCAAAGAGAGCATTCGCACCGAGGGACCGAAATCGCATCTGGCGAAAGAAGGAACGCCGACGATGGGCGGGCTGATCATACTGGCGGCGATCGTGATTCCGACTTTGCTGTGGGCAGATTTGACGAATCGATTCGTGATTTACATTCTGATTGTCACGGTATGGCTCGGCGCGATCGGTTTCATGGATGATTACCTGAAAGCGATCAAGCACCAAAAGAAGGGACTGGTTGGGCGGAAGAAGCTAATCGGGCAGGTAGCGCTCGGAGTAGTTTTCGGGTTGTTGCTGTACTACTATCCGCCGACGCCGCTGTTCGATCTCAAGACTGACATTCCGTTCTTCAAGAATTACATACTCGATTTCCCGATCTGGCTGTTTATCCCGTTCATCATCGTCGTGATCACCGGCGCTTCCAATGCGGTGAATCTGACGGACGGACTTGACGGACTGGCAATCGGGCTGACCTCGATCTGTTTCGTGGCGTTCGCAGGAATGGCTTATATCACAGGTCGTACTGACTTCTCGAATTATTTGGACATTGCCTATTTGCCGGGCGCAGGGGAACTGACAGTCTACTGCGCGGCGGCTATCGGCGCAGGGCTCGGATTCCTGTGGTATAACACGCATCCGGCGCAAGTGTTCATGGGCGATACGGGCGCGCTGGCGCTGGGGGGCATATTGGGCGCGCTGGCAATCTTACTTAAAAAGGAAATTCTGTTGGTGATAGTAGGGGGAGTCTTTGTGGCTGAAGCTTTATCAGTCATATTACAGGTATCTTCTTTCAAATTGCGGGGAAAGCGGATATTCAAAATGGCTCCCCTTCACCACCACTTCGAATTGAGCGGTTGGCATGAGAGCAAGGTCGTGGTCCGATTTTGGATCGTCGGCGTGTTGCTCGCGCTCTTAACGCTGTCAACTTTCAAGATACGGTGATGATGAGGATTGATCTGGTGAAGGACAAACGGATTTCCATACTCGGTATGGCGCGGTCGGGGACGGCCGTCGCCCAGCTTGTGCGCAAGTACGGCGGTATTCCTTTTGTGTCGGAAATGAAACCGGCGGAAAAGGTCACGAGCGAAGTGCGAATGCTGGAAGAGCAGGGGATTTCGTTTGAGGTCGGCGGACACACCGAACGCGCGATGCGGGACGTGGACTTCTTCATAGTATCGCCGGGAATTCCGGCGACGGCGCCGTTCATGCAAGAAATTGAACGCCGGCACTTGCCGGTGTTTTCCGAGATCGAAGTAACATCCTGGCTTTGTCCGGCGAGCATCGTCGCGATTACCGGAACAAACGGCAAGTCGACGACGACCGCGCTGATGGCGCATTTGCTGAATGGTTCGGGACGCAAGGCAATCGCCACGGGGAATATTGGTTCGCCGTTTGCGCGCGATGTGGTCTCGCTTTCAGATCGTGATTACGCGGTGGTCGAAGTTTCGAGCTTCCAGTTGGAGCGGATAGAAACTTTTAAACCGAAAGTGGCGACGATATTGAACATCACGCCGGATCATCTCGATCGCTACAAAGAGATGTCGGTCTATGCCGAGGCAAAGTATCGCATCGCGGACTCGCAGACAGGCGACGATTATCTTGTACTCAATGCAGACGATGAAATACTACAACAAGCGAAGTTTTGGGGAACGCCGAAGATCATTTATTTCTCTACGGCAAAGAGTGTCAGTGAAGGCGTGTTCGTCAAGGATGGCGAATTGGTGTTCGCGTTGGAAGGCAGATCAGGGACGATCTGCCGCACCAATGAATTGGGGATTCCGGGGCCGCACAATGTCGCCAATTGCGCGGCTGCGGCGGCCATGGCGCTGACGCTGGGAGTCGATCCTGCGGAAATCGCACAGGGCCTCAAGTCGTTCAAGGGCATTCCCCATCGCATCGAAACGGTCGCGGAAATCAAGGGTGTGAAATACATCAACGATTCCAAGGCGACGAATGTGGATTCGGTTTACGTGGCGCTGCAGTCGATTGACCGACCAATGATTTTGATCATGGGCGGGCGCGACAAAGCCGGTGATTTCACGAGACTCGCGCCGCTAATGGCGGGTCGCGTGAACGAGGTCATCCTGATTGGCGAGGCGACGGAGATTATCGCGAGACAACTTGCGGGTGCAGTCGCAATCGAACGGGCGCCGGATATTTTCGCAGCCGTGCGCCTTGCGGCGCTCAAGGCCGTTTCCGGTGACGCTGTGATGCTCTCGCCGGGGTGTGCTTCGTTTGATCAGTTCCGCGATTTTGAGGATCGCGGCGACAAGTTCAGGGAAGCTGTCTTTTCGCTTCAGGAGGGGCGCGCATGAACACTCGTCCACGTGATGTTGACAAGTTGTTGATCATAGTTGTTTGCCTGCTGTTGTTGCTGGGGACGGTGATGGTGTATTCGGCTTCGGCAATGTTTGCCGGTTCGCGCTATGGCAGCGACACGTTCTTCTTCCAGAGACAGCTAATCTGGCTGGGATTGAGCTTGGTGACATTATTTGTCGCAATGAAGGTCAATTACCGGGCGCTCTGCAAGCTGGCCTGGCCGCTGTTGGGGATATCGCTGGTGCTGCTGGTGATCGTGTTATTCACGCGCGAAGTCAACGGCGCGAAACGCTGGATCAATTTTGGATTTTTCGGATTTCAGCCATCGGAGATATTCAAGTTCTCGCTGATCGTGTTTTTGGCGGCGATGCTTGCGGCCAAACGCGAAAAGATTGCGCAATTCAATTCCGTCTTGTTCCCGCTGCTGCCGGTCATCGCAGTTGGTTTCGGACTAATCTTATTGCAGCCGAATCTCGGTACGGTCTTAGTGCTCGCGGCGGCAACGTTCATACTGCTGTTTATTGCCGGCGTGCGCAAACGGCTGTTGGCGATTTTGGTCGGCGGTATGGGCTCGGTGGCATTCTTGATGGTTTATGTCATCGGCTATAAGCGCGCACGCGTGGATACATTCCTCGAATCGGTTTCCGACCCGTTGCTGGCGAGTTATCAGGTCAAGCAATCGATATTGGCAATCGGCTCGGGCGGGCTATTCGGAAAGGGACTGGGACGCGGCAGCGCGAAACTGTTTTACCTGCCGGCGCCGCACACGGATTTCATCTTTGCGACTCTCGCCGAAGAAGGCGGCTTTGTCATCGCGACGGTAGTGTTGATTCTGATTGGAATATTAGTATGGCGCGGCGTGCGCATTGCAATTCATTCGCCTGACTTGCCGGGGTTCTATCTGGCGCTCGGCATCACGCTGGTTGTGTTCTGCCAGGCGATGACAAATTTGATGGTGGCGACGGCGATGATACCGGCGACCGGTTTGCCGCTGCCGTTTTTGAGCTATGGCGGCTCTTCGATGTTGATCACCTGCGCGGCGATTGGAATTTTGCTGAATATCAGCCGCTACGCCGTTGAGACGCCGCAGTTGTTCCGGTCGAGGATGAATTGAGGCGAATCATGTTTGCAGGCGGCGGCACAGGCGGACATTTGTTTCCCGCGTTTGCGATAGCGCAGGAATTTCAACGCCGCTGCGGGACGGAATGCGAGATCAAGTTTTTTGTTACGGGCCGTGATTTGGAAATGAAGCTAATCGGTTCGCGCGGGTTTGCCATGAGCAAGATCAATGTGCGCGGACTCAAGCGCGGAAGCATAGTCGGTAATCTGATGTTCCTGCCGGTTCTGGCGGTCGGAGTCATGCAAGCGATTGCGAAGATCATCAAATTCAATCCCGACCTCGTCGTCGGGACCGGCGGGTATTTGTCGTTTCCAGCAGTTTTGGGAGCCAAGTTGACGAACAGAGCAGCGTTCATTCAAGAGCAGAATTCATACGCGGGTGTCGCGACATTGAAACTCGCGCGCTATGCCGATTTGATTTTTCTGGCTTACGACCAGGCAGCGGCGCGAATCGGGTTTCGCGAGAAGTGCATACTTAGCGGTAATCCGGTGAATCCGCGCATCGGCGAGGTCGACCGCGAAGAGGCGTACGCCAATTTCAACCTCGATCCGAACAAGAAGACTCTGCTGGTATTGGGCGGATCGCAGGGTGCGGCTTCGATAAACGGCAAGATCGAAAGTTCGCTGCCGGAGCTGGGGAAGTTGAAAGATCTGCAGTTGTTTTGGCAATGCGGTAATCATCCCAAGTCGATCGCAGCATTTCAGGCATCGGGAAATGCCGGACTGGCGACGCAGTTCATCCAGGACATGCCGGCGGCGTACGCGGTGGCGGATTTGATTGTCTGCCGCGCTGGAGCGTTGACGCTGGCGGAAGTCACTGCCGCGGGCAAACCGGCGATAGTCGTGCCGTTTCCGCAAGCGACTGACGATCACCAAACCAAGAATGCCGAGACGTTGGTCGAAGCTGGCGGTGCGATTTTGATAAAAGATTCACAATTACGCGACTTAAACCTTGTGAGTTTGATAACACAGCTTATAAACGATGACTCGAAATTGCTCGCGATGAGCATGGCGTCAGGATCGCTTGGCCGCAAGGGTGCGGCGGAGGCGATCGTGCAGCGAATATTCGAATACATGGGGTGGAGATGAAGTTCGGGAAGATAAAGAAATTGCATTTTGTCGGCATCGGCGGCATCGGAATGTGCGGCCTTGCCGAAGTATTGCATAATCAAGATTACTTTGTCACCGGCAGCGATCTGGCGAAGACGGAAGTGACAGATCATCTCGAAGCGATCGGCATCAAAGTCTTCGAAGGCCACGCGACCGCGAATGTCAACAGCGCGGACTGCGTGGTGATTTCTTCGGCGGTACATGAAGACAATCCGGAGATAATCGAAGCGCGCCGCCGGAAGATTCCGATCATCCGCCGCGCGGAAATGCTCGGCGAACTGATGCGATTGAAATTCGGAATCGGTGTTGCCGGAACCCACGGCAAGACGACGACGACATCGATGCTTGGACACATTTTTGTTGTGGCGGGCATGGATCCGACGGTCATGGTTGGCGGGCGCGTGATTTCATTTGAAACGACGGTCAAGTTGGGTAAGGGCGAGCTTTTGATTGCCGAGGCGGACGAATATGACCGCTCGTTCCTGACGCTGACGCCTTCGATCGCGGTATTTACGACGCTGGAAGCTGATCATCTCGACTATTACAAGGATCTGGACGAGATCAAAGTCGCGTTTACACAGTTTGCGAACAAGGTCCCGTTTTATGGGACGATTCACCTCAATCTCGATGAATCGAACTTGGTGAGCTTGATTCCCAATTTGATTCGGCCAATTCGAACTTTTGGACTCAAGGGACAAGCCGATACGCGGGCAGATAACGTGCACCAAACCGGCACGACGACGAAATTCGATGTTTATCATCACGGCAAATTGCTGGGTGAGATCATGCTGCCGAAGCCGGGTGTGTTCAACGTGAAGAACGCGCTGGCGGCGATTTCAGTCGCGCTGGAGACGGATATTCCGTTTGCGACGATTAAGAAAGCGCTGGAGAGTTTCAAGGGCGTGAATCGCCGCTTTGATTTGATCGGCGAGAAGAACGGCATCAAGGTTTACGACGACTATGGTCATCATCCGACGGAAATCGATGTGACATTGCAGGCGGCGCGAATTGCGTTCAAAAACCGCATCATCGTGATTTTCCAGCCGCATTTGTTCAGCAGGACGAAAGACTTCTACGAAGAATTTGCCAAGGCGCTGTTGACGTCGGACATGCTAATTCTGGCGAAGATTTATCCGGCGCGGGAAAAGCCGATTGAGGGTGTAACTTCGGCGATGATCAGCGATGCCTCGTCGCGATTCGGACACAAAAACGTGCAATATGTCGAAGACGTTACGCAGATTCCGGCGATAGTCGCGAAGTTTGCGCAGCCGGGCGATGTCGTGTTTACCGTTGGTGCGGGTGACATTTACAAGACGGCGCCGAAAGTCCTGGAGGCGATTGGTAAGTGAGCAAACGCGTCGCAACATATTTGTTCTTTCTGTCGCTGCTAATCTTGGGCGCCGGATTCGCGATGACGAAGTACCCGGTCCTGACAGTGAGTTATGTGGAAGTGACCGGCTCGGACAAGCTGGCTGCGGCGGATTTGCCGGTCAACGTTGGCGAGAATCTACTTAACGTCGATATGAAGGCGATTATTAATAGTGCGATGAAGCATAACTTTGTTGCGACGGCGGCGGTTCAAGCAGATCAGTATGGCAAGATCTCTGTGCAAGTGACGGAAAAGGTGCCGGTCAGTTATGTCTATATCAACCGGCTGTACGGGATCACCGATCGCTGCGAGCTTCTGCCGGCGGACATGAACGAACAGAATCTGCATCTGCCGATCATTCGCGGCGTCAATGTCAAGACGCCAGTGTGCTTCAGCATAATTGATGATGCTTCACTGCGCGCAGCGGTGGCACTGGTCGGAACGATTAAGGCAAAATATCCGCGGTCTTATGACACGCTGTCGGAGATTGTCATTGAAGGCAAGGAATTGAAACTGATCATCGAGCCGGGCTCGATTGTCGTGCATTTGGGTTGGGGTGAGGTGGAACGCAAGGTTCAACGGATTGAGCAAATACTTGAGAAGAACAAAAACCCGGGTCTGGATATCGACCTGCGTTTTGTCGAACTCGCTGTGCTGAAATCAAGAGTTTCTAAGGATAGAGAGGTGAACAATGGGATCTGAAAGAGTTGTCTGTGGGTTGGACATCGGCACAACCAAGATCTGCGCGCTCATTTGCCGGAGATCGCAGGAAGGTGATGACGAAATCATCGGTGTCGGCACTGCGCCGTCGGAAGGACTGAAAAAAGGCGTAGTCGTCAATCTTGAGAAAACAATCGGCTCGATTCAGCGCGCGATAACTTCCGCGGAAGAAATGGCGGGAATCGAGATCAAGACGGTCTATGCGGGCATCGCCGGCGACCATATCAAGAGCATCAACTCGCGCGGTGTAATTGCCGTCAGCCGTTCGGACAATGAGATTTCAGAATATGATGTGCATCGCGTGATCGAAGCAGCGAAGTCATTTGCTATCCCCGGCGACCGCGAAGTGATTCACGTGTTGCCGCAGGAATATATCGTCGACGACCAGGGCGGGATCAAGGATCCGACCGGAATGTCGGGTGTGCGTCTCGAAGCGGAAGTACACATCGTCACGGGAGCGACGACCTCGGCGCAGAATATCTATAAATCAATCAAGCGCGCGGGATACGAAGTGCGCGACTTGGTGCTGCAACCGTTGGCATCGTCGATGTGCGTGTTGCATGAGGACGAGAAAGACCTTGGCACAGTGTTGATCGACTTGGGCGGCGGCACGACGGATATCGCACTGTTTACCGATTCGGCGATCCGGCATACGGCGGTGATCGGACTGGGCGGGCGGAATATTACGAACGACCTGGCAATCGGATTGCGCACGCCGATCGATACGGCGGAGCAAATCAAACTCGATTTCGGCGCCGCCATGATGAGCTTGGTCAATACAGATGAAATGATCTCGATCCCCAGCGTTGGCGAGCGTCCGCCGCGAGATGTTTCGCTTGGAGTTGTGTCGAGCATCATTCAGCCGCGCGTGGAAGAGATATTCAAGATGGTGCTGATGGAACTGAAGCGGACGAATTTCTATCAGTCGGTTGCAGGCGGTATCGTACTGACGGGCGGCGGCTCGCTATTGCGCGGAATCGACGTCTTGGCCGAGCAGGTGTTTGATTTGCCGGTGAGAGTCGGAACGCCGCGCGGATTCGGCGGGATGTCGCATATCGTGACCAATCCAATGTACTCGACGGCGTTCGGACTGGTGCGTTACGGCATCGATCATCCTGACAAGGGCAGCAGGGAAGCAGGGATGTTTAATCGCGCCTTTAACAGACTGGAAAAAGTGTTCAATTCGTTGTTCAACTTTTAGGTAGGAAAACCCAAGGACGAGGTAGGAATATGACGTTTGATTTTGCAGCAGAATTCGCCAACTACGCGAAGATCAAAGTAGTCGGCGTCGGCGGTGCGGGCGGAAATGCGGTCAATCGAATGATCGACCAGCGGCTCAACGGCGTGGAATTTGTTTCCGTCAACACCGATTCGCAAGCGCTTGAGTTCTCCAAGGCTGAACACAAGTTGCAGATCGGAAGAAATCTCACGCGCGGACTCGGCGCCGGAGCGCGCCCCGAAGTCGGCAAGCAGGCGATCGAGGAAGATCGCGAGACGTTTTCGAAGTTGCTCGAAGGCGCAGATTTGGTGTTTGTCACTGCCGGCATGGGCGGCGGTACCGGCACCGGCGCAGCGCCGACTGTGGCGGAGATTGCGCGCGAAATGGGCGCATTGACGGTCGCGATCGTGACCAAGCCGTTCGAGTTTGAAGGGCGCAAACGCATCAACCGCGCGCTGGCGGGAATTGAAGAACTTAAGTCGCGCGTGGATACATTGATTGTGATTCCAAACCAGCGACTTCTGCAGATTGTGGATCCTTCGACGAAGCTTACCGAAGCCTTCATGATGGCGGACGACGTCTTGTTGCGCGCGACGCGCGGCATCTCCGACCTGATCACGATTCCGGGATTGATCAATTGCGATTTCGCCGACGTGCGCACGGTCATGATGGAAATGGGCGACGCGATGATGGGTTCCGGCTATGGCCGCGGCGAGAACAAGGCTGCTAATGCGGCGCGGATGGCGATCAATTCGCCCCTGTTGGAGGATGTCAATATCTCCGGCGCCAAGGGACTCTTGATGAATGTTACCGGTTCGCCGGACATGACGCTTTACGAGGTCAACGAAGCGACGACGGTGATTTACGACGCCGCCGGTTCGGATGCGAATATCATTTTCGGCGCGGTAATTGATCCGGCGCTTGAAGACGAAATCCGCGTGACGGTGATTGCGACCGGATTTGGTTCGGCCAAGCGTGAAATGGTCGAGCGTTTCGAGCGCGTCGAACAGCGCGTGATCGAGCCGGTCGATTTGTTTGAAAAGACGATGGAGCGCGCGGCGATTCCGCGGCTGGTTGCCGCGGAGGGCGAAATCAAGAGCGATGAATTCATTGCGAACGGCAATGAAGAGATTGACCAGGAGGATCTGGAGATTCCGGCGTTTTTGCGCAATCGCATGAGATAGAAAATCAAGTTGAGATAACCGACCCTACCACGACAACTTGGGTTACGCACGTTTACCCCGGCTTTAACGAGCCGGGGTTTTTTTGTGGGGGGAATTTGATTGCATTGAGACCAAGTTCAAATAGAATATAGATTACGATGTATACGAAGAAATGGGTGTGCACGTGAAACCGATAAGTTTTGAAGTCACGCTGGTACCGAACTATCTCCTGCATTTGCTTGCGAGTGCGCGGGTGTGCTTTGATAGTGTCTACGCTGACAAGTACGAGAGCACGATTAAAGCGCCTGATATTGAGTTTTTGCGGAAGAACCGTCAACTACTTAGCTGGGGTTCGGGAGAGGGCGGAGAGTTAAGCGAATTGGCAGTGAAAATGCCGATTACCTTTGGGTTACAAAGTGAGGAAGAACTAATTGAATATTTCGATTTGCTCATTGGCGGACTCGTAACCAAGTCGGTTGACTTGTTTTTTTCACGATATGCTTCGCAAATCGCGCATTTGGAACATACGTGGTTTCCGGTCGGGCCTGAAGCTGTGCTTAATCTTGTGCCACTGGCTGAAACATTGGAGAACTACCGTCAAGTCGTTAAGCGTAATTTCGGACTCTATGAAGAATCGGTCTGGCCGCACGAGTGCAGCCAAATGAGAGAAGTCGCAGGCGAGTTAGATGACTATTTTGACGGGCAAGACATCATAGGGAGATGGGAGGAACTGACAGGCAAGACTCTCGCTGCGGAGCGATACACGATAATTTTGAGCAGCGCCATCGAGGGCGGGCCGAATGCCAATTCGGTTGGTTACGCCAAGAACATCTTCTGTTCGAGAAAATCGCTAGACTGGACCAAAGATTTCATTTCGCACGAGGTCGGCATTCACTTATTGATGAGCGAGTTTCGGAGACGGGCGGAATCGGAAAACTACGATTGGATGAGGCTTTTTGCTGCGAACGAATGCCTAGTGCAGTTTCTTAACGGCATGGTTCTTGAGCGGTCAAATCTAGCCTATGATCTTAAACAATTCGGTTCAGCAGATCTATTGCCGAAGTATGCCAAGGTATACCAGGCCGGCGACAAGTTCAAGTATGCCGACGTGATCCGAAGGGTGTTAGGCGGAAAGGGGAACTAGCAGTCTTGATCCCAGCGCGAGCGCTGGGGCACCTGCGCATTTATCGATTGGAGCCTTTTTCTCATTTCCGGGAAAGTCGTGACGAAGACCCGGGCGAATGCCCCGCAAGTGTGAACTGCGACAATTAGCCCCCACAAAGTGAATGCGGTGGCAGAATTCTTGTGAGAGAAATTGGAATTAGCCAGCGGAGTCGAAACCGATTAGGGTTTCGACTGTGGCGCGTTGTAGACTTTGACGACTTTACCGGCTTTGATGCAGCGGGTACAGACGCGCAAATTGGTGACCTTGCCCTGATGACGGGCGCGGACCGTGCGCAAATTCGGGTTAAAGCGGCGTTTGGTCAGGTTATGGGCGTGGGAAACATTGTGCCCGAACTGGGGACCCTTGCCGCAAATATCACAAGCTCTCGACAAATTCGATACCTCCGAAAAGTTTAGACTTTTATAATACGGATTCCGGAGGGAAAATCAAGCCCTTCATGACAATTTTTTTGAGGCTAAAAAATAGGGCTTTACGCGGGTTTTGAGTGTGCGTATAATAATTGCGACCGGGAGACCCAAATATTTAGACCGGATATCCCCGGCCTGGTCGGCACCAGATGCACCCAAGTGGTAGCGAGGTGCGCACCGTAGTAATCGAGGAACCCTTATCCAATGGATGGATGAGACGGCCCTAAACCGTGAATCGGTTAGTAGCTAATTGGGTCTCCCGGCGTTTTTTTGTCTACTCGGAATTGCCAAGACATTTCGTATCCACGGCCTCCAAAACCCATAAAAACCACAAATCCCGTTGATTTTGGCGCCAAGAGTCGTATTATTCCGCTCTTTCCGTGACGGAGGATAGATGGCGGAACCGAAAATCACCCCTGAATTAGTCGCACACCACGGCTTAACGCCGGACGAATACGAAAAAATCAAGCAAATTTTGGGACGCGAGCCCTCATATACCGAACTGGGCATTTTCTCGGTGATGTGGTCGGAGCATTGCTCATATAAGAACTCAATCGCGTTGCTCAAGACGTTGCCGCGCTCGGGCAAGGCGCTTTTGACCGAAGCCGGCGAAGAAAATGCGGGCGCGGTTGATCTCGGCAACGATTTGGCGGTCGTTTTCAAGATCGAGTCGCACAATCATCCGTCGGCGGTCGAACCGTATCAAGGTGCCGCAACCGGAGTCGGGGGGATTTTGCGCGATGTGTTCTGCATGGGTGCCCGGCCGATTGCGGCGCTGAATTCGCTTCGCTTTGGGCCGTTGTCCGAGGCACGTTCGCGCTACTTGTTCAACGGCGCAGTGCGCGGAATCGGCGATTACGGCAATTCCTTTGGTGTGCCGACCGTGGGCGGCGAAGTGTATTTCGAAGATTGCTACTATGCGAACCCATTGATCAATGCGATGGCGGTGGGGATTTGCAAGAAAGACAGGATGGCCTCGGCAGTCGCGAAGGGCGCAGGGAATCCGGTATTCATCGTGGGATCCTCGACCGGACGCGACGGCATTCACGGAGCGACGTTTGCCTCGGAAGAGATTTCATCAAAGTCGGAATCGAAGCGGCCATCGGTGCAGATCGGCGATCCGTTTACGGAGAAGTTGCTGCTCGAGGCGACGCTGGAAATTATCAAGGAAGACCTGATTGTCGGCGTGCAAGATATGGGCGCCGCAGGATTGACTTGCTGCAGTTCGGAGATGTCAGCCAAGGGCGAAAGCGGAATTGAAATCAATCTCGATCTAGTGCCCGTGCGCGAAGAGCGGATGAGCGCATACGAAATCATGCTGTCCGAATCGCAAGAGCGGATGCTCGTCGTCGGCAAGAAGGGTACCGAGGACCGGATCAAGGCGATTTTCGACAAGTGGGATTTGAATTGCGTCGAAATCGGGCAAGTCACGGACAGCAAGAATATGGTTGTGAAGATGGGCGGCAAGGTGGTCGCGGATATTCCTTCGGAGTGTCTCGTGCTCGGCGGCGGCGCGCCGGTGTATACGCGTGAGCAGAAGCGGCCGGGCTATTTAGATGAGACGCAGAATTACGATTTCAGCAAGTTGCCGCAGCCGAAAAATTATTCGGAAATACTTACGCGTCTGGTGAGCTCGCATAATATCGCCTCGAAGCGCTGGGTGTTCGAGCAATACGATTCGATGGTGCGGACGAATACTGTGGTGGGTCCGGGTTCGGATGCGGCAGTGTTGCGGATCCGGCATTCGGAGAAGGGGATTGCGATGTCGACCGATTGCAACGCGCGGTATTGCTATCTCAATCCGCGGTTGGGCGGACAAATTGCAGTCGCCGAATCGGCGCGCAATGTCGCTTGCTCGGGCGCGCGCCCGGTTGCGATCACGAATTGCCTGAATTTCGGCAATCCCTACAAACCGGAAATGTATTACATGTTTGCCGAGTGTTTGAAGGGTATGGGCGAGGCATGCCGGGTTTTCGATACGCCGGTGACGGGGGGTAATGTGTCGTTCTATAATGAGGACCCGGAGCGGGCGGTGTATCCGACGCCGACGATCGGAATGCTGGGAATCATCGACGATGTGGCGCATATCACGACGAATAATTTCAAGGACGCCGGCGATTTGATTTTCCTCGCCGGAACGACGAAGAATGAGCTTGGCGGCAGCGAATACCTGAAGATGAATCATAATCTCGTTACCGGCAATGCGCCGGAACTGGACATGGCGTTCGAAAAACAGCTGCAGGCGTTTATTCTCGAAGCGATTCGCAACGGGTTGATCAAGTCGGCGCATGATATTTCCGAAGGCGGGTTCGCGGTCGCTGTCGCGGAGTCGTGCATCGGCAATCGCGAGAAGATGATTGGTGCGACAGTCAGCGTGAAGTCGGATCTACGCAAGGACGCGCTGTATTTCGGCGAATCGCAGTCGCGTGTGATCTTAAGCGCAGACGCCTCCCGCAAGGGCAGCCTGGTGCAATTGGCGGCTTCGATGAATGTGCCGTTGGAGCAGATTGGCACAGTCGGCGGAGGCAGTGTCAAGATCAATGAAGATATTAATGTGGAATTGGGGACGCTGGAGGATGCGTTCTTCGATAGTATTGGGAAGGTGATGGCTTAGGGGGCGGGAATGAAATCTCTCAATACCAGCAAGAGAGTATTGGCAGATCTCCATCACGATTAATGCAGATGCTCAAGTGCTACCAATAAGGAGATCTTCCCTACAAACTAATGGAAGCTTACATAAGTTGGGTGCGGGCGAATCCGCTGTTGTCCGCGGCGATTCAGTTTGGGATATTGGGGACATTGGGTGAAGCGCTTTCGCACACTGTCCGGCACAAGAAATTTGGGCTCCCCTGCGGGCATTATTGGCAGATTCCCTTAAAGATATTAGCGTGGGCGCTGCTGGGCATAGTCATCAAGTATGGTTTTGTCGGCATGAAGGGGTTTACTTCGACGTTGATCGAGCACGCTCTGTTGCCGCAGTTCTTAGCGACGGGAATTGGTCGGGCGTTTGCGGTGTCAGTGCTGACGAATGTGTTTTTCGGACCGCAGATGATGTTTTTTCATCGCATCGAAGATAATCTGATTATGGGCGAGTGGAGTTTCAAGGGGATGAGCACGGCGCTATGGACGTTGCTTTGGTTTTGGATTCCGGCGCATACGGTGACGTTTAGTTTGCCGGGCGAATGGCAAGTGGGACTGGCAGCGATTTGGTCGATTGCGCTGGGTTTGATATTGGGGATGGCGAAGGGGAAGTAGCCCTCACCCCAACCCCTCTCCCAGAGGGAGAGGGGAAGAAGCGAAACAAATTTTACAGAAGTTGATACGGTAGCAGGTTGACTAGCTAAGCATCTCGTAGTAATCAAGCTCTGTATCGACAACCGAGTTATCGCCGTTGCGATGTTCGGTGATATTTAACGCCATAAGACGCCCGTCTTTTTCGAAAAGCAGCAGCAATTGGTTGTTGTTACCGGGCTGCATAAATCCTTTGAGCTCCGCGCCGCGCAGGTCGCTCTGCTTGCTGATGAATTTTTCTGTCAAATTCACTTGTTTCCTCCGAACGAATTCAAAAAATCCAAATCTGGTAAGTAAAGTGTTGTTGAATGACAGGCCTACATTGGCAAATCGGCCTGAATGCTGATATTATACTATCGAGTGAGTTGAAGCAACGAAAAAATGGCACCTTTTGGCGCGGCAGATGTGAATGATCGCGAGCACGGGAGCCAAAGAAGTAACCCCGCGGTTTTGATTCCTCCTGCGTCGGTATCTACCGTCCTTGACTCTCTTGCGGCAATGCGCTAATTTGAATAATTGGAGGATAACGATGGAAAAAACTGCTGCTCGTAATAGTCTCGGAGCGCCCCTGCAATGCAAGGGCTGGCATCAGGAAGCTGCGCTGCGAATGCTCAATAATAATCTTGATCCAAATGTTGCCGAAGACCCTGCCAATCTCGTCGTGTACGGCGGTTCGGGCAAGGCCGCGCGCAACTGGGATTGCTATCACGCGATCGTGCGCAGCCTTAAGTCGCTGGAAAACGACGAGACGCTGCTCGTGCAGTCGGGCAAGCCGGTCGGTATTTTTCGCACGCATGAATATGCGCCGCGCGTGTTGATCGCGAACTCGAATATTGTGCCGCATTGGGCTTCGTGGGAGAAGTTTCGCGAACTGGAAAAGCTGGGATTAATCATGTATGGCCAGATGACGGCGGGGTCGTGGATTTATATCGGCACGCAGGGAATTCTGCAGGGGACGTACGAGACATTCGCGGCATGCGCGGACAGGCATTTCAAAGGTGATTTGTCGGGCAAGTTCATTCTCACTGGCGGCGTTGGCGGCATGGGCGGTGCGCAGCCGCTTGCGGGGACGATGAACAATGCGGTGATCCTGTGCGTGGATGTGGATGAGCATCGCATCGACCGGCGGATTGAAACGCGATATCTGGATAAGAAGACGTCATCATTGGACGAAGCACTGACCTGGGTCAAAGATGCCTGCGCGAAAAAGCAGCCGCTGTCGACCGGGCTGGTCGGCAATTGCGCGGAGACGCATCCGGAATTGGTGAAGCGCGGAGTTATTCCCGATATCGTGACGGACCAAACCTCGGCTCACGACGAACTGAACGGCTATGTGCCGCACGGCATGACGCTGGCGGCGGCGCTGGCATTGCGCAAATCGAATCCAAACGAATATATACAGCGCGCCAAGGATGCGATGGTGATTCACACGCAGGCGATGATTGATATGCAGACGAAGGGCGCGATTGTTTTTGACTACGGCAACAATTTGCGCGGACAGGCGCTGGCGCACGGACTGAAGAACGCCTTTGCGTTTCCCGGATTCGTGCCGGCGTACATCCGGCCGCTGTTTTGCGAAGGCAAGGGGCCGTTCCGCTGGGCGGCGTTGTCGGGCGATCCAAAGGATATCGCTGTAACGGACGAAGTGATCAAGCGCGAGTTTGCGGGCAATGCCGCGCTGGTGCGCTGGATTGATCTGGCGGCCAAGCGCGTGGCGTTTCAGGGACTGCCTTCGCGGATTTGCTGGCTGGGCTATGGCGAACGCGCGAAATTCGGGTTGATCATTAATGATCTGGTGAAGAAGGGTAAACTGTCGGCGCCGATTGTGATCGGGCGCGATCACCTTGATTGCGGATCGGTGGCCTCGCCGAATCGCGAGACGGAAGCGATGAAGGACGGCTCGGATTGCATCGCGGATTGGCCGCTTCTGAACGCGATGCTTAATACGGCCTCCGGCGCGTCGTGGGTGAGTATACATCACGGCGGGGGCGTCGGGATCGGGTATTCGATTCATGCGGGAATGGTTGTGGTCGCGGATGGGACGGATGCGATGGCGAAGCGGCTTGAGCGGGTGCTGACGAACGACCCTGGGACGGGCGTGATGCGGCATGTGGATGCCGGATATGATGAGGCAACTAAGTTTGCAAGCGAGCATGAGGATATCAAGATTCCGATGAGGGAGTAGAGGGCGGTGCTTGGCAGAGTTTATGATGGTCTGCCATAGGACTCGACTAATGAGCGGGCTGCGCGTGGTCGGGATGTCGAAACCCCACTAAGTTGGTCCAAGATTGCCACAGTCTGCCATTAGGGGTTTCGACCTACAAGGCTTCTCTTCAACATCGCTTTTCAAGTAAATAAGTTGCTGATGGTGCTTGAGACGGTTATTATTCCCGTATAATAGATTATATGAACCGCTTAAGTCTTATAACTTCGCAGGAAAGCCGCAATTGACCGAGCAGAATTCCGATCAGACTCGCATCAGCACGACGAATCTTGCATCAGGCAGGATGGTGGCGCATTATCGCATTGTCGAAAAAATCGGCGCCGGCGGCATGGGGGAAGTTTATCTCGCCGAGGACACCAAGCTCACTCGCAAGGTCGCGCTGAAGTTCTTGCCGCCGCAGATCGCGCAAGATTCGGACGTGCGGGCGCGGTTTACACGCGAAGCCCAATCGGCGGCGCAACTTGATCATCCGAATATTGTGACGATACATGAAGTCAGCGAATGGCAGGGACAGCCGTTCTTTGCGATGCAGTATATCGACGGTAAGACGGTGGCGCACTATTGCCGCGAGGGAACACCGTCGATCGCGAAGATCGTTGAGATCACAGGTCAAATTGCCGAGGGTTTGGCGAAAGCGCACGCGGTCGGGATCATTCATCGCGACATCAAGTCCGCGAATATCATCTTGGACAAAGAAATGCGACCGAAGATTTTGGATTTCGGCTTGGCAAGCGTTCAGGGCGGCGAAATGCTGACGAAAGCCGGATCGACGCTGGGTACGATTGCTTATATGTCGCCGGAACAAGCGAGAGGGAATGAACTAGACCAACGGTCCGACTTGTTTTCGCTCGGCGTCGTACTCTACGAGTTGTTGACGGGGCGCACGCCGTTTAAGCTGGACAGCGACGCTGCCACAATGAACAAGATTATCAATGAAGATGCCGAGCCGCTGGCGCGCTACAAAGCGGATGTGCCAGCAGAGTTGCAGCGAATTGTCTCGAAGTGTCTGACGAAGATGCCGGGCGAACGCTACCAATCGGCGGCGGATTTAGCGGCGGATTTGCGGGCGCTTGGCAAGAGCTTGGCTGGCTCGGATGGACCTTCGACGGCGAAGGTGACCGCCGCAAAACCGTCAATTGCAGTATTGCCGTTTACAAATATGAGCGCCGATCCGGAGAACGAGTACTTTTCCGACGGACTCACAGAAGAACTTCTCAACGTGCTTGCGAAGAATCCGGAGTTGAAGGTGACGGGGCGGACATCGTCGTTTGCATTCAAAGGCAAGCAGGAGGATTTGCGCGGCATCGGGCAAAAACTGGGTGTTGGGACTTTGCTTGAGGGCAGCGTGCGAAAATCCGGAAACCGGGTACGGATAACGGCGCAGTTGGTCAGTGTGGCGGACGGATTTCATCTGTGGTCGGAGACGTTTGATCGCGTGCTCGATGATATCTTTGCAGTTCAGGATGAAATAGCGAGTTCCGTATCGAAGGCGATGCATGTTAAGTTAGTCGGTATATCAACGACGAAGCGAACGATCAATCCGGAATGTTACGCATTGATACTTCGCGCAGACCACTCGCAATTACAGATGACAAGAGAGAGCTTGTCGGTAGCCCTTGAGCTGTACAACAAGGCGATCAAAATCGATCCGAATGAAGTTCGCGCGTGGGCGGGGCTAAGTGTCACCTATGGAACCAGGATTGCTTATGGCTTCACGAATTGGGAAGATGAATATGTTCTGGCGCGCGAAGCAGCTTACAAAGCACTGGCTCTCGATGAAGAGTCAGCCGAAGCTCACGAGGCGGTCAGTTTTGTCTGCGCCGCCTTGGAATTGAAGATGCGTGAAGGACTGCCACACATTCGCAGAGCACATGAGCTTGCCCCGAACAACAGTGCAATCGTCACGAGTGCGGCAGTTTGGGAGATGTTATTCGGAAACTTTGATCGGGCGATCGAACTGTGCAAGCAAGCAATTGAACTTGATCCGCTCAATCCGTGGGCACATCGCGAGATGGGAAGAATTTGCACTTACGCCCGGCGCGATGACGAAGCGTGGGCTGCAACAAGCCGGGCTTTGGAAATGAGTCCGGACATGGCGACGATCAATACCGGCTTGTCATGGATTGCTTTTCTGAAAGGGAACTTTGAGGAGGCGAAGAATCTTATCGCTAAAGAAAAGGTGGCGGGTTATCGGTTATGCTCGCTGGCGATGATCGAATATGGTCTGGGCAACAAAGCAGAGTCGGATCGGCACTTGGAGGCGTTGATCGCCGAGGGTATGCAATGGTCGTTTCAAGTCACCATCGTGTATGGATATCGCGGCGAGTTGGACAAAGCCTTCGAATGGCTGGAAAAAGCCTACGAAGTTCGCGATGCCGGCATACCGCTGACAAAGGTCAGCCGTTTTCTTGATCCGCTGCATTCCGACCCGCGCTGGCCGGAGTTTCTCAAAAAAATCGGTCTCGACTAAGAGTTCGGGATATCGCACAAAAAAATCGCGACGATATCGTTAGTCCCACCCGCTTCAGTTGCAACAAGATAGGTCCATATTTATTGCGCGCAGCGCGACTTTCTGCAGATAGAGCAAACCTTTGCCGGCGACGATTGTGTAAGAGGTAGTCTTTCCCTTAGGGCGATTTCAAACAGGAAGCGCCTCTGGCCAGTCAGAAACTACAAGTTCCTTTCATTCACCCGTTGGGTTATGGATCCGCGTTGCGGATCAAAGAAGTACCTTGTCGGCACATCGTGACGACAGAATTGTACTCGCCTGCGAACGGACAATCGCAGGCAGACTCCAAAGAATAGGAGAATGATATGATTAGAAGAATCAGTACAGCAATCTTGTTGGCGGCAATTTTCCTGCTGCCGATTACAGCGCACGCACAAGGCGGCGCTTTTGTGGGGCCGCATCTCGGTATCCAAAGAATCAACGACGGCGACAACACCAACTATCTCGGTGGCGCTACGCTCCGTTTGAAGCTCGGCACTGCACTCGCTCTTGAAGGGGACATTGGTTATCGTCAGGCGAAATTCGGATCGGGCGCGTTGACGGTCAGGGATTGGCCGGTGACTGCAACCGGATTAATCTACCCGTTGCCGATGATTTACGGCGGTATCGGCGCCGGCTGGTATAATACGACCTTTGATTATAGCGATGTTCACAATGTTGCTGGAATCGAAGACAATACCGACCAGGAGTTCGGATGGCATTTGGTCGCCGGACTGGAACTGCCGGCGTCACCGAATGTGAAGATTTTCGGTGATGTCCGCTATGTCTTCCTTGATTACAAGTTCAAAGAATTGCCGGACGCTGTCTTGGACGGCGCACAATCGGATTTCTATTCGATCAATTTGGGACTGCTGTTCCAACTCTAAGGTTGCCGTCACAAGGCGGCAAGCATTGTTCGATAAGCCGGTCGGGTTTGCGGCAAAAAGCCGAACCCGGCCGCTGCATTTTTTGGGTGAGATTACTGGCCGACCAACCCCGAGTCCGCAGGAGCCTCGGCAGTTGATGGGGGAGCGAGTTTTGCATTAATGGCATCGACGCGAGCTTCGAGAACTTTTGCTTCAGCTTCCTGTCCCATCTTGCGGAGAACGTCGACCATGGCTTTGAGGTCCTCGGCGACATCGCCGGATTCCGGTCCGTAGTTCTTTTCGTCAATCGCGATCACGCGCGTCAACAAGTACTTGGCCTCAACCAATTCTCCGAGTGCGGCGCGCGCCAAGGCGAGATCATAAAGGGCGAGGCTAAACGAAGAACTGCCGGTTTCACCCAAGCTCTCGTAAATGGCAACTGCTTTGCTAAGGTCAGCGACCGCGGACTTGGGGTCGCCGGATTCGAATTGGCAAAATCCCAGGTTGACGTAACCGGAAGCGACATCAGGGTGATTGACACCGTGGATTTTCGTCAGCGCGACAACAGCACTTTCAAAATAAGGCAGGGCTTCCGACTGTTTTCCTTGTTGGGCGAGATAGATGCCGACATTCGCCAGCGCCTTCACAACTTCGGGATGGTCTTCGCCGTAGATTCCGCGATAGATTGCGAGCGCCTTGACGGCATTCTCGCCTGCTTCGGCAAAATTGCCGATCAAACTTTGAGCGACACTGATATTCGTCAAGACCCGGCCGGTGAGATAGCTTGAATCGCCGTGCATTTTAATATTCAACGGGAGCGCAACTTTGAGAATTGCGAGAGCGCTGTCGGGCCGACCGAGGTTTATCTCGATCGACGCCTGATTATTGAGCAAATTAAGAATACGCGATTCATCGGGAGGCTGCTTCGCAGTGGCCAGATTAAGCGCGCGAACGATGGCGCTGTCGGCGGCTTGGAGTTCGCCAATTTGTCCAAGGAGCCAGCTAAGATTTCCTAACACATCGATAAGACCATCAGTGCCGGCCGTGCCGGCAGCTTCGTAAAGCGCGAGTGCGCCGGCAAAACCTTTGACTGCCTCTTCACTCTTCCCCTGGTCCTCCAAAATCTGCGCGCGCAAATGTTCCGATCCTGCGATATCCAGCGAACCAGCGGGAAGATTAGCGCGGCGAATTGAGAGAGACTTATCCGCAAGTGTGGCGGCTTTGTCGAAAAGTCCAAGACTCCTGTACACCTGCGCGATGGTGAACATCAGCCGCGCCTGCATGAGCGGTTCGTTGGCGAGTTCTTTGTCGAGCCGTGCAGCACCTTCGTCGATGACCTCGCGGGCAGTGACAGTTTCGCCGCGGGTCATTTCCGGGTTGGAGCTTTGGAACAAACCGACGAGGAAGTCGGAAGTTCGTCTTGCAGTTTCGGCCTCACGGCGCGCTGATTGTTCGGCGTCGAGTGCACGGACAAGGTTTGCCTCGGAGCGAACATAGAGCACGCTCAAAGCAATTGCGGCGACAACGAGCAAAACCATTGCTGCGGCCAAAGTCGCAAAAAGCGCTTTGCGGCGAGCGATGAGTTTCTTGACGAGGTATACAGTACTCGGCGGCCGGGCCTGGATCGGCTGCGAACTTAGGAAACGTCCGACGTCATCGCCGAAGGCCTGGGCGCTGGAATAACGGCGGTCGGCGTCTTTTTCCAACGCGGTAGCCGTGATGGTTGCGAGGTCGGGGTCAAGACGCATCGTGGCGTGCCAGTTTTCCGCGAGTGGCCGCGGGGTTTCTTCGCAAATGATTCGCACCGCCGAGAGCAGCGAACCGGAGTCGACCTTGTAAGGGCGCTGCCGCGTCAGAAGTTCGTACAGAATGACGCCGAGCGCGTAGACGTCGGTGCGGACGTCGATGGAATCGACTTCACCGCGTGCCTGCTCGGGCGACATGTAGGGGAGAGTGCCTTTGATGACGCCGATCTCGGTGACCTGTGTGGCGGCAACGTCTTCCTCGGTGATGCGCGCCAAACCGAAGTCGAGAATCTTGATCATGGCGGCAGTGGTGATATCGGAGCCCGACGCGGGCGTGTCAGTTACGATCAAGTTCGAAGGCTTGAGGTCGCGATGGATGACGCCGCGTTGATGAGCATAGTGGACGGCGTCGCAGATTTGCCTAAACAAGCGCAGGCGGGTTTCCAATTCGGCGCGGTCGAGAGTCTGGGGACGCTTGGAGAGCCATTCGGAGAGAATGGGGCCGCGCACGAGCTCCATTGCGAAGAAATGGCGGCCATCCTGCGTGCGGCCGGACTCGTAAATCCTACCGATGTTGGGATGATCGAGGCGCGCCAAAGTTGCGGCCTCGCGCTCAAACATTTTGAGACGCATGTCATCGACAAGTTCGACGCCGCGAACGACCTTGAGGGCGACCATGCGGCGCGGGGATGGTTGTTCGGCCTCATAGACAATGCCCATGCCGCCCTCGCCGAGGACGCTGATAATTTTGTAGCCGCCGATCTCGGACGGCAACCCGCGGAGTGATTGCGACGACGGTGCTGCGCCTTGTGAGGAGACCGTTTTGTCGCCATCGATGTTTTTTGAGCTTGAGTCGCGGGTCGAGTCTAAGTTCGAACTTTCGTCGGTCATTGCTGCTCCATATGCATAGCTTGCGGTCACAACGAATTGACTGCGGAAACCAGTGCTAAACTAGGGTTGAGTCGTGGACGCGCAAAGTATACTTTGACGAGCCACAATATCCAATAAAAAGCTAATTGTCGAGCGGTGCAATTTTGGAGGAAATCAACCAAGAATTGTCTGATATTTGGTGATGTTAGGTTAGGTATTTCAGCGAATTTCTTACTGCTGTATTGAGCCGGCTTCGTTATATTCCAGAAGATAGATTGAATCAACCCTTGAAATCGATAATTGAGGCAAACAGAGATTGAGCGAAGAACAATTCGATCAGACGAGCAAAGGCGTTGTCCATTTGGCTCCGGGAACGACCTTCGGACATTACCAGATTGTCGCCAAGATCGGCTCCGGCGGAATGGGCGAAGTGTATCGCGCTGTGGATTCGCGCCTCGGGCGCGATGTTGCAATCAAGGTGTTGCCGTCGCATATGTCGGCGTCCAGCGATGTGCGGGCGCGATTTGAACGGGAAGCGCGCACGATTTCACAGCTCAATCACCCGAATATTTGCACGCTTCATGATGTCGGAGTCGAGAACGGCGTTAATTTTCTGGTACTGGAATTCATTGAAGGGGAGACTCTTGGCGCGCTATTGGCACGTGGGCCGCTTTCCGTCAAGCAACTGCTGACAATCGGCCGCGAGATAACGGAAGCGTTGGAACGCGCCCATGAGGCGGGAATCATTCATCGCGATCTGAAACCGGGCAATGTGATGATTGCCGATTCGGGGATCAAGCTTCTGGATTTCGGGTTGGCGCGTCCGGCCGGGATCACCGACAAACAAGTGCTGCCGGATCAGTCAAAGACTGCGGCGATGCCGCTGACGACGTTGGGGGCGATTGTCGGAACGATCCAGTACATGTCGCCGGAACAGTTAGAAGGCAAAGAGATTGATGCGCGGACCGACATTTTCGCGCTTGGCTGCGTGCTGTTTGAAATGGCGACGGGAAGACGGTTGTTCGACGGTCCGAGCAGTG
Organism: uncultured Ignavibacteria bacterium; assembly: GCA_964537215.1. Classification (GTDB taxonomy): domain Bacteria; phylum Zixibacteria; class MSB-5A5; order CAIYYT01; family CAIYYT01; genus JADJGC01. Next base: position 71,565 of record CAZIBI010000006.1, on the reverse strand, counting down.
CGGCAGTAATGAGTCTCATTTTGCATGCGGGACCCGAAAAGACGGCTGACTTGGAAGCGGCAGCACCGGCACCGCTGGCGAAAGTTATCAGACGCTGCTTGAAGCAGAATCCTGATGGGCGATATCAGACGGTGGCTGAACTTGGAGCGGAACTGAACCGGCTCTCAAATTGGGTTCGCGACGAAGCATTGCCGGAATTGATGCGGACGATTGAGAGAATTCAAGCGCTCGATGAAGGTCCGGAAGCGTGGCAGGCATTTGAATTGGCACGGCAGATTGAGAGGTTTGATCCGTGTGATGCAAAATTGGAGCAGTTGTGGCCGGAGTTTGCGCGGCGGATTTCTATTACATCGAGTGTACCGGGGGCGGATGTGTACGTGCAGCATTACAGCAAGGCAGGCGGGCCAATATATCTAGGCAAGACACCATTGACCGATTTACGCTACCCGCGCGGAGTCACACATTTGCGGATGGAATCGCCGGGCTACCGCACGATGAACGACTTGCTTTGGCTCTTCGAAGCCGGATCATTGGGCGCAACCGACCCGAGTGTGCCGCTTTGGCATTATGAACTAAGTGAGCAGGGCACAATTCCGGAAGACATGGAGCGTATCCCGGCAGGAAAATTCCCGCTGTTCATGCCTGGGCTGGATCATCTGGGAGCAGAGTCGACGGCGGCATACTTGATGGACCGGAATCCGGTCACTAATCGAATGTACAAAGCGTTTGTCGATGCGGGCGGGTACACGTATCCTCAGTACTGGCAGAATCCGTTTATCACCAGCGACGGTGAACTTGATCGCAGCGCCGCGATGGCGCGATTCGTCGACACGCTCGGACAACCGGGACCGGCAGGTTGGGAGATGGGTGAATATCCGCACGGCGACGACGAGAAGCCGGTGACGGGCGTTAGCTGGTTTGAGGCGGCGGCTTATGCAGCCTGGGTGGGCAAACAGTTGCCGACGATTTACCATTGGAATTGGGCGGCATTTACGGTGGCGAGTTCGGCGATAATCCCTGCGGCAAATTTTGGCGGTAAGGAAATTTTTCCGATCGGAAAAACGGCGAGCATGAACAGATTCGGTATACATGATCTGGCCGGCAATGTGCGCGAGTGGGCGTGGAATGAATGCAACCGACGCGGCGAGCGGTTTATTCTTGGCGGCGGCTACAATGATCCTGAGTATGCGTTTACGGATGCGTACGCGCAGTCGGCGTTCGACCGTTCGGGGACAAATGGATTCCGCTGCATCAAAACACTGGGCGAGGAACCGAACAGCGCAAACTTGCATCGCAGTATTGAACTGCCGTTCCGCGATTTCCGAAAGGAGACGCCCGTTTCGGATGAAATCTTCAGTTTCTTTTTACGTCAGTTCCATTACGACCGCACGCCATTGAATGCCGTAATCGAAACCGAAGAACAGGCGCATTACGGGATTCGGCAGACGATTCGATTTGCCGCAGCTTACGGCGGCGAGCAGATGATTGCCTATCTTTATTTGCCGCCAAAGTGTCGCCGGCCGCTGCAGACGGTGGTTCTTTTTCCCGGGTCGCTCGCGATTCACGCGGCGGCAGTCGGCTCGATGGAGTTGCGGCGCACCGATTTTATTCTCAAGAGTGGACGGGCACTGCTGCTGCCGATCTACAAAGGCACTTACCAGCGCGGCGACGACCTAAAATCGGACTATCCCGAAGAAACGGCGTTCTACCGCGACCATGTATTGATGTGGGGCAAGGATCTCGGGCGGTCGATCGATTATCTCGAAACGCGCGCGGATATTGATGCGGACAAGATTGCATATTACGGAGTAAGTTGGGGCGGCGCGATGGGCGCGATCATGCCGGCCGTGGAGAAGAGAATCAAAGCCGTCGTGCTGTATGTCGCGGGTTTGACTTTCCAGCGCGCGTTGCCGGAAGCGGACCAACTTAACTACGTGTCGCGAGTGACGCAACCGACGCTAATGCTCAACGGCGAACACGATTTCTACTTTCCGGTCGAGACTTCGCAAAAACCGATGTTCGACTTGCTGGGAACACCGGCTGAACACAAGAAGCGCATTACTTTCCCGCTTGGCCATTCCGTGCCGCGGGCGGAGCATATCAAAGAAACGCTCGCGTGGCTGGATCGGTATCTCGGGTCAGTCGAGTAGGGCTGCTTATTTCTTCCGCGCCAGAGTGTACATTCCGAACAAATCGTTTTCGAGATCCATGTCTTTGTCCCAACCGAGGGCCTTTGCCATTGTGTGGGCGAACGGCGTGTCGACGACATCGAACGCGATGACTTCAAACCCGATCTTTTCAAATAGGTCCTTCTTAAAGGGAGAGCGGCCATCGGACCAGGGGATGTATTTTTCGACTTCCGGGCCGGTGTATTTCGGATGCAGGTTGTAGATCATAAAGAAGCCGCCGGGTTTGAGCAGGTCATACACGCGCTTCACATAAGTTGAATCATCGACGCCGAGATGTACGAGCATTTTGGGATCGACCTCGCGCTCGGGATGAACGTAGCCGTTCTTGAGCGTATTCTTCGAAAAGAAGAGATCGTAACCGCTGCCGAGTTGTTTGTTGATCAAGGAGTCGGTGGGGAAGAATCCGTAGAGCGCGCGGAGATGTCCGGCTGCGCCTTTGCCGCCGGTCTTGCCGCGAGCAATTTTACCGGTGTCGGTGGGCTCGGAGTAGAGGGCTCGGAACGCAGGTTCGACTTCAATGCCGGTGACATCGGCGCCGAGCGAAGCGAGTCCACGCAGTTGGCCGATTGAGCCGAAGCCGAAGTCGATGATCTTAGCGCCATCGGCGGATTTGAATCCGGCTTGACCGATGAGATCGTAAGCTCGTACTACGGCAACGGGAGTGCCGTAGCCGGTGAAGTAGTAGAAATCCTCGCCATATTCGCGCGGCGTAAAACCGGACGTTGTATCGAGGCCGGAGGCTTTGAACTCGGCGGCAGTCATAGCCTCGCGGGTTTGGCGGTTGCGATAAACCAAGCGTTTGCCTTCGATCTTGGGCAATTCGGTCATCGAGAGAAGGAACTGTTTGGCGAAGTCGGATTTGACGAGCGGCATCATGGCGGTCGCGTCAAGAGTGATCTGCTCGGTGGCAGTGATGGTGGTGTCTTCCTGCGCCAGCAGAGAACCAAAAGCGCCGAGCGACAGCAATAGGGCGGCCGGAATGGTCCGGCGGTAAAACCGGGAGCTTGTATGCATGGGAATGTCCTTTCAAAAATTATGTAACAGCTTACTAATACGCGCGGCAACAGCGAAGGTTTCAGCCGCAGCGACGTGTCCAATTAGCAGCGACGCTTGCTTGTCGAGGAGCGACGACGTATGTTACATGTAACAGTAGCTGGAGGCAAATGATGAAATTGATGATTCGATGGTTTGCATACATGACGCTGACGGCGATCATCAGCGGTTGCGGCGGTTACACGCGCACGGTGTCGCAGGGTTCGAGCGAGCCGGTTGCAGTCGCGAGTGATTCGGTCGAAACGGGCGAGGATGTGCTGTATGAACCCAGCCAAAGCGGCCAGGGATTTACACCGCTCTATGCTTTAGAGGAGACGACGTGGCTGCTGACCGGCGTAAACGGGCAGCCACTGTTGATTGACCCGGCGGCGCGGCCGATGAGTATCCGGATGATTCCGGAAGGGAGGCGGCTGGTCGGATTTACAGGCTGCAACAATATCATGAGCAGCTACGAAATCGAGGACGGTACACTTCGCTTCGGACAGATTGGTGCAACCCGAATGTACTGCGACGGCATGATGGAACTCGAAAGCGAGATCATCGCGGCGTTGGCACGGGTGACCAACTACACAATTACCGGAAACACGCTCGAATTGTCCACCGGTGCGGAACTGGTAGCGAGTTTTGTAGCGTCGGACGACGGCACCTGGTAACGTGTCACCAAGTGCCGGGTCGTTTACTTGTGCTTCAACTGCTCGCGAATCTCGAGTAACTGCTTTGACAAATCGTCGACTTGCTGCTTGAGTTGGTCGACTTCCTTGCTCTTCTTGTACAGCTCTTTGATTGCGACCAGTGAAATGCCGGCAGGATCAATGGTCGATATCGACTTGTCGTCATTTCCAATTCCAAATAGCTTGTAGAAATCCTGCGCGGTCGGACCGATGTGGCGAGCGTTTTCGCCCTCGCCGCGGTAGTTCCACTCGGTAATCTCGAGCTGGGCCAACTTATTGAGAAGTTCCTGCGCGTCGATGGGCCGGAAATTCTCTTTGGAATTGACATCAGACGCGTTGACCCAGTTTGTGCCGTTGCAAAATGCGCCGCCGAGGACATCAATACGTTTGACATTATCAGCCGGTTTGCCGACACCGAGACGGCCTTCGCCGAGCATTTCCATCATGACGTTGTTAGCGGAGTCTTCCAGCTGCATCTTGGCGCCGTTTTGGTCAGATAACAAAATTACGTCATAGCCGCGCAGACCTCGACACATCGTTGAACTACCGAGGCTATCGGCGCGCATTTGCATCCGGGTCACAGGCGGCCCGCCGAGTTGCTTCCAACTAAAGGTCTTGACGACCTCGTCGTCGCTGGAACGTGTCCCGTCGAGATAGTGGGTCGATCCGACAACGAGATATTTACCTGTGTTGTCTGCGCTAAGTTCGATGCCATCGCCGGTGACATCGCCAGTGGCTACTCTCAATGACGCGCTATGATCGTCGACGTGCATATGCGTAGTGCCGACTGTTTGCGCACTCGGAACGACACGCAACCGAAGATCGGCGCCGTTGTTATCGCATGAGACATCCATCGCATGCGAAATCGAGGCTGCGCCGCTGGGTTCGCTCTGCATGGAGAGATGAGATGATCCCGATCCGCCGACGATGCGAAGCAGATCAAAGTCCGGGTCGCCGGAAATTTGCCCGCTCATGCGGATCTTGGCACTGTCGGCATCGGCGCTGATTCTCAAGAGATCGAAATCGGGATCGCCGGTGATTGTCATACTCGCACCGCTCGAACTGGATCCGACTCCACCGACGATACGCAAGAGGTCAAAATCGGGGTCGCCGCTGCTCTGGCCGCTGATGCGAATCTTGGCGCTATCTTTGTCCGCGGAGACGCGCAGCAAATCAAAGTCGGGGTCGCCGCCCATCGACATCTCGGCGCCGCCGGAACTGGGGCCGCCGCCACCGCTGATGCGCAATAAGTCAAAGTCGGGGTCGCCGCTGCTTTGGGCGCTGATGCGAATTTTGGCACTGTCTTTGCCGGCAGTGACGCGAAGCAAATCAAAGTCGGGATCGCCGGTGATGGCGATCATTGCGCCGTCGGCTTGTGTACCGCCGCTGTTTGAAGATCCGCCAACAATGCGGAGCAGGTCAAAGTCCGGGTCGCCGGAGGAATGACGAATGATTCTAATTTTGGTGCTGTCGGGTTTTGCTTCCACGTTGAAGAGATCGCCGTCGTCATCGCCGACGATACGAAAATTCGACGCCGATACCGAGCCACGTCTTAGTTTTAGCTCGCCCGCGGAGGTCTCGATATCGCCGCTGACTCGAGAGCTAATCAACGAGTAAGGGGAAGAGGTCATGAGAACGCGCGGGGTTATCGGCGGGTCACCCTGAATCTGATACTGGAGATAGCGCGACGAGCCGCCGGCGAACTTTTCGCCGTCGTATTCAAGGTTGGCAGAAAACAAACCGTCGGTCACGGTCACGTTTTGGATTTCACTCGCCACCATTGCGCCGCCAATTGGGGCGTCCCACAAGGTGAAAGTAATCATGTAGCTGCCGTCGGGCACGGGAGAGCCGGCCGAATCTGTCAAGCGGCCCTGGACCGAGACTTTGCTGGGAACCACAGCAAAAGCCGTAGTTACAGCGACGAGCAAGATAGCTGCGAATAGACCGGCCCCAATAGTTATGCGGCGCATAGAGCACTCCTCCACATTGAATGTGGGCTATACTGTTAAGGATGTTAGATTCTGATTAGGTTGACTAAATATATACTAAGTGTATCGACAATGCCAACACAAAAACATAAGCTCTTCGGTTGCAATGCAGTAGAGGGTTGCCGGGAAGTGACTAAAATGTCAGTGATGGTTGAAGAAGCGAATTCAGTCCGGAGGATCTCCTCCGGACTGAATTTGCGAGCGAGATTATTGCGGGCAGTTTGCGCAGGGCGCGCTTCCGCCGGCGAAGATGTAGTTGATCAGGAAGACGGCATCGGAGACGGTCACTAAGCCATTACAGTCGACATCGCCGTCGGCCAAATCCACCGGGGGCGGGCCACCGACGAAGATATAGCTGATTAGGTAAACCGCGTCGCTGATGTTAGTCATCTGGTCATAGTTGACATCACCGCACTCTGCGGACGGCGGGTTCAGATAAACTACGTTGGCAATGATTAGGTTGTCATGGTAGTCGGCCGTTCCTACGAAAGAAAGAACGCCATCGCCTGTGTAGGAGAACCAGAGCGGGCCAGGCGTCGGGTTTGGAGTTTCCGACACGCTTATCACATGCGTCTTCACACCGTCAAATGCATAGTAACGTGCAAAGCCCGAAGGGGCCGCCGGATTGAATGTTGGAACAATGTCGCCGGTAAACTCAAAATATGCTCCGGAGAGGTCCCCAGCGAAAGTCACAGTGATCGTCTTGGCAGCAAAGTCTTGCGTGAATGTTGCTTCAAGAGACTCGGAAGCGGACGGTTTGGGAAATGGGAGAGCGTCTCCGACAATCACACGCAGGAGATAAGTCAAGTCGCGGAAGGTAAGAGTCTCGACATCAGCGTTCGCATCGCTGGCGATTATTTGGTTGGCGCGAATGATAGGATCGGAGCTAAATACGGACGGTCCGTTCAGAAAGTATTCAACATAAAGAACCGCATCGGCAATTTCGTATCCGATTCCGTTCAAATTGAGGTCGCCATGAGCAGTGGGATCAGGCCCGCAAGTAATGTCGATGAATCCTTGTTTGTAGGTAATTGCCCGGTGCGGAGTCCTGCCGTCGATGGGGCCGGACAGGCAGGAGTTGGGCAGCCCGGCGTAAGTTGAGAGTGCAGCCGGCACAGGCAGTATCCAGTCCCACTCATAGACGTCGCCTGCGACATATAGTGAATCACCGGCTATCGTGGCAAAGGCGTTATCGTTGCAGTTGAGCCAATAGAAATTAACAAATGCAGTCTGGCACTCGTTTGATTCGTCATTGGGGACATGGAACTTGAGATTGACAATTGATCCGAGTGCGGGGCCAAGATAGCAGCTGGGCGCGCCGGGAATGCCTGCGACGTTGGCGACAGCGGAGATGGTGATTGTACCGATGCTGTCGGCGTTTAGCGAGCCGAGCTGGTATTCGAATTGCTCCCAGCCGCAGCCAGAGAGCATATCGCCGGGCTCCACAGAGATCAAGTCGACGAGAAATGCGGTGTAATGTATTCGTAACTTGAATGAGCTAAATTCAGGCCCTGGCTCGTTGCGATCGAGCTGAACGGGCATTAGGACAGTATCACCGAGCTGCGTATTGTGCGTTCTTGGAATTGTAATGGTGGTAGCGGAGAACGAAGTCGATGGAAAGAATAAGAGAGCAACGGCGAGCAATGCCAATGCGGCGACGCGCTTATTTGTCAGAATGCGCGGTAAGAAGACAGGAACAGACATACAACCTCCTCTGGTTTTAGTCAGGAATCGAAGACAACTGTCCGATAGCAGAATGAGGCGGTTAGATTCCTATGAAAGAGAAGTTGATGAATACTTGAGTTACTCAACCATGATAGTCAGTCAGTTAGTAATTGTCAAGAATATTGTATCGATGACTTGACAGGAGCTTTCGAAATTGGGAGCTTGTTCGAGTAATGCCAGAAATCAAGTTCTTCAAAACCCAGGCGGAGTTTCGGCGCTGGCTGAGGGCCAATCATTCCCATGTTGACGAGCTGTGGGTGGGTTTCTACAAAGTCAGCTCGGGACAGCCGAGTATCAGTTGGAAGGAATCGGTGGATGAGGCGTTGTGTTTCGGTTGGATTGATGGAGTGCGCAAAAGTATAGACAGCTCAAGTTACAAGATTCGTTTCACGCCGCGCAGGGCAACGAGCAATTGGAGCAAGGTCAATATCGAGCGATATGGTGAACTTAAGCAACTCGGACTGGTGATGCCTTGCGGCGCGACGGCGTTTGAGCGCAGCTCCAGCAAGCGGCGGGATTACTCTTACGAGCAGAAACCGCGCAAGCTTGATGATGCTTACGAAAAGATATTGCGCAAGAACAAAAAGGCGTGGGAATTTTTCAGCGCGCAAGCGCCGTGGTACCAGCGAGTCGCGAGTTTCTGGGTAATGAGCGCGAAGAAGGAAGAGACGCGGCAGAAGCGGCTGGAAAAGTTAATTGATCATAGCAGCAACGGAATGCGACTCGCTCCCTAATAGGGCGCAGATTCTCACTTACAGCCGGCGCAGGGAGCCGGTCCTTTATTGAAGATGTAGTTGACCAGATACACAACGTCGGCAAGGGTCCTGGCAAAGTCGCAGTTCATGTCACCAGATGACGCACCCCATGGCAGCGGCATATGCAAAAAGATGTGATTCACCAACGCGACGGCATCCCCCATGTTGATGACCTGATCAAAATTAGTATCTCCGCAGATTGGGGATGGGAGGGGACAGGCGGTCACTACTGCGCCCTCGCGGAAGGTAATCATGCGATGTGGATCGGACACATAGCAAGAGGGGGGCATTCCTTCGTTTGTGTAGAGTCCGGCAGGAATCGGGTAATAGTGATTGGGTTGGTCACTCCAGAAGACGCTATCAGCGGTATAAACGGGATAACCGGTGCCCCCAACAAAAGTGTTATCTGAACACTTGCTCCAGAAAAAACGAATTGGAAACGACTTACAGCCGTTCCCGATGTTGCCGATAAAAGTAAACTTCATGACGGCGATCGCTCCCGGTCCAGTATCTCCGAGATAGCAAGAGGGCGGATTCCAAGACATCCCAACGATACGAATAACCCCCTCCGGGCAGCCGGTGCCGCAAGGGGTTGCGGCGCCGGTCTGATAGACGAAGAAATCCCAATGGCAACTGGTAAGCAATTGTCCCGGCATCACAGTATCGATTTCGAGTACGGTCGCATCGTAGCTGATCATGAGTTCGAAAGCGGCGGCCCTGAATCCAGAACGGTTAGGGTCGAAAAAGACCCTGATAGATTCCCGGCTACCGGTGGAGGCGTTTCCGGCGTATTCAATGAAAACTTTTGGCTCGTAAGCAAGCGTCGTTGTCGATGCGAAAGAGCAAACAACCACTGTGCACACGAAGGCACTGATTAGAAAATTGTGCACACAGCTGCAGGAGATTGAAAGCTTGGGCATGATACCTCGGCGAATCGTGTTAAGTCGTTGCTGCTAACAATGTTTAGTTGCAGGCCGCGCAGGGCGCTGTACCGCCCGCGAAAATGTAATTCACCAGTAAGACCGCATCAGAAATCGAAATCATCCGGTCGCAATCAACATCCGAGGCGTATGGATCGATCTGCGACGGAAAGACATCGAAGATGTAGTTGATCAGGGAGACTGCGTCACTGATGTTGGTATGTCTATCGTTGTTGACGTCGCCGCAGTTAGCCGGGGCGGTTTCAAAAGCAATCTGGGCGTCAATTGGAGAGTCCGCGAAATCTGTCGTCGTCACCGAAACGAGGGCGGCATCGCCGGTATAGCTGAACCAGATCCCGTTTGTAGCCTGGCCCGGTTGGCCGCTTGCGACAAGTATCCGGGTTCCGCCGGCAAGGTTCATCGATTCTTGGAAGAAATTATCGGGCGCGGCGGGCAAGTAGTCGGGGGTGATTTGGCCGTCAAAATCGAGAATTGCGCCAGCCAGCAGGTGCGGCGATTCTACGCGCACAAATTTAGAAAGAGTATTCTGGGTAAAGACAGCCGTCAAGGTATCGACCGCGGGAGCCTTGGGGAACGGCAGAGCGTCGCCGAGAATGATTCGGAGGAGATATATTAGGTCGCGAAATTCCAGCGGCAGGCCGTTGGCGTTGACGTCGGTGGCGTCGACCTGGGCGTTGACGTCTGTCGTGAATGCCGCTAGTCCAGCGAAAAAGTAGTCGGAGAAGAGAATTGCATCGGCGACTTCATAGGCAAGCGCGTTGAGGTTGATATCGCCGCGATAGTCGATAGGCTCAGGACACACGATGCTGACACCGCCCTCGCGGAAGTTGACAGCGCGATTTGCCTGGTTGTTTCCCAGCTCGGAAGCACAGGATTCGGGCCAACCTTGATTGGTTTGCAGTCCGTTCGGAACTGGGTAAATCAGGTCGGATGCGAATCCGTAATATACAGTATCGGCGACGAACAGAGTATTGCCGGTTACGCTGCTTAATACATTGTCGCCGCAATCGGACCAATAGAATTGAACGGGTACGGTTATGCATTCAAAGCTGGCATCATTAGTGACGAGGAACTTAATGGTCGCGAGGTTTCCAGACGACGCGCCGAGATTGCACGATTGCTGCCCGGATACCTGCGGACTATCGCCAAGAGCAACGATGCGAACAACGCTGGAAGGACAACTGCCCGTGCAAGCGTCGTTGCCGACGCGGTAGGTGAAGTACTGCCAGCCGCAGTCGTTCAGGAGATTTCCCTGTGTGGCATCAATCAGGGTCAAGGCAGCTGCGTCATAAGATATCAAGAGGTCAAATCCGGCAAATTGCAGACTTGAACTGTTGGCTTCGTATTTGACATCGACATACTCGAAGGATCCTTGTATCACGTCCCGCGGGCGTTCGATCGAAATCGACGGTTGCGCCGCGAGGGCAATGCCAGAAATAAATGTAGTAAGTAATAGCGCGACTATTATTCGCGCCGAAGCGAATGCGCGGATGTGACTACGATTGGGGTCACGTTTAGACATACATCCTCCCAATAAGTGGACTTCGATAGAGTTTGGTCTAAAACGTTAGCGAAGAAAGATGTTAGAAAAGCCTCTATGACGTATGGATTGACGTAGTTGTTAAGTCGCGGCTGCCCCGCGCTGTTTTCAAGCTAAGAAATTCGTCAAGGATGTCAAGTATTAATATGGAGTAGTGGGGGCGAGGTCGGGTCTGCTGCGCTCAAAGCAGGAATCAAACCCGACCAGCATCGTTTGTGCAGACTGCTACTTGAGCAGCTTGGCCGTGAGTTTGATTTCGGTGGCGGCAAGCGCCTGCGAAATCGGGCAGCCGGTTTTGGTGCCGGCGGCGATTTCCTGAAATTTGGCGTCGTCGATATTCGGCACGCGAGCTTCAGTGGAGAGTTCGATCAACGTGACCTTGAAGCCGGTCGCGACCTTATCAATGTGGACGTTGGCGGTGGTGGTGATTTGATCCGGGACAAATCCCGCCGCTGTCAAGCCGCCGGAAAGCGCCATCGAAAAGCAACCGGCATGTGCCGCACCGATAAGTTCTTCGGGGTTGGTGCCGGTGCCGGTTTCGAAGCGCGAAGCGAATGAATACTGGGTGTCTTTGAGCACTCCGGTTTCAGTTGCAAGTGTGCCCTTGCCGGATTTGAGATCGCCTTTCCAGATGGCGGATGCTTTACGAATCATTAATTCCTCCTGATTTGCAATTAGAGTCTCTGCGTATTCTATTGTGTTACGGCTCAAAGTGTGAGTCAATTGGGCTCAAGCACAAAATGAATCTTCAGGGAGGGAAAGCATGAAGCAAATTGTTGTCGGCACGGTGGCAGCGGTCTTGGTCTTTGTTGGTGTTGGATGTCAAAAGAAGGGCGAGACAAGCGAGAAGCAGACACCGGCGCTGGAGAGCCAAAAGTCCGAACAAACGGGCGGGGCAATTCTCGACAGAACCTGGGCCGTGTTTGAAGTCGGGGGAACAGCTATCGCACCGGATACAAGCAGCAAGGCGATGCAATTCGTGCTCGCAGCGAGCGACAGCAGCGTCACCGGAAGTACCGGCTGTAATCGTTTGATGGGAATCTACATGATGAGCGCGGACACTTTGGTGTTTGCGCATCTGGTGACGACCAAGATGGCTTGTTTGACGGAACCGGCGTATGAGCAAGTTTTCCTGAATGCACTTGACGCAACGATGAGATTTCAAGTCAACGGCGACGAGTTGAGACTGTTCAACGGTGAAGGCAAGGTGTTGGCAAAGTTGCGGGCACAGTAAGGGGCGCGACTGGACGAGGTCCGGCAAGTTCGATAGAAACCCGGTCCGCAGACGAAGTTCTTGACACTTCAGATTGGTTTGCGGTGATTGGCGTATGCTACCAGAGTATTGCGCGATTGTCGGTGCCGTGATCGGCTCGGTCGGCGGATTGTATTACCTGTTCGATACCATCGTCGGCAAAGCCCAACCAAACCGCATCACGTGGTTGTTGTGGGGCATTTTCCCGCTGGTCATTTTTGTAGCGCAAAGGGCGCAGGGCGTTGCGAGCATATCGTGGACTTCGTTCGTTGCCGGACTTATGCCGCTGCTGATAGTCGCGGCATCGTTCTTCAATGAGAAAGCGTATTGGAAAAGTGATCCGCGCGACTACTACCTGATGGCGGCGGCCGTCATTGGGATCATCCTCTGGGCGATTACCGACAATCCGAATTTGGCGCTGCTGTTTTCGCTTCTGGCGGATATTCTCGCAGCGATACCGACGCTGATCAAAGCGTATCGACATCCGCAGTCCGAGAGTTGGATTGGGTATGGTATCAGTGCAATCGGTTTTGGGATTAGTCTCCTGTCAGTTCAAACCCACAGCTTTGAGAGTACCAGTTTCGCAGCCTACATTTTTTTGCTCAATGGGAGTCTTGCGTTGATGGCGATGCGGGGGCGGAAGTCGTAGGTCGGGTTTCTCGCTTGAAGCGGAATCCGAATGCGGGAATGTCAGAAACGCTCGGAATACGACCTACGAACTGATAAATAGGATTATCGAGTTTAGCGTTTCGTCCTGCGCTGGCTTAATGGTGGGGAGGCGATCTGCCAGTTTACAATTCGAAACTCCTTGTGCTATTGCGAACGGGTCTATTATATTTTCTTGAACGAACTCACGTAAAGGCGGTCTGAGGAGCATGCGATATACGAAATTTGAGATAACTAACTTCAAGGGAATTGAATACGCATCCATGGATTTGGGGCGATCTCCCTCTCAAGATGTTTTTACACTTGTTGGGCTTAATGAAAGTGGCAAGACGACGATTCTAGACGCGATAAACGCCTTTTCATTCAAAGCAGGCGATTTAGACCTATTAGAGTTGCCTGGCAGAACCATCGAGGATGAACATGAGCTCATTCCAATAAACCTGCGGCACAATTTTAATGATGACATAGTGCTCGATGTCGAACTCTTGCTCGATGCTGCTGACGTTGCCAAGATGAAAGAGGTAATGACAAAATCTCTTGGCTTGATCGTCGAGTCCTTAGGGCAAGAACTAAAGATCAAACAGTTTCGCAGGTACAAGAACTCGAAATACTTAAAAACTGGTTCCACATTCCAAATTGATGCGAGTTTTAGACGAGGGCGAAGAAAGAGCCCGATCAGCCTTTCTCAGTTAGCAAAAGAAGAAATTGATCTGTTCACAGGTGAACTTCGAAATCTCATTCCTGAGATATTGTACTTTCAGAATTTCTTGTTCGATTTTCCAGATAAGATCTACCTTGAGAATTATGGTACTGATGACAAAAAGCATCAGTTCTATAGACAAGTACTCGAGGACATATTGAAGTCAGTGGACCAATCACTGGATTTCAAGACTCATTTACTAGACCGGGCGACGAGTACAGATAAGCAGGACAAAAGAAGCCTCGAAGCGCTACTAAATAAGATGTCCCGCGACGTGTCAAGAGTCGTATTCGCTGAATGGAACAGGATATTTTCTCGAGAGATCAAGGACAAGGAGATTTCAATAGCTTGTGACGCAGAAGACCAACCTGCAGGATGCAAGCCCAAGCTCTACGTTGAATTCAAAATAAAGGAGGCAGATCAATCATATAGGATTAAGGAGAGATCACTCGGATTTAGATGGTTCTTTGTCTTCTTCCTACTTACGCATTATAGAAGATACCGGAACGATCAATCGTCCAAAAGAGTTCTCTTTCTGTTTGATGAGCCAGCGTCTAACCTCCACCAAACAGCGCAGCAGAAGCTTCTGAAAAGTCTAGGCGTCCTCGCCAAAACGTGTACCGTAATCTATACTACGCATAGTCATCATCTCATTAACCCTGAGTGGTTGGAGGGAACCTATGTCGTTCGAAATGCAGGTTTGAGTTATGATGCGCCGGAGGATTCGTACAACAGCTCACAAACGCAGATTCAAACGAGCAGATATCGTGAGTTTGCCGTAAAGCATCCTGACCAGTTTACTTATTTTCAACCTATCTTAGATGTTCTGGACTACCAACCAAGCCTTCTTGAGCCCGTTCCGAGACTGGTAATGGTCGAAGGCAAAAATGATTTCTATGTCCTAAAATACTTGATGAATCAAAGATTGGGTCCGGAGTCATCAGTCTTGCCCGGAACTGGTGCTGGATCACTTGACACAGTCATAAAGATTTACCTCGCCTGGGGAAAGCCATTCATTATTCTGCTTGATGGAGATAGAGAAGGGGCCAGACAGAAGAAGAGGTATCTTGACGTATTCGGTAGCATCCTACATGACCGCGTTTTCACGCTCGGTGACGTTGCACAGTCACTTGCGAAAAAGACCCTCGATCGAATCATTACCGATGATGATCGTCTGGTTATACAAAAAAGCTGCTATCCGAACGCACAAAAGAACAGGAAGGACCTCTTTGCAAGGTCAATTCAGGAATGTCTGATAAATCGCCGGGAACATTCATTCTCAGAGGAGAGTCGAGAATCTTGTAGCCTCACGCTGAAATGGATTCATGATATGTTAACCAAACTGACTTGAAGCGAAAAACCCGACCTACGAGGCTGTGCATTTTCGGGCTAGGAAACCTCGCCCCTACGAAGCCTGGATCCCGACCTTCGTCGGGATGACACAATTGAAGATTACCCTTCTATCTTGCCCTTCAGCCAATCGACCAAGGTCGAGACGTTGACGCGGTCTTGGGTCATGGTGTCGCGGTCACGGATGGTCACGGTTTGGTCGGTCAGAGTTTGGCCATCGACAGTGATGCAATACGGCGTGCCGATTTCATCCATGCGGCGATAGCGGCGGCCAACGGCGCCGGCGTCGTCATAGAAGCACTTGAAGTGCTTCTTGAGGTCGTGGAAGAGATTGGTCGCGAATTCCGGCATGCCGTCTTTTTTCACGAGCGGGAGCACCGCGGCTTTGATCGGAGCGATCTTCGGAGAGAATTTCAGCACGACACGGACTTCGCCTTTGACTTCTTCTTCTTCATAAGCATCAACCAGACAGACCAAGAGCGTGCGGTCGCAGCCGGCGGAAGTTTCGATGATGTAGGGTACGTACTTTTCGCGCGTCTGGTCATCGAAATAGGAAAGGTCTTTGCCGGTGGCTTCCATGTGGCGGCTTAAATCGAAATCGGTGCGGTTGTGGATGCCTTCGAGTTCTTTCCAGCCGAAGGGGAATTCGTATTCGATGTCGAACGCTTTTTTGGCGTAGTGCGCGAGTTCGCCCTCGCCATGTTCGTGATAGCGCAGGCGTTCGGGACGGATGCCGAGTTCGAGATACCATTTGAGGCGTTCGGCTTTCCAATACTCGAACCACTGTTCGTCATCGGACGGTTTGATGAAGAACTGCATTTCCATCTGTTCGAATTCGCGGGTGCGGAAGATGAAATTGCCGGGGGTGATTTCGTTGCGGAAAGCCTTGCCGATTTGCGCGATACCGAACGGTGGTTTCTGGCGTGCCGGACCCATGACGTTGAGGAAGTTGACATAGATGCCTTGCGCGGTCTCGGGGCGCAAATAGACGACAGCGCTGGATTCTTCGACCGGACCCATGAAGGTCTTGAACATCAGGTTGAACTGGCGCGGTTCGGTGAGTTCGCCGCCGCATTCGAGCGGGGATTTGCTTGGTTTCAGCGGGCAGCGCGCGGTGTCCATCTGATCGGCGCGAAAACGAGCTTTGCATTTCTTGCAGTCGACCATCGGGTCGGTGAAATTGGCGACGTGGCCGGAGGTTTCCCAGACCTTGGGGTGCATGAGAATGGCAGCGTCGACGCCCTCGATGTCGTCGCGCTTTTGCGTCATGGCCTTCCACCAGAAGTCCTTCAGGTTGCGTTTGAGTTCGATGCCGTAGGGGCCGTAGTCCCAGCAGGAGCCGAGGCCGCCATAGATTTCGGATGATGGGAAGACGAAACCGCGCCGTTTGCAGAGCGAGACGATTTGTTCCATACGGTCAACAGGTTTTGCCACAGATTCCTCCAGATGTATTGTTAGTAATCAAATTCGAGTTTGGCGCGCTAGCCCCGACGCCCTCACCCCTACCCCTCTCCCCAAAGGGGGAGAGGGGAAAAGGCAACGTAGCTTATTAGGTCGGGGTGGCGTCGCGTTCAAAGAAACGCAGTTTTCTAAGGAAGTCGAACGACTTGAGATCGACGCGGCGGCCGATATGATATTCGGTCTGTGCGACGAGCAAATCGCGGACTTGTTCGATCTGCGCCTGCGACATGACCATTTTGCGCGAGTCGCTGATATTCGTTCCGGCGAGCAACTTAAGTGCGCGGACGGTTGAGATATCGAGCGTCACGACGAGTTGGTTCTTGACGCATTTGGCGCAAACGACGCCGCCGGACTCCGGGCTGAACATGAGTTTTTCGGCAGAAATCATCTTGCCGCACTCGGTGCACATCTCAAGTTCGGGCGCGTAGCCGGAGAATATACAGAGCAGATACCAGAAATGCAAAATCTCGCGGCGGAAATTTTTCTGCGTCGAGTCGTTGAGCAGGCGCAGGTAGCGCTTGAGAATGAGGTAGACGTGGAGATTGGTTTCGCCTTCGGGGAGAAACAGATTGACGAATTCCATCGCCGCCGAGGCGTAGCCATATTTGAGTTCGTCCTTGATGATATGGTGGAACGTCTCCTTGGATTCGGCTTTGGAGATATATTCGGCGGAGCCTTTTTCATTCTCATAAAAGATGACGTCGGCGACATTGAAATATTGAAGTGCTTCAGCCATCGAAGAGCCGGGCCGGGTTGCGGCTTTGGCGACGAGCGGGATTTTGCCGCGTTCGCGGGTCAGGCAGACCAGAAACAGGGAGCTATCCTGGATGCGGGTCCGTTTGAGGACAATTAATTCCGTTTTGTTGATCGGCATAAGTGGTTAGAGTAATACAAAAGGGGCGGGGTGTCAAACGGATTAGCGGGGAAAAGGAATCATGGCCAACAAGAGGTTACGGAAGACACACCCCGTCGCAGTTGGGATATCGAGGTAAATGTGAATGTACGTAATCCCAGCGTCCCGCGCGGGATTTCACCCCGTTCAACAAGCGCTGGGGCACAAGCAAATTCGACAGTACGTAATCCCAGCGCAAGCGCTGGGGCACCCAAGAAATTGAGGATTGGAACTTCCGTTAGTATTCGATGACGTGTTCGCCGGGACGGGAGAGTTGGAAATTTTTGCGGGCGAGTTTTTCGATGAAGAGCGTGTCGTTCTTGAGGCGGAACCGTTTGTATTCGAGGTCGACGAGGTCCGTGTTGAGCCGGACCTCTTCGCGATCAAGTTCGGTAATTTGAGCCTTGAGCTCCATCATATTGAGGAAGCCGTATTGCCCCATGGTCAGGTTGAAACCGAGCAACAGAATAAAGGCGAGCAGGACGAACATGATGATTCGCCCGCGGATATGCGGCCAACGGCTTTCTTCCTGACGCGGCATCTTTTGCGACTACTTCCTTGAAGTCAAATTGAAGAAGGCATTTCTGCCCGGGAACTCTCCCATGTTATCCAATTCTTCCTCGATGCGCAACAGGCGATTGTACTTGGCGACACGGTCGGTGCGGCAGAGCGAGCCGGTTTTGATCTGGCCGGAGTTGACGGCGACAGCGATGTCGGCGATGGTAGTGTCTTCGGTCTCGCCGGAACGATGCGAGACGATCGAGGCGAATCCTGCGCGGGTGGCCATCGTGATTGTGTCGAGCGTTTCGGTCAGCGTGCCGATCTGATTCAGCTTGATCAGGATGGCATTGGCGGCTTTTTCCTTGATGCCTTTTTCGAGGAAATGCTGGTTGGTGACGAACAGGTCGTCGCCGACAATTTGGACGCGGTCGCCGATTTCGTGGGTCAGCTTTTTGAAGCCATCCCAGTCATTTTCGGCGAGGCCGTCCTCGATGGAAATAATCGGGAAGGCTTTGGACAATTCTTTGTAGAAATCGACCATCTCGTCGGACGAAAGGCTGCGGCCCTCGCCGGCGAGGACGTATTTTTTGGTCTTTTTGTCATAAAATTCAGACGCGGCCGGGTCGAGCGCGAAAAGGATATCGGCGCCGAGTTTGTAACCGGCTTTTTCGACGGCTTCGGAGATGACTTCGAGCGCTTCGCGGTTGGATTTGAGATCGGGCGCGAATCCGCCTTCATCGCCCACGGAAGTGTTGTAGTGCTTGGCGTGGAGGACGTTCTTGAGTGAATGGAAGACCTCGGTGCCCATGCGGAGCGCGTCGGAGAAGGTTTCGGCTCCGACCGGCATGATCATGAATTCCTGCAGGTCGACTTTGTTGTCGGCATGCTTGCCGCCGTTAAGGATGTTCATCATCGGCAGCGGCAGAACGCGCGAGTTGGTGCCGCCGACATAGCGGTAGAAGGGGAGCATTGAGTAAGAAGCTGCGGCTTTGGCGACAGCGAGCGAGACTCCGAGAATGGCGTTGGCGCCGAGATTCTTCTTCTCCGGAGTACCGTCGAGGTTGAGCATGAAGCCGTCGAGTTCGCGCTGGTTGAGCACGTCGATGCCTTCTTCTTTGATGGCCGGGATGATCTTGTCATTGACGTTGTCGACGGCTTTGAGGACGCCTTTGCCGCCGTAGCGTTTCTTGTCGCCGTCGCGCAGTTCGAGGGCTTCATGGGAGCCGGTTGAGGCTCCGGATGGGACGGCGGCGCGCCCGAATGAGCCATCTTCAAGCAGGACATCGACTTCTATGGTAGGGTTGCCGCGACTGTCGAGAATTTCGCGAGCAAGACATTGAGCAATCTTCGGCATAGCCAAAACTCCTTAATCAGGCAGACTTTGCGGAGAAAGTATCAAGGGTTGGATGAGGTGGCAAGATAAAACTTTGGCGGTGCGAAAATGGTTGCATCTGGCTACGTTCAAGGCGAATATCTCTTCAATGACTTGTGGGTTCGACTTTAGTCGAACAATACGATGAAAGTAGCTATGACATGAAACGACCGTACAAACTTTCCTGAACCTGAACCGCGTACAATCGACAATAGGTCAAACGAAGGAGAGAACATGCCACAAGAAACGGTCTATTTCAGAATCACACTGCAAGATGCACAGAATTACAACCCTCAATTCAACCCCTATGAAATTGCGATAACGAAGAAAGTCAGTTGGCTGATCGACTTCTGGGATAATCCGCTTTGCGGGCAATCGCGGGCGCGGCAATTGATCAAGCAGATCGCGGGTCAGGGTGAATCGGGAAAAGCATTTCTCAAGTCGCTAAGAGCCGCAATCAGTCGCAGGCGCCAATTGGTCCGGGAAACGAAGATGCTCAACACGCTTGACGCATTGTCGCATGAAATCTCGCGGTATGTTGGGCGGTTGTAGTTAGCGGCGGATTTGCAGAACATTGGGTCGATAGAGAAAGCTCGGCAGGTCTCTAAATAGATACTGCAAGAACAGAATAGCTCCGACAAGGAGACCTGCCCTACGTCTGCTACGATTTGAATAATAGAAGAATTACAGTAGTTGGTAGCGCTTGCGGAGGAACCACTCGGTGCAGAGCATCAGGATAATAAAGACGAGAAGGAATTTGTTGTCGAAAAGGGTAAGTTCGCTGCGGCGGACGAAAGTTTTGGGTTCGAAGCCGGCGAACTGGGTGATTGAAGCCGTATCGTCGATGGCGTAGAACTGGCCGCCGGAAACTTCGCTGATGCGTTTGAGCGCGTCAAAGTTGGCGGTTTGCGAGAGATCTTCCAAGGAGTAAGGTTCGACAATAAAGGAGGCTTGCGGTTTGGCGATGCTGACGCCTTCACGCTTAACCCTGCCGCTGACATCGTACTCTCCAGAAGGCAAATAGTGCAAGTCGGCGGAATAGTTGCCGGGACGATCGTAGCGGAAATTGACGACCTGGCTGTCGGCTGGATTCTGACGCGAACGCAGGGTAGCTTCGACCTCGGCATCTTCCACCGGAATATAGCTGTCATCCAACACGCGCGCATTGAGTCGGACAGATTCTCCGGCGATGAAGATTGGCCGTTCCGGGGTGATTGTCACGCGCTCGACGTCTTCGCGCGCGATCAGCCACAATACCATGTTGTCGATGAGTTTGTTGTAAGTCGAGTCGGTCTCTTTGATGCCCTTGGCGAGAAAGTCAACGCGCCAGAAGGGGAAGGCGGACATCATGGCAATTTTGCCGTTACGATAACGATGCACTGCCATGATCGGACTCTCGGTGTCGCCGGGTATTACGCCCGGAACCGAAGCGATGACGGTCGCATTAGCTGCGGCGGCGCTTGAACGGATGTAACCGGCGAATGGCGGCAGGTCGTTGAGCAAGCGCTGGGCTGCGGCGCCATCCTCGGCGAGACGCATCAAGGGATGGATCCGGCCGCGCTCGGTGAGAGTGAATTGGACTTCCTGACGAATGATCGATGTGTTTCCGGCGGCCGGTTGATACGGAAGCAGATCTGCCTGCAGCCGCGTCCTGGGATGCGCGCCGAAGTTCTCACCGGCGAGAAAGAAGAGCCCTTTGCCGGTGCGTTCGAAAAACGCATCGAGCTGTTGTTTGCGATTGGCAAACCAGTCGGCATCGAAGTCGATTAGGATCAACGCATCGTAGTTGTCGAGCGCATCGACCGTCTCGGGAAATGGCACAGTGCCGGTGATTCGTTGCGGCGAGTCGATGCTTTGATCAATCTTGAAGTCCTGCTTGGCGGCCAGCGCGCGGTGCAGGAATTTGTAGTCCCAATTCAATTGCGCGGCGGCAAGCAATATCTTGATCTGGCTGGCTCGGATGCGCACCGAAACCTGGCGCGAGTTGTTCTTCTCGGATTCTTCATTGGACTGTACCGGCGCAGAGGCTTCGAGAATGACTTCGCCTTCCTTATCCGGCAAGAACGACAGTGACACCTTCTGCTGACGACCCTGGCCCTCGAGGTCGACTTCTTTGGAAACGAGAACGCGCTGACCCTGGCGGATGCGAATCGGCAGGCGCAAGTTTTCGAAACCGCGCGACTCGATGGTGATTTCCATCGGGAATTCCTTACCGACGAAACCAACTGGATTGCAACTGATCTGGGAAACACGGATATCGGGCAGCGGATTCGGGTCGCCAAAGCCGAGAGTAGTGACCGGCACGCCGAGCGAGCGGGATTCGGTGACCGGATTTGCGCCGAGGTTGGAAACGCCGTCGGAAAGCAAAATCACGCCCTGCAAATTGGATTCGGTGAGGTCTTTCTTGAGATAGTTTAGGGCATTACCGATTGCGGTTACCGGGAAGCTCCCGTCAATGGCGCCGTCGCGTTTGAGGGTGTCGGCGAAGGCATATTGGGCGATTTCGACTCCAGCGGGCAATTTGGATTTGATGCCTTGAATGATTGCCGGAATCTGCGCGAACTGCTCAGCGGAATGGCGATTGTGCGAAAGCGAAGTCGAGTTGTCGACAAGGACCGCGACTGTCGCCGGTTTGGTTTCGGCATCTTCAACGATGAGCAGCGGTTCAGCAAATACAAAGAAGAGCGCTGCAAGCGCGAGACCGCGCAGGACTCCGAGCACAATGCGGAATCCGCGGGTGAGCATCGGGTTGGTGCGGCGATAGTAGAATACGGTCGCAGCAACCGTCGCCACGAATGCGAGGGCGATCACCCACAGCCAAACTGACGTGAATGAGAGGCTGTAATGCGTGACCAGCAAAAGGTTCAACATATTATGGTTATACTGTTTGCGTGGGGAAAAGATGTATCAAGGCGTAATTAAACGTCACGATTTATCGAAAAAGTAGCCAGCTTCTCGAGCGAATCATAGTGGCGGCTGTTGGCGAAGGGTTTAAGATAGGAAAGTGCCTGATCGGCGAGCGACTGGGCGCGCGTGCGGGCGTAATCGATGCCGCCGGAATCCTGGATAAAGTCGAGGACGGTATCAAAGCCTGACTGTTCGACGCCGTTTTCAAGAATCTTGATAATGCCCTTCTTGGTGCGATCCTGCGATTTGCGGAAAGCGTGAATCAACGGCAGCGTGATCTTGCCGTTAAGCAAGTCGTTACCGACCTTCTTGCCGGTGCGTTCGGCCTCGCCGACGAAGTCGAGCAGGTCATCGGCAATCTGAAAGGCGCAGCCGGTGTATTCACCGAAAAAGGCGAGCCGTTTCACCATTTCATCTGAAGCGCCGGACAAGATTGGCGCTGATGCCGCCGAAGCCTGGAAGAGCGAAGCGGTTTTGTCGGAGATAATCTTGATATAGGCCGGTTCGGTCAACTCGTAGTTGTGGGCTTCCTCGATCTGACGAAGCTCGCCAACGGAGACTCTTTCGGTAGCCTTTGATACGCGCTCAAGCATTTCCAGTGATCCGGTCTTTACCAAGAGAGTGAAAGCCTTGGCGAAGAAATAATCGCCCATCAGAACCGAAACGAGATTACTCCACTTACTGTTGACGGTCGACGCGCCACGCCGAGTGTCGGATTCGTCAATGACGTCATCATGGAGTAAGGTTGCCGTATGGATCATTTCAACCGCAAGGGCGGCTTCAACTAAGTGCGGCGACTTGAAGCCGGTTGTCTTGGCGACCAAAAAGGCAAAAGTCGGACGAAGGCGCTTACCCCTGGTGTTCAGGATGTGTTTCGAAATCTCGAAAATCAGGGGCGATTCGTTTTTCAAGACCCGGACTTCGAGCTTCTTAAAGCGCTCCAAGTCGGCTTCGATAGGCTTGATCAGCTCTTTTAGGTCAGCATTCGTTAACATCGGCTCTATTGTATCGCATTCGGGCGCTTGCGTCAATGTTTTTATGAGATTGGGGGGAATCGGCTCGGGATTTCGGTCAAGAAAAAGGGCGGAAACGATTTCCGCCCCACGAGTTTGATATCGGCCGGCACTACGGAATGCAAGGCGCGGGTCCGCCGGCGAAGATGTAGTTGATGATGTACACCACATCGGAGATTGTGATCAGAGCATCGCAGTCGACGTCGCCGACATAAAGCGGATTCGGCGCCGGACCGCCGGCAAAGATGTAACCGATCAAGAAGACCGCGTCGGAAATGCTAATGAAGCCGCTGTTGTCGCAGTCGCCAATGATTGCCAAATCGAGGTGGACGAGCTGTGGTGTTGTCGAGACTGTATCGCGGCCATCGGAGAAGGTGAAATAGTATTCGTACCAACCGGCAGTGTCGATATCGACGCTGGTTGCGAAAACCGTCCCCGTTTGGAACTGCTTGACGCAGGCGACCATGTCATATGCTACTCCGCCGAGATAGAACTGCCGGACCGTTGCGAGGTTGTTATCGGAGTCGGTGAAAGTTATCGATGCATTTGCCGAGCCACCGGATGCAATGACCGACGGAACGGTCAAAGTCGGGGCAGAGTTGCCGCCGAAGACGAGCGTTTGGGAAGCCGGGACGAAGCCTCCCGCTGCGCCAATGTCGTTGGATGTGAGGCTGGTAAGATTCTGGGTGGCGGTCACGGGTGCTGTAAAGATCAAGCCGGATGGCGGCGGCCAGGTTGACCAGCCGGGCTGCGCCAGCAGGTCGGCGATATTGCATGCCAGACTCAAATTGTTGCCCGAGATGTTGGTGCTAATGTTGCCAATCTTTGAGAACGAACTATCGAGGGGATTGATCTTATAGAGACCGGAACTTAGCACAAAGGGGACGTTGACATAGATCATCGCATAAGCAGCCGAGTCGGTGGCATCGGGGTCGATGATGCCAATTGAATAGAGATAGAAATCGAATCCGCTCGAGGTCGGGAATCCACCGCCGGCGTTGGTCAGGCGGCCGAAGATGCGGGTGTCGGAATAACTCATGGCGCTGGCGGTGATATCGAGATGACTGCCGCCGCTAACGACATCGCCAGCCGCATCGGCGCCCATGTCGGCCAGCAAATCGGCCGGTACCGGGAAGGTGTTGGCTGTGTTCTTGGGTGACTGCGAAATCGTGATAGTGTCGGCCTCGGAGCGGTAGTAGTACTCAAGTGTGCCGGACGGGGGAACATAGCTGATCGATCCGGAAACTGTCCAGGTCGAACAGGCCTGGTAAATGACGTTGAGAGCGCCGGTATTCCACGCAGTTGAGCCGGAGTTGCGATAGTATAGTTGATAGACTGCGCTTGGACTGTAAAAGGCAGAATCGGGGATATCGTATTGGAAAAAGGTGACGGCATCGGGTGCGCTGGTGAACGACGGTAAATAGGGCGTCGGAAGATTCTGTGACATTATTGCAGCAGGCAGTATCAGTAGTACAGCGAGCGCGAGTATTCGACGAGTGAGCATCGGAGAGTCCTTCGGAAAATCAATGTCGCAAAAGAAATCGGGTCGGTAGTCTTACACCATCAATATAAGGCGGTCGGGAGATTTATCAAGCGGGGATTCGTGCTATTTGCAGCAGGTTGAGGCGCCGGCGGTGCGGCTGGAAGAGTTCTGATCTGCCTTTCTGAACTCCCGGTCCGTTGACCGCCCGGCTACCTGTCAACCAAATGTCCAAATGCGTAAACAGAACTGCCCAGTGACCTGAAGGTGAAGTATCAGGAAACCCCAACGCTGTCCGCATCTGAATGCGGCGAATCGGACTCACGCAAATTGGCAATTCGCCGGCGCAAGCGCGATCTCCAAAAGTACCCGTCCTTTGTCGACTTGAAGATTTGTGGTAAGCCTGTGAGGGAAGGCTCCATCTTCCCGGAAGTCGACATCCTTGTCGCGAATAATATACGCGGGTAGGTCGATTTTTAGCAAGCGGGAAATTGCGGCGAAGAGAAATGAGTTGTCGGCGCGTTGAGAAGGGGTGATCTTTTGGTGGCTCAAAGTCAGACGCCGTGGATTGTTTTGTCGAAACCCCTCGAAGTAGCTGCGAAATTCGGAGATGCTGCCATACGGGGTTTCGACCTACAAACTCTCCATTGACCGGGAGAGGGGAGAAGCAAACATCGATCAAGATGATAATGTCTCATAAGATGGAGGAAGATATGATTTGGTTTGGTGCAAGACTGTTGGCCTTGGCGTGCCTGCTGTTTGGCGTTATGGCGCTGGCAGCCGAAAAGGAATTCGAACCGCTGCATCCGGTAAACACATTCTCAATTGTGGCGTATGATAGCGCTACCGGGCAGTTCGGTGCGGCAGTGCAGTCGCATTGGTTCAAGGTGGCGGATGTGATCTGGGTCGAGCCGGGTGTTGGTGCGGTGGCGACGCAATCGCTGGTGGAATTCAGCTACGGGCCGCTCGGGCTTGATTTAATGCGGATGGGAAAATCGGCGACGCAGGCCTTGAGCGGGTTGATTGTCACCGATCCGCAGCACGGTGTGCGGCAGGTCGCGATGATTGACAAAAACGGCGTGGTGGCGACGCACACCGGCGATAAGTGCATTGCGATGGCGGGACACCATGTTGGTGTCCATTATTCGGTACAGGCAAACTTGATGCGCGATTCGACCGTGTGGGCGGCGATGGCGAAAGCTTACGAGAACACCAAAGGCGATCTGGCGGAGCGGATGATGGCTGCGTTGGAAGCCGCGCAAGCCGAGGGCGGCGATATTCGCGGCAAGCAGTCGGCGGCGATGGTGGTGGTGTCGGGCAAACCGACCGGGCAAAGTTGGCGCGACAATTTGGTTGATATTCGCGTTGACGATTCAACCGAGCCGCTGAAAGAGCTGCGCCGGTTGTTGAATATTACGCGGGCTTACGATCACATGAACAAAGGCGATGAGTATATCACGGTTGGCGATTTCGACAATGCTAATAAGGAATATGGGGAAGCCTCGCGAATGGCGCCGGGAAATCCGGAGATCATGTTTTGGCATGCGGTGACTTTGGTGACAGCCAAGCAAGTCGACAAGTCGTTGCCAATTTTCAAGGAAGTGTTTGCACAGGATGCAAACTGGCGCATACTGGTGCCGCGTTTGGTGAAGAGCGAGCTTCTGCCGAACGATCCGAAGATAATTGAAAGGATTGTGGCACAGTAGGGGCGGCGACTGGAATTACTTGGCTTGCTTTGAGATAGTCACGCCCGGGCGAAGGCGCTGCAGGATTTCCTTGCGATAGGATTGGTATTCTGCGAAGTCCGCGGGTTCGATGATATTCATTTTGCGAGAGAGCGAACGGATGATAGTTGCCGTATCCGCGACGGCAAAAGCTTCAAGTGAAAGGTCGCCGAATCGCGAAGTGAGACTGTCGGCTGGGGGGAGTGAACGCCAGTTCATGCCTTCGGTCAGAACTATGCGTACGGTGTCGATAACGGTGCCGGGAGAACCAAGTTCGAGTGCGTGTTTGCGTTTCGCAAGTTCGAGCATTTCAATTTCAGTAAACAATCGGAAGTTATTAAGATCAAGAATGGCGGCATCTCCAGCAGGCTTAAGAAGTCGCGACTGGGAGAACCCAAAATCGATGCGGAGCCGCGACAAATCGCGTTCAGTGATCCTAATTGCATCATGATCGATCAAAGGCGACCCGCCAATGCTTAAGTGGCGCAAGAGCCGATGGGACATGGCTGCCGCGTCGCCGCCGGTGATTTGGCTATGGACTCCATGCGACCAGTTACCGCTCAAAAGGGAACTAAGTTTCAATTCGGCGCCCAAATCGCCGGTGAGTTTGATTGTGACATTTCTACATAATTTGTTTTGCAAACAATCGGATAACGGGGTTTTGAGCAGGTCGCCATTGACCGGATCGACCGCAAGCGCGCTTAGTCCCTCATCGGAATAAGGCAGGTCGCCAAGGGCGCAATCGAAACAGGTCGGGTCGACCCAAGTTGTATCGGATCCGTCCACATAGTACATAATTGTGTGGTTGAAAAGTCCGATTGTCGGAAGTTCCGGATTGATGAATTCTTCGTTGCGCGTTGAGATCAGCGCCACATGTGATGTGACACCGGCTTTGTCGAAGAGCAGAGCGTAGACAGAGGCGAGGTCTTTGCAGTCGCCGTATGCTAATTTGAAAGTCTCGCGGGTTTCATGCGGAATCCAGCCGCCCATGTTGAAGTAAATCGCGACATAGCGAAACCGATTGGCGAGCGCCCGGTGCAGCGAGTCGAGGAGATTGCCTGGCTGCGCTTTGCGAATATTATTGACGAGGCCCTCCTGCGCATCGGATGTCTTGAATGCGCTGCGCATCATGTCGAAGCAACCCTTGGATAGCGAGTTCCAACTCTTGCCGTCAAAGTCGCTGCCGGCGAACTTGAACGACTCGGGAATCACATAGACGCGAGCGCGGCGAAGAGAGGGATTGGGTTCAGAGACTTCAGCCTCAAGAGCGGGCAGATTCTGCACGGTAAAGCGATAGACATTCGGTGCAATTGTGTCGCATTGGATTTCGCCAAGCGTTCCCGAGACAGCAATTTTGAATTTGCCGGCGGGGTCGATTCGCACCTCGCAAAAGCCGGACCTGGTAGCGAGCTTGTCTTCCGGAAGCCAACCGGTCCAGACTCCGACGGTCTCGAACTCGAGTGTAGATTGCCACTCAACCGTGTATGGAATTCGTTGCACCTCGAAAGAACCGCCGAAGAAACATTGGTCGAGATACAGCGCGAACTCTGGGCCGAAACCACAGACCTTAACGAGTTCCTTCTTCTGGTTCATGCTGTCGATGGCGATTCCGGCAGAATTGAACTGGCGCCCCGATACGGACTTAATGTGAACGAAATTGTTTTCTAAGAGACTTAGATACGCAGACCGCACACCCTCCGAGGAGTTGATCCGAGTGATTCGACGATTTGTGAATGTGGCGTGGCCATCCGCACGAATTTCAACGAACGTTGAATCCGCGACAATATAGGCTTTGGAAGTGTCCCCCAATGCAGCCGTCGAGTCAGCCGGTGATTCTGAAGCCGACAATTCGGCGCCGCTGAAACCAAGGAGTAAGACAAAAGATATGAAAGTGAGCTGTCCGATTTTGGCACGAAAGCGGGCAGGGAATCGCATCCAGTTGATCGTCATTTCATTGTCGCCGTAAACGGTTCAGCGAGACTCTGGTTCACCAATTGATAGAAATCCTTCACTGACTGGTACTCGGACGGCGCAAATAGGGCGCGGTTGCGCATGTAGGTTGTGATAATGCGCGCCGAACTTTCATGCTTGAGAACAGCACGCGAATAAACTAACTCGGGCGTGACCTTGCTGACATTGGCGGGGAAAGTCGCAGTACTAAACTTGGCGTTCGAGTGCAGATCGATGGTCTCCGTATACTTTGCCGCGTATTCAAAGTCAACCGGGAATTGACGCACGCTACCGGTAAACGGATTGACACCGCTCCAAAGCAGAGCCGGCGCACAGGCGATGAGATTGTCGCTGATTGAGCCAAAATCGGCGATGCGAAACACGAGGTCGAATACTGTGCTGTCGTTGCGGGAAGAGGTGAAGCGTTTGGCATCAATCAACTCGATGTTGTTATTGCGAATTGACGGGTAGAGGCGAGTGATATCATCATTGGTAACTTCTGCTTCGTCGGGATGACCAATGTCACTTTGATCATAGCCGCGGACGGTCACCCGGGTAGTGCAGATAGCGCTGCCGTCGTCGCTAAGCCAAATGGCGGCTTCGTTGCTGATGCCGCTCTTCCATTCGGGCAATTTGAGTTTTAATGTGTCGACGGGATGTTCGGAGTGTACGCCGGATGCGCCGGAATATGCGAAATAGTGCATACGCTCGCCTGTCAGTACGAGCCCGCCGCTTGCAAGCAGATTTGGCGGAAGGTATGGGAAAGGATGATGGTCATCGGCGGCATCAAGGACATAAGTGGACATACCGATGAGGACGTGGCAGAGAACGTAGTTGAACTGATTCGAGTTGAGAATGCTGGTCGTAAAGCGAGCGTGATCGCGCGACGCTACCACTATCGGATTTGCGTCGTGCTTGAGTGCCTGAAGCATGGCGACCAGGAGAATATTCTTGTCGGGAGGATTCCCGGCGCGCCGACGCAGCGTTTCGGCGACAGACTGGCTCGGGAGGAATTGCCGGACTGGCGATGGGGTCGTTGTGATTTCCTCGCGCACGAAAGTGTAAAGTCGGCGGAGTTGATCTTCACCGGCAACACCGACATCTTTAACTAACGAATCGACAACTGCGCGCAATGTATCGTCGACAACCATCAAGTCGTCATAAATGTTGGACATGCTGCGGGCCAAATCGGGCCAACTGGCAAGGAATGTGAAGTCAAAAAAATCGAACAACTTGACTCCGGCGAATTGGAAATAGATGCTGGGGCTGAAGTTGAGCTTGGCGCCCATGGCCGGCTCTTCTACCAGCGGCGGAATGTTGAACTGGCTCCAGGTAAATCGTGTTGTCGGCTGACGATCAATGCGTGTGTCTTCCGCGGTCGGAGCGCTCAGGGTGTCATCTAGCCCGATTCGAAGTGTGTTGAAAACAAAGCCCGGGTAAGTCGTAAAGGAAAACTGCGACTCGAGAGTGAAAAGTTCGCCTTGGAACGCCCAGGATGGTAAACTCAGGCCGCGCGAACCGAGGCCGCTGGTTATGTCATATTTCAATTCAATAATGCAGCCGTCTTCGACACCCGGGAATGAGAATGAGATGATCTCTAGTTCTTTGCTGATTTTCTTCTTGAGCAGATTCATAGAATTAAAGGGCAATTTCTTTCCATTAGGGAGGCAAGTTTGTGCCTTAAACCCGCCGAAGTCGTCACCTTTTCGGACGAGAATTTCGACATTAATGATTTTTGAAACTGCCTGGCGGTCGAAGATCTTATGACGCGTGTATCGTTCGAACTTGACGTCGTGGATGCCGACCTTGAGTGCGCCGATGTCAAACAGCACAACTGCAGGAGCATGCGGGAAATCTGCCGGCGGTTGCTGTGCCCATTCTGTCGCTGGAATATTTCCCCACTTGTGTTCTTCGCCTGCGGATAGCCGTGTTGATGCGGAGACGATCGTGATTAGTGATAAAAACAGTGCGGCGCGAACGGTAGAAGTCGGCATGATACCTTCTTTCCGGGAGCGGAGATTCATTGCGCTAATTCCTGCCAGTATGGCTTTGAATCCTTGCGGCATAATGGACACCTTTTTTTGAGTCGCTTATTATTTCAGAATGGTGTTTTTCCTCAATGTTGTCAACCGCAAACTCGGAGATTGCGGCTTGACCCAGAGTTTGAGCCTACTTAAGAAAGTGCCCAATTGCGGCGAAGATCCCGCTGACGACAAAGCTAATGCTGCCGAAGAGGGCAATTTTGGCGCCTTTGGGACCATAGAACTCGATAAGTTTCTTAGGAGAGAATCCCATGCGCGGCCCAAGATCGCCTTGATCTTGCCGAAAATTGAGCGCCCAGAAGAAACAAGCTATCGCAGCGAAAAATGACAGAAATTGGATGATGAAGAGTATGTCCTTCACATGTGCCTACCTTTATGTGTCAGTTCGAAGTGAGTTCGCTAATACACCTGACCGCTGTCGTCCTTTTTGTTGCCGCGACTGGCTTTGCCCATGACGAAGCCGAGGAAAAAGCCAATGAAGAAAATGAATCCGACGATGATGAGGCGCGACATGGAGACAATGTATTTAGTAGGTGGCCAAAGCGCCAAGTTTATTTTGGCGTATGCAAGGCGGCGAGGAATACAACCCCCTAGCCCCCTTTGCTAAGGGGGAATAACTATTCGTTGAAGATTGATCAATGTCGGGCCGGCGGTTACTGTTCAGGATATGCACGATTGTGCAGAGTTATTCGACGATTTCACGGAGAGGTGGCTGAAATCAAGCGAGGCAAACGAACAGTGAATTAGTGGAACTACGCTTAGATAAGGCGGTTATAAGAATCGGATGCCGCAATAGGAACAGTTTTGCATTGATCGATGAGTTGGCAGGAAAATTGCACGAATCGGTTGACAAATGGGGTGCGTTTTCGTTAATTTTGAAGGAGAATCTTATAAGGAGAGATGGAGTAGTTTTATCGACCGATAGGTAATGAAGAAATCCGTTAAGACGGAGCATTACAAGTTCAGAGCTGACTTACGGTTGTCGATTTTTTGTTTGCAGAAAACCGGCGCGTGGGTATACTCGAAATTCTAAACTTAGGTCGTTAGAACTGATGTCCAGAATTCCGCATAGCATTCTCGCAACTATATTCGCCACACTTCTATTATTTCCCATTAGTTCGAGATTATTCGCAGGCGTGTCAGTCAACGTCTCCAACGAGCGTGAGTTGGCAATGTCGTGGTCGTCGTCTGCGGTAGGCGGTCAGGCACTGTCCAATGGAGCCAATGCGCAGTGGACGAGCGTACCGGTCGGCGATAGTCTGGCTATCGATGCTCAAGTCATCTGTTTCTGGGCGCCGACGAATCAAGTGCGTCTGACGCGCGGCGAATTGACGGTTGGGAAACAAATCGCGGGCGGCACGGCTCTTGACGGCAGCGAACTGCCAAACAGCGCGCAGTTGGACGAACCGGTACAGATTCGTGGTCGCTGGTTTGGCAAGGTTGTCATTCCGAACAAGATTTACCAAAGCGGCGCGTGGTTCGAAGTTAATTCGGCGGATATTGCCGTGTCGTTTGAAGGCGCAGCTGAGACCGCGGCGCAAATCTCAAACGGTCCGCTCGATCGTATTCTCGACGATCTGGCAGTCAACAG
>CAZIBI010000006.1:0-39702 GCA_964537215.1 uncultured Ignavibacteria bacterium | reverse complement strand
CGCAAATCTCAAACGGTCCGCTCGATCGTATTCTCGACGATCTGGCAGTCAACAGCGAAGAAGCAAAGCGTTGGCAGTCGAAGGCAGCAGCGCCGAATCAGGCTGCAATTTACAATCCATTTGCGCAATCGACAAACTGGCTGCGGATCGCGATCACGCAAAGCGGCATCTACAAGATTACCCGCGCGGACTTGTCTGGCGTAGGCGTCAATGTTGGAACACTGGATCCACGGACGATCCGGTTGTTCCATTCCGGCGGCCGGCCGCTTCCGGTGCTGCACACGACTTTGCGCGACTCGCTGGCCGAGATGGCGATAACGGTTGTCGGTGAAAGCGACGGTGCTTTCGGCGACCAGGATTTTGTGTACTTCTACGCGAACGGCACTGACTTCAACACTTGGGGCGCCAGTCCCGATTTCATGCGGCATCCGTATAGCGACCGCAATGTGTATTATCTGACTTTTGGCGGGTCGTTTGATAACGAGCCGAGGCGCATGGCGGTGCAAATCGGAGATGCAGCGGGCGCGGTGGACACCTTGACGCGCTTCAACGATTATCTGCACTTTGAAGAAGAAACGCAGTTCGAGGCTTCGCAGGGCGATGTGTTCGATTACTACAATTGGTATTGGGGGCTGCCCGGCGACATCACGTTGTTTATCAACTTGCCGCAGCCGGCGCCGCAATCAGTGAACCACTTCTGGATCAAGACGACGCGGCCATCGCAGGATCCACCGCCGTTTGCGCTCAAGGTCAACAATATCGAAGTGCAGCCGGATTCGACGCGCAGCTCGATTTATTACTACACGACAGATCGTTTCGCAGGCGGACTGAATCAAATCGGTGTCGACTATAACCCGTTTGGGGTCGCTTACACCGATAAGCTGTTTGTGATACTGCAACGCAATCTGGCGCTGCCGGCTTCCGGCGAACTGGTGTTTTCCGGCGCAGGCGACGGCAACGTGCATGCCTACAAAATGACCGGGCAATTTGCCTCGCCGTATTTGATCGATTTTAGCGATATCTATAACCAAAAAGCGATTTTACTAGGCGTTTCTGCGAGCCAAGCGACATTTGCGGTTCAAACGAACGCGGGCGAAGTGACGCCTTATGCCATCGCCAATGCAGCCGCACTGAAGACACCGCAGTCGATCGTGGCAACACAAATTGACGACATCAAGGCGGCGAGCAACGGTGCCGATTATGTTGTGATCACGCATGACAATTTCTATGCGTCGGCGCAGGAATATGCCGCGTACCGGCAGCAGCACGACAATCTGCGGGTGCGAGTGGTGAAGATTTCGGATATCTATGCGCAATTCTCCGGCGGCCGGTTGGATCCGGTCGCGATTCGTGATTTCCTGCGGCATGCTTACAATAACTGGAGCGGCGCCAAGCCGTCGTTCTGCCTGTTGGTCGGCGATGGTGTTTACGATTTTCGCAACAATCTCGGCACCGGTGGCGTAAACTACATTCCGCCATTCATCGTCGATAATGACGAGACGGTTTCGGACGAGAATTTCGTCTTTCTCGATTCGCTGCTTGATCTCGATTCGGACAATTCCTATCCGACGGACAGGGGAGTTGATATGGTTATCGCGCGCTGGCCGGTCAAGACGACTGCTGAATTTCAAGCGGTCTTTGACAAAATGAAACGCTACGACATCGGAGCCGATGCCGGAAGCTGGCGCAATATGATAACCCTAATCGCCGACGACGAAAATCATCCGCAGTCGACCGCGCCGGAAATTTTCCATACCCAGGACACGGAAGAATTAGCCACGACGATCATCTCGCCGAATTTCGTCCTCGACAAGATTTACGGAATATCGTACCCGTTCGGTGCGGCGGCAGAGAAACCGGAGATGCGCGAGGATATCATTCGTGCGATCAACGAAGGGCGCCTGATCGTGAATTACACCGGTCATGGCAACCCGAATCTTTGGGCTGATGAGAGAATATTCCGGCGGACGCAGGACATCCCGCGCCTCGCGAATAATCAGCGCTTGCCTTTGATTTTCAACGCTTCCTGCTCAATCGGATTTTTTGATGATCCGAAAAGCGAAGGCATGGCGGAAGACTTGTTGAGGTACACGAATGGCGGTGCGGTCGGAACAATTTCGGCCACGCGACTGGTCTATGCGCGGCCGAATTTCCAATTCAACAAAGCCGGATTGACGCAACTTTTGGGCGACAACGGATACACGATCGCAGAAGCAGTGTATGTTACGAAGCTGCTGCGTCAGGGAGAGTTTGGCGTCGGCGACAATGACCGCAAATACATTTATATCGGCGATCCGCTGACCCGGCTGGCGGTAGCGCCCAACGAGATTCATTACACGACATTTCAACCGGACTCGCTGGTCGCTTTGACGGTGACGGAGCTTGCCGGTCAGATCGAAGACCGCGACGGCGTCAAGCAGACGAATTTCGACGGAACCGCGACGATCAGCGTTTTCGACAATTCGCGCGAGCGCAGCGTGACGATTCCGTATCTCGAAACGCAATTCGTGGTAACTTATTCGGAGTATGGTCCGGAAATCTATCGCGGCAAGATCGGCGTCGTCGACGGCGACTTCAGTCTGCGGTTTGTTGTTCCCAAGGATATTACTTACGGCGGCGATGATGCGCGCATCAGCGGTTACGCGGCCAGCGCCAATAGCGGTGCGGCGGGCGTAATCTTCCCGATCGCGATCGGCAGCATCAATCAGGATGTCGTCGACACTGTCGGGCCGGAGATAAATCTGCTGTTGGCGGGCAATTCCGGTTTCAGCAACGGAGTGACCTTGGAGCCGGAAAGCGAACTGACGATTGAACTATTCGATTCACTGGGGATAAATTTGAGCGGCGAAATCGGGCACGGCATCGAATTGCAATTTGATGATGACCGCGAATTCAGCTACGAACTGACCGATAGTTTTACTTATGCCGCCGACAGTTATCAGCGCGGAAGTGCCAAAATGAAACTGCCCAAGCTGGCGGCGGGCGAGCACGCGCTGCGCGTCAAGGCGTGGGATTCGGCCAATAACTCGAGCCAGAAATTGGCGACGTTCAATGTGTCGTCGACCGCAGAACTGGAGATTGTCGATCTGCTGTGTTACCCGAATCCGGTCAAGCAGGGCTGCGAATTCAGCTATTCGCTGACGGGTGACGCCGATGATGTCACTTTGAAACTGTTCACGTTGTCGGGTCTGGAAATCTGGTCGACCAGCAGTCTGCCGGGAACGCGCGGCTATCACCAGGGAATTGCCTGGGACGGCCGCGACGCCGACGGCGATGCTATCGCTAACGGCGTATATCTGATGCAATTATCCGCGCGCCCGGCAAGCGGCGGCGGTGAAAATGTCGATAATAGTAAAGCCACTGCCTCCGGCAAGCTGGTTGTCGTTAAGTAGAAATAATTCTGTTTCAATACATCAAGGAGACTTTGATGAGACGCAAATTGATTTTCATATTCTTGATCGGATCTTCGCTGTTGCTTGGCGCGGCGCAAGCGTACGCACAGGTCAGCGATGCTGCCGTGCTCTTCTTGCGTATCGCACCGGGCGCACGCAGCGCCGGTATGGGCGAAGCGTTCGTTGCGGTGGCGGATGACGCCTCGGCAACGCACTGGAACCCGGCCGGACTCGGCGAGTATCCGCTCGCGCACGCGTGGTACGAGATCAGAGTCGCCGATGACAGCCGTCTGAAGCAACTGGCTGAATCCGCTTTCAACCGCAAGCTCTCGGAGTCGTTCTTCGAGCGCGTACAGGCGTGGCAAATTAAGGGTAACACGATCAGCCGCTTCGAGAACGAGCAGTGGTTTGACGCCGAAGAGATTTCCATCGACCCGACCCGGACGGTTCTGGCGAATCTTTCCCGCCGACTGGCTGCAGCCGACAAAGAGAAATTCAAAATTGCCGTGCGCGAAATCTGCGCGATGAACACGAGCATTACTTTCGAAGATATCAACGGTCTGCGCGTAGCGATGCTGCGTTCCGGCGGCAAGACAGCGGCGGATCAGATCAATGCTCTGACCGAGAAGCTGCTGACGAATTGGCAGGACTTGCGCATCAATATTGAGGCGTTCAGCAAGCTCAAGGAAAATGTCAATGCTGCGACCAGCGACAACCAACTGACGACCGATGAATTGAACCGCATTGAGAGCGACGCGAATGCCTGTGAAACGGAAACGCGTCCGGTAACGATCAAGGTGCCGTACAGCGTGCTTTTGACGGTTTGGCGCGGCTGGGAAGTACCGTGGGAGCAGCGCATCGAGAAGATCGCTGTGATGGAAAACGGCGTTCCGAGCGATAACTATTCGCATTACGACATTTGGGCGCTTTCCAATTTTGGTTTGATGCGCTACGACGGAACCGCTTGGTCTACCGGCGATGCGATTGAACCGCGCCGCGGCGATAATCTTCGAGACATCGTCTCGCGCGCATTGGGAACTTCGAAGGAAGAAATGGTAAATCCGCGGCTGGAAATGGTCGCGCGCGCCAACAATTCGATTCCGCTCGAACGGATTCGCGAAATCCGGTCGGAAGTTGAGACGGCGCTGCCGGAAAAATTTGAAGGACGCGACGACTTCTTGAAGAATCTCGCGAAGTTGGAAGAAGCATGGCTGGGCTGCCGTCTCGATAACCTGCGCATGAACGCGTTCATGGATGCTTATGGAAAAGCGTTTGCAGATAGCACGATTACCGAATCAGAAGGCGACCGTTTGATGTTCTCGCTCGAAAAAGCGTTTCGCGACCGGCTCCCGGGCGAGCTGCAGTTTCCGTTTGCCGCAGTGTTTGACGGCCCGATCAACGATATCGGCGTCGACCACAAGACACTCTATTCGGGAACGAGCAAAGGACTTTACCGCTACAACGGCCGGAGCTGGGAAAAGTTTGCGATTCCGGGCGACTCATCGGCAGTGTGGTCGATCCGGGTTGCCAAGCGCGGCGTGGTATACATCGGAACTGAAAACGGTGTACATATCGTCCGTGAAGGCAAGTGGACGCACTTCGGACCGGCTGAAGGTTTGACCGGCGGTCCAATCAAGAATATCTATGTGAAGAACGACAAGCTGGCGTGGGCTGCGACGGATGACGACTTGTTCAGATTTGACGGCACGAATTGGTCGAACTCGCATTCGTATACCACGACGGTCAGCGACTCGGCTGGTTCTTTGTTCAATAAGTTCTACGGTTCAATTGATCAGACGCGAATTGATCTTGAGTCTGCCAAGCTGCAGGCGGGATACGCGGATTTCTATTCCAGCCCCAAGGCGGGCGTGGTAATCAAGATTCCGTACAAGGCGGAGTTTGAGTCGAAGATTAACGCGCTGGAAATGGACAACGACAACAATCTCTGGGTCGGTACCGATCTTGGTGTGAAGAAATTCGATGGTCGGATTTGGACCAGCTTCGGTTACAAGGCGATCAAGGTCGAACGCCAGATGACAATCGAAGAACTCGCGCAGGAGTATCTCAAGACCTCCGATCCGGACAAGATCAGCAGCTTTGTCAATATTTTGAAGCAGAAGAACACTATCCAACAGGGCACTCTGCAGATGGGCCGCGTGGTTTGGGTTTACGCCAATCCGGCAGGCAGCACGATCAACTCGCTGCATTCGCACGGCGGCCGGTTGTATGTGGCGTCGATCTACGGTACGTTCTCTTACGGCGGCGGGTCGTGGGAACGTTACTATCATGAAGGACTTCAGCAAGCCAATACGCGCGACGTCGTCGGGCAATCTGGCGAGATGTGGTTTGCCACCGCGGACCGCATTGTCGTATTCGCGCGCGGTAAGAATGAACTGGCATTTACTCATGCGAACTGGCTGCCTGACTTGGCGCCGGATTTGTACTATGAATTCTTGAGCTACACGCAGCCGTTCGGCGGGCTGGGCACAATCGGCGGCAACGTGACTTTCTTGTCGTACGGCGAAATTCCAACGACGGGCGAGAATTCGTCGGAAGTGACCGGCGTGATCAATCCGTTTGACGTTGCGGTGACTTTGTCTTACGGAACGCGCGCTTCAAAGAAGTTGGCGGTCGGTTTGTCCGCGAAGATTATCTATTCCAAGCTGTCGGTGCAAGGCGCAGGCCGCGAAGTTGGCCAAGGATCGGGAACCTCATTTGCAGTCGAAGGTGGATTGCTTTATTCGGCAACGCGCCGGCTGCGATTGGGAGCGGTAATTACCAACCTCGGTCCTGACATGAGCTATATCGACGCCGCGCAGTCCGACGCATTGCCGCGTAACCTGGCGCTGGGATTTTCCTACAAGCTGCTGGATTCGCCGTACAACCGCCTTACGGTAGTGGGTGAAATCAACAAGCTGCTGGCCACAGTCAATGATGACTTCTCGACCGAGCTTCAGGAAGCCGTCGAAAACGTTGGTCTGGAATATTGGTACGGTTCGCTGCTGGCGCTGCGTGCCGGATATATTTACGACAAGGAAGGCGAGATCAAGACGCCGACGCTTGGTGTCGGGTTGCAGTACAAAGGCAAGTATCGTCTCGACTTCGCGTACATTCCGTCGTCGGAAAACCTGCCGCTGGCGAATACGTTGAGAACGTCTCTGACGGTGAAGATGTAGGAAGACGAAATCAGAATGAGAATCTTAGTTGTCACTTTCATTCTTGCAACGGCGCTGGCCGGGACTGCCGCGGCGAAATCGCTGACGATTGTCGGCAAGCAGCCGGTGGAGCAGCAGAAGCGGGCGTGTATGCACTCGGCCGTGTCTGACCGCAATCTGCTTGGACTCGAGCGCGAATCGAAATTTGGATTGCCGAAACAAGCGCTGTCGCCGAATGAGCCGAGAGTGATTCGGATATTGGCAATCAAAGCGCAGTTCAAGAAAGAAACGCCGGACGACCCAAGGACGACCGGCGACGGAAATTTTGATTTGCGCACAGTCGGACAATTCGAGTCCGATGAGGGTCACACGATTGATCCGGCGCCGCACAACAATGAGTATTTCCGCGCGCACTTGCAGGCTCTGAACGCCTACTACGAGACTGTCTCAAATGGTCGTGTTACGCTGGTTTATGATGTTTATCCGACCGAATCTGCAGCTGCTTATCAACTCGATTCGTCGATGGCATATTACGGTTTACAGTCGCCCGAATTTGGGCTGACTGAATTTTACAATGATGCGTTCGCAAAGGCAGACCAGGATCCGGCGCTGCAATTTGTCAGTCCGACCGGCGAGCCGCTGTACGACGCCTTCATTGTATTTCACCCGGGCTCGGACCAGCAAAATAACCTGCCCAATTTCGGCCAAGCCACGCCGGGCGATTTGTTCACCGGTTATCTGCGTCTCGGTGCGCCGATATTCGTTCAGAACGACAGTCTGTTGATATTCGACGGAATGGTGATGCCGGAAACGGTTTCGCAGGATGGACGCGTCACTGCGCTCAATGCCGTGATCGCGCACGAATTCGGGCATCAGTTGGGGCTTGTCGACTTGTATGACACGCGGACATTTAACACGGCGGTCGGCGATTTTTCGCTGATGGACAATAATGGTTTCGGCGTGAATATCAATTTCGGCGAAGACGTCAGCCCCGTTCTGGTACAGGGCGTGATGCCAATATTCCCCGACGCGTGGTCGCGCGCGTATCTGGGTTTCGTGGATGTAGTCAAGGTGTCGGCGGGTAGCAACGTTCGCTTGGCAGCCGCCGAGTTGAACACCACCGAGAGCCAGGTCATCATGGTGCCGATCAACGCGGACGAATACTTCCTGCTTGAGAATCGGCGTCCGGATATCGACGGCGACGGAATTACGAATCTGAAAGCAGATGAAGCGACGGGCGTGATTCAGTTCCCGACCAATTCGCAAGCCACGGTCAACAACCGCGAATACGATTTCCTGACGCCGGGATTCGGGATGTTGATTTGGCATGTCGATGAGTTGGCGGCGCGGCTGGATTTTGACGGCGACGGATTCAACAACTTCGACGATAACGATCTGCAGTGGTTCAATTTTGCTTCCGATCCGAGACGCTGGGACAATCGGCATCAGTTCCTGACCGTCATGGAAGCTGACGGCCGGATTGAGTTTGGACGCGAGTATTTCGCCGGATACGGCCAACAGGCAGATCTGTTCGAAATCAACGGCAACGACAATTTTGGTCCGACGACGAACCCGTCATCGATGGCAAACACCGGCGCGTTCTCCGGTATCACAATCGACAATATTTCGGCGGCAGTCTTGACGATGTCCTGCCGCATTCGCACCGACGGCCGCGGCACAAACTGGCCGAACTTTGTCGGCAAGGGCGCATCAGCGCTGCGCGTTTATGATTTGAACTCGGACGGCGAAGAGGAAGTTATCACTGCAGTCGACAACTACGTTCTCGCTTATCGCTACAATGGCACTTCGTTCTTCCAGCCGATTGCAGGAACGGAAGTCGTAGTCGATCGACCTACATTAGTAGGCGATAAGGTCAACCGCGACACTTTGGCGGTGCTTGGCCGCGTATCGCCTGATCGCGAATTCAGCATGGCGTTGGCAATAGGGGACTTGGATGGCGACGGATTCGCGGAAATTGTCGGGGCGACAAATCGCTTCACGGTTGCGGCGTTTAGTTCGCGGTCATTGAGCAATATTGGCGAGGCAATCCGCAGGTTTGAGACTTTCGTTGACGAGCCGATCGCGATCGCGCCGATCATTCTGGATTATGATCAGACAGTCGCAGGAAAAGAAATTCTACTCTACACGATGACGAACCGCAAGATCGTACTCGATCGCGAAGGGAATATCATCGTTAACGAATCGTCGACGTGGCCGTATCGTGTGTTTACCGATTCACTGCACCGGTTTGAGCTGATTTCGCCGGAAGGCGGAATGCGTGGCAGCGCGAATGCGACCTCGATTCGCGGCGCAGCCGCGGGCGATTTTGATCGCAACGGCACATTCGAGACCTGCGAAGTTTACGTCGAAGGTACGCTCAAGATTAATTATGCCGTCAATCCGCTTACAATTGATGTCGGAGGGCCGGTGTTTTCCGAGATCGCACTCGGCGATATCAACAATGACGGCGACGTTGAGATGATGTTCTGCGGCGACAATTTGATTTACGCCTACAATGCCAGCGGCACAGCCGTGGAGAATTTCCCGTTCAAAGTCAACGCAGCGCATCCGGTGGGTCCGTTGCGCGGCAGTCCGACGTTAGCGGATCTTGACGGCGACGGCGTGATGGAGATTTTTGTCGGAACGGGCACAGGCGAGTTATGCGGGTTTGATTTGAAGGGACACCGACTCGACAATTTCCCGCGCGCTGCCGGCGGCAATGTTGATTCGCCCGCGGCGGTAGCTCGCAACGCCGGCCAGGGTTCGGTGCTGGCGCTTTCGCGCGAAGGCGAGATTTCTGCTTTCAATATCTCGCGCGCGCAAGACCGCGATTGGAACGCGCTCTATGGCGGCAGCGCCAACACGGGCAGCTATGTGCGCGGCGTTCCGGCTTTGAAAGTTGCCAGCGAGGCGATCGGTTACGTTTACAACTATCCGAACCCGGCGATTGATCATACGACGATACGCTTCAGCGTGAAAGAATCAGGTCCGGTGAGTTTGAAATTTTACAACACGGCGGGCGATCTCGTCCTTGAATCGAGCGTTACCGGTGTTGCCGGAACAGATAATGAACATCTGGTGGACACTTCGGCACTGGCCGCCGGCGTCTATTTCTGTCAATTGGAGACTAATTCGGGCGATCGCAAGCATTGCTCGATAGCGATATTGAAATAATTTTGTTTTGGAGGATACATTCATGACGAAGTACCTGGTCGCGTTCTTGGTGCTGATTTCGGCGGCTCTCGCACTGGCCGAAAATCAGTCTCTGCCGACGGGAGAAATCGGATCAAGTCTCGCTGTGCGCGAATTGAAAAACTATCAGCGGCTGGCGGAATTGACCGACTACAATTTTGCCTCCTCGGGATTCGAGGATTTCCCAATGACTTCGGACATTTTCGACATTGACTACAAGTCGCCGGGCAAAGGCTTCCTGTATTCGATGATGATTCCGGGCAGTGGACAACTGTATACCGGCTCGAAGACCAAAGCGTTCATCTTTATGGGAATCGAAGCGCTGGCCTGGGGCGGATACATGGTCTACCACAATCAGGGTAAGAAGCAGGAGAAGGACAACAATTCCTTTGCCGATGCCCACTGGGATCCGGAACGCTACTACAACTATCTGGTCGAAAACCTGGGAATTACCAGCGACGATCAGGAATATATCTTGAACGATACCGTCCGGACGTTTACGCATCATTTGCCGGATACCAAGACGCAGCAGTATTATGAAATGATTGGCAAGTACGATCAGTTCAGATACGGTTGGGACGACACGGATTACCTGCGTGGCAAGGATTCGTCCGATTATCGCAACGCTTATTTGCAGGATCGCAATACTGCCAACGATAAGTTCGACAAGGCGAAACTCGGCGCGATTGTCTCGCTGGCAAACCATATGTTCTCGGCTTTTGATGCAGCGTTGTCGGCGCGGCGATACAACCGCCAGCAGGACAGCTTCTCGGAGATTTCGATCAAGGCGAGAATGGCGAAGTACGAAGGCAAGCAAATGCCGAAAATCATTCTGACCTATAAGTTCTAATGATGAAGACGACGGTTGGAATTTTTTGCGCGTGCCTCCTGATCGGAAGCGTTGCCCAGGCAGAGACAAAGTTGCCGGTTTCGCAATTCGCCTTGGACCAGAAGCCGACAATTCAGTATCAGGTCGAGAACGGCACCGGATATACTGAAGTTCAGGATGCCCGTGATGCCGACAATATCCGCAAAAGCCCGTGGCGCGCGTTTCTGATGTCGCTAATTCTTCCCGGCAGCGGCGAGCAGTACACGGGGTCGATTACGAAGTCGCGGATTTTCATGGCCGCGGAAGTTGGCGGTTGGGCTTCGTTGATTTCGTTTAAGCATCTGGGCAAATGGCGCGAGGACGACTACAAGTTGCTGGCTGCGCGCGAAGCGGGCGCTGATGTCGAC
Organism: uncultured Ignavibacteria bacterium; assembly: GCA_964537215.1. Taxonomy (GTDB): domain Bacteria; phylum Zixibacteria; class MSB-5A5; order CAIYYT01; family CAIYYT01; genus JADJGC01. The sequence goes on along the minus strand of CAZIBI010000006.1, from coordinate 28,727 downwards.
GGCAAAGACGAACGCTATTTCGATGTGCTCGGGTTTTACACCTCGCGCGAGGAATACAACAAAGTTGGCGGCGCTTTTGACCGCACGCGCGAGTATTATCCCGACACGGAGGCATATTTCTGGAATTGGAATTCGCCGGCGGCGCGTGAACGCTACCGCGATTTGAAGAATGACAGCAAGAGTTACTACCGCAATGCCGACTTCGCGCTTGGATTTCTGATTGCAAATCACTTTCTTTCTGCTGTCGATGCTTTCTGGAGCGCCAAGCGGCACAATCGCGGCATCGAATCCGGGTTTTCAGGCGTCGATTTGAAGATGTTTGAAGACGGCGGATGGCAGTTGACATTGAACGCGAGGTTCTGAAATCTTGAATGTGACCAAGTTGTCACTGGGCCTGATCGTTTTGATATTGGGAATCTTGGTCGGCGCCTGCTCTCCTCCCCCGAAAGTTGAAATTGCCCCACCGGTAGTTGTTAGCCAACTGAAGTACATCGCCGAAATCAAAGGCGAGCTGGGCACCAGCGCCTTGAGCTTGCCGGTAGCGATTGCCTTTGACATGAGCAAGAACGCCTATGTCGTTGATCAGGGCAACAATCGCGTCGTCAAATTACTCGCGGACAATTCATTCAACGAAGAAAACGGCGGCTATGGTTTGGGGATCAACGGGCTCACACATCCAGTGGCGATTGAATCGGACGGCGGGATAAATTTCTTTATTCTCGACCAGGGGAATAACCGTATCGTCCGTTCGAACTACAATCTGGTCTTCTCCGATGAAGTCCGCTTCAATTCTAACCCCGATCTGGAACTGGCAGGCAAGATCGCCGATATCGCGCTGTCGCGTTTTGGCAACATGTATCTGGTCGATCCTGACAATCTCAAGGTCATCATGCTGGACAAGGACTATGCGCGGGAGCAGGAGTTGTTTCCCGCGGGTGGTTTCGTGCGCTGTACTTTGGCGAGCACATCTGATGACGGCAGCGTGTACGTATACGACCGTGACCGTGACACGATCTATGTATTCGACAGTTTCGGCAACGCCAAAGGCGCGATTGAGCTGGGCGACACGGGAATACTCGGCGGTTTCATTATTCACAATGGAATGATCATCGCCACGGACAAAGAACGCCACGAGATTGTCGTGTTTGATTTGGATGGCAACCGCCTGATGCAGTCGGGCACATTCGGATCGGGGCCTGTGAATTTCAACGGTCCGACCGGATTGGCTCTGCGCAGCGACAATCGCCTCTATGTCTGTGACACTGGAAACAATCGCATCGTGATCTATGAGCTTGCGGCATCATTGCCGTGATCGCATAGTGTCGATGCTGACGCGCCTCTGCCTGATTGCCCTTGTAGTCAGCATCTCCAATCAATCTTTTCTTTTCGCCGAAGAACCTTCAATCCCGATTTCCATCAGCGAATACCTGCAGCGCGACATCTCCGGATGTATTGCATTGCACAGAGACCCGCAAGCGATCGTTGCCGTTATCGATTGCGCGGGCGACACGCTGCGCCCGGATACAGGATTCAAGATCAATGGCAGCAAGCTGTGTCTCTTAGGGCAGAGCAATTGCGACTCGCTGCTGGTTGTGAGTTCGTCGGTGCGCGCGCTGCCGGGATTGTCGTACGCTATTCGTCCCTACGTTACGACCACGCAGATCGCCACTGTCGGCGAGCCGGTAGATAAGCCGGCAACGTCACCGGAAAGCGCGAATTCCAGCCTGAAAATTTCCGGCAGCAAAAGTTTCTCGGCGGATGTTTCCAACCGCGGCCGGACGACTCTGGCGCAGGGTCTGACGATGACGGTGACAGGGGATCTGGGGCACGAGATTTCCGTGCGCGGGAGTTTCTCGGATCGGGGTTTGCGCGACAATCGTTTGGTGACGCGGCGATTTTCCGAGTTGGAGAATATTTATTTGGAAGTTGAATCGCCGAGCGTGCGCAGCGTCTTCGGCAATTTTCAGTTTCAGCAGAATCGATTTCAACTCATTCCCTACCAACGAAGCGTGCAGGGATTGCAGCTGGCGTATTTCACACCGCGTCAGCGTACTGAAACGACCGTTTCGGTGCCGCAAGGAAATTTCGGCCAATATGAATTCACGACCACCGACGGTTTTTATGGACCATACCGCCTGCAAGGGCGCAACGGCGAACAGGGAATCACTGTCGTTGAGAACACTGACGCCGTGTGGATCAACGGTGAGAAACTGCAGCGGGGCCGCGACCAAGACTATTATCTGGACTATCTGCGCGGCGAGTTGTTTTTCACCGGTAGGCGTGTCATCGATGCCAACGACCGGGTGCGAGCCGAGTATGAGTTTCAGCGGCTGGAATACCGCAAGACTTTGCTGTCAGCCGTTAGCAGCCGGCAATCCAAGGACAGCAGCCGGACATTTGCGCTTGGATACACGGGATTCTTGAGCTCGAAGAGCGATCCGCTAGATTTCAGCTTGAGCGACGACGAGATCGCCAGACTTAAAAGCGCCGGCGACATTCGCGATTCGACTTTGATTTCGGGTGCAAAGTTTGTCGGAGCCGGGCTCGGGAGTTACGTTTTGGAAACCGACAGCATTGGTGTGGCGATTTACAATTTCGTCGGTGAAGGACTCGGCGACTATCAGGTCAGCTTTAGCGAGTTTCCAGACGGCGACTACATCTACCTCGGCAACGGCTGGTACCAATATGTCGGCGCCGGAAATGGGCGATATCTGCCATTGAAACAGCTGCCGTTGCCAGAAAATGTGCAGTTGGCGGCGGCGTCCGGATCAATGCAGATTGCGAGGTCTCTGCGCCTAAGCGGCGAATCGGTATTGTCGAACTATGATCGCAATCGCTTCTCAAGCCGTGATGACGGCGACAACAACAGCGTCGCCGGATTGGTGGGATTGAGATTTGGTTCTGGCGACGCCAAGGTCGCCGGTGATGTTTCGGCAGAGGTTGTGCCGGACAGATTTCCGCGAATCACGCGTACGGAAAATGTCGAGGACTCTTATTTATGGCAGCGCAGTGACACGACAGGGATTGGGCGAAAGCGATTCCAATCAAGCCTCTCAATCAATCCGCGCGGGAGTTTCAAAGGACGAATCAGCGCCGGATATTCGGACGAGCAAAACGGGTTTGTTGCGCGGCGGCTGAATCTTGATTCGGAACTTGCCCGGCTCGCTGACTCCAAAGCGCGACTGCAGATCAATCTGGCTTCATCGCAGCAGGGCGGCGCCCGGCGCTCGTTGCTAGATATCAAGCCCAGGCTCGAATCGGAAGCTCTTCCGATTAGATTGACGCTGGCAGGCGAGTATGATCGCCGCACGAGTGAAGTTTCCGCGAATGAGCAGACAGACAATAAGCGTGAAATCGAGTCGACGGCGAGTTATGGCGGTGTCAGTATCGGCGGGCGGCTGCGTGAGAACTGGCGTAAGGACGAATCAGTTTGGCAGATGCTCGACAGCAAGCGCAGCCTGATGCTATCGGTATTGCGGGGGCTTGGCGGTGCCAACAAAATCGATGCCGCAGCGAATATCAACCGTTACAAGCAAGCGGAAGCAAAGCAGGACTATCAGACGGGATCGTTGGGATTGACGTTTCCGACTTTGATTCCGGCGGTGGAAGTTGCCGCAAATTATCGGCTCAATCGGCGCGGATTTTCGCAGACAAACCAGACCTATCTCAAAGTCGATGCGGGCGAGGGCGATTTTGTGTTGATCGATTCGGTCTACGTACCACAATCACGCGGGGATTACATCTTGGTCACCGAGCAAGTTGGCGATATTGCGCAAAGCATCGAGGCGGAAAAGCGGGTGCAGGCGGATTTCGCCCTGGCAAAATTGCACGCGAATGCACTGACACGCGGGACATCATTTCGTTGCGAAGTTAATTCTCGCGAGATCGGAAATCAAGCCAACGACTTCGCCGAATCGTGGTTGCTTCCGCCGCTGCGTTATTTTGACGACGACGCCCGGCTGGCGCAGCAATTCTACGATTATCGGCTGCGGCAATACCAACAACGGATCCGGCTGCGGACGGAACTTTCCTACACCCTGCGGCGCGATGAAAACAATTTGGAATTGACAGCGCCGATTCGACGCAACAGCGACGAATTGCGGTTAGCGCTAAGCCAGAGCTTTGCCGAGCGCGACAACGTGCAATTGGCTTTCGTCAATCGCGAACGCGCCATTCGCGAATTCGGGCGTGTAAGTTTAAATTTGCGCGAGAAACGAATCGAACTTTTGGCATCGCACTTTGTCGGACGCTGGGAGTGGACAGTGAACTCAACGCTGGCACGCGAACATGCCGATTCGCTTGACCTGCTGTCGTACAGTATCCGGGTCGCGCCGGGAGTCAATTACAATCTATCGCAGCAAGGACGAATTGAATTCGCGCCGTTCGTGCTGAACGTCAGCGAATATGCGGGCCGTGCGGTGTTTTTGCAAATGGCGGAAGGATTTCCGGTTGGAACGCACTGGGGCGGGCGAATCAAGATTGACATCGGCTTGTCAGAGAGTTTCAGTTTCAAAGTCTTCGGCCAGGCGGAGGTTCGCGAACATGAAGAGAACCGCTATTTCCTAAGGAGCGAGCTGGTCTCGAAATTTCAATGAAGCAGGCGGTACTGTTCATATTGTTGATTGCAAACGCGGCGCTGGGTGGTGTGCGCATTTCCGGCGACCACGTCTTCAAAGCTCCACAGCTGCGCGCTATGGCAAGAACCGCTGCGTCGCTTGACGCGCTGCAGGGCAGTATCTACGAAGCCTATATAAATGAAGGCTATTTTGCTGCGGGGGTAACGGTCGATTCGGCTGCTGACACGACGATAACGATTCGCGCCGGCCGGCGTTTTCCCGGAGCGGAGACAGAAATCAGCGGCATCGATACGGCAATTGTTGCAAAGATTGCAAATTGGCAGAATTCGCAGGCGGTGACTGCGCAGTATCTGGGGGAACTGAACAAAGAAATTGCACGCGCCTATGCGGACGCGGGATATCCGTTCTGTCAATCGAGGCTAGCCGGTGTGGACGTCTTACCGGCGAAGTTGCGCCTTAATTTCGAAATTAACTCGGGACCGCGGGCGACTTTTGGCAGCATCAATTTCACGGGATTGGTGGTATCGAAACCTTCACGCTTGGTTGATCGCATGGCGTTTCACGAGGGCGAACCATACCGCGAATTGCAGTTGACGCGATCAGCGCAGCGACTGGCTCAGCTCGAATACACCCGATCGCTGCGGGAGCCGCTGGTGGCACACAATGCGCGAACAAACGCTGCAGATATCACTTTCGCGATGCGCGACGAGCGCAATCTGCTATTTGACGGGTTGCTCTTTTTGAATGCCGACAACAGCATCGGCGGCAGCGGCGATCTAAACGAGCGGAATCTGCTCGGCACCGGGGAGCAGGCTACGCTGTATTGGGCGCGCTTGAATGCAGAGTCGTCGGACTTGGCGCTGAATGTCAAGCTGCCGTTTGTCGGCGGGTATCCGTTTGATTTTGCACTCGGGCTGTCACAGAGCGACCGCGATTCCGCGTACGTGTCGGCGAAGATCGAAGCCGGGTTGCAATTCTATCTAAATGACAGATTTAGGGCCGGGACTGCGCTGGCGTGGGAGAAGATCACCCCCGAAGAGGGCCAGACTACACCTTCGGCGAGAATAATAGGTGTCCGGTTGACAACCAGCTTCGACCGACGCGATGATATCCGCAACACTCGACGCGGCGTTCTGATCTCGACAGAATTCAGTTCGAACTACCGGCGTTCGTTTTCAGATTCGAGCGAAGTGAGCACCGGATATGCGACATTGTTACGGGGGAGTCTTGAGTTTTGGCAGCCGGCGGCGAGGCGATGGGTGATATATCAGCGAATTGCGCCATTTCAGGTTCGCTCCGATTTCGATCCGATTCCGGTCGAGCAACTGATCGATGTCGGCGGTCCACGATCGGTGCGCGGCTATCGCGAGCGCAGTTTCCGCGCGGATTTGGGAGTCGTGTCGGCGACGGAATTGCGCTGGCTCGGATCGGACGATTTTCTGGCGCGTGTCTTCTGCGATAATGCGTATATTGAGACCGAATTAGGAGCGCGCAAATTGACGGGATTCGGAGCCGGAGTCACTCTGGCGACAACAATGGGGAGATTCCGTCTCGACTTTTCAATAGGAGAGGAAAAGCAACTCGACCGGATGCTGGTGCATTTCGGGTTCGAAACCGGGTTATGAGCAAGTTACTCGCCGCGATAAAATTGATCCGACCGCTCAACGGCGTGGTCGCCGCGTTGTCAGTTGTGCCGGCGGCGGCGATCGCTTGCGGGCAATTGATGATGCCGTGGCGGGAGTCAGGGTTGATATTCTTCCTGGTTTCGTTTGGATATGCAGTCAACGACATCTTTGATGTCCATGCCGATTTAGTGAATCGTCCCCGGCGCGCGATACCCTCCGGCGTATTGTCAATCAAGCTCGCGTGGCTAACTGCAGTATTGTGCCTGATTTTGGGCAGCGGCTTGCTAATTGGCGCCTCGACGGCGGTGGCGGTGTACTTTGTCGTTGTCGCGGTATTGCTTTATCTGTATGCCGCGGTTATTTCGGCAAAGTTGATCCTCGGTAATGTGCTGGTGGCGACGCTGTGCGCGTCGGTTTTTGCTCTGGGCGGCCTGATATGCACGCCTGGGTCTGGCAGCTTGGCGATATTGATCGCTTGCGGGCTTTTGACTTTTCTATACAATCTGGGGCGGGAAATCGTAAAGGATATCGAAGATGTCGCCGGCGACCAGGCGATTGCGCGTTCGACTCTGCCGCTGAAATGGGGAGTTCAAACGGCGCGAATCGTCGCAACGGCGATTTTCGCAGTCCTGATTGGGGCGAGCTATGCCGCGCACATGAATCTTGGACTATCGCAGTGGTTTTTGCCGGCAATTAGTTTTGGAGTCAATTTGCCGCTGGCATTAATTTTTGTTATCTATTGGCGGCGCGATGCGCTCAAGGGCGCGCGGTCGGTTTCGCTGGCGCTGAAAATCGTCATGATTCCGGCTTTGCTGGCGATCCTGCTGGCATCGGTTAATTAATGTTAATAACTGAAACCATGGTCAATTTGAGAGATATAATCACATACTTTATGGTCAGGTTGATTTTAGCGGCAATGGCGGTGGCGATAATGGCGGCGACAGCGACGGGCGAGATCTCGTTCAAATCGCACGTCGACAAGGTGCAAGCTGCATTTGAAGATGAATTTCATTTGACGCTCGAAGTGATGATTTCCGATCCGGCAATGACGACCACTCCCGTACCGCCGCCGGACATCATCGGATTTCGGATCGGCGGCTCGGGCAGCAGCGTTGAAAAACAAGGCGCTCTGACAATCAGACGCTACACGTATACGCTTAAGCCGGCACGCAGCGGCGAGGTCACGATCCCGGCGTTTTTGGTCGAGTTCAAGAATGCTGAAAGCGTGGATACGCTCTCTTCCGAGCCAATCGTGGTAAACATCGACCAGCCGAAGCCGCGGAGCGAGGACAAGAGCAATCTGGGAATCATTATCGCAATCGCAGTGGCGATTGTGACGGGGATTGGGTACTTCCTGTATGTTCGCCGCAAACGCACGGAGACAGGCATTGTCGAGCCGGACTGGCGCGAGGAAGCCAACCGGCAATTTGCGGAGATCAAGAAATTGGCCGACCGCGAGGATTTCCGGCAATTTTCGGCGCAGGCGATGAAGTTTGTCGTCGGATTGATCGAACGCAAATATGAGACACGACTGTCGGGGTTCACATCGGCGGATATCCTCCGCTGGATGGAAGAGCGCGGCGTCGAAAAAGAGATTCGCGATCACAGCCGAGAGCTGTTTGGATTCTGCGAGGAAGTTAAATTTTCCAGCGGACGGGTGGAAGTTCAAAGCGGCCGCAATGCGACCGCGAATGCGGCAAAATTGGTGGAACTGATTTTGAAATGATGCCGTACAATTTGTTCGAAACGAATCACTAGTTTAGGGAGATAAAGAGGTGGATCAAGACATCAGACAAATCCAAGCCGAAGTCGAGCGCAGTTTCGAATTCGTGCTTCGGCTCAAAGCGGAAGTCGGCAAGGTCATTGTCGGACAGGAATATCTTGTCGACCGCATGATCATGGCGCTGCTCGCAGACGGCCACATCCTTGTCGAAGGTGTGCCCGGACTCGCAAAGACACTCGCGATCAAGACGCTGTGCCAGGCAATCCAAGCGGATTTCCGGCGCTTGCAGTTTACGCCCGACCTTTTGCCCGCCGACTTGATCGGCACGATGATCTATTCGCAAAGCGACGGCAAATTCAGCGTCAAGAAGGGGCCGATCTTCGCGAACATGATCCTGGCGGACGAAATCAACCGCGCGCCGGCAAAGGTGCAATCAGCGCTGCTGGAAGCGATGCAGGAACGTCAAGTGACAATTTCCGATACGACGCATCCGCTGCCGAAGCCGTTCCTCGTAATGGCGACGCAGAACCCGATCGAGCAGGAAGGCACCTATCCGTTGCCGGAAGCGCAGGTCGACCGCTTCATGTTCAAGCTGCGCGTTTCTTATCCGAGCAAGGCCGAAGAATTGGAAATCCTCAATCGCATGACGGTCGGAACTACCTTTGAAACTAAAGCGGTAATCGCGCCGGCGGATATTGTCAGGTCGCGCGAAGTTCTGAACCGGATTTATGTCGATGATAAGGTGAAGGAATACATTGTTAATATCGTGTTTGCCACCCGAAATCCCGAAGCCTTCAATCTCAATCTCAAGGGTCTGATCGAATACGGCGCTTCGCCGCGCGCAACGATCAATTTGACGCTGGCTTCGAAAGCGCACGCGTACATGAAGGGACGCGGGTACATCACACCCGATGATGTCAAGTCTATCGGTATGGAAGTGCTGCGCCACCGCGTGATCGTGACGTACGAAGCGGAAGCCGAGGAAGTTGACAGCGAGGCGATTATCACGAAGATCTTCAACGAGGTTGAGGTTCCGTAAGCCGTGATTCCAGCTGAAGTCTTACGCCGTATCCGCCGCATTGAAATCACCACCAAGAAATTGGTGAACGATGTTTTTGCCGGCGAATATCACTCGACCTTTCGCGGTCAGGGTATGGAATTCGAGGAAGTCCGCGAATACCAACCCGGCGATGATGTCCGTCTGATTGACTGGAACGTCACCGCTCGCACCGGCGTGCCGTTTATCAAGAAATTTCGCGAAGAGCGCGAACTCTCGGTGATGCTGCTGGTGGACGCGTCGTCCTCGGGGCAGTTTGGTACCCGCAATCAGCTAAAGGAAGAAATGGCGGCGGAGATTTGCGGGCTGCTGGCGTTTTCGGCGATACGCAACAATGACAAGGTCGGAATGATCATTTTCACCGACGAGGTGGAGAAATTTATTGCGCCGCGCAAAGGTCGCGGGCATGTGCTGCGGTTGATTCGCGAAATCTTGTATTTCAAGCCGGTAGGGCGTTCGACCAATATTAGCAAGGCGCTGGAGTATCTCAACCGCGTCGTGAAGCGCAAATCGGTAGTGTTCTTGGTCAGCGACTTCTTGAGTTCAGGCTATGCGAACGATTTGGTGATTGCGAATCGCAAGCACGACGTGGTCGCACTCAAGATCAGCGACGAACGCGAAGCGAAAATGGAGAACTTCGGGTTGATCGATTTTGAGGACGCCGAGACGGGCGAAATCATTTCGATTGATACATCCGATTCGTATTTCCGCCGACAATTCGGGATGCAGGCCGAGGAACTAAGCACGGAACTGGAAAAGGCGTTCAGACGCATGGCAATCGATTTCGTGCAGCTCACGACCGGCCGTGACTACCTGATTCCATTGACGACATTCTTCAAGAAGCGCGAGCGGAGGTACCGTTAGAGTGACGGTCAAAGCCCTCGACAAGCGCTTGCTGTTGATCTTGCTGCTACAACTGGCGGCGGCCTTGGTGTTTGTGTTCTATCGCACGGTGGATGCCGACGAGGGATTCTATCTGGCGGCGGCGCAGCGCGTTGCGGACGGAATGATGCCGTACGTTGATTTCTTTTTCCCGCAAGCGCCGTTGATGCCGCTGACGTTTTTTGCCTTTTCAGGCTGGGGCATTGAGTCGCTTCTGTTACTTCGGGTGCTCGCGACCTTGGCAGGCTTGGCGACGACCTATGTGATGTATCAACTAGTCAAACGGACAATGCGCAGCTCGACAGTCGCAGCGACTGCGGCTTTTTTGATGTCGTTTGGTGGGCTGTTCTTGACCTGGCATTCGACATTCAAACCGTATGCTTTTGTGGATCTCGCATTATTGATATCGTTTTCATTTTTGCTTAAGAGCGGTGAAAATGAAACACTTGATTCCAAAGCGATTTTCTTTGCGTGGCTGGCGCTTGGATTCGCGATTAATTTCCGTTCGATCTTTGTGGTGATGATTCCAATCTATGTTTATGCGCTCGTACTGGCAGCACGCAGGGCGCGCTCGGCAATTGCGAAGCCGGCCGGAATTGCTACCTTAGGGATATTGCTTCCGTCGCTGCCCGCGATCTACTTGTTAATTGCGTCGCCCGAGCAGTTCTATTTCAACAATCTCGGATTTCACTTACAGCGCGAGCCGATTGATTCGGTTGCGAAGTTGGTGCTGCACAAGCTCACCGTACTGGGCAAGTTTTTCGCGTTGCCGCAAACGATATTGCTGGTCGGCGCCGCGATTGCATCCTATTTCCTTATGCGTTCGCGCTATGTCCAGAAGACAATCATCTACAAATCAGCCGGACTTTTTGCGCTGGTGATTACGGCAGTCTATTTGGTACCGACGCCGATGCACCTGCAGTATTTCCAGCAAGCGACGCCTTATCTGATCATGATGAGCTTGCCGACAGCGGCGTATGTGCTGCAGCATGCACAGCTAAAACGCATCCTGCGTTCGGCAGCCGTGTTGTATCTGGTCGGCATTGCACCGTTCGTGTATTTGTTCATTCTGGCGCCGCGGGCAGATGACCAGCGCTTCGAGTGGCCGCAACTAAGGTCGATTGTTGCGTCGATTCAGAGCAACTCCAATTCTCAAGACACGTTGCTGTCGGAGTGGGCTGGCTACAGCGCATTATCGGCGCGGCCGCAAATTGCCGGATCGGAGCATGTTGGATTTCATTTTCCGCTAGATTTGACCGAGGCGGAGTATCGCGAGAATCATCTCTTGACCAATACTGAAATTGCTGCCGCGCTTTCGGCGCAGCGGCCGCATTTGGTTGTGATTGACTACAAGGTCTATCCCGAGTGGGAGAACGCACTCAATGCAAACTACCGGCTGATCGATCAAAGCGATCAGACCTTCATTTATAAGAGGGCCAATGAAGCGCTTTAGCATTGTAGCGATTGTCCTGCTCCTGTTCTGCGCCGCCGGCTACGCACAGGATCGTATTTCGGTCGAGTCGACGGTGGACAAGCAGTCGATCACCATTGGCGACCGGATCAAGTACACGGTCAAGATTATCGCTGACACGGCGCTGATTGTCGATTCGCTGACGGTAGGAACTAATCTGGGCATGTTCGAGGTCAAGGACTACACGCCGCGAGCGATTGAAATAAAGGATGGGACCAAGACTTCGATCGAGTCGTTTGAGATCACCACCTTCACGACCGGCGACTATCAGATTCCGCCAATTACGATCAAATACTCAACTGCAACCGGCGAGCTTAACTCGGTAGTGACGGATGCGATTGCAATCAAGGTGAACTCACTGCTCAGCGGCGAAGAAGGCGAAGATATCAAGCCGCTGCGGGGACCAAAGGAATTCGAAAGCAAAATTCTAGTCTGGATGTGGGCTGCCGGAGCGGCGCTGCTGGTGGCGATATTAGTATTTTGGTATCTGTATCGCCGGGCCGGCAAGCCAATCGATCTTGCCAAGGAGCCTGTCGATGAAAGGCTGCCGTGGGAGATCGCTCTTGCAGAGCTGAATGCGCTCAAGGCATCGGACCTGGTCGCCAAGGGCGAATACAAGGAATACTATTTGCGGCTGTCGGAGATATTCCGGCGCTATCTGGAACGCCGCTATGGCATACAGGCGCTTGAGCGAACAACGTATGAAATAATCAGCGAATTCCGCAGCTTAGCACTGGAAAAGAAGGAAGAAGAGATCATTCATCGCTTCCTTGATGAGTGCGACATGGTGAAGTTCGCCAAATATGACCCGACGCCGGAAGATATTGTCCGGCATTTCGAGACAGCGAAAGAATTCGTGATGCAGACGCGCTCGCTGCCGTTTAGCTCGACGAAAGGAGCGGCGCAGGCATGATCCAATTCGCCGATCCGATTTTCCTCTGGCTATTGCTTGCTCTGCCGCTGGTGGCGTACATGATGTTCCGCCGTCGCCGTGAGGCTGCGATCAAGTTTTCCGATATCACGCTGCTCCGCAACGTCCGCAAGAGTCGCCGGGTCAAGAACCGGAAAGTGCTGCAGGCATTTCGGCTTCTGGCGCTCGCGTTGTTGATTATCGCCATGGCGCGCCCGCAAGCTGGGAAGAAGACGACAGAGGTGTCCTCCGAAGGAATCGACATTATGCTGGCGCTGGACATTTCCGGCAGTATGAAGGCGGAAGACTTCAAACCCATGAATCGGCTGGTGGCAGCCAAGGAAGTCATCAAAGAATTTGTCCAGGGCCGGCAAAATGACCGGATCGGACTGGTAATTTTTTCGCGCCAGTCGTTTACGCAATGCCCGTTGACGATGGATTACGGCGTGCTGCTGAATTTCCTTGAGCAGGTCGATTTCGGGATGATCGAGGACGGAACGGCGATCGGCATGGGCATAGCCAATGCGGTAAACCGTTTGCGCAACTCGGACGCCAAGTCGCGGATCATCATTCTGCTGACCGACGGTATCAACAATGCCGGCGAAATCGATCCGTTGACGGCGGCTGATATCGCTAAGACGCTGGGGATTCGTATCTACACGATTGGCGCCGGAAAACTGGGGAAAGCTCTCTATCCGGTCGACGACCCGATCTTCGGCAGACGCTACGTACAGTTGGAGAACGAGCTGGATGAGAAGCAACTCACACAAGTTGCCGAATCGACCGGCGGCAAGTATTTCCGCGCCAAATCCGAGGATATGCTGAAGAACATCTATGAGCAGATTTCCGAGCTGGAAAAAACCAAATTCAAGGTGAAGGAGTATCTCCAGTTTGATCAGTATTTCCCGTATTTTTTGATGGCGGCGGCACTGTTGCTGCTGTTGGAACTCCTTTTGCGCGAAACACTTTTCCGGAGATTACCGTAAGTCGAAGTGCGGCTTTGCGGGTATAAATATGGTTGAGGAACGATAGATGAGATTTGCGACTCCCGAGTATCTGTATGCATTTATCGTAGTGGCCTTGCTGGCCATATTCATGTGGTATGTTTCGCGCCGTAAGAAACGGCTGCTGGAAACTTTTGCCGACAAATCGCTGCTCGCCGGATTGATTCAGAATTATTCCCCCACAAAACGCCGTTACAAGATCGTCTTCTTGTTCATTGCGCTGTCGTTTTTGGTGCTTTGCCTTGCCCGGCCGCAATTCGGCACGCACATGGAAATGCTCAAACGCGAGGGACAGGATGTCATGATCGTCGTCGACTGCTCGGCTTCGATGCTTGCTGAAGATATGAAGCCCAATCGCATCGAGCGTGCGAAACAGGAAGTCCGCGGACTGTTGTCGCGAATGCAGGGCGACCGAATCGGTCTGGCGGCATTTGCGGGTAGTGCCTTTGTTCAATGTCCGTTGACGCTGGACTATTCGGCGGCACAGATGTTTGTCGACGTGCTGGATATCGACCTGATTCCCAATCCGGGAACGAATCTGGCGGAAGCAATTTCGGTGGCGACCGCGGCATTCGTGGTCAAGGAGCGCAAGAACAAGGTGATGATCATCATCACTGACGGCGAAGATTTCGGCGACGGACTTGATGCGGCGATTTCCGAGGCGAAGATCGCCGGAGTACGGATTTACACGATCGGTATTGGCCGGCCCGAGGGCGAGCCGATTCCGATTCGCAATGTGCGCGGCGAAATGGTCGGATACAAGAAAGACCAGAGCGGCGAGTTAATTCTGACCCGGCTTGATGAGGCGACGTTGCAGAAAGCGGCAAGCGAGACCGATGGCAAGTATTACCATGCCTCGCAGGGTGAAATCGCTCTCGACCAGATTTACGAAGAGATTTCACAGATGGAGAAGAAGGAATTGGCGGATATTCTGATGACGCAGTATGAGGATCGGTTTCAATACATACTCCCGATCTCGATTGTGTTCTTGATCGGAGAAGCGCTTTTGTCGGAACGCCGGCGGCGCAGAAAGGAGAACGGCTCGAATGCAAATGCGTAGCGGAATTGTTCTGCTCTTAGTGATTTGTCTGGCGGCAAACGCTCTGGCGGATTATCGCAAGCTTAACAAGAAGGGCAACGAAGCCTACACCAAGAATGATATCGAACAGGCGCTCAAGCTGTATCAGGAAGCGGAAATCGAGAAACCGCAGGAGCCGGTGCTCGATTACAATATTGCGACTGCGCTTTACGGGCAGGCGAAGTACGAAGACGCTGTCAAGCGCTATGCAAAATCGCTACAGACAGACGATCCGGCTTTTCAGGCGGACGCGTACTACAACATGGGTTCGAGTTTTTTCCGTAACGAAAAATATGCCGAGGCGATAACCGCCTATCAGAAGTGCCTTGAGATTCATCCAGACGATGTTGATGCTAAATACAATCTGGAGTTGTCGCGCAAAAAACTGAAAGAACAGGCGCAGAACCAGCAGCAACAACAGGATCAGCAACAGCAAGACAAGCAGGATCAGAAACAAGATCAAAAGAATGACCAGCAGCAAGATCAACAGCAGGGGCAGGGCGATCAGGATAAGAAGGACGAGCAGCAGCAGCAAAATCAGAAAGATGAGCAGGGCGAGCAGAAGCAAGACCAGCAACAACAGCAGCAGCAAGAAAACGAGCAGGACAAGCAGAAGCAACAGCAGCAGGGCGGACAGGGCGATCAGGATGAGCAAGCCCAACAGGAGCAGGGACAGGGCGACGATCAGAAGATGAGCAAGGAAGACGCCGAGAGAATTCTCAAAGCCATCGGAAACGATGAAAAGGACTTGCAAAAGAAGATAAACCGGACTAAAGTCAAAATCGGCAATTATAAGAGCACAAAAGACTGGTAAATATGTCTGCCTTTGCAAGAAATCTGATATTCAGGGCGCTATTGACGGTGGTGATCTATGCCGCGGCGTTTGCGGGCGACGCCAATGTCATGGCGCGGGTTGATCGAACCGAAATCGCACAGGATGAGAACGTCGAATATACGGTTGAGATTGGCGGCGACGTTTCAACCTTTCCGAATGTAGCCTTGCCGAAGTTGACCGATTTCGAAGTATTCTCTTCCGGCACTAGTCAGAGTTTCACCTGGATCAATGGTCAATCGCAAAACACCAAGCGTTATGTTTTTCGCATGACGCCGAAACGGGCTGGGCGACTTGAGATCCCTGCATTTGCTCTCGATATCGACGGCAAACGCTACATGACGCAAGCGCAGTATGTTCAAGTCAGCCCGGGGCGCGCCAGCAGCCAGGCTCGCAACACCAATCCTAATCCGCAACAGAGGCAGCGCCAGGCACAGGGATCAATCTCGAAGGACGATTTGTTTATCCGAACGTCGGCAGACAAGGATACCGTCTTTGTCAATGAGCAGATTACGCTGTCGTTCCGTTTCTTCCAGGGCATCGAGTTGCTGCAGAATCCGGATTATGAGGCGCCGCAGAAAACGGGATTTTGGGTCGAGGACTTGGGACCACAGAAATCGAGCTATCAGACCGTCAATGGTCGGGACTATCGGGTTACAGAAATCAAAACGGGACTATTTCCGACCGCGCCTGGAGTCCAAACGGTCGGGTCTGCGTCCTTGACCTGTATGGTTCAGGATCGGCCGCGCAATCGCGACCCGTTTTCGATCTTCAATAACTTCGGTGTCTTTGGCGAGACAAAGAGCGTCAAGCTATCCTCCGATCCAATCGACATCGTGGTATTGCCGCTTCCGGCCGCAGGCAAGCCGGTTGACTTCGGCGGCGCTGTGGGCCAGTTCACGATGTCGGCATCGGTGGACAAGACGACAGTACCGGTCAATGAACCGATAACGATGACGGTGAGGATTTCCGGCGTCGGCAATGTGAAGACCATCGGAATGCCGACGGTTCCGGATATTCCGGATTTCCGGACGTATCAGGCGGGCGATTCGGAGAACATCGAACGCGTCAATTATGAACTGGGCGGCAGCAAGATTTATGAGCAAGTGTTCATTCCGAAGCGGGCGGGAACTTACACGATTCCGGGTTTGAGTTTTTCCTACTTTGATCCGAAGGTCAAAAGCTACAAGACGCTGACCTCGGAGCCGATTCGGATCGAAGCAACCCCCTCGCAGGATCGATTTGCATCGCAGGTACAAAACTTGCAGACCAACCGCATCGATCTTGCCGCCAAGGATATTCGCTACTTGAAGACCGAAGTCGGCAACCTGAACAGCAAGCGCAGCCAGCCATTGGCGATGAGTCCGCTGTTTTTGGCGTTCTATTTGATACCAATTGTGGGCTACATAGCCGTGATTCAGCAACAACGTCGCAAAGAGCGTCTTGAGACGGACCACGGATTCCGGCGCTTGAAGCAGGCGCGCAAGATGGCGGAAGGTCGATTGGCGAAGGCAAAGTCGCATCTGACTGCCAACGATCCAGACGCGTTCTATACCGAAATAAGCCGGTCCCTGATCGATTACTTTGCCGACCGCTACAATTTGCCGGCTTTCGGACTGACAGCGGACAAGATTCGGGCATTCGCCGCCGGCAAGCAGAGCGATCAGATGATTGACAAGTTGCTGGAGCTGTTGCAACAATGCGATTTCGGCCGCTTCGCTCCGGGAGGATCAGCTCTGGCACAAATGCAGAATCTTTGGGATGACGCCAAACAGTTGATTATTGATCTGGAGAAAACGCGCTAATGCGACGCTGGCTCTGGTTGCTGCTGCTTTTGATCCCAACGGTCTTGTTTGCCGGGTCGGATGACGAATTTCGCTCGGCAATCAGTCTTTATGACCAGGGGAAGTTCGTCGAATCGGCGACCGCGTTTCAGGGCATCATCGACCGCGGGTATTCCTCGCCGCAGCTCTTCTATAATGCCGGTTGCGCTTACTACAAAGCGGGGAAGATCGGGTACGCCATCGCCAATTTCCGCCGTGCCGAGCGATTAGCGCCGGAGGATGCGGATATCAAAGCCAATCTCGAGTTTGCGCGGCTTTATACGGTAGATAAGATTGAAGGCGCACCGACGGACGTGTTTCAGACTCAAGTAGGGCGTATATTAAATATCTTCTCGCCCAATCAGTACTTCCTGATTTCGCTGGGTGCGTTCGTACTAGCGTTCGGGCTGCTAATTCTCAAAAGGATGGGAAAACTCTCTGTCGGTGCAGCGAGCGTGACCTCGCTGGTGATTGTCGCGATCATTTGCGGTGCGGCGATGGTCTGGGTCCTGCAGAACAACTATTTGGTGCAGGAAGGCGTTGTGGTGGTAGAGCAAACGGAAATCCTCTCCGGTCCGGGTGCGGAGTTCGAACTGCAGTTCGAGGCGCACGAAGGCCTGATGTTCCAGATTCTCGAGACGCGGCCGGATCACTATCTGGCTCTATTTGCTAATCAGCTCAAGGGCTGGGTGCGGCGAACCGACGTCGTGACAATTTAAGTTCCCCGGCAATTCTACCTAACTCCCTGTCCAACATAGACAACAAGTTACCCCTTAAATCGTTGACAGTCGCGCCGTTGATCGCTATCATTTGCACTTCATCAAAATAGTGGCAAGGTAGAGGGATCTATTAAGAATTTCGATTGGAAGAAAGTCCTTGGCGTAGTCGTTGCGATTGGATTGCTGATACTAAGCTTCCACAACGTCAATCTCAAGGAACTGTGGGGCAGTATTGCCGGTCTGAATTTCCTATACCTGCTCGGGTCGTTCTGTTCCGCGGTGGCGATGAACTGGGCCAAGGGGATGCGCTGGCGCGCATTGATCCGCGATGTGAAGCCGGTATCCAAATTGCGGGTATTCGCTCTGTTTCATGTTGGGCAGATGATCAATTTGTCTCTGCCGGCGCTGACCGGCCAGGCGGGACGGATTGTGATGCTGTCGAAAGCCGAAGGGCTGTCAAAGACCTTCTGTTTTACGACAGTGGCAATGGAGGTCCTATTCGACGGCGTCAGCCTGATCGTATTGGTCTATCTGGCATCGTTCATTTTCGCATTTCCACAGTGGCTGCGACAGGCGGAGATCTATGCCGCCATCGGCGTCGGCGTCGTGCTGCTAATTGGCGTACTGATTTGGCGGAATCAACGATCCCTCGAATACTTCGGCAAGACCCGCATCAAACGGCGTTTTCCCGGCTTGTACATGAAGCTGCAGAAGTGGACGAATTCGATGATCAGCGGAATGACCTCGCTCAAGAGCGGCCGCGGTATCCTCGAAGTCAGCTTCTATTCGATCCTGGTCTGGCTTTTCCACGTGCTGATCGCAGTGGCATTGATCAAGGCGTTCAAACTGGATGTGCCGGCATGGGCGGGCGTCGTGGTGGTCATCGTCAACTCGTTTTTGCTGATGATCCCGATCTCGCCGGGCAATATCGGCTCGTTCCAATTTATTGTCATTGGCGTACTGGTCGAGTTCTTCAGCGTACCAAAGCCGGAAGCAGCGGCTTTCAGCCTGGTGCTGCATTTCATGGATATTGTGCCGGTCTTTATCATCGGTATCTATTTCCTCTTTACCAATCACATTACATTCCGCAAGCTGCGCGCCGAAGCGGAGTCCGATGCGCAAGAGACGGACACTACCAACGGAAATCCGCCTTGACAATGGGCTTTAAACAGGCAAATTAACCAACTCTGGATGCGGCCGGTCCACATATCGCTCGACCGCTATTGATGCCAATTTAGCCGCACGCCCACGACGTCGGTGTGGACAAACGGCGGGGAGACGACCATGATCAGGTCATATTATTACACCCCTGATGACGGGCTTGTTTATGCAGAAGGCATAAAGGAGTTTCGCCGGCTGATCGAACGCCGCGACAGCGTCCTGTGGGTCGATCTGTCTTCCCCGACCGATGAAGAATCCTACGTCCTGACTTCGGAATTCAAATTCCATCCCCTGGCTATCGAAGACGTCTTATCGGAAATGTCGCACCCGAAGGTGGACGACTATGACACGTACTTGTTTACAATCGTGCAGGTGCTGGGTCCGCCGGTGCAGGAGACGGAAATCGAAGCCAAGGGCGTCGGTTTGTTTCTGACGACTAATGCAGTGGTTACCGTGCATTTCCATCAGGTCCAGTCGCTGGAATCGGTCCAACTGCGGCTGCAGCGCGACAGTCGGCTGATCTCACGCGGCGCCGATTTCCTGTTTCATACCATGCTCGACCATATTGTGGATACCTACTTCAGCGCACAGAATACGATGGAGAAGGAAGTAGACGCGGTCGAAGCGCAGGTATTCGAAGACCCGGACGAAGTGATTCTGCGAAAGATGTTCCGGATTCGCCGCGACTTGGCAATCATCCGGCGCGTGGTTGTGCCGCAGTCGGAAATTGTCTCGCAATTTACGCGGGAGAAATTCGATGTGATAACGCCGAAGGCGGCAATTTACTTTTCGGACATCAATGACCATTTGCATGTGATGATTTCGACCGCGGACAACCAGCGCGACGCGATCAATTCGGCAATGGATTTGTATTTCTCCATGGTTTCAACCAAAACCAACGATGTCATCAAGTTCTTGACGATACTTTCGGCGTTGTTTCTGCCGGCGACTTTCATAGTCGGATATTATGGCATGAATTTTGATACAATTCCGGAATTCAGCTGGCGTCTGGGATTTCCATTTGCCGTATCGCTGATTGTCGGGGTCATCGCCGGTCTGCTGTTCTTCTTCCGCAGAAAAAAATGGATATAAATATATTTTTTGGGAACAAACGGACTGACCAGTCCGTCTAATAGTGTATGAAAAACGAGACTTCGAAAAGCAAACGGCGTAATCTGCCGGATCAAGAGCGCAAGGAAATGATCCTCGCTGCAGCCCTAACCGCTTTCGCCACATATGGCTACGAAACCTGCAATGTCGACGCGATTGCCGAAATCGCGGGAATCGGGAAGGGGACGATTTACCGTCACTATCCCTCGAAGTTGGAGCTGTTTGCCGCTGTTGTGGAACAGGGGCACGAGCGCTTGCTTACTCGTTTCGAGCCGATTCTTGCCGCGCAGTGCACGGTTTCCGAGCACATGGCGATGGGATTGCGACAATTTGTTGACTTTTTTGTCGAATATCCAGATTTTTATCGGGTCATGATGATTGAGCAGCCCGAAGTGCGACTTAGCGTCAATCTGGACATGGATGCGGGATACCAGCACTTCCTGAAAGCGATTATTGCGACGGTGAAAGAAGACATTCGGATAAAGAAGATTAAGAAGGTCGATCCGGAGTTTGCGGCGCAGATATTTCTGTCGGTCATGAAACTGATTGTTGAGCGCCAGTTGTTCAGCAAGGGGCATTCGCGGACTAAAGACATCAAAGACGCAGTTGAAATTACATTGAAGGGACTTGAGATATGAGACGCCGACACTTGTCTGTCGCATCGGCAATTGTAATCGCGCTACTAAACATCATCGGCAGCGCCAGCGCCCGCACTTTGACGCTGGATGAAGCCGTTCAGGAAGCGCTAAAAGGTAATCAGGATTACCAGATCGCCAGAACCGAGCTTGAGAAAGCGGAGGCCGAGATTCAGTCGGCGACAGCGGATGTTTATCCGCATCTGATCTTGGGATCGACCTATACCAGAAATCTGGAGATTCCGGAAATCGTCTTTGGCGGACAGACTTTCCGGCTTGGAACCGAGAATCAAATTGACGCCGGTCTGACCTTGAAGCAGCCGATCTGGCAGGGCGGCAAAGTTCTTGCTGCGATCAAGATTGCGCGGACTTACCGCAAGTACACGGAAGAAGCGGTGCATGAAGTCGAGGCAGAAGTCGTGTTCAATGTCCGGCAGTCATTCCTCGATGTGATTCTGGCGCGCGACGTAGTGAATGTCTATCGCGATGCGCTGGCAGCGGCGGAATTGAACTTGGAGATCGTGTCGAAAATGCACGCGCAGGGCGTCGTGTCGGAATACGAGAAACTTCGCGCCGAGGTGGAAGTCGCCAATTTGCGGCCGCAGTTGTTACAGGCGCAGAATCGCGCCGACTTGGCGTTGCACGCTCTGCGGAATTTCTTGTCGCTTGAGACGTCGGACGAAATCGAACTGCAGTACAGTTTCGATTCGACGAATGTCGGGCAAGTGTTAAGCTTGCCGCACGTCACCGAACTCGCCATCGCGAACAGATCGGTCTTGCGGCAACAGGATCATCTCAAGGAAATCACGCGCCGCGCGGTCGGCATTGCCAAAGCCGAGAACTCGCCAAAGTTTGATTTTATCAGTCAATACGGTTGGCGCTATCAAGCCGACGATTTCGGGCTTGATGGCGAGAATTGGTCTCCGAATTGGACGGCCTCGATTTCGATGTCGTTCCCGATTTTCAACGGGTTTTCGACAAAGGCGTCGGTCCGGAAAGCAAAGGTTGACCGGCAGCAGGCGGAAATGAGCTACGAGAAGATGCGCGAACAAGTCGAGCTGCAGGTAAGGGACGCTTTCCTGCGTTACGGCGAAGCCAACGAGCGGCTGCAGTCGCAGCGCAAGACAATCGAACAGGCGGAAGAAGGCTTGCGGATTTCGCGCATTCGTTACCAGAACGGCATCGGAACGCAGCTTGAGATTCTTTCCTCCGAGTCGGCGCTGACACTGGCGCGCAGCAACTTTGTCCAGGCAACACACGATGCCGCTTTGGCGGTCTACCGCCTATTGCGGGTTTCGGGAATGACGACTTTTGATGAGCTTAAGGAGCAATAGATGAAACATCGTTGGATATATCTGCTGCCGGTCATGGCGCTGCTGCTTTCTTGCGGCAAGGATTCCGGCGCAGAACAGGCGACAAAGCTTCCGACCATACCGGTCAAGACTGCCAAAGCCGAAGTCGGACGAATCGAAGTGGAGCGCGAATTTGCGGGCGGGCTGGTCGGCAGCAGCCAGGCGGATTTGCATATCAGGCTGTCCGAAGCTGTCAGTGCTTTGCCGTACAAGATCGGCGACAAGGTCAAAGCCGGCAGCGTTGTTGTGCTGCTCGACAAGGGCGGCGCATCCTCGCAGTATTTCCAAGCCAAGTCGACGTTTGAAAACGCCGAAAAGAACTTCAACAAGATGAAGTATCTCTTCGACGAGAAGGCCATCAGCGAGACTCAGTTCGATCAGGCGGAAAACGCCTACAAAGTTTCGCGGGCGAATTTTGAATCTGCGCGGGAACTGGTGGAAATCAGTTCGCCGATCAACGGAACTTTAGTGGAATTGAATGTTCTGGTTGGCGATGTACCGCCGGTCGGACGGGTAGCGGCACGAATTGCACGCATCGATTCGTTGCGGATGTCATTCGGCGTGCCGAGCAATCTTGCCGAGAAGTTCCGAGTCGGGATGACCGGAACACTCCGGGTCGCCGCCGATGACAGCGCCTATGCCTGCACGATAACGCGGGTGGCTTCAGCCGCCGATCCGCAGACGCGGACATTTACGGTTGAAGTATCCGTGCCGAATCTGGATCAGCGCCTGCAACCGGGCGCTTTCGCAAAAGCAAGGTTCACCATCGAGAGTTCCGAGTCGGCGTTGACAGTGCCGCAGACGGCATTGCTTTCCGAAGAAGGCATCTACACCCTTTTCGTGGTGCGCAATGACACCGCCTTCGCTCGTACGGTCACAGTCGGTCTCAAGAACGAGACGACGGTCGAAGTATTATCCGGAATCGCCGCGGGTGACGAGATTGTCTACCTGGGGCAGGGATTCCTTGCCAGCGGCTACCCAATCACGAGATCCGGAAACTAAGTATGATATTAGCAAAAATTGCAATTGCCCGGCCGGTCTTTACCGTGATGGTGATGCTCGCACTGCTGGTGCTGGGGTTGTTTGCCTACCGCGATCTAAGTGTCGAGATGTTTCCGGACATTTCGTTTCCGTTTGTGGTTGTAACCGTGCAGTACCCGGGCGCTTCGCCCGAGACGATGGAAACGGAAATCGTCGCCAAGGTCGAGGACGCGATTAACACGGTCTCGGGACTGCGGCATATCACGTCGACTTCCTACGAGGGCTACGCGTTTACTTTTGCCGAATTTCAACTCGAAGCCGACGAAAACGTGGTCGCGCAGGACGTGCGCGACAAGATCGCTGGAATTCGCGCCGAATTGCCGGACGACATGGAAGAACCGGTCATCCAGAAATTCGACCCGATGGCGCAGCCGATTATCTCGTTGGCAATCGCCGGCAACCGGTCGACGCGCGAATTGACGATGATCGCCAAGGAAGACATCAAGAAGGTGCTGGAAAGCACGGCCGGAATCGGCAATGTCGAATTGGTTGGCGGTGAAGAGCGCGAGATTCTGGTTGAGCTGGATTTGACCAGTTTGGAAGCCTACAATCTTTCAATCTTCGACGTGCAGAATCGTATCGCGACGGCCAGTCTCGAACTGCCTGCCGGCAAGCTGGAGCGCGGCGAGCGCGATGTCGCAATTCGAACGCTGGGCAAGATCGCCAATGTCGAGCAACTCGCCAATACAGTGATCAAGAATGACGGTGGTGTTCAGGTGCTGTTGCGTGACATCGCGACGATCAAGGATACGACCAAGGAGATTGAATCAATTTCGCGCCTGAATGGCCGTCGCGCCGTTGGACTGGATCTCGTCAAGCAGTCGGGCGCCAACGAAGTAGATGTCGCAGCGGCAGTGAAAGCAAAATTGGCGCAGTTGGAAAAAACGCTGCCGTCCGATATCGAAGTGACTGTCGCAGCCGACAAGTCGAAGTTTACCGAGGAAGCCGTACACGACGTTATTATCAATATCATCTATGGTGGCGTGCTTGCGGTCATCGTGATATTCTTCTTCCTGGCGGACATTCGCGCGACCATCATATCGGCGATAGCGATTCCGACCTCGATTATCGCGACGTTCCTCTTCATGGGACTGCTCAATTTTACCTTAAATTTTATGACGTTGCTGGCTCTGTCGCTGGCTGTGGGGTTGTTGATCGACGACGCCATTGTCGTCATCGAAAATATCTATCGACATCTGTCATATGGGAAGAAACCGGCGGATGCTGCCTTTGACGCGACCAGCGAAATAGCGCTTGCGGTGTTGGCGACGACGTTGACGATTATTGTGGTGTTTGTGCCGGTCGCATTCATGAAGGGCATTGTGGGGCAGTTTTTCTATGCCTTCGGAATTACGGTCGCCATAAGTGTGGCAGTCTCGTTGTTCGTGGCGTTTACGATGACGCCAATGTTATCGTCGCGCTGGCTGAAGGGCGAGCATGAATTTCACGCGGTTACAAAAAACCCGATCTATCGCTTCACCAATTGGTGGAATGGCATATTTGAGCGGATGAACGGCGTCCTCCAGCGGGCCGTGCATTATGCGCTGAATCATCGAGTCTTGGTAGTAAGTGTGGCGCTGATTGCCTTTATCGGCAGCCTCTTCATTGTGCCGATGATCGGTACCGAATTCGTTCCGGAGTATGATCGCGGCGAATTCTTTGTCGCATTCAAATCCTCGCCGGGCACAAGTTTGGTTGCCACCTCCGAGTTAGTCAGAGGGATGGAAGAGGTCATTAAGAAACACCCGGAAGTCAAAGATATCTACACGACGATCGGTACCGGCATCAACCCCGACAACGAAGGCACAATCACGGTACGCTTGGCCGAAATGAACCAGCGCGAGCGGTCGTCATTTGAAGTGATCGATTCGGTACGCGCGGAATTGGCGAGTTATCCGGGATTGCGCATCAGCATCAGCGGCGAAAAGTCAGAAGGTGGCGGAGCGCCTGTCGAAATCTCGATTTCGGGAAATCGCATGGAACAACTCAAAGCTTTGGCGGCAATGGTGGAAGATTCGGTCCGCGCAACGCCGGGAGCAGTTGAAGTTGACAATTCGCTCGGCGAGGGCAAACCGGAACTCCAGATCGAACTAGATCGCGAAAAGATCTCCGATCTTGGCCTGAACGTCGCGCAGATTGCGTTAGCATCACGGTATCTGGTGAACGGTGTTGTGCCATTCAAATTTCAGGAAGGCGATAAACAGGCGGATGTGCGCCTGCGCCTGAAGCCGAGCGATCGGAACGATCTATCCGACTTATCGCGAATGCTAATTCCGTCGTCAAAGGACATTGACGGCCAGAAGGGAAAGCAGTTTCCGTTGAGTTTTGTCGGAACATTCCGGGAGGCGAGCGCGGTTTCGGAATTGACGCGATTCGACCGCCAAAAGACGGTAAAAGTTACGGCCAATAATGCGGGCCGATTTGCCGGCGATGTCCGCAACGAAGCGCTGGCGCGGGCACAAAAGATTCCGACGGCGCCCGGGTACCGGATCTATGCCACTGGCGAAGCAGAATTCCAGATGGAAGCGTTCGGATACATTATCGAGGCGCTGTTTTTGGCGATCATCATGATTTACTTTGTGCTGGCATCGCAGTTTGAGAGCCTGACCGATCCGTTTTCGATCATGCTGTCTCTGCCGATGTCCTTGCTGGGCGCGTTTCTTGGCTTGCTTTTGTTCGGCAGTTCGATTTCGATTATGTCGCTGATCGGAATTGTGATGTTGATGGGGTTAGTGACCAAGAACGCGATTCTATTAATTGATTTTGCCAAGCAGGAAATGGGCCGCGGGACGGCCCGGGGGGACGCTTTGGTAAAAGCCAGTTCGGTGCGATTGCGCCCAATTATTATGACGACAGCAGCAATGATCTTTGGTATGTTACCGCTAGCACTCGGGATCGGACCGGGCGCCGAACTGCGCGCAGGAATTGCGCGTGCCGTAATCGGCGGACTGATCACCTCAACCGTATTAACTTTGGTTGTCGTACCAGTCGTATATAGTTTGCTGGATGACTTAACAAAGAAATGGCGTAAGCAAAAAGTTGTTGTCGCAGAGAACCATTAGCTTCGAAAATATGCCAGGGAGTAGGAAGTTGTTTCTCGACTTCCTCGCCGGTAAGACGACCGACTACTTCCATTATGATTTCAATGATGATTCTGCCTTGCAGCAGGTTCATGATAAAGTGATACATCGCCGCTACGACCGGGAAAAGATCGTGGCGGCGTTGTCGCGTCAGAACGAAGCGTTCGGCGCCGGTCCGAAGGCGCTCGACAATATCCGCAAATTGCTCAAACCGGATACCGCGGCGGTGTTTACCGGACAGCAGGTAACGCTTTTCGGCGGGCCGCTGTTTACATTCTACAAGGCGAGTCTGGCGCTGAAATTGGCGGAGTCAAATTGCCGCAAGCTGTCGGGACAAGTGGTGCCGATCTTCTGGCTGGCAGCCGACGACGCCGATTTTGAAGAAGTCGCCAAGATCACTTTGCCAACGGCCGAGAATAAGCTCGCGACCATGACCTACCAGCCGGCCGTTGCGGTCGACGGACAGCCGATGGGCGCCGTGCGGCTCGATGCCGGAATCACTGAATTTCTCAACAGCTACGAACAGGCGCTTCCAGAGACGGAATTTCGCGCCGGGCTGATGGCAATGTTGCGCGAATGCTATCAACCGGGTGAATCGGTAGTCACGGCATTCGGCAAGTATCTCGCCCGCGTATTCGGTGACCGCGGTTTGATCATGATTGACCCGACCGATCCGGTCTTCCGCGAACTGGCGCTACCGGTGTTTCGCAAGGAAGTCCAATTGCGCGAGCGTGCGGCAAAATTAGTGGAAGATCGCAACACGCGGCTAGAGCAGCAGGGATATCACTTGCAGGTGGCGCGCCCGGGCTCGTATTCGAATTTGTTCTTTTACAATGGGAAACGGACACGCATCGATTTTGCTGACGGCGGCTTTGCAATTGAAGGCAAGTACATTTCGCAATCCGAACTGGAAGCGAAATTGGAGCAGTCGCCTTCGTTGTTCTCGCCGAACGTATTCTTGCGGGCGATTGTGCAAAGCCACATTTTTCCGACCTTGGTTTATTTTGCCGGACCGGCGGAAGCGGCGTATTTCAGCCAAATTCGCGAACTATTCGACGTCTTCGATGAGGCCGCGCCGATTATTTATCCCCGCTTCTCGGCAACGATCATCGAGCCGGCAATAGCGCGTTTGATGGAGAAGCTGGATATCAAGTTTGAAGACGCTTCGACGGATGTGCATCAACTCACGAACGACATACTCAAGCGCAGTTTCCCTGCGGATTTCGAAGAGAGTTTTGCTTCGCTGCGCGCTGAAACCAAGCGCCGCATGGACGAGATCGCCGCTCATCTGGATCAGTCCGATCACGGATTGATCACAAATGCCAACCGCATAGCGGGACGGATTGACCTCGAAATCAAGAACCTCGAAGAAAAAGTCTTCCAGGCGCACCGCAAGAAAAACCAGACGCTTCGCACGCAGGTCGAGCGTGTGGCGTTTAATTTGTTTCCCGAAGGGCGAACCCAGGAGCGTAGTTTTCCGTTAAACTACTACATCGCGAAATATGGATTTGACGTGGTGGACAGACTCTACGAGGAAGTGGATTGCAACAGCAGGGTGCATCATCTGATAGCACTGGAATGAGGCGGACGTGAAGATCGGTATTACTTGTTATCCGGTAGTCGGCGGTTCAGGAATCGTCGCGACGGAGTTGGGGATGCACTTGGCGGCCAAAGGGCATCAGGTGCATTTTATTTCCTACCAGTTGCCGTTCCGACTCGACCAATTCCGCGAGAACGTATTTTTCCATCAAGTTGATGTTTCCAGCTATCCGCTGTTTAAGTATCCGCCGTATACTCTTTCCTTGGCCGCAAAGATGGCAGACGTTGTCTGCCGGTGGAAATTGGATTTGCTGCATGTGCACTACGCCATTCCGCACGCGACTGCAGCGTTTCTGGCAAAGCAGATTTCCGGGGACTGCAAGATTAAGGTCGTCACGACCTTGCACGGCACCGATATCACTTTGGTCGGTAGCGAGCGGTCGTTCTTTGAGATTACGAAATTCTCCGTCGACGTTTCGGACGGCATCACCACTGTGTCGGAGGCGATTCGCAAGCAAACGGTCGAGGTGTTTGATATCAAGAAGCCAATCGAAGTCATCCCGAATTTCGTTGATGTGGAAGCGTTTAAGCCGGGCGTACGCCACTGTTCGCGGCGGACATTCGCCCAGGAAGACGAATTGATCCTGATGCACGCCTCCAATTTCCGCCCGGTGAAACGAGTGCCGGATGTCATTGAAATCTTCAGCCGCGTGCGCAAGAAACTGAAATGCAAGCTGATCCTGGTCGGCGATGGACCAGAAATGAGCATGGCGGAGCTGCTGATTGGCAAGAACGGTCTCAACGACGAAGTGATGTTGCTCGGCAATCAGGATTCAATTGCCACGATTCTGCCGGTGGCGGATTTATTTTTGCTGCCGTCGCAGACGGAGTCGTTCGGGTTGTCGGCATTGGAAGCAATGGCTTGCGGGGTGCCGGTCATCGCCAGTAATACCGGCGGTCTGCCGGAGTTGGTGACGCATGGCTATGATGGATTCCTGCTGCCGGTAGGCGATGTCGAAGGAATGTCCGAGGCCGCGATTGGTTTGCTTGGCGACAAAGGCAAGTTGAACACGATGAAAGAAGCCGCGCGGACTTCAGCAGTAACGCG
>CAZIBI010000005.1:0-144227 GCA_964537215.1 uncultured Ignavibacteria bacterium | reverse complement strand
GCAGATAATTATCGAATGGAAATTTTACATCCATGTTGAGCATCAAGCCCTGCGGCAGCGGGAACGTGAAATCGGGCCGTGAGCGGCCTTCGTTCATGGTGCGCTGCTTGAAGTAATTAACGTTTTCGACAAATCCGGCCAAGCGCAGAACGTCTTCAGCCATGCGCTCACCCCACTGGCCGCGGGCTTTGGTGGATGCCAGTGCTTCGCGCAATGAACTGGCAGTTTGCATCAGGAGTTGAACCTGCGCCTGATGCGACTTGAGGCTGGAATCGAGTTCGCCGTACTTGGTAGCGCGGTCTTTTTCGAGACCGACCATGAGTTGCTGGACTTTGTCGATTTCGGTTTTGACTGACTTGAGGGACTCATCGATAAGGCCTTTTTTGGAGTCGAGGTCCTTGACATGAACTTCGCGATCGGAATCCATCAACGTCTTGCGAACTTTGAGAAATTCATCATTGGCCTTGGAAAGAGCTTCAGTGGATAAATTGCCGAAACTCAACTTAACGTGTTCGATGACGCGGTCGAGTTCCTGCTGACGGCGCGAGTCGCTGTCGCGCAGGAGTTCCTCGGCGATACGGCGGGAATCTGAGTTCTGACGCGACTTCAAAATGAGGACAATGATTGCCCCGATGATTACGCCGGCGATGAAAGTGAGAATTGGAATTGTCATAGTGTCGATCCGGCTCGTGATATAGCTAACGCTGATGCGGCTGTCAAGGCGAGAAGTTAGGCGGACGCCTTCGCACTACATTTTGAGGAAGCGCGACAGGACGTCTTTGAGCTGTGTGCGTTCGATATCGCGACGGAGGGTGCCTTCGAAGGCGATGGAAATCTCGCCGGATTCCTCACTGACGACGACGCAAACGGCATCAGATTCTTCCGTGATACCGACGGCAGCTTTGTGGCGCATGCCAAACATTTTGAGGTATGCCGGGTTTTGGGAGAGCGGCAACATGCAGGCGGCGGCAATGATGGTATCGCCGCGAATGATGATTGCCCCATCGTGGAGCGGCGTGTAGGGCGTGAAGATGGTCGTGATCATTTCTTCCGAGACTGAGGTGTTCAATTCCTTGCCGCTTTGGATGAAATCTTTCAGTCCAACGGTGCGTTCGAGGACGATGAGCGCGCCGTGTTTGAGGACGCTTAGCTTGAGTACGGCTCTGGTGATTTCGTCGACGCTGACGGATTCTTCGCTGCGATAGAAGAAGCGGACGATGCGCGAATGGCCGATTTGGGCAAGGACGCCGCGAATTTCGGGCTGGAAGAGAATCACCAGGACGACGAATCCGACAGTGGCAAGATTGGTGAAGAGCCACATGACACCCTGAAGCTGGAACCAATAGGCGAAAAAGGCGAGGACGAAAAGCAAAGTGAGGCCGGTGATCATTTGCGCGGCGCGAGTGCCTTTCATGAGCGAAAGGAATTTGTAGAGGATCGCCGCGACGACAGTGACATCGATCAAGTCGATGATCGTAAACTTCAGGAATTTATAGTTGAACAGTTCCATCACGCATTATTCCGCAGTTGGAAGGCGACATCGACTGCCTGGCGCGTTTCGAGCACATCGTGGACGCGGACGGCGGATGCACCGTTGAGTACGGCGGCAACAGAGACCGCGAGCGAACCGGCGAGACGGTTTTCGGTCCGGGCTCCGGTGATGCGGCCAATGAACGACTTGCGGGAAGCGCCGATTAATACCGGTTTGCCGAGTTCAGCGAATCGAACAATCGACTTGATGATTTCGAGGTTGCCGGCGGCATCCTTGCCGAAGCCGATGCCCGGATCGATCATGATTTTGTTCGGATCAATGCCGGCAGAGTTGGCGCTGCGGATTGCGGCTGCGAGTGAGTCACGAATTTCACCGATCAGATTGACGTAGACGGTGTTCGTCTGCATCGCTTTGGGGGTGCCGCGCATGTGCATGAGGACGAGACCGGCATCGAAGCGGGCGACAACGGCAGCCATTTTCTGGTCGCCAGACAGCGCCGTGATATCGTTGATGATAGACGCACCGGCTTCGAAGGCTGCTTGGGCGACTGCGGATTTGCAGGTGTCGACCGAGATCGGCACAGCGATTTTTTCGGCAAGCGCTTCGATAACGGGAATGACGCGGCGGAGTTCTTCAGATTCGGTGACAGGGTCGGAGCCGGGACGCGATGATTCGCCGCCAATGTCGATGATGTCGGCGCCTTCGTCAATCAGGCGCAGCGCATGTGCGACGGCAAGATCGGTGTCGAGGAAGCGTCCGCCGTCGGAAAAAGAATCGGGCGTGGTGTTGACCACGCCCATGACAATTGTACGATGATGATTCTTGAAGAGTTGAACTAAGTCAAATTTGCGTTTGGTATCGCTGATCATGCCGGCCGTGCGTTAACGGGTATCTTGTCAAGCTTCTCGCCTCTCATGATACGATCAATTTCCTCACTGTCAAGAATCTCGTGTTCCAAGAGCGCTGTTGCCAGTAGGTGGAGTTTGTCAAGATTGCCCTGGAGAATTTCTTCGGCCAGGTTATAGGCACGCTCGACGATGCGACGGATTTCGTCGTCAATCGCCTGCGAAGTTTTTTCCGAATAATCGCGGTGCTGGGCGATTTCGCGGCCCAGGAAGATTTCCTCGCGGGCTTTGCCAAAGGTCAAGGGACCAAGCGCATCGCTCATACCCCAAGAGCAGACCATCTTGCGGGCCAAATCGGTGCCGCGTTCGATGTCGTTGCCGGCACCGGTGGTCAGTTGGTCAAAGACCAATTTCTCGGCAGCGCGGCCACCCATGAGATAGATCAACTTGGTCTCGAGGTATTCCTTGGAATAGGTGTGTTTCTCTTCGGTGGGAAGGAAACTGGTGACACCGAGCGCGAGCCCACGCGGAATAATCGTGACCTTATAAACCGGGTCAGCCTTGGGAATTAGCTTGCCAACCAAGGCGTGGCCAGCCTCGTGATAAGCGGTGGTGCGTTTTTCTTCTTCGGAGATAACCAATGAGCGGCGTTCGGCGCCCATCATGACTTTGTCTTTAGCTTGTTCGAAGTCGCGCATGGCGACCTTGTCACCATTGCGGCGAGCTGCCAACAATGCAGCTTCGTTGACCACATTGGCGAGATCGGCGCCGGACATACCCGGCGTGCCACGGGCAATCAGCTTGAGATCGACGTCTTCGGAGATATTGATCTTCTTGGTGTGAACCTGCAAGATACCTTCGCGGCCTTTGACATCGGGCAGATTGACGACGACCTGGCGATCGAAACGGCCCGGACGCAACAGAGCCGGGTCGAGCACGTCGGGACGGTTGGTGGCGGCGACGAGAATAACGCCGTCATTGGATTCGAAGCCGTCCATTTCGACCAGCAACTGGTTGAGGGTCTGTTCGCGTTCATCGTGTCCGCCGCCGAGACCGGCGCCACGGAGGCGACCGACGGCGTCGATTTCATCGATGAAGATAATGCACGGAGCGTTCTTCTTGCCCTGATCGAACAGGTCGCGGACGCGGGATGCGCCTACGCCGACAAACATCTCAACGAAATCGGAGCCGGACATCGAGAAGAACGGCACACCGGCTTCACCGGCGACAGCGCGGGCAAGCAGGGTTTTGCCGGTTCCGGGAGGACCAACCAAGAGCGCGCCCTTGGGGATCTTGCCGCCGAGTTTTTGGAATTTGCCCGGTTCTTTGAGGAATTCGATGACTTCAGCAAGCTCCTCCTTGGCTTCATCGCAACCGGCGACGT
This sequence comes from uncultured Ignavibacteria bacterium, assembly GCA_964537215.1. GTDB lineage: Bacteria > Zixibacteria > MSB-5A5 > CAIYYT01 > CAIYYT01 > JADJGC01. The sequence continues at coordinate 140,506 of CAZIBI010000005.1, read as the reverse complement.
CGTTGAAGGTCACCTTGGGGCGATCCTCGGACATGAGCTTGGCGCGCGACTTGCCGAATGAGAAGAGGCTCTTGGGGCCGCCGCCCTGCATTTGGCGGACGATGAAGACCCACAAGAGGATGATTAAAAGGAACGGCGCCAGCGTAATCAGGTAACCGATCCAGCCGTCGTCGGATTTTTCGGCGCTGATTTTGACACCGGCGTCATGGAATTTATTGACCAGATCCGTATCGGCAAACGGGATCCGCACGAGGAAATTGGCGACGCCTTCGGTGCGGCCCTTGAAGCTTTCGGGCGTGTACTTGTTGCGGAATTTGCCGCGGATTTCGCGGTCGACGAAAGTAACTTCGGAGATATTATCGCCGGTCAACTGCGTGAGCATTTCGCTGTAGGTGATTTCCGCGCGGTCGGTCTGCGATGAAGACATGTACTTCACTGCGACAAAGACCAAGAGGATGAACACACTCCAGAAGAGAATGCTCTTGAAGTTCTTTTTCCAGCCCGTTTCGTCCTTTTTGGGAGGCTCTTCCATACGGCGCGGCCGCTGCGGGGGCTGATTGGATTGCCTAAAGAGATTGTTATTCAAATATATTCTCCAGCTTAAATTTACTATCCAACTTCATCACGATTTAACACCGTAATGTATGGCAGGTTCCGGTACTTCTCCGAATAATCGAGGCCGTAGCCCACGACAAATTCGTTATCGATATCGAAGCCAATATACTTAACCGGCACAGCGACCTTTCGGTTCGCGGGCTTGTTCAGCAATGTAATTACGTCAACCGAGCGCGGTTTCGCTAACTCAAAATCCTCAAGCAGGATACGGAGAGTAAAGCCCGAATCGACGATGTCTTCGACGACCAGGACGTGGCGGTCGCGAATATCGATCGTCAAATTCTTATACAAATCGACGGTCCCGGAAGAGATGGCAGAATTATGGTAGGAACGAGCCGAAATAAAATCGACTTGAAGGTCGAAATCGAGCTGCATTGCCAACGCCGCGAGAAAAACAAAGCTGCCTTTCAGCGTACCGAGCAATACCGGATTCTTGTCGCGGTAGTCGGCGCGGACAGCAGCGGCGAGTTCGGCGACACGCTGGTCGAGTTGCTCGGAGGTGATTAATATGCGATGCTTGGTAGCGATATCAAATGCCTCGATAAGGTTTTACCTCCAACCGAATTACAGACTTGGTAGATCCGGAAACTTTGAATTCATCGCTAACTCCGATTCCAACTATCCAAGCGATTTTCGATCCGCAGAGGAGAATCGGAATTTCATCGCGCAAGGGTCGATCGATCTTCGCGTCGATCAGGATGTCCGACAGCTTGCGCGTACCTTTCATTCCCAGGGGCTGCATTTTGTCGCCGCTGCGAACGGAGCGCACGGCGAGTTTTCCGGCGAATTTGGCTGCATCGAAATAGACGCAAAGGTTCTTTCCGGAGCGCAAGTCAGTGTCGGAGACATCCGGCCGCGAGAGCCGCTTGACTGTAAATTCGGCCCAGAATTCGCTGACCGTGGTCTTCCCTGTCCGCCGGATTGCGATCAGCCCGACCGGAGCAGTCTTGCGGTAAATATACAGCCGCTGGCTGCAGCGTTCAGCAAAAATTCCTGCTTTGAGATCGACCAAGTCGGTTTTGCCGGCGGCGGCGTCAAGGACGCGCTCGGAGGCGCGATAATCAAAGTCCTTGAGCGAGCCGTGCAGTTTCTCAAAGCAGAGTGCGATGACAATGCGCTGCAACATTGGATAATAGAGGTGGAATTTATCCAAATCAAGCACAATTTTCCCGCCTGCGGTAGTGCGGGCGTCGTTGGCGAGGAGTTCGCCCGCAATTGCGCGTAGGGCTGTCTCCTGCTCGGAGATGATTTTCGCACTGCGGTGGATATTGCCGGCGACGGCCGTACCGAAGAGCTTGGCCATCTGCGGCAGGAGCTGCAAACGCACTTTGTTGCGGGTGTATTTGGGTTCGAGATTGGACCGGTCAGTGCGATAGGCGATCTTGTGCTGCTTCAAGTGCGATTCGATTTCGGAGCGGGTAAGGTTCAACAGGGGACGAATGATATTGCTGTCGCGCTCGCGCATGCCGCCCATGCCAAAGGTGCCGGCGCCGCGGCCAAGGTTCATTAGGACGGTTTCGACGTTGTCATCGCGGTTGTGGCCGGTAGCGATCAGATCGATCTGATGTTTGTCGCAAAGCTCGGTAAAGAAATCGTAGCGAATGCGGCGGGCATGTTCCTGGAGATTGGCTGATTTGAGTGCGCCGGGTTTGAGGCGCTTGACGAAGAGCCGGACGCCAAGTTTCTTGCATAGGGATCGACAGAAGGATTCATCGAGGTCGGAGTCTTTGTCGCGGAGCCGGTAATTGACATGGGCGGCAAAGATCACGAGATTCTGCTGCTTGGATTGCGCCTTGAGAGCGTGAAGCAGCAGGGTTGAATCGGGACCGCCGGAAAGCGCCACAAGACAAGAGCTTCCCCAAGGAAGGGGCAGCACGCCGGGGATTTCGGGGACAGTTGTTTTCACGTTGGCAATATACGCTGGCGGGATTTATAGACAAGTGCGCATAGTGCTGGAACTTGGCACGATTCCTGCACGTTTAATTATTCGGTTCTAAGATTGCCGCAAAAACGGCGGAATATCAACGTTTTGCGAAAGCAGCGATATGCGAGTTCTTGCGATTGTTTTCAGTATTCTTGCAATAGCCTTCCCTTTCAGCGAACAAGCAACAGCGGAGAATATCGATGTTTGGGCGGAGAATGTGCACACGACCGTCGGCGCGAAGGGATTTGTGCGGTTCTTTGCCAGCTCGAATGTGCCGCTTTCGGGCTTACGAATACCGATCAAGCTCGAGAGTACGGCGTTGATCATCGACTCGGTGGTGGTGAGTCCGTTGACGTCAAGCTCGCTTTTCAATATTCAAATATTGTTCACCGAAGCGAATCGACGCGGCTTCGTGAACATCTTGCCGAAGCTCGGCGGATCGCCGGCGACGTTTGTTCCTTATGACGAGGAAGTGCTGCGGATTTACTACTACGTCAAGCCGGGCACGACAGAATCGAGTGCGCCGGTAGATACGTTTTATCATCGGTTCTTTGACGCGAACTTCTGGATTATTGAGCAGATAGAAGCCTCGGATGAATTGGGGCTGGTTACTTATCATCCGGATTTTCGGAGCGGGATGATTTGGATCGATCAAGCTACCGATGTCGAGGATGACGGTAACGCCCTACCTCTGCATTTCGCGCTGGATCAGAACTTCCCGAATCCCTTCAACCCTTCGACGACAATTGCGTTTTCGACAGAAAAGCGCGAGCATGTACGGCTGGAGATTTTTGATATTCTCGGCAGATCAGTCGCGACGCTGGTTGACGAGATGCTTCCGCCGGGCCGGTATGAGCGGGCTTGGGAGGCAAATTCGGAGGCTTCCGGCACCTATTTCTACCGTTTAAGCACGTCCAATGGGGTAATTCTCCGCAAGATGACGCTTCTCAAGTAGTTACGTCCCCTAGTCTCTCAAGATTCATTGCCATTCGACCGAAACTGATAAGGGGAGCCATGTTCTGCTCCCGGCATTAGCAAGGAATTGATGGCAACAGCAGCAGCGACAAAAACGGCAGCGCCGCGCATCGGCGAATACGAAGTTATCCGCAAGATCGGCGAAGGCGGATTGGCGGAGATTTATCTTGCCCGTCAGCGCTCGCTTAACCGACTAATCGCGATCAAAGTACTCAAGAAGAAGATCTCGGCGGATCACGATTTGGTGCGGCGGTTTGAACGCGAGGCGACGACGCTGGCGAAGATGTCGCATCCGAACATCGTGCATGTGATCGAACGCGGCGAAGACAACGGCAGGTTGTTTTTTGTCATGCAATTCGTGGACGGGACGGATTTCAAGGATATTCTGCAGCACTCCGACTGGCCAACGCTGAAGCGGCTGGAAATTGTGGTTCAGGTGCTAAAGGGGCTGGATTACGCGCACAAGAACGGCATCGTACATCGGGACATTAAGCCTGCGAACATTTTGATCGACCCGGAAGACAACGCGTTGATCGCGGATTTCGGGATAGCGCAGCTTCTGGAGATCGACCAGAGTGAGAAGACAGAGACCGGTATGGTGATGGGGACCTATGCCTACATGTCGCCGGAGCAGCGCGAAGATTCCGCCATGGTTGACCAGACGACGGACATTTTCGCAGTCGGCGTGATGTTGTATGAGGTTTTGACCGGACGCAAACCGGAGGGTCGATTTAAGCTGCCGACGGAATTGAATCCGCAATTATCGACTGGCTATGACGAGATCGTCAAGAAGGCGCTGCAACCGGACCGGCGGGATCGATATCAGAAGGCGGTCGAAATGAAGGACGCGCTTTTGGCGGTGATGTATCATCGCGAGAAGAGTGGAATGACCGAGCCGCCGTCGACCAAGGTCAAGAGTTTTGTGGGCAACTGCTCGTTCCTCGATACACTCAAGGACGGGGTTTACAGTTCGACGTATCTGGTTGAAGATCGCGGCACGCGGGCGCTTTATGTAATCAAGAAGCAGAACAAGCCGGACATCGGGCTGCGGGAATCGAAACTGTTGTCGAATTTGAGCCACCCGAACATTCTGCGGGTGCATGGCGCTGGTTCGGACGATGCAAAGCTCGTGTTGATGATGGACTACGCGCAGGGCGGGTCGTTGTCGGACCGGATGGTGAAGTTGCTGGAGTGGCACGATGCGCGCGAGTTGATGCTTCAGATTGCGCGCGGAATGGACTTCGCACACAAGAACAACATCGTGCACGGCAATCTGAAACCGACGAATATCTTGTTTGACCGCGAAGACATTTTGAAGATCTCGGATTTTGCCTTGATGGCTAATGTCGAAAAGAACGCAGTCAACTGGTACGCGGCGCCGGAGCGGCGCAAGAGCAAACAGGCGGATATCTACTCGGCGGGAATCATCTTCTATCAATTATTGACAAATCGCGTGCCGACCTTTGACACGCACGGGCGATTCATGTGGATCGACAGCAACCGGGCGACGGGTTCTTTTCAGCGGCGGCTGGTGGAGCAAATGATCGCGACGATGCCTTCGGACCGGTATAAGTCGTTTGCAGAAGTCGTGGAGAAGCTGGAGTCGGAAGATCGTTCGACCAAACTTCACGCCGGCGCGCTGGGTGATTATTCTCTCGATGAGAATACGCGGCGCCTGTTGCTCTGGGGCGGATTGTTCTTGCTGGCGTTGATTCTTACGATCATGTATTTGGCGGGCGCGCTCGGATCGTAGCATTTCCCTCCTATCCCCTATTCAAACGAAAACAACAAAATCCTTGACAATTTTCGTCGTAGGAATATAATCGAGTCTCTACTTAGACGTCCCTATCGTCTAGTGGCCTAGGACACCGCCCTTTCACGGCGGCGACACGGGTTCGACTCCCGTTGGGGACGCCATTAATCCGACAACGTGAAATTTTCAGAGAATCTTAATTGGGGTGGCTTAGTCTTTGGTTTCCAACGCATCGAGCTTGAAATGTGGTTCGGCAGCGGCAGGTCCGAAGTAGTCGGTCCAACGCGAGCGGAATAGCTCCAGTTGAAGGTCGCGTTCGGTCGACAATGAAGCGTTGAAACGATTGAGCGAGTCGATGCAAACATAGTCAACCTCGGCAAGTCCTGCCTGGACGGAGGCGAGTTCTTTGACTGCGATATCGCAATCGTGCCAGGCGCCAAGGGCTTGGTGTAATCCGGTCAGAACGCCATCCATCTGCTCGAGTCCTTTGCTGTCACCGGCGTATTTCCGCAATATCTCCAATGTGTAGCGGGTTTCCTTGGCGAGAATTCGGATGGCATGATAATCTGAATCGGCGCTTGCGGATTGGCGATTCATGGATCGAAGCTCTGACATGAGGGATTCGACACGGCGGGCGATTTTGGTGGCGATTTCGTCGTGTGAGTACTGCGATAAAATCCGACGCAGTTTGCGCGGAATGGCGTCGAGACTCCGGCGGTCGAGGTCCGCACATTTCTTCTTGAACTTGCGACGCACGGAAATCTCTTGGGCTTTCAAGTGATTGTAATACCAGTCGAGTTTGAGGGCGAAACTATCGATATGCCGTCTGGTGAGATCCATCTGAATTTGAAAATGCCGAACGCGGCCGGCGGCCTTGAATGGTCGTTTGAGGCTGTCGAGCGCCGGAGCGGCATCGAAGTCTTTGTCAACGATGGCGATGAGTTTGAGAAAGGCACGAAGTCGTTTGGTGTCAACGCGGGCATCATGAATTGAGGCGCTGCCGGAGTGCTTGAGAGCGACTTTGAGGTCGGACTCCCACTTGCTTTGAAGTGACACGTAGTAGTTGACGAGTTGGTCTTTAGGCATATTCAGTGCGCTCGCTGAACAAAGGACTCCTGCAGGTTATGACAGCGACCCGGCGGCAGCAGCACTTGAGGCTGCATTTTCGCCATTAGTGTGTTTTTCGTAGAGGATATGGATCAGGCCGTCCGAGAGGCCGATCAGGGGGACATACAGGCGGTCGCTCTTGCTCCACTTCATCACCGACAGGAAGATCTCGCAGGCCGGGACGATGACGTCGGCACGATCTGGGCGCAGGTTCAGCAAATGGACGCGTTCGTCGTAGGTGAAGCTGTTCAGCACCGCGTGAATCGATTTGAGTTTCTTGAGCGAGATTGGTTTGCCTTCCTTCTTGCGAGTAAGACGGAAGACTTTATTGATATTGCCGCCACTGCCGATGATGACGGGCGAATCATATTCCCGCGTAGTGGTCTTGAGCCAGGTGCGCATAGCTTGCCAATCATCCTCGGCGATGAGATCCTTGAGAATGCGAATGGTACCGATGGAGAATGAGCGCGAGTCGACGCACCTACCTTTGTGCATGATGCTGATTTCGGTGCTGCCGCCGCCAACGTCGACGTAGAGCGAGGTTTTGTCGTCGGCGAGCAGGTTTTCGACGTGATTGGAGTAAACAATTTGGGCTTCGCGACCGCCATCGACGATCTGGAGATCGATACCGGCAGCGCTGCGAATCTCGGCGGCAACTTCGTCGCCGTTTTCTGCCTCACGCATAGCCGAAGTTGCGCAGGCCATGTAATCGAGCGCTCCGTAGGCGGCGATTAGGTTCTTGAAATCAACCATGGTATCAACGAGGCGTGCAGCTTTGTCGGGCGAAATGCGGCGATCAGTGAAAACATCTTCGCCAAGACGGATCGGCATGCGGATGAAAGATTCTTTCTTGAAGTACGGTTTGGAGCCGTTTTCGAGCACGCAGGCGAGAAGCAGTTTGACTGCGTTGGAGCCGATATCAATTGCCGCAAACTTCATCGGGCGTCACTCCTTTCATTAAAAATCCCACAGCGAATCCTACTGAAAGTACGGGATTTCGGCGAGATCGGCGGGTTAATTTCAAGTGCGTTGCCCTGCGCCTTTCGGAGCGACGGGTTCCGGTTGCTTAAGCTGTGCGTGAAGAAAGTCATAGAACGCCCATTGGGCGCGAACGTTCTCGGTCGACTCGCTCTTGCGGTATTTGTTTTGGAGGTCGCGGTCGAGAATCCGGGCCTTGACGTTATCTTCCCACTGGATCTTCAGGAAATTTTGCAATTCACGCCGGAGCGCCGGATCAAAGATCGGGCAAGACACCTCGACGCGCTGGTCGAGGTTGCGCGTCATGATATCGCCGGACGAGATGTAGTACAAGGGTTCGCCGCGATTGTAGAATGCGAAAATGCGCGAGTGTTCCAGATATTTGTCGATAATGCTGACCGCCTCGATGTTGTCGCTGACGCCCTCGATTGAAGATTGCATAGAGAACATGCCGCGGACAATGAGCCGGACTTGCACACCGGCGTTGCCGGCATCGTAGAGACTGTTCATGATCTCGGCATCGACGAGATTGTTGAGTTTGAGGAAGATTTGTGCCTTGTGGCCTTCGCGGGCCGCCTTGGTTTCGCTGCGAATATGGCGGACAAGCTTGGTGCGCATGTCAAAGGGCGCCACGATGAGATGGCGGAATTCGGTGGTCTTGTAGTTGCTTTCAAAGAATTCAAACAGCTTGGCGACTTCTTTGGTGATGCCGTGATGCGAAGTCAGGAGCGAGTGATCGCTGTAGACGCGCGCGGTGTCTTCGTTGAAATTGCCGGTGCCGATCACTGCGTGCAGCATGCGGCGACCGCGGTCGAAGCGAGTGATCAAGCAGAGTTTGGCGTGAACTTTGAGCCCGGGAACGCCGAAGATGACTTTGACGCCTTCCTCTTGCAGACGATTCGCCCAGCCGATGTTGGCTTCCTCATCGAAGCGCGCCTGCAATTCGACGACGACGACGACTTGCTTACCGTTGCGCGCTGCATTGATCAAGGCGTTGACAACGCCGGAATTGCGGGCTGCACGGTAGATGGTCATTTTGATCGAGACCACGTGCGGGTCGATAGCGGCTTCGCGGAGCAGATCGATGATATGATTGAAGGACTGGTAGGGATAGTGCAACAGGATGTCGCGCTTTTGAATCACTTTGATGATGCTCCGGTTACTGGCGAGAACCGGATGCGGGAGGCTCGGCGTATCGGGATAACGCAAGTGTTTGAGACCGAAGTCTGGGAATTTCATGAAGTCGCGGAAATTGTGATAGCGGCCGCCGGGAACGAGCGTGTCGTGATCATCGTTGAGATTAAGCTGTTGGAACAGCGCCGTTCGCAGCGAAGGCGGCATTTGGGTATCGTAGATAAAGCGCACCGGGCTGCCGTCTTTGCGTTGTTTCAAGCTGCGCGAAAGTTTCTTGATGTAGCTCTGCGAGACGTCTTCGTCAATATCCAGCTCGGCATCGCGAGTCAATTTGATTGTGTAAGCGGCAATCGAGTCGAATTCGAAAAGGTTGAAGACATCCGGAAGACCGAAGCGGACGACATCATCGAGCAAAATCAGGTAGCGATTGTCGCCGACTTGCGGAAGCGCGATCAGGCGCGGTAAAATGTCGGTGGGTATCTCGATCAGCGCGTGTTTATTTTTGCGGCCGGATTCGCCGCGAGTCATGATAACAGCGAGGTATATGAACTGGTCGCGAAGATCGGGAAATTTCTGATTGTCGTCGAGCACGATCGGGCAAAGTTTGGGGCGGACTTCCTGTTGGAAGAATTGCCGGACAAACTCCGATTGCTCTGGATTGATTTGTTTCTCGTTGACGATGTAGATGCGATTGCGGCTTAATTCGGTGAGCAGTTCGCGATAGACGAGCTCGAATTGTTCGTGCTGTTCAAGGACAAGCTCCTGAACTTCCTTGAGGAGTTTCTTGGGGTCCATGCCGCTTAGCTTGCGAGTTTTCTTGCCGAATTGCGCGAGGCGGCGCAAGGTCGCGACGCGCACGCGAAAGAACTCGTCCAAATTCGAAGAGACGATGCCGAGGAAACGCACACGCTCGATGAGCGGTACAGTAGGATCAGCGGCTTCTTGCAGTACGCGGGAATTGAACGAGAGCCAGCTTAGTTCTTTGTTCGTGTATGGATATTTCATACTGATCTATTGTCGACCGCAATCAAGTTGCCGCTAGTCGGCAGGCACATTCTTGCGAAGTTTGGCAATTTTTCGCGCCAAGAGATCGGCGGACTTGGCGATTTCCGAGTCAAGTGCGACAACGGTTTCGGGTTCGATTTCCGCCAGTAATTCCCTAATGCCGCTGGTGATTTTTTCGCCAATTTCGCGTCGCAGCTCCTTGCTGTTCGATCCGGAACGGGCAGTTTTGGCCGGCGGCAGATCGGAAACAATTCTGCCGTCCCCCGGCAATACGTCGCGCCAGCTGTCTTTCTCTAATTGAATTTCGACGACGCCGGCTTTGGGCAGATTTTCGTCGTAACCAATGACGAGACTTGAGGCTAATTCTTCCAAAGACGGGTTGTGGCCAATCAATACAGCTGTTTCATATTGGTCCTCGATGCCGCGGAGGATCGGATATAGCCCGTCGGCGTCGGGGGCATCGTATGCCGCTTGTTTCAGGGCGATCTTCTCGACGGGATATTCCAACACGCGGGCGACGACGTGGGCCGTTTCGAGTGCGCGATTCGCCGGGCTTGACACAATGATACCGAGTTCAATGCCGCGGGATTGGATAAGACGCGCAGCCCGTTTGGCGTCCTTTTCGCCGCGCGGCGTAAGGGCTCGCTCGATATCAGACAGATGCTTGTGCCGTCTGGCGGCTTTGGCGTGTCTGACAAGAATCAACTTTTTCATCGATAGCCTCCGAAAAACATTGGACTCCCTTGGTAGAACGTGCAGTCGCGATTGCGGAATGTGAATTTGAGAACGGTAGATTTCATGAGATTAGCAGCCGGCACCATTCGAATTTTCAATTTCATTTAGGAAGACCCACGCCCAATGGTAGCGTTGCAGGCGTTTGAGGTCGCTTTCGGTTAGCGCCGGAATGCGGCGGAGATCCATGTTGTCTTCGAGATCCGCCATTTTGACGGTGCGGGCGAGCTTGTTGTGCGCAAGGCGGGAGACATAGCCGGTGTATTCTTCGTCCTCGGCTTTGGTCAGCAGAGCGACGGCGTCGATGATTTCCGGTGCGAAGCCGCTGGCGCGCAAATCGTCGAGTGTGGTAGAGCTATCTTCGACGACATCGTGCAAGAGCGCTACAATCTTGGCCTGCGGCGAATTGACTCGCGCCATGACGCGCATCGGATGGAGAATATACGGCTGTCCGAATTTGTCAGACTGGCCGTGGTGAGCAGAAGCTGCAATTTCCATGGCGATATCGAGTGTAGACAAGGTCTCCACCTTTCGTGTTTTCACCGTCCAACAACATGATTCGGGCGGCGTCGCGCGAGCCGGAGAGTGTCGATATCTTCGGTACTCCAATCAGCGCGCAAGATGTCAGCGAATTTAGGTCCCAATATATGTACAATTGATTCGGTGAAATGTTAGATTTGCGTTAGAAACGTTGGTTGCGGTGGCAGTGGGCGGCAACCGGGCGGGGCGAAATGCAAACTTGCATCTCGTTGTCAGTCAGGAAGTTGAATCTCGGGATCGCCGGAGACTATTCCCTGCGATCGCGAGTTCGTTAATGTTGCCTGCGGCTTAGTTACTTGCGGATTGGCGCCACACCGGCGAGTTCGCCGATGACATTGACCAATTCGGCGTTGCCGGGAATGACAACCTTGGCATTGCTCTTGAGGGATTCCTCGACAGCCTGCAGTTGCCGCAAAAGTTGGGCGTTGCCGACGAAGTATTGGTTCGCGGCTTCGTTGACAAGCTTGATCGCCTGGGCTTCGCCTTCGGCTTCGAGAATACGCGCCTGGCGGATGCCTTCGGCCTTTTTGATTTCAGCGCGTTTGGTACCATCGGCGACGGTTTCGGCGGCAGTCGCAAAGTCGACGGCGGCGATTTTTTCATTTTCAGCCTTAACGACTTTGTTCATGGTTTCCTGCACGTCGCGCGGCGGGTTGATTTCTTTTAGTTCCGAACGGACGATTTCGATACCCCAGTTGGCGGTCTCGGTGCGCAGCGTTTTTTGCAGGTCGGCGTTGATGCGGCCGCGCTCGCTGTTGGCAGACTTGAGCGTCAGCGTGCCGATGATATTGCGCAGAGTCGTGCGCGAGAGCGCGACGATCTGGATTTTGTAATTGTTGACGTTGTACTGCGAACTCTTGACGCTGACTTCATCGTGGTTGACTTTGAAGTAAATCTGTGCGTCGACCATGGCGTTGAGATTGTCGTTGGTGATAATTTCCTGCGGTTCGGCATCGACCATTTGTTCGGTAACATTGACGATGAAGAGCCGTTCGATAATCGGGATAATGAACTGAAAACCGGGATCGGCAAATCGGTTGTATTTGCCCAGCCGCTCGACCAGACCACGGTGAGTCGGGCGAATGATGCGAATTCCGATCAAGAAGAAGAAGATCGGGATGACAAGTAAGAACCAATAACTGAATTGCGTTTCCATGACTGCCTCCAATGCGGAATACTTTGTACACAATGGTACACTTTTTTAGGAACGACAGTCAAGCGATATCGGACGAACGTCTAACGTCCGCGGAAGTTCATGCTACGGGCAACCTTGACAAGGCTGCGGACCTCCTGCAAAGATATAGTTAATCAAATAGACGACGTCGGAAATGGTGATTATTCCGCTGCAGTCGGCGTCGCCGGAGCTTTCGGGTGAAGGCGCCGGTCCACCGCTGAAGATATAGACGATGAGATAGACGGCGTCGGAAATCGTCACTATACCGGTAGCGTCGGCATCGCCGCATTGGTACGCCGGTGCAGCAAGAATGAACTTGGAAAAGTGGTCTGTCAAGCCGCAAACGAGATTGCCGGATTCATCGACGGACTCGGTGATGTCAACCCAAGCAGTGCCGTCGCGGTGGAATAGTTTCAGCTCCGACTCGGGAGTTGAGCCGAGATCGGACGGGTCATAGGCGATGCAAACTTGAATGTCGCCGGTGAAGGATGCGGTCGTTGAGAGATCGTAGTAGACTTTGGGATTCGAGGGCACGACATCAAATCCGCCCGGGGGCGTTGGTCCAGAATTCGAGGTAGTAAGAGACGTCTCACCGTCCTGCGAAACATTGGCGAAGGTTACGGATAGATCGCCGCTCAAGACGACTTCGACATTAGAGCCCGACGGTGTGTTTCCGCACGACCCCGTACCAGAACCCATGAGAGCCGCACAACTGTTGTTTGCGGGCGCGCACGGAGACAGGCTGGAAATGCGGAGGTCCGTGTTTGCGGTATCGCAGAACTGCGGATTCAGCGAAATGTTGCCGGAGATACCATTTTGTCCGGCAATGCAGCCGACCCAATCGCCGGGGCTATTTCCGAAAATGTCGGTGCAGGAGATATTGTAGACGCCGCCGTTGGGGCAAATCAGCGGATGGTCGCCGCTGTTGTAAGCCACGATGCAGTTTTGCAAATTAATCGTCGAATTGTCTGCGTAGAGCATGCCGGCCATTTGCGGCAGCGGCGGCACAGGCACACTATTGCCAAACAGCGTGCAATTGATGAAACTTGCCTGCGCCGGACCGCTGAAAACATAACAGACTCCCGCCACAAGATTGGCGGAGTTGCGATCGAACTGACAGGACGAGAAGACCGTTGGAGCTTGTTCGGAAAGCGCAGCGCCACCATATTGGGCCTGATTGTTAGTGAAGCGGCAGTTGGAAATCAGCGAGACGGCAAAATTGTCAATAGCGACTGCCCCGCCACCGTCGGCATAGTTCCCCGTAAAAAGAGAGCCGCTAATGCGAACGTTGGAGTTGGTGCCGATCTTGATGGCTCCGCCAAATACGTTCGAAGCAGAGTTTGAAACGAACTCGCAATCTTGAATCTTCATTGGTCCGCTGGAATCTGCCATTGCGATTGCACCGCCCGAGCCATTGCAAACATTGTCTTCAAATTTGCAATTCCGGAATGTCGGTCCAGCGCTCGACATGATCAGGATGGCGCCGCCATGGGGCTGCCCTAACGGCGCGTCGGAAGGCGCAAAACCATTGCGAATGGTGATACCCTCGATGATGATCGTTGAATCTTCGGAGGCACTGTCGAATTTCATGGCGCGATGAGGTGAACCGGATGATCCACCACAGTCGATAATTGTCGCGGCCATCCCCTGCTCGCCACGGAGGCTGACCTTCTTGCCTTGGAAATCTAAATCGACATTTCCAGCGCCCGAATACGTTCCGGGTGCGAGTACGACTGTATCGGAATCTCCGGCGGCATTGATCGCACTCTGGATGGTCGGGTAATCGGACGGGACTTCATAGATGCAGGCAGAGCTCCCGGTCTGATTGCGCAAATTGGTGAACGCGGTGTTCAGCGGCGGAGCACCGCCGGTTGTTGCGCCAATTGCGGCACGGAATGTTCGCTCGCCGCCCGGGACAAGCGTAACGCTACCAAAGGACAAAAGCACGGAGACATCGGTGCCGCTAAAATTGGTACCATTTGGACCAACGAGGAGCGAGTAAGCTTCCCCATCACGGAGCTGATTTGCCCCATAGATCGAAATGGGGTTGGAAATCGGGTGCAGGCCGCGATCAGACTGGCAAGGAGTGAGGTTGCAGAATCCCGCCGCAACGCCGAGGTTTGTGGCAATGATGGCATCAGTGGCCGGGAGCATCAATGTTGAATTCGAACCGGCATCCACGAGATCAAAATCGCCAAACATGCCACCTGCAACTTTAAGCGTTGTGTCGCATTCATTGCGGACGCGGTATTCGACTTCGAACACTGTACAGCTGTCGACAGTCATTGTGGACCAGCCATAGTGGTAGATCAGTTCGCCGCTAAGCCGGGCATCGATCGTGGTAAAGCGAAGAGTTTGCGTGGTTCTGCCGTAAGCGTCGGTTCCCTGCACGTAGTTGTCGGCGGCCAGATAGTCGGTCTGGGAGAAGGCATCCTGATAAACCGTAGTGTCGGTGCCATCAACAACGCCTAACAACAGCGAGCCATCATATAGCAGATTACCGGCAGAATTCACGAGAGCCACACTCGAGGTGTTACCAATTCCGGGGGTGTTGGGCACATTGAACTTGAGACACGCCGGACCAAAAGCGGAAGCGGACTGCGTTGGCTGTTCGTAGACAATGTTCACGGTAATTGGTATTCTGACGTTCCAGGAAGACGGAGCGGATGCAGTGATTACCAAAGTATCGACGATAACGCCGAGGTCGCAGACTTCGGTAAAGGTGGCAGCATCATATTTGAATGTGATGGAAGTCGACGCGTTGGGTGTGAGAGTAATGGGGGCGCCGCCGGTGACGATCACATCACCGAATACGGTGGTAGCGCTTTGGATTGTAACGTTTGACGCGCTCAAGTTCTGCAGGGCGATTGCGGAGTCTTGCGAAGTGCCAAGCGGTACGAAGAGCGGACTGACTGCTAAGGGGACAATCTTGACGCCATTGACGACATACGAAAGTTCGGGGCGCAACGTTTCCAGCGTACCACGGAAGCGCTGAATCTGGAGCGGCGTCAGTTCATCGCGGCACGACTGGCGCGAATACGACATGATATTGAACACCGGTGGATTGTAAGGTGTCGCATCGCAAGTCCCGGGAGGCGAAGCGTAATTATCGTAGACACAGGCCGGGGCCGCGCTGACGTGGCCATTGATTTCCGGATCCGCAGGCGTATCGCAACAAAGATCGCCGGCGGTTGCACAATTGGATCCGTTCGGGCACTCGGTGCCGAGAAATGTTTCGTGCGTGTGATAAAGATTGAAGTAGTGGCCGATTTCGTGGACTAAAGTCGAGTTCTTAAAGAAAGTTCCACCGCAATTGTTGCTCATGATAATTCCCTGCACCGCGGAGGTCGTAAACGAGGACAGGCCGCAGTAGGGAAATCCGGAACTGCCGGGAACCCAGTAGATGTTGACGGCTTGCGGGACACGATCGTAGCGCTTGAGGCTGTCCATCCGCTGGCCGGAACTCATGTCGAGATAGAAATAGTCTTCGTCGATGAAATTCGTTGGCTGAAATTCGTACACGGAAACATTGACGGGTGCAAAGAGGACATTGGCGCTGTCAATGGCGTCGGCGACTTCGGTGGGGTTGATGCCGCCGGTGCCGTTACTTTGCCGAACAATGTGCATGACGATGGGAATAGCGTAAGTGTTGTTTGAACGCTCCTGAGCGTGCTGCGAGAGAATTTCGGCAATTTCGGCGGCGGCACGGATATCGTTGTCGGTCATTACGGTGCCGCAATCATCGGATTGGGCAGTGGCGCTTGAGAGGATGACAAGATTGAAAACAGCGAGAAATGTAATCAGAATAGTCTTAAGCCCCGAAGCATGCAGGCGATTGATCATGGCTGAACACTCCAATTTGGGATTAGCGATTTGAGGTCGGCTTAAAATAGAATATAGCGGTCGATTTTGGTACTGTTTTTTTGATTGTAATTGGGGCGAAGAAAAGGGCCGGAAGTGAGAATCCTCCGGCCCAAGAAATTGGCGAAATCGACTGCGAATCTACGGGCAGGTTTGGCAGGGCGGCAAGCCACCTGCGAAGATATAGTTGATGAGATACACGGCGTCGGAGATGGTAGTGATGCCGTTGCAATCAGCATCGGCTGCGATTTGCGGCGAAGGCTCCGGCCCGCCGGCAAAGATGTAATTAATCAAAAAGACAGCGTCGGAGATTGTAATGATCGCGTTTCCGTCGGCATCGCCACAGGAGTAGACAGTTACGTTGAGCGGAGCGCTTCCGGCGCCACAGTCGTCCCAATAGTCCCTGGCAAAAACCGAAATCGAATAGCTTCCGCTTGAGGGCCAGGTATGGTTGATATTGCAAGCGACGCCATTGGCGTAAGGTCCCATCCAAGCCGAGGTGTCTCCCTTATCGAAAGCCCAGCGATAGTAGAGCGCGTCGCCATCGGAATCAGCCGCCATCGCGCTAAGCTGTTGAACACTGCCGGCGCGGACAAATGTAGCGCCGGTTGGTGGAGTCGGAAGTGTTGGGGCGAGATTTGAGGTCTTGACGGTGTATTCTACAGTGAGTTGAGTAGTGCTGATGAAATTGAGTTTGACGGCAATCTTGACTGGGAGAACCGGCCGGGTTGCGGCAGCCAGGATTCTGCTGGTATAGTTGGCTTGATTTGAGGATCCACCGACATAGACGCCATGTCCGCCGTCGAAGTATACCGTCGGTGTATAGCCGGTGTTGTAATTTGCGAAGTTGTAGGAAGAAGCGGCAGCATTGTCGAACAGCATGGCGGCATAAAGGAACTGATAGCTGCCGCCGGCGTAGATTGATTCGAGAGCGGCGCGCGTGATGGGACAGGCGCTGCAAGAGCTCTGGGATGCTTCCTCAAGGAACACGGTATGCGTGTAGGAACCGCTGGCATTATCGATCGCCATAACGCCGGGATAAGAGATCGCGGCAGCATCCACCCAGTGAGCGGTGAACGGGAATTGTTGATCGGATGGGCTGGAAAAGGCGGCGTGTCCCTCACTATTGGAGACTACCGCAATGGCAGCGATATTGGATAGTGAGACGGCGCCGAAGGATCCGGCGTTCCAGGTCACCGTGTCGGAATAGATTTGGCCATCGGTTACCGTGATTGACTGATTGACCGCAAAGCCAAGAAATCCGAACTGGTAGTTTTTGCTGGTGAAGTCGCGATACCGTGAAGTCGGTTCCACAATGTAAATGCGCAAGTAGCCCTGATAGGTCGTCTTGTCGCCGGCGTCTTTGTAGATTGCCGGATCACTTTGGGTTATGAGCGCGGGTTGGTCAAGTTTGGTGGCGGGCGCAAAGTCGGTTGCTGCAAGCAGCGGCGCGACAAATCCGATTACGATTGCCAGTGCGCAAAGCGTTCTTTTTACCGATGTCATGGCGTAGATCACTCCTCTGCGACGAACGGATGAAGAGGCTCCGGCGCCGCAATCGAAATTATAGGCGAATACTAACGCCGGTGCTGATGGCAACACCAGAGTAGTCGAACAGTCGGTTGGACGAGTTATTATTGCTGAAATCAATTTGAATATGCGGCTGCAGGATTTTGGCGTTGCCGACGGAAATCGGACGGGCGAGCTGGAGGTAAGCCCGTACTTGGTCGTCATCGCGGTCCTTGCCGATGACGAGCGGATAGAAGCCGCGCTCGATTGCGCTCAAGTGGCGGCGATTCCAATAGCCGCAACCGAAGGTGCTGACGAAACCGGGCAGCAGATAGCTTTTGAGATTAGCGGCGATGGAAGTTCCCTCCCAGACCGAAGTCCAAGGCGAGAGCAAACCGACCGAGGAACCATAGACGATGCGATCATCATCACCGAGAAAACGATGATAGGTGAAGGTCAGGTTGACGCCGGTGCGACGGCCAAGCGGACGGGACAAACGCGGCGAGAGATAAAGGGAGCGCAGTTTGCCGCCGGTGAGCGCGGCCTCGGGTTGTTCAATGTCGATGTATTCGAGAGCCGGATCGATAAAACGGTAGTCCATGACTCCGTAGCCGATTTCGAAGTCGAAGCTGTTATCCCGCAAGAAGGTTGCATTGACGCCGGCGTAACTTTCGAGTGACAACTTATCGCCGCTGGACGAGCCGAGGTATTCGGTTGATTGCAGGCGGAATCCCCAGCGCAGATTTGTCGTCGGAGCCAGACGCAGGCCGAAAGCAATGCGCGAATCAACATTGTTGGTATTGAAGCGATCGAACTGCGAGCGATAGCGGCGGAGGTCAAAGTCGCCGCTGACGTAAATTGAAAAGCGCGATTCCGGATTCAGCGGAATGAATGTGGCGCCGGCACGCGCGAGTTTGTTGGACAGGCCGACCTGCGCGGAATAGAAGGTGGCTTCGCCGGTGGCGCGTAACTCGAACTTATCGTCGGGATAGAAACGCGCGGTGGCGGATGAGGCCGAATAGCGATCGACGACATTGCTGGAGTCGCTTAGGAGATTGTCGGTATAGCCACCGTTGAGGCCGATTTCGAAGAGCACATTGGCGTGCAATCCAACGGGCAGGACGACAAGCAGAATTAGAAACGTGCGGAGAGTCTGCCGAAATTCAAGGGTGCTGATCAATGCGGTGTACAAACGCCTCCAATACAGCCGCCGCCCAAGACAGCGCCGCTGCCGATGTCACAGCCGGGGCCGAAGTCGGCGCTGGTGCTGAACGCGCCGCGATGCTGCGCCAAGCCGCAGAGTTGCGATTTGAGGAAATCGAATGCCAGTGAGTTGTGCAGAAAAACCGGAAAGCGAGTTCCAGTCGAGATCGGAGTCGTAAAAGCAAATGCCGAAGTCAGAGTGTTGTCGGCTGCGGGTGTGTTGTCATCTTTAATGTCGTCGGGGATGCCGTCGTAATCTTGGTCAAGGTCGGCATCGTTGAAGCCGTCGCCGTCGCGATCGACAAAGATTGCGGGAGTTGGCCCAGATACAGCAATGTCTTCCGCCAAAAGGCAAGTGGCGGAAATGAGACAAATCGTAAGGACGGTGAGGATTATTGCAGCAATTCGCATTGGCAGCCTCTATCGAAGAAACAGATATTTTCCCGACTATCATGCACAAAATAGTCACCGTTCAATTAAAGTCAACAACTTTTACCATGTTAGAGGCGAACGGAAAATCGGAGAGTTTGTGGGAGGATTTGCGGGGGAAACAAAAAAGGCAGAAGTTTGTGACTTCTGCCTTGAAGATTCTATGCGCTTTTCAGCGAATGGAAATCCTGGTGATTAGCGACGTCCGCCGCCGTAGCCACCGCCACCGCTGCGACCACCGCCGCCGCCGTAACCGCCGCCACCACTGCGACCACCGCCGCCACCGCCGCGCGGGGCATCGGTACGCGGGCGAGCTTCGCTCACGTTGAGGGTACGGCCATGCAGTTCGCGACCGGACATTCCGGCGATAGCTGCATCAGCTTCCTCTTTGGAGGACATTTCCACAAAGCCGAATCCCTTGGACTGATTGGTCATCTTGTCGATGATAACAGTCGCGCGGGTAACTTGTCCAAATGCCTCGAACGCCTGGCGGAGATCAGCCTCGGCCGTTTCGCGTGATAGGTTGCCTACGAAAATATTCATTCTACACTCCTGTAGATCTCTCGACCCTGCCGGATGCCATAGGCAAAGCAACAAAGTAGAGACGTTGATTGCGCACGATTGCGCGGATCTCCGAACTGATGATTTGACAAGATTTGATTTTTCAGATGCAAGGCTTGAACAAAAATACACGTGGAGATTGTGTGAACATACTGCATATACGCACATGCAGGTCGATTGAGCTACACTTATTTTGAGATTTATTGCTTTAATAATAAGAGGACTACTACCCAGAGAGTCGCTCTGGCGCCAGTTACTCCTTACTGGACAAGGACTTAGTGGCGCACATGACAGTTCAGTAAATCAGCTCGCCTGTCGATAATTATCTAAAAGGTATCATCGGCTGCACCGGGGCCTACATGGTGTCAATTGACTTGATCACCAATCTGACGACGCAGCAGCCTTATCATTTCTCGGAAAACAGCAGACGTGATTCAACACCATGAATCCGCAGCGAGGGCAAACGGGGAGTATGACGAATTCAACTACGACAAAAGCAGGTGATGCAACGCTTGCAAACGAGAGAGTTCAGCGGGTTAATAACGAGCCAAGCGAGTCGGAGCTACTCTTCCTGCTCACGAAAAACCTCCCGAGTGCGGTGATTTTTACCAATGGCGAGGGGGTAATCAGCCGTTGGACCGGAGCCGCGGAATCCATCTTCGGCTACACAGTCGACGAGGCATTGGGCCAAACGCTGCAGGAATTTTTGTCGCTTCCTGCCGCTGCGATGGCCAAGCTGCGGCAGCATATCGATAGCCAAAACAACTCCGGCAAATTCGAGATGACAGCAACGCACAAGTCGGGACGAGAGTTGTTTATTTCTGTCACTGCCGCGACAGCACGAATCGACGCGGTGAATGACGGCAGTTGTTTGCTAATGTGCCAGGACTTGACACCGCGGCACGAAGCTGAAGCGATGGCGGCAAAGATCCGCATTGAGCAAGAGGCAATTCTACACAACATCCCAGATATGGCTTGGCTGAAGGACACCGAGGGCCGCTATGTAATCGTAAATGGACAATTTGCCAAAGCCTGCAATCTGCCGCCAGCTCAAGTCGTTGGCAAGGACGACCGTGATCTATGGCCAATCGACTTGGCCCAGAAGTACCGTCAAGACGATCTCGAGGTAATGCGATCGCGGG
This sequence comes from uncultured Ignavibacteria bacterium, assembly GCA_964537215.1. Lineage (GTDB taxonomy): Bacteria > Zixibacteria > MSB-5A5 > CAIYYT01 > CAIYYT01 > JADJGC01. The sequence goes on along the minus strand of CAZIBI010000005.1, from coordinate 119,864 downwards.
AACGACGTCAGTACGACGAGCCGATTGTGTATGCGGACGGTAGCAGTTTTGTCATCGAGACGATCAAGACGCCGATCTACGACCAAGAAGGCAACGTGATCGGCACGACCGGCATCGCGCGCGATATCACGGCGAAGGCCCGGGCTGAAGCGGCATTGCGAGACAGTGAGGCGCGGTATCGGACGCTGTTTGAAAGTTCGGCGGTAGCATTTCTGCTGTTGAGCGATGCGAAGTTTGTCGATTGCAATGAGCGCGCTTGCAGTTTGTTCGGGTTGTCGCGGGAGCAGATCATCGGTAAGACGCCGGCGGACCTCTCCCCTATCATGCAACCTGACGGCAAGTCATCGCACGAGGCGATCCGGATAAGGATGCTGGCCTGCCATGACGGCGCACCACAGCTTTTCAATTGGCGATTCGGCAATGCCACCGGAGCGATGATTGAAACGGAGGTTGCGCTGAAGCAGATTACGGTTGAAGCCACGAAGTCGATCTTCGTTGAAATTCGAGACGTAACATCGCGGCTTAAGGCAGAGTTGAAGATCCAGGAACAACTGCGATTTTTGCAGCAACTCATTGATACAATTCCAACGCCGATCTTTTACAAGGATCTAAAGGGCACGATGGTTGGCTGCAATCGCAGCTTTGCCGATTGTGTCGGCAAGCACCGGCGCGAAATCATCGGGTTGAAGGCTGCCGACCTGTTTTCACCGGATGAAGCGATTTTTCTTTCTCTTCGCGACGAACAGTTGTTACACGACAACAACCAGCAGAACTTTGAATGCCGCCTGACATTTGCGGGCGGAGCGATTCATGATGTGATTCTATACGAGGCCGTATACCGCCTCGCCGGCGGCGAACCGGGCGGATTTGTCGGGACGATCATCGATATCACCGAGCGCAAGCAGATCGAAATGCGACTGCGGGACAACGAGGAGTTGCTGCAGGAAGCACAGCGGATCGGCAATATTGGGCATTGGGAGTTCGATGTGGATACCGGTGCGACTTCGTGGTCGGACGAGATGTACCGCATTTTCGCGCGCGCAAAGAACGAGGGGACGCTTGATTTCGGGACCGCCAATGAGGAAATGTACGGCGACGAACATGCTTTCATCGCCAGCGCCGTGGGCGACTGCATCAATAGCGCCCTGCCTTTCAATCTTGATACTTCAATCATAAGACGCAACAGCGAGACGCGATTCGTGCAGATTCAGGGACGACCCGTAGTGGACGGAAACAACTGCGTGCGACGGATTGTCGGGACCGTTCAGGATATTACGGAGAGAAAACAAGTTGAACGCTCGCTGATGGAGAGCCACCGGCTGCTGAAGGCACTCATGACAAATTTGCCGGGAATGATCTATCGTTGCCGCAATGATATTGACCGGACGCTAGAATTTGCCAGCGAAGGTTGCGAGCAATTAACGGGATTTCCGGTTAGCGATTTGATTGGCAGCAAGCGGCTGACTTTCGCTGGGCTGATTCACCCGGACGATCGCGCGGCTACCAACAAGCATTTGCAGGATGCTCTTGACGCCCACGAGCAGTATGAGCTGACGTACCGAATCATCTCGGCTTCCGGCGAGGAACGCTGGGTGTGGGAGCATGGATGGGCCGAGGATGAGTTTGCCCGCGGCAGGGTTGTACTGCAAGGGTTGATTCTTGACGTGACCCAGCAAAAGGTCGACGACGAGCGGAAGATCCGACTGACCGCTGCAGTGGAACAAGCAGCTGAAGCGATCATGATCACCGGGACGGACGGCAGGATTGAATACGTCAATCCGGCTTTTGAGGAGATCACGGGATACTCGCGGTCCGAAGTGCTGGGCCAAAATCCGCGTTTCATGAGTAGCGGTGAACACAGCAAGGAATTCTACAAAGCATTGTGGGAGACGATTCTGCGCGGCGATATCTGGAAAGGGCGGCTGATCAACCGCAAGAAAGATGGAACGTTAATCGAAGCGGATGCGTCGATTCGCGCCGTGCGCGACGCCCAGGGCAAGATCATCAATTTTGTCGCCGTGAAACGCGATGTGACGAAACTGATGGCGCTGGAATCGCAATTGCGGCAGGCGCAGAAGCTCGAGGCAGTCGGCGCGCTAGCGGCAGGTATTGCCCATGAGATCAACACTCCGATTCAGTTTGTCGGCGACAACACGCATTTTTTGGCCGAGACGTTTGATGACTTGTTGAAGCTGATGGACATGGCGGCGGAATTGGCTAAGAACCAACAAGAGTGCGGCAACTGTCCGCCGGCTTTCAAGGAGTTTCTCAAGGCGGTCGGCGGCGCGGATTTGGCATATTTCAAACAAGAAATTCCGCGCGCTATTGAGCAGAGTCTTCAGGGTATCGACCGAGTGGCGAACATTGTGCGGGCGATGAAGGAATTCTCGCATCCGGACAAGCGCGAAAAGTCGGCAATTGATATTAATCGTGCGATCAAGACGACGCTGACGGTGGCGCATAACGAGTTGAAGTACGTGGCAGATGTGGTTGAGGAATTGAATCCAGACCTGCCGACAGTGCAAGGCTATCCCAGCGAGCTTAATCAGGTGTTCCTGAACTTGATGGTCAATGCTGCGCACGCGATTGGTGAGGTTGTCCAGGAAGGCAAGGGACGGGGAACGATTACTGTGCGCTCTGCGCTTGGAGACCGGTGCGTGATCGTTTCGATAAGTGATACTGGAATCGGCATCAAGCCGGAAGTGCGCGACCGAGTGTTCGAACCGTTCTTCACAACGAAGGAAGTCGGACGCGGCACTGGACAAGGATTGGCAATTGCGCGCTCGGTCGTAGTTGAAAAGCACGGCGGCGCGATTTCTTTCGAAAGCGAAGTCGGTAAAGGCACGACGTTTTATGTGAAGCTGCCGTTGTCGGAAGCGGAGGAAGGGCTGGTATGAAGAGAGTGATGTTTGTGGACGACAGCCCGAACGTGCTGTCGGGACTGCGACGCATGCTGCACAAGATGTCGAACGAATGGGATATGGAGTTTGCGGAGGATGCGCACACGGCGCTGGCAATGATGGCGGAAAAGCCGTTTGACGCGATAATTTCCGACATGCGCATGCCGGAAGTAAACGGAGCACAATTGCTGCGTGAGGTGGCGAAGCTGTATCCCGGAACGGTGCGATTCATTCTCTCGGGCCATTCCGATCACGAACTGATCTTGCAGTCAGTGGGTTGCACGCATCAATTTCTTGCAAAGCCATGCGAGCCGTCGCAACTGATCGCTTCGATTAAGAATTCGTTTGCGATCCGCGGCCTTCTGGCAAATGAGGAGCTGAAGCGGCAGATTGCGAATGTTCCGTCGCTGCCAACTCTGCCGACGACGAGCACGCGCTTGTTGCAGGCGCTGGCTTCGGAGACGGTGTCGCTCGATACCGTAGCACAGATTGTGGCGGAAGATGTCGGGATGACAGTGAAGATACTTCAGATGGTAAACTCGGCGTTTTTCGGATTGCCAACTCATGTCGACAGCCCTGCGCGGGCAGTCAGCCTGCTTGGGATCGAGACGGTGAAGGCACTGGTGCTAACGGCGGGAGTATTTGAGCAGTTTAAGATCATGCCGTTGGAATCGATGAGTTTGGAGAGCGTGTATTCTCACAGCATGAGCGTCGGTGTGACGGCGCAGAAGATCGCCAGAAGACTGAAATTGGATAAACGCATTGCCGACGATGCAATGCTGGCGGGGATGATGCACGATATCGGCAAACCGATACTGCTGATGCATTTCCGCAACGAGCTTTCAACAGCACTGCAAATCGCAGCCGAACAGAATATTTCGTTGCACACTGCCGAAGAGCGAATCATGGGAGTAAGTCATGCGGAGATCGGTGCCTATTTGCTGTCTCTGTGGGGCGAGCCGGATTCGACGGTTGAAGCGGTGCTGCAGCATCACCACCCTAGCCGTTCGAAGAGCAATTGCATAAATGCGCTGACTATGGTACACATCGCGAACGGACTGCACTGTGTTGACAAGTATCCCGATATACAAAGCTGGAAGAAACGAGCTCTTGACGAAAGTTATCTCGAAGCCCTGCAGTTGACCGATGCGGTCGAAGAATTGGCGGCGAGTAATCTGGTCGAGGTTACTGCATAAGGAGTAGAGAGTATGACTGCAAATTCGCCGATTCGCGTTTTGTTCGTCGATGACGACCGCAATTTTCTTGACGCCGTTGCCAGGCAGTTCCGCAACCGCTTTGATCTGATAACAGCAGAAGGCGGCGCGGAAGGACTCCAGGCAATGAGAATGCAAGCGCCTTTCCAAGTGGTGGTATCCGACATGCGGATGCCGGACATGAACGGGATCCAGTTTTTGGCGCGAGCACGGGAGATCAATCCGGATACGGTGCGCATCATGCTGACCGGCAACGCCGAGTTGGATACCGCGATGCATGCGGTGAACGAGGGCAACATTTTCCGGTTTTTGGTGAAGCCGTGCCAGAAGGCGACGATGGAGTGGGCGATTGAAGCGGGCGTGGAGCAATATCGGCTGATCACAGCCGAGCGCGAACTATTGGAAATGACGTTGAAAGGCAGCGTCCAGGTGCTGGCTGATACTTTGGCGCTGGCGAGTCCGTTGGCGTTTAGCCGGGCTTCGCGGATAAAGGAATATGTCTGCCAGTTGGCGAAGCAGCTTCAGGTGGAGAAGGCATGGGAATTTGAAATCGCGGCACTGCTCTCGCAGATCGGGTGCGTTTCGATCCCACCGGATATTCTCGAAAAGGTCTATTCGGGAACGGAGCTTACGCCTGACGAGAACAAGATGTATCGGTCACACCCGGCGTTCGGCGGCAAACTATTGTCGTTGATACCGCGACTCCAGGATGTGAGCCAGATGATCGCAAGCCAGCTGCTTGATTTCAAAGACTGCGGTGTCACAAGCGAGCAACTAACCTCAAATCGTATTGCCTTGGGTTCGCAATTGCTGCGCATTTGCACCGAGTTTGATACGCTGACTTTGACCGGTCAATTGCACGGACATGTGGTGGGCAATCTGTTGCTGCGGTCGAGCGAGTTCTGTCCGGTACTGGCGAAAGCGCTGGGACAAGTGGAAGTCGTCGCAGTGGAAACGGAACTGCGGGAGATTTCCGTGCGTGATCTGACCGATTCGATGACGCTCGCGCAGGATTTGCATACGCGAGCAGGATTACTGGTTGCTCCGAAGGGCCAAAAGGCAACGCTGTCGCTGCGGGTGCGATTGGAGAATTATCTGCACCGCAAAGAGATCGAGCAGAAGATCCGCGTCAATGTTCCGGCGGTCAAGCAGGAATCTATCCAGCGCACGATTAACGCTTCCGTTTCGTAGGAACAGGTTTTCATTGAGTGTAAACGCCAGAGGGCGGGGAGATTCCCCGCCCTCTTTGCGTTGGTATCGAGATTTTGCTGACTGTCTAGACGCCCGCTGGTTTTTCCGCCGCGTGTTCGGGAGTCATTTCGTCGTGGTGTTCGGCGACCTTGGTGAAGCGAGCCAGGAGCGCATAGACGACGGGCACGAGGACCAAGGTCAGGAAAGTCGAAAAGATCAGACCGCCGACCACAGCGACTCCGAGGGGTCGACGCGATTCGGCGCCGGCGCCAAGGCCGATGGCAATCGGCAGCACACCGAACACTGTGGCAAAGGATGTCATCAAAATCGGGCGCAGGCGAATGCGGGATGCTTCGATAACAGCTTCAAGAGCTTCTCTTCCCTGCTCGCGCAATTGGTTGGCGAACTCGACAATCAGAATCGAGTTCTTAGTGACGAGCCCGATTAACATGATCAAGCCGATCTGGGAGAAGATGTTCATCGTCTGCCCAAAGGCGAATAGCGCCATAATGGCACCGACCATGGCGAGAGGCACTGCCAGCAAGATCGTCATCGGATGGACGAAGCTTTCGAACTGTGCCGCAAGCACGAGGAAGATGAACACGACCGCGAGGCCGAACATGAAGTATAGGCTTGAGCTGGAATCGCGGAATTCGCGGGACTGACCGGCGAGGTCGCGCTTAATCGATTTCGAGAGTTCAGTATTGGCAATGTTGTCGAGAGCTGCCAGCGCATCACCCAGAGCCACGCCGGGGGCGAGGTTGGCAGTAATCTTTGCCGAACGGACGCGGTTGAAGTGATTGAGCGATTTTGGCGCTACGGTCTCGTCGATCTTGACGACTGTCGCCAATTGAACGAGGTCGCCATTGCCGCGCAGATAAAGTTGTTCGATGGTGCCGGGAGTAGCGCGGTCTTGTGGGCGCAATTGCAAGATAACGTCGTACTGCTTGGAGGCGCGTTTGAAATTCGAGACGACGCGGCCGCCGAGAAAGGTTTCGAGCGTGGCGCCAATATCGGCGACCGATACGCCGAGTTGAGCGGCGCGGTCGCGATCGATATGAATCTCGAGTTGCGGCTTGTTAAGTTTCAGATCGGTATTGAGATTGATGAGGAAACCCAACTGCGAGGCTTTCTGCATCATCGTACCGACGGCTTGCTGAAGGTCATCATAAGTATCACCCATGAGCACATATTCGATCGGCGTGCTGCCGGCGCCGGTGTTAAGGCTGGGCAAGTTGATTAAGAAAGCGGTCACGCCGGGAATCGAGAAGATCGGCGGGAACATTTCAGCGACGATTTGCTGCTGCGATTTTTCGCGTTCGCTACGCTCTTTCAGGCGCAGGAAGACGAAACCATCGGCGGGCGAGCCGGCTGCTCCGAAAGAAAGACCGGTAGCGGTAAACAAGCCCTGATATTCCGGCAGACCCATGAGGATGCCTTCCATCTGGTGCATGTATTTGTCGGTGTATTCGAGCGTCGAACCGTCGGGCGCCATGACGATGCCGAAGGCGGTGCCGCGGTCTTCAGTCGGGATCAGTTCGCTGGGCAGGAATCGGAAGAGCAAGAGGCCCAAAGCAACGAATAAGACTGACGCCCCAATGGTCACCCACTTGTTGCGCATGGAAAAGCGCAGGATGTTGTCGTAGGTGCGGTCGACCCATTCAAAGAAAGAATCGAAAGAGCGCGAGGCCCAGCTTGTCGAAGTTCCATGCAACGGGCGCAGTACGCGCGAGCAAAGCATTGGCGTGAAAGAGAGCGCAACGAAACCGGAGATTAAGACGGCTGCTGCGACGGTGATACCGAATTCATTGAACAATCGGCCGACGCTGCCGGTGAGGAACGCCAGCGGCACGAACACAGCGACGAGCGCAATGGTCGTTGCCAATACGGCGAAACCGATTTCTTTAGCGCCGTCGTAGGCGGCGCGCATACGGCTCTTCCCCATCTGCAGATGTCGATAGATATTTTCGAGCATTACAATGGCATCGTCGACCACGAGGCCGATTGCCAGAACAATGGCGAGGAGCGTGAGAATGTTAATCGTGTAGCCGAGGAAATAGGCGACGGCAAGCGCGCCAATGATGGAAATTGGAATTGCAATTGCCGGGATGATTGTAGCGCGCATGCTCTTGAGGAATGCCAAGATCACGAGTACGACCAAGCAGAGAGCGATCAGAATGGTTTCGCCGACTTCGTTGATGGACTGACGGACGAACAACGACGAATTGTAGGCGAACTGCAGTTGCATACCGTCCGGTAGCAATTTCTGCAATGCCGGCATGGCGTTTTCAACTTCTTCACCAACATCGAGCGTACTGGCAGTGGACTGCTTGACAACGCCGAGTCCGATTGCGGGTTTGCCGTTGTAGCGCGTTGCTGTGCGGTCGTCTTCCGCACCGACTTCCACTTGCGCAACGTCGCCGAGGCGAACCTGCTCGATACCGCCCTGTTTGACGATGATTGCGGCAAATTCGTTCGGTTCGGAGACCTCACCGCGCGTGAGTACGGAGAATTCCCTGCCCTTGCCTTCGACGCGTCCGCCGGGGATTTCGGCATTGGCACGGCGGATGGCGGATTCGACATCAGTGGTGGTGAGACCGTGAGCGGCCATCTTTTGCGGGTCGAGCCAGACACGCATGGAATAACGACGCTCGCCACCGATGATGACGGCACCGACTCCGGGCAGACGGAGCAGGCGTTCTTTCATGACGCGGTCAGCGACTTCGGATAACTCGAGTGTATTGTGGCGTTCGCTTGAGAGCGCAATCCAGATGATCGGCTGGGCGTTGGCATCGATTTTGGAGACGACCGGTTCGTCCGCCTCGGATGGAAGCCTGCCCAAAGTACGGCTGACCTTGTCGCGCACGTCGTTGGCGGCCTCTTCGACATTTCTGCCTAGTTCGAACTCAATCGTGATGCCGGAACCTTGCTCACTGCTGGAGGAGGTCATCGTGCGGATGCCTTCGATAGTGGCGAGCTGTTCTTCCAACACGTCGGTGATTTCGGTTTCCATAACGCTGGCGCTGGCGCCGCGATAGAAGGTATTCACGGAAACGATGGGCGGATCGATGTTGGGATATTCGCGGACAGGCAGGCGCGTATACGCGACCACACCGAACAAGACAATCGCGAGGCTCATTACGGTCGCGAAGACCGGCCGCTTAATTGACAATTCGCTTATTTTCATGCTGCGTTCTCCCTAACTCTTGGGCTGTGCGCCGGGTTGCGAAGTTACCGGCATGACCTTGGCGCCTTCATAGAGTTTCTGATGTCCGGCGCGCACGATCTGGTCGCCGGGGTTCAAGCCGGACACTACTTCGACGGCGTCGGCCATTCGAGTACCGATTGTGATGGCGGTGCGAGCAACGGTGCTATCGGGCTTGACTAGGAAAACCAAGGTCTGGTTTCCTTCGGCGAAGATGGCTTCGTCCGGAATCAGCATGGCCTGCGGGCGCTGCTGGAGAACTGCAGTCACGTTGGCGGACATGCCGGGGCGGAATTTGCCTTCGGGATTTTGGACTTTGGCAATGATGCGCACCGAGCGCGTAACCTGGTCGATCATCGGTTCGACGACGTCGATTGTGCCTTTGAGTTTGTAGTCCGGAAATGCAGTGGTAGAAACTTCGACTTCGGAACCCCGGGTCAAGCTCGGATAGAATCTTTCAGGCGCCGAGAAATTGACCTTGATGGTTTCGAACTGGGTCAAGTCGGTGATCGCGCTGCCGGCACGGACGAATGCACCCGGGCTGACGCGTCGCGCGCCAACGACGCCGGAGAACGGCGCGACGATTTTGGATTTCATCAAGTTCGCGTGCGCATAGGTCAGGTCCGCTTCAGCGCGCTTAAGTTCAGCGGCAGCATCATCGAGGTCTTGCGGCGCGGCGGCTTTTTGGTCGACGACGGACTTTACGCGTGCATAAGAGGCGCGGCTTTGTTCAACGGTGGCTTCCGCGCGCGCAAGTTCAGCGGCAAGTTTGGAGTCGTCAAGTTGCGCGATGAGGTCGCCCTTGCCGATGGGAGCACCTTCGCGGAACGGCAACGCAATGACGAGGGCGTCGATTTCTGAAACGACAGTAATCATCTCGCTGGCTTCGATTGAGCCGACAGCTTCGAACCGATCAGTAACTGTTTTCGACTCGACAGTCGCAATTTCGACAGGAGTTGGCGGCATCTGGAAACCGCCAGCCTGTTTGGATGTGCAGCCGCTTACGAATGTAAGTAAGGCGATGATTATTGCTGGTAAGACCAATTGCATGTTCATTCGAATTCGTGACATCTCGCTATATCCTATCAGTTAGAATTTACCGGTGAAGTGGTCAGTTTTTTCAGGCCGGCACGGGCCTTGGCGGCTTTGACTAAAGCCCGCGTGAGACCCTGTTGTGCCTTGGCGAGGTCTTCAGCCAAGAGCACGAGTTCCACTGCGGAGATGCGGCCATTATTATATTCCAGAACGCCGATGCGAACTTGCTCATTGGAAGCAGCGACGCCATCGCGGGCGGCATCGAGACGCAATTTGGCGTGGATTAGTTCGCGGTGATAGGCGCGGACATCTTCTTCAAGAGTATTCCGGGCATCGATGTGCAGTTGCTCACTGCGCATTCTTTCGGCGATCAGGCGGTCGCGTTCGCCGCCGCCAGGACGGAGACCGATCGGCATGATGAAGTTGAAGCCAAGGAACCAAGTCTGGTAGTCGCGGCTAATTGCCTGACTCCAAGAATCGCCGGCGCTGCCATCGAATTCGGAGGTGAACGTTTCGCCGCCGAATTCGATTTCTTGCGCGGTTCCGGAAAGTCCATTGCCGCCGATGGAGCCGACCAGATCGAGCGTCGGCCAGGCGTTCCAGCGGCCGCCGGATTCCAAAGCGCGGGCAGCAGCCAAGTCCATCTCGGATGCTTTGAGGCCGCGGTTTTGTTCGAATGCTTGTTGCAGCAGAGTTTCGATTGAGGGTAACTCGGAGTATGCGGCGTCCGGGGCATCTGCGGACCGGAAGCGCATCCCAGCGGCGGGACGTTGGCCGATCATCGACGCTAACTCGTCTGAGACGCGGTCGAGTTCTTCTTCACGGTCGAGCACTTGTTGCTGTTGGTCGGCGACAAAGACCCGAGCTTTGGCGACATCGCTGGGACCGACAAGTCCGGCACGAGCGCGCAATTCGGCCTGGTTCTGAAACGCCAAGCCGCGGTCGTGGACGAGCATCTGGACGGCAAGATCGCGCTCGGCGGCGTAAAGATCCCAGTACTTCCCTTCGATATCGGCGTCCAAATCGAGTACGGCTTGTTCGTAGCGCGCGACGGCGGCGTCATACCAACGACGTGCCGAGGCGAGATCGCTCTTGGCGGCGGGACCGAAGCCCTTGAGCAGCGGCTGGGTCAATTGCAACTTACTGGTAGCACTGTATTCCGGATTTAGGGCCGCGAAGGCGGAATTCGTCTTGAGTTTGCGGGCATCGACGCCGGCTTCGATTTGTGTTCCAAACGGCAGTTTCATGCGGAGGCCGGTTGAAGTGTTAGTCTGTTCAGTTTCGACAACCGAAGCACCACCAAATGGGCTGGAACTGGGCATGTCGTTGCCGAGGCGGCCGTATCGCAGGAATACTTCCGGGTCAAATCCGCCGCGTGCCCGGCGCAGCGAGCCTTTAGCGGCACGCATGGCAGCTTCTGCGAGGAGCACCTGGGTAGAGTTTTTCTGCGCTAGTTGGCGGGCATCCTCCAATTTGAGGGACTGTCCCGGCATTTGGGCGAGGATTTCGGTGATAGCGCTGTCGGGCTGGATTGGAGTTCCGGCGAGGGTTCCGAGGCCAGACTGGGCGTTGGCACCGGCAGCAGTAAGAGTCAGGATTAAGACTAAGTATTTGAGAGACTTCATAGACCTACGTTTCTAAAGAAAAGGCGTTAAATTCAATTACAATTTGTAACACAAAACTCCCAATAAGGTTTCTGTCTGAACAGAATGATTACAAAGGAAGCTAAACTGCCCTTTTTGCGTCAATCACATCTTGCCTGAATCGGTACGGGGGATTTGCCATAAATTGCAGCAGGAAATTCTGACGCGTCTAACCTTGTTTGTCGATCAAGTGGAAGCCATCCTCGATCATTTTGGTCAGCGATTCATCGGCGCTGGCTCTTGAAGCCAGGAAAGTCCGGATTTCTGCAGCGATCTTGGGCTGAATTTTCTCAATAGAGAAGATTTCGAGGATTTCCATGGCGAGGAGCCAGTCGTCCGGATGATTGGCCTGCAGATTATTCCAAATTCCGGGGAGAATCTCGTGGCCGGACCGGCGCTCGCGGCAGTTGCGTACTTGTTGGTAGAGATCATGGAGTGCCAAGCGGTTCGAATCGTAGATCACCTTAATGGTGCGCTCTTTGGGGACAATCGGGACTTGATCGAAAGCGTCTTTGTCGGCGGCGCCGGAGAACACCGAGCTGATGCGGGCGCCGACTGCCATGTCGTAATTGCCCCAGGCGGGATCGAAGAGGATCGAGCCGTTGAAGGTGACGCTGCAATCGGCAAAGGTTATGAGCAGGAGCTTGCCGTTGCGACGCAGCAGGCTTTCCACATTGCCTTTCACGGTAACGCCGCTGGCAAAGATCAATTCGGCACGGCGGCCGATTTCGATGCCGAGGTGCTGCAGTTCGCCATCCGAGGCGTCTTCGAGCGGCGCCGGATGGTGGCGGAGTCTACCGACGGGTGCGCCAAAGCCATCGCGGTGGTAACTCTTGTCATGACCGGGAAGTTCTTTTTCGGCGAAGGCCAGGTTTGTCGGCGAGGCTGTTTTCAGATAAGCGAGTTCGCCGCGGTCATCGAGAAGAACCTCACTGAATGTTCCGGAGACTTGGAGGCCGGAACTGAACTGACAAGTACAGGTATTGGCGCAATCGATTGCCTTCTTGACGCCTTCGAGGCCGCCGACTTTGTAGGCCATGCGCGAGGCAAAATCGGCCAACACAGAGCTAAGGTGCTCGAAGCTTGGTGTGACGAACAACTGCGGCTGCTGCGTGGTAATGTCGAAAGCATAATTAGCGGCGTCAATGGAATAGGCAATTTTCTTCACAGACGGCTTGATGCAATTGGCGGATTCGCCAATCGATGACAGTAGCCCAGCGCCATAAATCTTGGGTTTTTCGAGCGTTCCGATTAAGCCATATTCAACTGTCCACCAGTGCAGACGCGAGACTAATGCCATTTCGGAGGGATTGCCGAGATTGGCCTGCTTGTAAGTGACGTCGGCTTCCGCCTGTTTGATTTCCGCCGGATCGGAAGTATGAGCCTCTTTGAGGATCGACAAGTGGCGGATGGCTTCATAGAGCTCGAAGTCTTTTTTCGAGGACATGGCTTTGGCGCCGACAGCGCCGAACTGCTGCAGATAATCGGCGTACTGCTGGTCAGCGATGATCGGGGCATGCCCGGCAGCTTCGTGGATAATGTCGGGTGCGGGTGTGTATTCGACGTGCTCGATTTGGCGAATATCGGCCGCGATCACGAGAACGCGGTATTCCTGGAATTCCATGAAAGCAGAAGGCGGGATAAATCCATCGACGGTTACGGCGGCCCAGCCGATGCGGGCGAGGATTTCGTTCATTTCCAGAATAGAAGGGATCCGCTCGACGCCAATGCCGGTTTTCTCGAGACCTTCGAAATAGATGAGATGGGCGTACTCGCGGAGGAAGTTGTAGTTTTGACGCATGACATAACGCCAGACGGCATGGTCGACCGCGGTGTAGCGGCCGTAGTTTTGATCGACGATGAACTGGCGCAAATGATTGGGTAGGCGGCGAATATTTTCGTTATCGGGAAGATTCGTGCGGGCGATCAAGTCTTTGTCGACCGCTCCACCGGCGCCTGAATTGTGTGCGCGATATTCTTTCATCGTTCTTGTCTCCGTCGACAACTGGGCATTTTCGCTCGGACCTTGGTCCGAGCGGCTTGTGCAAGTAAAAGAACTACAACACTCTATATTACACACAATTGTACGGTTGGGGCAAGGAAAATGTCGAAGTCGGTTTTTACCGAAAGCCGGCTAGAAATGGGTGCCTATCTTTTGCTTGCCTAGGCTATTGATGCGTCAAAACACGCTTGACTTTTATATGCCTTTGTACTTATATAATCTATGGCTTATGGTAAGATCATATCGGCGTTGGCGGACCCGACCCGGCGGAAACTTCTGGAGCGTCTTCGCCGCCGCGACTACAGTGTCGGCGAGCTGGCAGTTATTGCACGGATTACACAGCCTGCGGTATCGCAGCACCTTCGGGTGTTGCGTTCCGCACAACTTGTGACGGTACGCGCCGAGGGAACCCGGCGCTATTATGGAATCAACAGAATCGGTTTAGCAGAGTTGCGGAAGTATCTCGAATCATATTGGGACGATGTCCTGTCAGCTTATGCTGCGAGCGACACGGCACCGACGAAGAAAGGACAGTAACAATGGAAAACTTAAACCTTCCTCCTCTCGTCAGGTCGATTACCGTCTCGTGGGACCAGGCAACGGCTTTCAAGAGATTCACGTCCGAATTCGGCAGGTGGTGGCCCGCGCATACTCATTCGGTCGGCGGAAAATGTGTTCGCGAGGTCGTGTTTGAAGCCAAACCCGGCGGACTCATTTTCGAGCGTCACAGCGACGGGAGGCGATTTCAGTGGGGACAGATCTCAGTTTGGGAGCCGCCGCAACGGGTAAGTTTCAGTTGGCATCCTTCGCGTGAGCCAGAAACTGCACAAGAGGTGGAGATTCGATTCGAGCCGCAAAGTAATGGTACGAAGGTGACACTGACGTCTTCAAGATGGGAGCGTTGGGGCGAAAATGCCGCGAAGGCGCGACGCGGCTACGACATTGGTTGGGGACACATTCTAAAGATATGGGCCGGACAGCGGTCGCTGGGGACAACTGCGCTAAATGGCTTAATGGCGTTGATGGGATTGATTCAGAAATTTCGCGGCGGGCAAAAGCAAGTAATAGCAAAGTCTAAGGGGGAAATTCCGGCCGGGTAGTATGTCGACTAAAAGCTCCGGGCAATTTCTTCAAAATGTGCGAGTGCGCCAGGATTAACCAAAGAGTCGCGATTGGCGACGTGCTCGCCATTGAGAATCTTCGTGACAGCAAGTTCGACTTTCTTGCCGCTGACTGTGCGTGGGACTTCGGCGATCTCGATAATTCGGTCGGGGACGTGACGCGGGGTTTCTTGTTCGCGGATAGCGGTCTTAATTTTCTTGATCAAGTCGTCTGTGAGTGAAGTTCCCGGCGCCAGTACGATGAAGAGGATAATCTCGCTGTTGTCGCCGACTTTGTGTTCGACGACGAGACTATCAGCGATTTCGGGAAGTGCTTCGACGGGGCCGTAGATTTCGGCGGTACCGATGCGAACGCCGCCGCGGTTAAGGGTGGCATCTGAACGGCCATAGACGATGATGCCGCCGGTTTCGGCGATTTTGATAAAATCGCCGTGGCGCCAAACTCCGGGGAAATGTTCGAAATAGGCAGCTTTGTATTTTTTGCCGTCGGCGTCGTTCCAGAATCGGACTGGCCGGGATGGAAATGGCGCGGTGCAAACTAATTCACCGACTTCATTGGTGATCGCCTTCCCCTCGTCGTTGAAGGTTTCGACTTTCATGCCCAGCCCGCGCGTTTGGATTTCGCCGCGATAGACAGGAAGCGTGGGACAACCGAGCATGAAGCACGAGACAATGTCGGTGCCACCGGAAATCGAAGCGAGTTGCAGGTCGGGTTTGACTTCGCGCGCGACCCAATCGAATGAAGACTCCGGCAGCGGCGAGCCAGTGGAAAGAACGGCGCGCAGCAAATTGAGGCGGTGTGATTTGCGCGGTGAGATTCCGGCAGCTTCGCAGGACTGGAGGAATTTCGGACTCGTGCCGAAGACGTTGATTTGTTCTGCATCGACGGCATTCCAGAGGACTTCTAAATTCGGATGCGCCGGGCTGCCGTCGTAGAGAAAAATTGTGACTCCGTGAAAGAGTGCGCCGACCAGCCAGTTCCACATCATCCAGCCGCAGGTGGTGAAATAGCTAAGCACGTCGCCGGGTTTGAGGTCGCAATGCAGGGCATGCTCTTTGAATTGTTGGAGCAAGGTGCCGCCGGCGCCGTGAACGATGCATTTAGGGACGCCCGTTGTGCCGGAAGAATAGAGAATATAGATCGGATGATCAAATGGGAGTTGCTCGAAGTGCATTGTACTTGCGCGTGGGCTGATGAAATCTTGCCAGTCGACTAATTTTGAATTCGCTGTGTCGCGCTGGAGTTTGCGGCGATCGACAACGACGACCTTTTCGAGACTGGTCAGTCTTTCAAGGAGTTGTTTTAGCGTTTCGGTGCGATCGATTTCCTTACCGTGGTATTGATAGCTGTCGACGGTGAGCAGTATCTTCGGTTCGATTTGTTGGAAGCGATCGAGAACGCCCTGAAGGCCAAAGTCAGGCGAACAGGAAGACCAGATGGCACCGAGGCTGGTAGTAGCGAGCATCATGATGACGGTCTCCGGCACATTCGGCATGTAGGCGGCAACGCGATCGCCGACTCCGACTCCAGCGGATTTCAGACCCGCGGCACAGGCGGCGACTTGGTAGAACAACTCGCTAAACGAGATTTTCCCCTTGCGGTCGGATTCGTTCCAATAAATGATTGCCGGTCGGTCGTCGCGACGGCGAAGAAGATTTTCTGCGTAGTTCAGGCGCGCCCCGGGAAACCATACGTCGGAGTGGATTGAATTGCCGTCGAGGATGCGGTCGTAGCTGCGCGAGTGAACGACATTTGAGAATTTCCAGATTGATTCCCAGAACTTGGGGATATCAGTGACTGACCATTGGTACAGCTGCGGGAAGTCTTTGAGACTGACGCCGAATTCGCGCGCGAGAAAGGACTGGTAACCAGTCAGATTGGAATTTGCGATTCGTTCTGCTGTCGGTCGCCAGATCGGTTGTTGCATGCGATTATCGGGTAAGTGCGTTTCCGAGAATGAGGGATTTCCAAGCGAAGTCGCGGGCGTCGGCATGGTCGAGCGCGGTCTTTGCCGTCTGCTCGAAGAGATAGAAGTTCTTCATTCCGGTCCGGACGGCTGCTTGCGCCAAGATTAACATTGAAGAATAGTCTCCGAGGCGGTCGAAGCGCTCGAATGTTACGCGCGAGATTTCGATATCCGGCTTTTCATCGGCGAGCACTTTGGCGTCGTCGAGTGAGGGAATCGCGGGCCAGTTCGCGAGTTGGGCGAGGTTGTTCGCTGACAGCACCATTGAGCGGCGGACGAATTCCGGCAGACCATCGTAGCCGATGAGGTGGCCGTCTTCCGGCTTGGCGAGTTTGAAAGCGGCGGCGCCGGTGATTCGGCTCCACCAGTTGCCGCCATTGCGGGCGATATGGTCGATGCGAGCCGGGTTGATGATGGTGCCTTCGAGAATATCTTCGGCGATATGCATCATGACGACTTCGCAGATTGCGAGATTGCCCGAAGCTTTGCCTTCGCCGAGCGGAATCATTTGTTTGAGCAGACATTCCATCTGAAACGGCGACTCTTTGACGCGCGGCGGTTTGACAATTGTCGAGGCAATGGGAGTAAGGCCGCTTTTGACAAACTCGTCGACGTCAGAGGCAAACTCTGCCGAGGCGAGATTGACCTGATGGAGGATCGCATGCGTGACTGCCTGAACAGTGCATTCTTTCGTCGCGAGGAGATTGTTGTACGTGTCCTTGAAAGTACCGTCGCGGCCGCGACGTGCCGGCGAGAAGGCGATTGTCGGCGGATTAGCGCCGAATGCGTTGAAGAACGAGAACGGTGTCAGATTGCGGATGCCATCGGCGGAAAGGGTTGATACCAGCGCAATCGGACGCGGTGCAACACCGCCCAGGAGATATTGGTGGACAGTTGGAACGGGAGTGTTCTTGGGATCGATATGCAGCACAGCGTTACTCTTCCGCTTACATTTTCTTCTTGGCGAGAATGGATCGGTTTCCGGGCGCTTTAACGATTCGATTCGTCAGGACGCCGAGAGCCTCGATTTCCAGTTCGATGGTGTCGCCTTCCTTGAGCCAAACCGGCGTATGCGTTTCGCCGCGCTCTTTGGCTTCGAGGGCCCAGGTACCGTTGAGTTCGAGGTAGCAGCCGGTTCCGACCGTGCCGGAGCCGATGACATCACCGGGGAAAAGTTCGACGCCGTAAGACGCGCGCTCGATGATTTCCGCAAAGGTCCAGTTCATCTGGCTGACGTTGCCATCGGAGATCTGATTTCCGTTGTGGCGGGCAAGCATGCGCATATTGTAGCGGTCGCCGAAGAGCGATTGTGTGCGGCGGGACGATAGTTCGTCGGGCGTGACCAGCCAGGGGCCGATGGTTGTCGCGAAGTCTTTGCCTTTTGCCGGCCCGAGATTGAGTTTCATTTCTTCCATTTGAAGGACGCGCGCGGACAAATCGTTCATAATCGTGAAACCGGCGATGTACTTGTCAGCTTCGGATGATTCGATGTTTTTCCCGCGCTTGCCGATGACGATGGCGCACTCGAGTTCGAAGTCGAGGCCCTGGAGGTGGTCGTCTTCGACGAGGACATCACCCTCGCCCATGATGGAATTGTGATTCGTGAAATAGAAGATCGGGTATTGATCGAATTCGGGGATCATTTCGAGGCCGCGATTACGGCGGGCGGTCGCGACGTGCTGGCGAAAGGCGTAACCGTCGCGGCACGAAGTCGGATGCGGGACCGGCGCGAGCATGCGGGAGACTTCGGCGCGGTCGGTGAACTTGCCGGACTTGACGGCGTCTTCGACCATGCGCGCGAAATCGAAGGCGAGATCTTCGCCTTTGAGAAATTCGGCCATAGTGGTGGGCAATGAGGCGCCGATTGCGCGGGCGCCGTCGCTAAGGTCAAAGGGAGCGCCGTTGACGAGGATGCCGGCGCGTTCCTGATTATTCTGGTTGATGAACGATATAAGTTTCATTCTTGGTCACTTTCCCCTGGGCAAATTCCTGTCGAAGCGCCGGGTAGACATCACCGATGACTTGCAGCGCGAATTCGGTGTCTGTGTCGGAGCCGGAGTTGATGCGGATTCCTTCCGGAATTCCGAACGATTTCACGTGGCGGACAATCAAGCCGCGATCGAGACAGCGAAGGAAGAATTGCTCGGCGAACGCTTCGGTGGGCATCAGAAGCAATATCGAATTACAGTAGGTTCTAATGCGAGAAATGCCGAGGCGATCGAAGGCGTCTTCCATCCGTTTGATTGAACGGGCGTTGGTATCTTTGGTAAGTTTGAGAAATTCGTAATCGGTCAAGGCTGCCAAGGCGCCGACTTGAGCCAAGTGGTTCGGTTCAAAGGGCAGTTTGACTTTGGTGATGGCACTGATTAAGCGTTCCGGTCCGGCGCCGAATCCGACGCGCAGGCCGCCCAATCCGTAGGCTTTCGAGAAGGTACGCGTCACGATAAGATTTTCGTACTCATATTCGAGGCCGTTGGGATATTCCGGTTCGGTGTCGCAATACTGGCAATAGGCTTCATCGAGAATGACAGTCACATAGTCGGGCACACGCGACATAAACCAATCAAACTGCGAACGGGTGAAGATGCTGCCGGTCGGGTTGTTGGGGTTTGCGAGATAGATGATTTTCGTCTTCTCGGTGCCGGCCTTGACAATTGCTTCGAGATCAAAGGCATAGTTTTTCAAAGGCAGCGCGATGAGTCGGCGTCCGAGCTTATTGGTATTGACGTAGATGCCGATGAAAGTCCCCTGCGAAGTGAGTACTTCGTCGCCGGCATCAGAAAATGCTACGATGATATATTCGAGAATAGCATCCGTGCCGTGGCCGCAGACGATTTGGGTCGGGCGCTTGCCGAATTCGCGAGCAATGGCGTGCGTCAATTCGAAGGCGCCGGGGTCGACGTAGAGATGCGATTGCGGCAACGCCTGTTGAATTGCAGCCAAGGCACGCGGCGACGGGCCGTTGGGGTTTTCATTGGAAGCCAACTTGACGATGCGCTTGAGACCCTTTTCGCGCGCCAGTTCCGATATTGGTTTGCCGGCTTTGTAGGGCCAGAGGTTTTCGATATGGTGCGGAATCTTGATCATACCAACTCCCGTTTAGATGCAGGCATGCACGATAGCCAAATAACGTGGAGTTTGCAAGCCAATTTGACAACGCGAGTCGACGATTCGCATTGCGACTACGACACCGTACCGACGTAGCGGCCGTTGCTGTTTTCGTCGAGCCAAGAACGCGCGTAGTCGGGATCGAGTGTGTCCTTGACGTTGGCAGTTGGCAGCAACGGCTCGAATGTGTCGATCATGATCGCCCACTCGGAAGTCTCTTTCTTGCCGATGGAAGCTTCCGTCTTGCCGGGCTGCGGACCGTGCGGAAGACCGCCCGGATGCAATGTGATCGAGCCTTCGACAACGCCCTTGCGGGACATGAAATCGCCGTCGACGTAATACAAGATTTCGTCGGAGTCGATATTGGAATGGAAATACGGCGCCGGAATCGAATCGGGATGGAAGTCGAACGGACGCGGCACGAAATTGCAAAGCACGAAATGGTTTGTCCTGAAGAGCAAATGTACGGGCGGCGGCAAGTGGATTTTGCCAACAATCGGGCAATAGTCTTTGATGTTGAGGGCATGCGGATAATTGTAACCGTCCCAGCCGACGACATCGAAAGGATGGTGCGGCAAAATGTATTCGAAAGTGCGATGCCAGGCTTTGAGGATCATGCGGAAGTCGCCTTCCTTGTCGGTCGCCTCCATATGCTCGGGCAATTTGATATCGCGCTCGCAGAAGGGCGCGCCTTCGAGCATCTGGCCATATTCATTGCGGTAGTGCTTGGGAACGTCGAAGGGCGTATCGGACTCGCAAATCATGAGCTTGTTGCCTTCGAGCTTATCGAAGAACATCTGATAGGTCGTGCCGCGCGGGACGATGATTTGATCGCCCGGTTCGAACGGCAATTGACCGTACTCGGATAGGAGCTTGCCGGTACCGTGATGGATGAAAACGTATTCATGGCCAAAGCTGTTGCGGTAGAAAAAATCGGGATTTTGGTCGGGATGCGCAGTGGAAACAATGCAATGGCTGTTGCGCAGGAAGATATTGCGCGCGGTGATGAAATTGCCGCCGGTCTTTTTCTTGTCGGTGAAAAAGTGGTAATACAGCAAGGGCGCTTCTTTCCAAAGCGGCGATTCATTGACCGTGATCTCGCGGACTTCCTTGACGCGGGTCGGCATGTGGATGTGATATTTGTTCGTGTGAATGCCGGAGAATCCCAGAGTCGAAAAGAGTTCTTCACGATAGAGCGATTGTCCATCGGGTTTGAAGAAGGTCGTATGACGTTTGGGCGGGATTTTTCCGAGCTTATGATAAAAAGGCATTGAGATGCTCCTTTAGGATGTTCTTTGCAATCTTGTCGAAACCCCGCGAAGTAGCTCCTATGATTAAGTAACTACCATAAGGGGTTTCGACCTACGGAACTAAACTGCCCTCACCCCTGCCCCTCTCCCAAAACGGGCGAGGGGTTTCGACCTGCGAAACTCCACAAATATGTTCAAACTAATGTCGACCCACCGCAATCCCGCTGAAGCGGGACAGGTCGGTGGGGCACCAATCCCAAACCGGGTAACAGGTGAAGCCTGCTTGCAACGGTTGGACGATTCTCAACCGCCGGCGGTGCGCATCAGCGTGCCGCGCAAGGCTTGATCCTGCTCGATGGCCTCGAAGAGCGCCTGGAAATTGCCCTGACCGAATCCTTGGGCGCCATTGACACGCTGGATGACCTCGAAGAAGAATGTCGGGCGGTCGCCGATCGGTTTGGTGAACAGCTGCAGCAAATAACCGCCGGAACCCATCGAGGCATCGCAAAGGATGCGCAGGCGGCGAAGCTCGTCGATGTCTTCCTTCATGTTGATATTCTTCTTCTTGAGTTCATCATAATAGGTATCAGGGACGGCAAGGAATTCGATGCCGTTGTCGCGAAGCGCTTCGATTGAGTCGAGAATGTTATCGGTGTAAAGCGCGATATGCTGGATGCCGGCGCCGTGATAATGCTCGATGTATTCCTCGATCTGCGACTTGGCGACGCCTTCGTACGGTTCGTTGATCGGCATCTTGATCAGGTCGTCCTTGGAGCGGACGACTTTGGAAAGCAGCGCCGAGTACTTGGTGGAAATGTCGCCGGGGCCGAAGTCGAGAAAAGTCTCGAAATCCATGGTCTTATTGAAATAATTCGCCCATTGGTTCATCTCGTTGGTGCGGACGTTTCCGACAATATGATCGAAATGCTTAAGACCGCCGGCGTTGAAGTTGAGGCGCATCTTCTGGTGCGGCTCTTTGAAGCCGGGACGGAACAAGCCCTTGTAATTATCATAATTGATCAGGACGAGTTCGGTGTCGTCGTAGATCTTCATTGAGGCTTCGATGATGTAGCCGTTGTCGTCTTTGATCATGTGCGGTGAACGCTCGAAAACGGCGCCGTTGGACAGCGCGAAACGGTAGGCTTTGTCGACATCTTCGACCTGGATCGCCCAGCGCTTGACGCCGTCGCCGTGTTTTTGCACCCAACCCCAGATGTCGTAGGTGCTGGGTTGAAGCGCGGAGGTGACGACGATTTTGATTTCGCTGCTGGTGAGATAGAAGGAGATGCGATCGCGGACGCCGGTTTCGGGGCCGGCGTAGCCGGTGATTCGGAGTCCGAGGGCGCGGCTGAACCAATAAGCTGCCATGCGCGCGGAACCGACATAGAACTCGGCGTAGTCCCAAGTTTTGATTCCCAGTGTGTTCGCCATAGCTGTGTCTTCCTCTCTATGCGGAGCGCAGTTCATTTTCGGCGCGCCGCTTAAATCAATCTATTTACTCGATGATATCGGGGCCTGACAAGCCGGCCGCTGCGATATTAATACGCCGGTGGCGCAGAATGTGAAAGAGAATTCGGCTTTTCGCCGGGAAAGACAAAAGTTAGCAGGACAAGGGCTTGTCTGCAAATGGTTTTTCGGGATTGGTGAATTTGGGGGCAATAAAAAATGGAGCCGAGGGGAGTCGAACCCCTGACCTCTTGACTGCCAGTCAAGCGTTCTCCCAACTGAACTACGGCCCCAAAAGGGTGAGGCAATATAAGTTGGGTGGCGGGAATGTCAAATGGAATTTTGGTTCGGAATTCGATAGAGCTGGGCGAATGCACCGAAAAGTCGGGACCTGCGACAATTAGCTCCTACTCATCTTTTTCAAAAGACTTTGCGAGCGCCAGCAATTTTTCGGCGGCTTTGCGTTCGACCTCGCCGAAGTCGCCGCCGGAGATCATGCGGCCAAGCTCGACGACCTGCTCTTCGCGGGTGAGTGGAATCAATTCCGATTCGGTCCGCTTGGCGACCTCGCGCTTGATAGCTTTGAGATGGTGATCCGCGAAGGAGGCAATTTGCTGCAAATGGGTAATGACGATCAACTGCTGTTTGGCTGCGAGCTGGCGGAGTTTGCGGCCAACCAGGAGGGCCGTTTCGCCACCGATGCCGGAATCGATTTCATCGAAGACCAGAAGTCCGACGCGGTCGTTGCCGGCGATCAGCGATTTGAGCGCGAGCATGACGCGGCTGATTTCGCCGCCGGAAGCGATTTGCGCCAGAGGTTTGGCGTCCTCGCCGGCGTTAGCGTTGAAGAAGAACTCACCCGAGGAGGGGCCGTGATCGGCGAGAATTGACTGTTCTGAACCGGAGTTGAGTTGTTCGCCGGAAGTCGGGACAGTGAATGCGACATCGAAATCGGCTTTGGGCAGACCGAGTTCCGACAGTTCCTTTTTCATTGACTTGGCGAGTTTTTTTGCCGCGGCGGCTCTTTCCTGCTGGAGCTTTTGCGCAGATGCGATGAGCGATATTTGCAGCGGCTCGATTTTTCGGGTCAGTTCGGCGAGTTCGAGTTCAAGGGTGTCGTTCGAGCCTAATGCGGCGCGGATTCGCTCGGCGAATTCGAGGACTGCCGCGACAGAGCCACCGTACTTGCGCTTGAGTTTGTAAATGTCGGCGAGCCTCTCCCCTATTTGCTCGAGGCGCGCGGGATCTTCGGAGAGCGTCGCCAAGGCCTGGCTGATAGAGCGGCCGATTTCGGTGAAACTGATTTTGACGGACTCGATTTCTTTGTGAAACTCGGCGACTGCCGGATAGGACTCGCTGATGGAACGGAGATTTTTCAGGATCTCGGTCGAAAGCTGGGCGGCGCCGGAGTCGCCTTCGATGAGAGCGACGGCGGTTTCGAGCGCGGTGCGAATGCGGGCGACATTTTCGAGCTGGCGGCGTTCGCTTTCGAGTGCGTCCTCTTCCCCATCTTTGAGCGCGACCGAATCAATTTCATTAAGCTGAAAACGATGAAGCTCCTGCTTTTCGCGATTGTCCGCGATTTGGCGTTTCAGCGAATCGACACGGCTGTTGGCGCTGCGGTAAGTAGCCAAGGCCGCCGAATAGTCGGCAAAGGTGTCGCCGGTGCGGCCAAAGCGGTCGAGGAACCAGAGGTGGCGGTCGACATCGAGCAGCCACTGATGCTGGTGTTGACCGTGCAGATCGCAAATGCGGTCGCCGATTTTTTTGAGCGTAGTGAGATTGACGCGCTGGTCGTTGATGAGCGAGCGGCTCTTGCCGTCGGAGTGGATTTCGCGAGTGATGGTAAATGAGTCGCCGGCAAGAACAATGTCGTCATCGGCGAGTTCGCGATTGAGTTCGGCGACTTTGCCCCGGAATTCGCCCTCGATGGAGGTAACTTCGGCACCCGAGCGAATGTAGTCGCTGCTGGCGCGCTCGCCCATAAGGAGATTGATTGCGCCGACGATGAGCGATTTGCCGGCGCCGGTTTCGCCGGTAATAATGGTAAGGCCGTCGTCAAAAGCAACATTGGCGCTGGAAACAACGGCGAAGTTTTTCAAGGTCAGACGCTGGAGTTTGATCATTTGGCCCGGCGAAATTTGTTGAGTTAAGTGCGATTGCGACACAGTGCCGCCCTCTGGAATGAAAGTTACAATGCGTCGTGCCCGCGGGCAAGCGAATATCTAGCGGCTGCGACAACGCGAGGATAGAGAAATAGCGAGATAGCGGTTCCGGCAACGACACCGGTGGTTAGGCGGACGAGATTTGCAGCAGCGAGCCGGTCGGCGAAATCAAAAGGGACATCGAGTGCGATCGGGATGCAAAGAACGAGGAGCCAGAGCCATGAGATGGGTTTGGTTCGGCGAGTGACTGCGACATAGAGCGATACCAAGGCGAGCGAGCCGTATAGGCCACTACAGCGGGCGCAGAAGCCCATTTGGTTTGTGTCCAAGTGGAATGAACGGGCCGGCATCTGGTGGCATAGGTTTGAGTAAAAGCCAAATGCGGATTCGGCGCATGGCTGAAGGAAAGGGGCAGACGCGAGAATGGGCAAAATGCCGCCAAGGAAATAAAAAAGCAGGGCGATCGCCGGTCCGTATTGGGCCAGCACGATCGCCCAGCGATTCAGAAGCGAGTTAGAAGATCGGATCAAAGGTTAGGCGGTAACAGCCTTGCCTTTCTGACCGACGCGATACAATTCACCGGCAAGGAAAGCCATGCCGAGATATGCCCAGAACATTGTAAAGAGAAGACCCACGCCGAGGGCAATGATGCCGAGTCCAGCCAACACCATGAAGACGATGCTCATGACGAAGACCAAGAGCAGGTTCACGACGTTTTGGCTGAAGAAGGCAATTATGCCGGGAAAATCAAAGGCATCGGAAATATTGCCGCTCAAGGCGAAACGGGCGGCAATGTAGGGCCGAATCAGCGCCACGAGAATGTTGATGGCGGCAATAGCGAGCCAGCCGATACACG
This sequence comes from uncultured Ignavibacteria bacterium, assembly GCA_964537215.1. Taxonomy (GTDB): domain Bacteria; phylum Zixibacteria; class MSB-5A5; order CAIYYT01; family CAIYYT01; genus JADJGC01. Next base: position 94,761 of record CAZIBI010000005.1, on the reverse strand, counting down.
GGATGAAAATCAGAATGAAGTAGATCACGGCCAAGGGAATCGTCCACAGCAGAATAACGATGAAGAACATCAGGCCGGACGTGAACTTCTCGCCCAAGTTATCCCATCGCGGCAATGGCAGCGGTCTGCCTTCAGCCGTATTTTTGACGACCAAGAGCATATAGCCCAAGACAAAGGGCACGCCGATTAGGATACAGCAAAGGAGGACGAAACATCCGCCGATGAGTATCTTTTGCAGCCACTCCGGGTCCTCAAACATGAAATTGAATGCACGACCGAGATTATCCATTTTTCCTCCATGGCGTTCATCGAGAACGATTATGAAACATGGTATTGATTATGTTTGCTGGCATTAAACGGAATAGTGGATTGATGTCAACAAAAACAAAGTTCGCCTGAAGTTGGACCCACAAATTGAGATTTGACGGCGTCGAAGATTCCCACCCTTCGGGTGGGGCACTGAACGCCAGATGTTCGATTGAAGTCGAATCCACACTCAACAAAACGCGCCCGACATGTGTGTCGGACGCGTAAGGAATCGATCCTGCAAAGATCCCGTTAGAATGGAGTGAATTCGCGCATGAAGACTACCGGGGCGGAAATGAAGCCGTTACCCTGGAAGACCAATCTCTTGCCGTCGGGGGTCCAACGCGGATAGGCACAATGCTTGTTGCCGCTGACATTTGTGAGGGCTTTGGTTTCGCGGGTGGCAAGATTCATCACCCAGACATTATTGCATTCATTGACTTTGCGATTGTAGGCGAGGTACTTGCCGTCGGGCGAGATTACGCCGGCGGATTCATGATCGCGGGTGTTGCAAAGCGTGTCGATGTCACCGGTGGTGATAGAGCGCAACAGGATGCCCTCGTCGGTAGAGATGCCTTCGTAGATGATGTTGTCGGTATAGCAAAGCAGATCATCGTTCGGGTGGAATGATCCCCAATAGCCGACCTTGTCTTCGGTGGCTTGGCGCGCCCTGCCGGTGGCGATATCGACCCACCAGACGGCAGAGTTGTCGGCGCGAACCATCGTAATGACGAGTTTCTTCCCGGAGGGCGACCAGGTCATGTCGGAGATTTCTACCAGCGAACTCGGATCGATATTGAGGCCGGTGATAGCTTCCGGTTTGGGGATTTCTTTGAATTGCGAGAGGTCGCCGATCTGGGTGCCGGTCTTGGAACCGACGGTATATTTCATTAACTCCCAAGCACCGGCGCCGCCTTTGGTGGGGACGACAAATTCGGTACCGCTGGGAGAAACGGCGAAGGCGAAAGTGGGACTTTTGCTGAAATCGAAACCGGGCAGGAGCCGGGTTTCTTTGCCGGTGGCGATTTCGCCGAGATACAATTCGAATGGGGTGCCGGGGATTTTGTCGTCGGGCCGGACGAAGGCGATTTTGTCGTTTCCGGCAGGGTATGGCATAAGGCCGTTTTTGAAGACAATTTTGCCGGCTTCCTTTTCGAATTGTGCGGAAGCGATTGAGGTCAGGGCTGTAAAAAACAGTAGAATCGTCGTTAACCGTGTCAGTGTCAATTGACTCCATCCTTTCGAATTAGTAATCACGATCTGCTCATTTATACATCGGCTAAGTTCATAAGTCGAATGAATTTTGCGGGCGGGAGAAAGTATCGGAATATGGGGCAGTGAGGCACGTTGCCGGGTGGATGGCGCGCAAAAGATTAATTGACAACCACTTCCGGCAGAGGTAATCTTGTGCGACTATTGGTATTCACCATTAAACAAACCCTCTCCAATTGCGTCTATCCCAATGGGTTGGAGAGTGTGGGGTGCCGTGATCGAAAACATCTCGGAGCTGGTTGAACGGTTCAAGGCCGGTGACGAAAAGGCATTTAATGAGTTGGTTCGGCTTTTTGAGAAGCGGATTTATGCGCATGCCTACCAGATGGTGGGCAACCATACGGAAGCTGACGAAGTATTACAGGAGACGTTTGTTCGCCTGGTCAAGAACATCAGCCGGCTCAAATCCGATTCGAATTTCGCCAGTTTCGTGTTTAAGATCGCGACGAATTACTGCATTGACATTATCCGCAAACGCCAGCGGAAGTATGTCAATGTTGACGACCAGGAGTTTGAGGAATCAGGAAGATTCCAGCTTGAGTTGTCGCGCTCGATTCTGACACCCGAGGACGAGCAGGAGAACAAGCAGTTATTGGAGTTGATCAATGCCGCGATTGCGGAGCTTCCGCCCAAGCAGAGGGCGACGATTGTACTTCACGATGTTGACGGCTACTCCAAGGAAGAGATCGCGCAGATGATGGACTGTCCGCAAGCAACGGTGCGGTCGAATTTGCACATCGCGCGTTCCAAGGTGAAACAGCGACTCAAAGACAAGATTGATGGCCCGGTAATAAAGAAGAAGCGAGAGGATCGACAGTAATGCAACAACACGAGAGAGACGACGGACTGCTTGATTTGCGCCCCCAGCACGCTGCCGGCGGCAATACGGCGGATCTTGAGGAATTGATCAGAAAGGGCAAGCTTGACCGCTTGGAAGTCGAGGGCGAGTTGAATTATTTGCGTCTGGTTTCCGCCCGGAAGGTCGAACTACCGAACGACGCGTATTTTGCTTCCGTAAGGCAGCGCATCAACGAGCGCGTTAGTGTGCGCAAGGTTACGCTGTGGAGCCGGATCGCAGCGGCGGTGATTCCGGAGACGATTCGTCCCCTGCCGGCATCGCTGGCGACGGCGGCAATTGCAGTTGCGATAACATTGAGCGTGATTTATTATCCGCACGGCAACTTCAAGGAATCGCCTCTTTCCGCCGACGCTTACGGGCCGTATATGTCGTTCTCGGACATTTACAGCCAGCATGTCGAACCTGCGGAAAAAGGACAGCTGACGGAACAGGAATTGAAGGAGTATCGGGAGATACTGTTGATGTCGACGGCAATTCTCGGGTCGCCGTCATCGCTATCGCGCTCCCGCTCTCTGGCACAAACCGGGAAATAGTGGCTTAAGGCCACAGCGGATCACTCAATGCGTCGTTTGTTCAACACCATAAGCCTGCCAAGGCCGATATATTGGACAGCGTTGGCGATATTAATCGCCGCGATGCTCGGCTTGAATTGTGCCGATTCGCAAAAGAAGGTGCGGCTGCAAATGAAGTTCACGGCGGGGCGGGAATTAGTCTACGAGCAAGCCAACAAGCAGACGATTACGATTCGCAATTCGCCGGAAGTGTCGCAGCTTTCCCAATCCAAGGGCGAAATGACGCAGGTGATCAAGTCGGTCGGAACGGACGGAGCGGCACGGGTGGAGGAAACCTCGACCTGGAGCTGGAGCGAAAAAGCGCCGGACAGCACGATACAGGTGGTGTCTTCGAGCGAGTCGTTGTCTTACGAAATGAATGCTGCGGGCAAAATCAGCGCGCTGGAACTGCTGTCGGAGAAGGATGCGTCGACCTGGAAAGAATACGCCCAACAAAATCTGGAACAGTCGCAGCCGACGTTTCCGGATGAAGAAGTCGGCAAAGGGTATACCTGGATGCAGACTGTGAAGATATTCATGCCATCAGGTGAAGCGCTGGATGCGAGTACGACCTACGAGGTGAAGGATTTTGTCGAGACCGAAGGGCATAAGTGCGTCGTGATTGATTACAAGGGCAATCTGGTACTTCCCTTCGATGTGATGGAGTCGGACAGTTTGTCGCGGCGCGGCGTTGACCGAGTTGATGTGACGGGGACTTTAGTATTTGATTACGAGAACGGATATGCGTATTCGCAGCAAGAGAACACGAAAGTGACAGCAGAGCGTTCGAAGATCATCGGTAATGAGGCGACTTCGAACACGTTCTTTATTGAAGGGGATTTGTTTTTTCATTTGAAGGACAAGAAGTAGAAAAGCCAAGTGGAAACCTCGACAAAAGGGGAAAAATGTTATTGACAGTCCGCAGCCTTCTGTGAATTCTTAGTGAACTGAAAGGCAGAGGATGGCTGACGAGACAATTGACCTAATCTTCAGACTTACTGGCGAAACAAGTCCACCGGATACCCGTCGTGAACTAGATAGATTTGCATCTACTAATGGATGGAATCCGAGTGATGAGATTTCATTTCCAGCCACTGATGATGTGGCGAATTCACATCTGATAATGGAACATGGCCTCGAAACTTCTGTAGTAATCACTTTCCTCAAGAAAGGGGTTTTGGCTTCTTCATTGCCGACTGAGCAGCTCCATCAGTTGCTATCGATATCCTACAACCACATGATCGATTGGCACCTCTTCCCTAGCACGTCTATGCTCGAGATATACAACAACAGGCTACATCCGCCTTCACCAATCGGTATTCCAGTCGCCAACTCTTCCGTCTTCAAAGCAACGATGTTCGATCACCTGATTGGCCGAAAACGAAATCCTAATATTGCTAGCCTCGACGAAGCATTGATTAGAACTGTGTCGAAGTGGAAGCGGCGATTGTATTCGTCAACCAGTCAATTGGCAAAGAACGAGAATATTTCTGCACTTTTCAATGCAGTATTTCTGGTTCGAGCTATTGAAGACTACAAAAGATGGAAGCAACCCAATCTTAGAAAGGCCATTCTCGAGTACATTGTCACAAGTGCCAAAGCCAAGGATTCAGTAATCGAGATTCTCTCTTCTGTTTCAAGATCTCTCGGGTTTACTCACTTGCCAAAGATGTTGTTTGATCCCATCGAACTTGAAGTTTTCAGAGACGTTGAGCACTCGGAGTTGAGTGAAATGTTCAGAGATTTTTACGGTAGTTCAAGTCAGAGCTATTCATACGACTTCTTCCTGATGTCAAAACATGCACTCAGTAGAATTTATGAACACTACGTTTCTGTACTCCGTATGACTGACAATGCCCAACTAAGCTTCATTCATGAGTCTCCCGAAGAGTTGATCGACAAAAGCCTTGGAGGCATATACACGCCACAGTACGTGGCAAGGTTCTTTGCGCGATACTTGTCAAGTGTCATTCCCCAACGGCAGCATAGCAGTCTGAGGATTTTGGACCCCGCATCAGGTTCGGGTATCTTCCCGCGTACAATTATAGAACAGCTTTGCGACCCTCAGCTACAACTGGGCTTGAATAAGTCGACATCGCAGTTTTTTCGGAACGTCTGCGCGATCGACATTGATCAAAATGCATGCAGGGCAACTCAGTTGTCGCTATCCCTTCTGCACCTTGTCCTAGAGGAGTCCCTACCGTCGCAATTGGATGTTCGAAACGGCGACTCTCTCAAGCTATTCCAGAATCAAGGAGAATTTAGAAACTCGTTTGATATAGTGGTGTCAAATCCACCTTTTGTTCCTTGGAATCGACTTGATTCGGACAGGAGGGAGGTCTTACGTCAGATATTTGCCAGTTCAAAGTCCGTCGGAAAGCCTGACCTTTACTTGGCATTTCTTTCACAGGCAATAGATTCAACAAAGATTGGGGGTTACATTTTCTTCGTACTGCCTAGAAATTTTCTTGTTAGTAGAAATGCAAGTGCTCTTCGTCGAAGACTATCCAACGAATTTGAAATAAGATTCTTGGCCGACCTTTCAGAAATCTCAGTTTTTGAAAACGTTAGCGCGTATGTGATTCTGCTTATCGCGCAGAAGCGTTCAAGAGTGCCAGCTATTGGCCAAGCTGCGACATGCCTAATATGTCGCGGATATCCGGGACGCGCCCTGCAGGAAAGTCTCGACGGATCTTCCGCATCGACCGAGTGGTATGATATCTTTCCACTGGACCAATCATTCTTCAAAGATGACAATTGGAAGTTGCTACCCGAAAGACGGCTCAACACCCTTAAGAAGTTGCGTAAGTTCCGTAGACTGGAGTCCTTCGCGGATATTCGAGAAGGCATGGCTACTGGAAATGATAGCGTATTTATCGTGGGCCGGGAATTGATACCTTCTAAAGAAGAGGAGATGTTTCGCCCATTCTTGCCTGACAAGAAAATGTTGAGATTCAAGGTGCCAAGATCAACCAGCCTATACGTATTTTATCCGTTTCTGAAGGGGAAACCCGTATCGAGTGATGAAATGATGGAGTTGTTTCCTAAGACCTGGAAGTACCTTTTGAAGAACGAGAGCATTCTAAAAGGACGATCTTCACGAAAACCGGATGACCCCGATTGGTGGCGACCAATTAGACCAAGAAAGCCGGAAGTCATGTTCGTTCCAAAGATTATAACGCCATACTTGGTCCTCACTCCAAGATTTGCGTACGATGAGTCTGGTCGGTACGGAGTTACGCGGGGACCAATGATAGTTTTTAACCATCATCAGTCCAGTTCAGACTTGGCATTTTACTTATTGGGTATTCTAAACTCTTCCGTTGGCGCCCGCCTATTATCGGAGGAAAGTCATCGTTACGGTAGCAGTTATTTGAAGCTGGAACCGCACACTCTGAAAAGTATCGCCATACCCGACCCTGAAGAATCCGAACCACAGATTCTACGTCAGGTAATTGATGCTACGAAATCAATGGTAACAGGGCGCGACGAAGGCGAAAATATGGTTGCGCTAGACGACGCTGTGATTGCGATATACAAGTTGACAAAAAAGGACAGGGAAGCACTTGGAATCTCGACAAGCGAACACCCGGCTGCGACTTAGTCAAGATCAGCTATTGAAGCGAACAGATGCAATTCGAACAATGCTGAAACCACTGTCGTTACATGGCAACGAAGTTCGCTGCTTTAAGTCTGACTACTCAGTTGGGAGAAACATATTCCTCGCTGCAAATCGGACAAAGCCCAGTTCGACCCATCACGACCAATGGTTCTTTCCGTCGTGCAACGTGAATCTACATTGTCGCTATATGGAGACCTGGTATGAGGTTTCATCGAGCCGCATTTATGTACTAACCCACGCATACTTCACCGCCTTCAAAATGGACAAAGAGAAACGCCCATCGGATGTTCTTTACTTACACTTTGAACCTGCAAACGTCAAGAATGATGTTAAATCAGAGTTAAAGATTGGTCCACATCTCCACATAAGAGATGTAGAAGCTCAGATCCACAAATGCCACTTCCCACTTAGGGAAGAGTTCAATCAAAGAGTCCTAAAATCGGTTAACGAGTTCACTGACGTGTTTTCGAAGAACCTGAACATCCTGAAGATTGAAGTCTTTGAATAGCTCGCTTTGGCTCCGGGAGCGATCAGCACCGAAGCCCAGACTACCTACAACCATCATTTTCTGAACCACCACCAATCAGTTCCCGATATCTACGTCCCGGCGCGACCAGTACCGCCTCATGCATTCGTACAGGCGAGGTGAAGGTCAGTGCGGGGTGGCCGTCGACATCAGGCAAGCGAAGGATTTCGCGGTACCAGCCGGTGCCGTAAATTGTGCCGGAGTTTTCGGTGAGTTGGGAGACGATGGCCGTGATGTCGCCGTCATCGAGGCCGTTTTCTTGCAGGAAGATGTCGTTGAACTGATCCAAGGTCACAAGGTACATGCGGACAAAGGTAGTGGAATTTTTGACGGTCGGGTCGTAGAAGGCGACGCCGCCGTCGTCCCAGTTTTTCGAGTGTTCGGCGAAGTAGATCTTTCCCGGAATCGTGCCGGTGCGATTTTTGATTGGCCGCGTTTTGTCGCGACAGCCGCGCGTTTTCGGCCAAAGAGAGCCGTCGCTGCCGTTGATGTAGGCCATAAATCGCGACTCGCAGAGATTTGAGCCGTAGGCGGTGTACCAGACCAGATCAGTCATTTGATTTTGCTTCGCAGCGACGCCGAATCATAAAATCAACGAAAACACAGAGCTATAGGTGCCGGATGACTTCGTCGGCGAATTCTTCGGTACTGGATTTGCCGCCCAGGTCGCGGGTGGTATGGGTGCCTTCGCGGAAGACTTTCCGGATAGAGTTCATGATGCGGTCAGCGGCAGATTCTTCCTTTAGATGACGCAGCATCAGTACGCCGGAAAACAGCAGCGCGCTCGGATTGGCGATGCCTTTGCCGGCAATGTCGGGCGCCGATCCGTGAACGGCTTCGAAGACAGCAGTGTCAACGCCGATGTTTGCGCCGGGGACCACACCGAGGCCGCCGACAAGTCCGGCAGCAAGGTCGGAGACGATGTCGCCATAGAGATTTGAGAGGACCAGGATATCGAACTGGTTGGGGTCCATGACGAGCTTCATGCAAAGCGCATCGACGATGACGTCGTCATACTTGATTTCGGGATAGTCTTTGGCGACGGCGGCGATCGACTCGAGGAACATGCCGTCGGAGAGTTTCATGATATTGGCTTTATGTACGGCAGTGACGCGCTTGCGGCCGGTTTTGCGGGCGTATTCGAAGGCGAACTTGCCGATACGAGTCGAAGCATGCGTCGTGATGACCTTGATGGATTGCGAGACGCCGGGCGTGATGATGTGCTCGAGGCCAGCATAGAGGTCTTCGGTGTTTTCGCGGACGATGATGAGATCGACATTTTCGTAACGCGACTTGATGCCATCGATCGAATGAACGGGGCGCAAATTCGCGTAGAGATCGAGGGCCTTGCGCAAACCGACATTGGCGGAGGAAAATCCTTTGGCGACGAATGTCGTAAGAGGACCTTTGAGCGCGACCTTGTTGCGGCGGATCGATTCGAGCAAAATTTCCGGCACGGGTGAACCGTAATCGGGAATGGCGTTAATACCGGCGGGAATTGGTTCCCAATCAATTTCGACGCCGGTGGCTTCGATGACCCGGGTAGTGGCTTTGCTGATTTCGGGACCGATGCCGTCCCCTTCGATAAGTGTAACTATATGATGAGCCATCGAACTATCTGATTATCCTTTCAATTCTTCTTTCTCTAAAACTTCAAATAACTATGTTCGTTGCGACGTGAGAATATAGCTATGGCAAACAGTAATCAAATTCAAAACTTTGTGCACCTTCCGGGTAATAATTGCATTACCACAGCTATACGCAATATTTTGAATTTCTACGGCTTTCGCTACCCGGAATCGCGAATTTACGGGCTGGCAGAGGGCTTGGGATTTGTTTTCAAGCGAATTGAGGGGCAAGCCAATCCTTATCTCGGAGGAACGGGGTCTGGATTAGTCGATTCTTTTTGCCGCAATCTGCATTTGGAACTTGAAAGCCGCGAATTCGACAGCGACGAAGCCGCCATGGCGGATTTGAAAGCGCAGATCGATCAGCAGGTGCCGGTGATCGTGCAGGTTGATTTGCTGTATCTCCCCTATTTTGATTCAAAGACGCATTTTGCCGGACACAGAGTGATACCGGTTGGGTATGACGACGCGAATATTTTCGTCTCGGATACGGGGTTTCTGAAGATACAAAGCTGCCCGATCGAAAAATTCATCGAGGCGCGACGCAGCGAATTTCCGCCGTTTAAGCATAAGCGTCGGCGCTGGCGGATCGAGCGGTTTGACGAGAGGCCATTTATTGACGAGACGATTACGAAGTCCTTATACAATGTCTACCGGAAATTCGAGAATCACATGCCGGGGTACAATCTGCTGCAGATTTCGGATTTGCGCGATCACCTGAAGGACTATGGCGATCCGGCGTTGATCTACCAGCAAATTGAGAAAGCCGGCACCGGCGGCGGACTGGGACGAAAGATGTTCGCGGATTTTCTCGACCAAGCAGCGCAGATCTATGCACGGTCAATTTATGAATTGGCTTCGGCTCTGTATGAGCAATCGGCGGCGCTGTGGCGGGAGATTGCGATTAATGCCCGGTCGGGGGAGATCGACAAGATTCCGGAGCGACTGGAAGAGATTTACAAAATCGAGTCGCGCGCGATCAAAGTATTCAGTTCGTTTGAGGCGGAAGACTTATAGTCTTCAATTTGTGGGGCGAATTCGCTTTAGCAGCGAGATACCTTCTTTAAGACTCACAGTAAAATCCTTTTTTTCGAAGCGGTAGAGATCCGAGATCTTTCCGTTGACCAATCTCTTGTAGAGAACGGTGAGAATAACATTCTCGATCAGGACGGCGATCGTTAGGGCCAGGGCTGCGCCTATCATGCTGTACTTGGGGATGAGCAGATAGTTCAGACAAACTGCTACGACCAGCGAGCTGAACATGGTCAGCGACTTGATAAACGACTTGCCACGGCCAAGGATGTGCAAAGTGAGAATGCCATTGAGACCGCGGATGATGGCGGAGGCGAGCAGGATCAACATAGGCACCAAACCCGTCACGAATCCGGGGCCATACCAACCGAGAACGGGACGGGCAAATATCGCCAGTCCGAGCGATCCTGCCAACAGGACGATTAGCGCCTGACGGTAATAGAAAGGTGTGGTGACGGCGGCATCAGCGTCTGATTCCGAGGATGTTTTCGGGTAGAACACGGTCTGCACGGCGAGCGAGACCATTAAGAGGGGCGAGGTCAGTCCGGTGGCGACCGAGTAGACGCCGGCTGCTTCGAGCGAGCCTAGCGCCGAGAGCATAAAGAAATCAGCACGAGCGACAAGATAGGCGAGCAAATTGGCGGCGTAGATCCAGCCGCCATAATTCATGGTTTCTTTGAAGAGCTGGAGCGACGGCTGGCTGGGGGCGCCGCTTTCGCGGACGGTGAAGTAAAGTAGTAGCAAGATTGCCACACCATAGGTAGCCGGGTACAGCCAGACGGCTTGCTCCGGGGTGATAGTTGCAAACGAAACGAGGATCGCCAGCAGCGCGAGAATAAGGTAATTCTGCGTCAGGACGACGGCGCTGCGTTTGCCGATCTTGCCAACGGCGATCAGGAGTTGGCAGCAGGGCTCGTAAATGAGCATGAGCAAGACCAACACAAGTGCGGGCGCGAGATGCATGAGATCAAGATTTTGGAGCAGGCTGCGCCACCAAGAATGAGTCAGGATGAAAAGCCCAACAGCGATGATGCCAGCGCCGAGGGAAAACACGATGAAATTGGAAAAGAGGCGACGCGGCGTTGCCAGACGTTTGCTGACAAAATACTGGCCGGTGAATCCGAGTGCGAGATTGGAAACAGCGTAGATGACTTCGGCGAGATAGACGATCAAAGAGACGTAGCCTTTGCCGGCTTCGCCAAAGTGGCGGCTGATAAGTAGATTCAGGAAGAATACCGAAACGAGTCCAAGAATCTGGGTGGCGAGTATGGCGACGGTGGAATCGAAAAAGCGCAACTTGAGTCTCCCTTGACCAGTTGCACTATATTCCGCTTGGGGCGCAAGAGCAACGCAAAAAAAACGGCGACATCACTGCCGCCGTCGCAAAAACAATATAACTAAGGCGATTATGCCCAGTTATTGCGGATCTGCTTGAGGTATTGAGCGCTCTTGCGCAGACCAAGGCTGGAGGCCTTGTACTGAACGGAACCTTCAGTGCGACCCAGCTTTTTGGCGATCGACAAGTTGGAGTTCGTGCGATAGCTCTTCTTCAGAGCGCTGATTTCGCCCGGAGTCCAATTCTTGGTGCGATTGTAGGTGCTGAAGCGACGGGTGGTGCGTGACGGACGAGCATTCCATGTGGTGGTGCGTCTGCCCTTGCGTACTGAACTGGTTCTTCTTCTGCGATTCATCCTTTGCTCCTTTCGCATGAGGATATGAATGTGAATGTGACTTCATCCTGAAGTATTTTTTGTCCTAAAATTTTCTTCGTTAGTTTCATTAACAGTTAAATGTATCGGAACAAAGCAGGGATACTTTAGTTTGAAACACACAAATTCACGACTTTGAGTGTGCTGATTTGAGTGCCTGGAGTGCAAACTCTCACGAAGTGCCGTCAGACCTGCGGGCTCACACTTTGATGCGGGTTTGGATCCGAGTCTCGTGAAGCAAGCTTGCAATGATGGAATTCGTACTGATGGCGGGCGGCGCCGGAGGCAGTATCGTTTCAGAGCGAAAATGAAAAAGGCGGAAAATCGGAGTGATGTTTCAAGATTGAACAATCAGGCGGGAGAGTTTTGCCTTTACAGGGGGTTGCAGCATCCGTAGATTCGAGCCGATGGCAACCTATTTCGTATCGGACTTTCATCTGGGTGAGAGCGACAAAGCGCGCGACGTGCGCAAGCTTGAGTTATTCGATCAGTTTCTGGAGAGATGCAAGGGCGACCTGACGCACCTAATCATTCTTGGCGATCTATACGATTTCTGGTTTGAGTACCGATACTTAGTCCCCAAGCACAACTTGTCGATTCTGTATCGAATGCGCGATCTGGTGTTGAAAGGAGTCAAGGTTACTTATGTGTGCGGCAACCATGATTTCTGGATCGGCGATTTCATGTCGGATGAACTGGGATTTGCGGTTGAGCCGGATCAATTGGTGCTGGAATCTGCCCTTGGTAAGGTGCTGGTGCTTCATGGCGACGGGATAGCGCCTTCCGACTACAAGTACCGCCTTCTCAAGCGCGTGTTGCGTAATCGGGTCGGAATCGCGTTGTACCGGCAATTGCCGACTAGCTTTGCCTACAAGCTGGCGCTGACAGTTTCCGGAAATTCCCGCCATTATGGCGCAGAGACTCCGAGCGCCGAATTTGTCAGAGAATATCACGAATTCGCGAAAGCACGGTTCAAAGAGGGCTGTGCTGCAGTAGTGTGCGGACATATCCACTGGCCGGAGTTGGTCGACATGGAGGGTAAATTCTACGTCAACTGCGGCGACTGGCTGACTTACTTCACGTATGTGCGATTTGACGGCACGAAATTCGAACTTAAAGCGATGATCTAATCGGGTATCTCGAACCCGCGTTTAGTGATCTTGCCGGAAACTAGGGTTTGGGCGATGGTCGGCACGGATGCAAGATAGTGCCCCGGCGCGTTGATGTTGATTTCGGTAGTCAACTCGTAGTCGGACTTTGCGAGAGCGGACATGGGTACTTGGGTCGCCAAGTTGCCGACGAACCCGCCGGCTTCGACAATCTTTTGGACATACTTGCGCTTGAGCGCTTCGACGAAAACTGCTTTGCTGCGCGGAAGAATGAATAACTCGATTCCGGGCTTGATGGCATTGTCCTTGAGGCCCACGGCGACGGCGCGAAAATCTTCAAGAGTCCCACCGAGGATGGGACCGATGCGAATGCGCTTGAGCTTGATATCCTGAAATTCGGCAATGTCCGAGACAAACTCGCCGCGGCCGAGTGCATAAATGAACGGGCGCGGCCGCGCCACGGCGACATTGAGGTCGTCGAGGAAATAGACGTTCTTGTCGGAAAAAGGCACGGGCCAGCGTCCAGCGCTATATTGGCTGACATAATTCAAGAAGGTCTGATCGGGCTCAAGGATGACGTTCTTGCGGGTCAAGAGTTGCGCATAAGCCAGGAATGACATGCGCTCTTCAAGGGTCAGGCGCTCGACTCCGCAAATCTCGAGACAGAATGATTGCGACAGCGAATTACGAAGCGCTTCCCAGACTAAGCACGCGGAGTCAAGCGGCGTGTGTTTGGTCTGATGTGTTCCGGATAGTGTAATGCGAATGGTCGGAACGATCGGAATATTTATGGTCTGTTTTGCAGTTGCAGATTTCAACTTTTCCAGAGAGCAAACTTGAACTAGCGATGAAGTGACGGAAAAGATGGCGCCTTGCGGCGAGTCAACGGCGATGATACGCCCGGGTTGGAAGTAGCCGGCAGCGAAAGCGTCCTCGGGCGAATGGAACGATTCGGTGTTGCCTTTCGCGTCGATATGCAGGCCGTCATCGGCGCTGCGGACGACAATATCGGGCACGACTTCAATCGATTCATTGATTTTGACGAAGCGATTATCCTGATGGTAGGACGCAATTTTCTGGAGATAGGTCTGCGCCGGCACTTCGCTGCGCGCACCGCGATTGTGGCGCTGCTCATCGAAGAACTTGAATTCGAGCTGCTCGAGTTTGAGAATAGTCGGTTTTTCAAGGAGCTTGTATTTTTTCCGCCAGCGGTAGAAGGCTTGTTTGGTAATCTGCATTTCGGCGCCGGCTTTGGCGTCATCACCATAGCGCTCCCAGAGTTCTTTGATTTCCATGAAGGTGTACTTGGGAAAGATCGACTTGCCCACGCCCTTCTTACGGCGCCAATAGGCAATGAGTTGCTCGGAAACTCCACCCATCGCTTGGGCGATTTTTTTGTCGGTGCGATAGAGCTTCTGGAGCTGAAGCAGCTCCTGCTTGGTGGGGATGCGGCGGCTGGTCACTTGGTCTTGAAGTATTTTTTCAGTGACTTGTAGACGCTTTCCAGAGAAAGCGAGATGACGCGGACATCGCCGGTAGTTGCAATGAAATTAGAGTCGCCGGACCAGCGCGGTACAATGTGAAGATGCAAGTGGCCCGTGATTCCCGCGCCGGCGGAACGACCGAGATTCATCCCCAAGTTGAAACCACGCGGCGAGAATTCTTTCTTGAGTGAGGCGACGGTGTACTGCGATAACTCCATCATTTCGCACAAGATAGCAGGCTTGAGTTTTTCCAAGTTGCCGACGTGAGAATTGGGGACGATCATGAGATGTCCGGAAGTGTATGGATAACGGTTAAATACGATGAAGCAATTTTTCGCGCGATGGAGAATCAAGTTTTCGCGGTCGCGCTTTTCAAGATACATGCGGCAGAAAACGCAGCCTTTTTCCTTTGGTCCGCGAATGAAATCGCCGCGCCATGGCGCGAACATGTGTTTGGTCATATTGAGTTTAGTATAAGAAACCGGATTCGACGGCGCAAACGGAATAAGACGAGCCGGATCGTTGGTCGAAGTGACCGGTTCAAACCAAACGGGGAGATAAGCTCAAGCCCTTTACCGACTTGGCAAAGGGCTTGGAGCAACGACTGTAGAAGAGAAAAATGACTATGCGGTTACGGAAGTCGACCGGGATTCCTGCACACCGAGTCCGGAAACCTTGTCCGAGATGTCGCAGTAGGCGGCATCGCACGACAAAATAACGACCTGGAAATCGTCAGAAAGTTGACGAAGCAAGCGATGGGCTTCGGAGCGGCGCGTGCGGTCGAAGTTGACCAAGGGGTCTTCCATGATGAAGGGCGGTTTGCGGTCGTTGGCGAGGACTTTCACCAAGGCAAGTCGCAGCGCCAGATAGAGCGCATCGACAGTGCTGCGCGAAAGCGAATCCTGCGGCTTGAACCACTTTTTGCCGTCGGAGGTGATTTCGCACTCGAGGCTATGCCGATCGAGTCGCAACTTTGACCAGGAACCGGCGGTGACGGAACTCAAGAACGAGGAAGCTTCTTCTTCCAGCAATTCGATTGAGCTTTTGAGAACTTTGCGGCGCGCCTCTTCGAGATAACGAGCGACGATCTTGAGCTGTTCGCTTTCGGCGCGCAGCATCTCGAGTTTGCGGTTACTGTCTTCGATGCGTTCCTGCAGGGGCGCCATGATGTCGGTGCCGGACTCGAGGAATTCGAGCTTGTGATTGAGTCCGGTGGCTTCTTCGCGCAGACGGGACAATTTCTTGTCGAGTTCAGCCACTTCGCGCTGGAGTTCTTCGAGGTCGTGCGCGGAAACGGCGTAAGCGCGATATTGTTCGAAAACTTTGCCCTGCTCGTTCATTCTCCCGGTCATTTTCTCGAGGTCGAGTTCGAGATCTTTGAGGTTGTTTTCACCGAGGATAGTCTCGTAGCGGGCGACCATGTTCTTGATGTCGCGGTCGAGGTCGCGATACTGTTCGTAACTCTCCGCCATTTCGTCCACGTCTTTGACTTTGAAGCGACGCAGCAGGGCATCGAGGGTTTCGACGTTCTTGCGAAGTGTTTCGCGTTCTTCTTCGAGTTGATTCTTGGCTTGCGAGTACTTCGTGAGCGCGGCGCTATGATTCCTCTTGCCGGAGATCCAGAGCCACACGGAAGCTGCAGCGACGACAAAAGCGGCGCCGGCGGAAGCCAGGAAGAGCGGGTCTTTGGCGTTCATGTAGACGATGACGCAGGCCGCAGTTGCAGCCAGCGCGATGCCGACAATGTAGCGATACCAGCCCTTGGGGATGGTTTCATCGAGCGCTTCCCGTTCCCGTTCGAGCCGAACTTCGCAATCCTGGACTTTGCCTTGGAAGATTGTCCGTTGGGTTGCGAGGCTTTCACAAGTCTTTAGATCGGCGCGTTCGATCTTGGTGAGCGACTTAAGCGTGTCTTTGCGAGTGGTGATGACGTTCTTGATTTCTTGCGCTTCACGCGTGCGCCGGGAAAGCTCAAGGAACAACTCGCGTTCTTTTTCGAGGTTTTGGGAGGCCTCGAAAGCGAGCTTGCTTTTCTTGAAGCGTTCATGCTGCTCGTCAAACTTGACTTGCGTTGACTGCAGCTCAAGCGTGTTCGTGTGAACACGTTTGCGGGTTTCCAGCAATTCGGCAGTCTTTGATTTGCAGGTCTGAAGTTCGGCCTCGAGACCGGTGATGCGCTTTTGCATCGATCCGATTTCGCCGCTGTGCGAGTCTTCGCCTTCGAGTTCGCGGACGCGTTCGCTCAATTTTTCGAGCAGCCGCGAAGCGAGAACTTCATCTTTGTTGCTGTTAAACAAACGCTCGAGTTTGTCTTTGACCAGATTGGCATGCCGGCTGACGCGGGCTCCGTCGCCAAAGCGCAAGAACGAGGTCGACTCAAAGAAGTCCTTTTCGGAGAAGCCGAGCGCCTTGTAGAGCTGTTCCTGAACTTCCTTGTGCGTGCTCCAGCGGGTGCCGGTTTCGACATCGACCAAGAGCGACAACTCGGTGGAGACGTCTTTGGTCAGGTGGAATTTTTTGCCGTCCGACAGGTATTCAAGATGGAGCAGGAACGAATGTTCCGATTTCCAGTTCGTGAATCGGCTCAATGACGGCGAGAGCCGGGCGGGATCTTCGAAGAGCACGGCGCAGAGTGCTTCGGCGATAGTGGATTTGCCGGATTCGTTATTGCCGAGGATGACATTGATGCCATCAGCAAAGTCAATAGCTTGGTCTTCGAAGCGGCCGAAGCGTTTCATTTCCAGGCGCAGTAATTTCATCAGATCACATCCTTGCCCGATAAGAGTGCGCGTCCGGTAGACATTGCCTCAATGTATTTGCCTTTCAATTCGCCCGGGGCTTTGTCGATGCTGTCGGAGAGCAGGGCGGTGTATTCACTGATGAGGCTTCCCTCGCTTTGGTCGGCGGCGAAGCCTTGCGCGGTGAGTTTGCGGCGATCACAAATCTGCAGGTGGCAGAATTCATTTGCCTGACTGCGTTCGAGCGACGAGAGATCAAGGAAGCCGTCGCTGGTTCCGGCGCCGGAGATTTCGACCTTGAGCAGAGTATTTGCACCGGCTAGTTTCTGCAGTTCGCGCTCGATTTCGATATTGTAAAGGAACTTGCTGGTATCGATAACCAACCGTTTCCAATTCAATTCGCCAATGGGATTGGGCTCGGCTTTGACATTCGTGTTATCGAGTTCGATCATCAGGCATAAACCACTGTCGGCGACGTCGAAGTCCACTGTCTCGGCGCAGCCGCTGGAGAAGACATTGGTAGCCCATTGCTTGTATGATGAATTTCCGCCGACGGCGGTGAAGTCGAATTGATCCTTCAGCACGAGTTGCTGGAGCGTCGGACTCAACTGGAATCGGACCGAGACGTCGAAGGCTTCCCTATTTGCAACGACCAGAAGATGCGAGCCCTCGAAATTCGTGCGCGGGGGAATTTTCCAGCCGCTTTGAGGTTGCTCGGTACCGTAGTCGGGAATACCGTATACGGTGATCTCCGAGTCAGCAAAGTTGATGGTGCATTCGCGGTCGAGCCCCAATACGTAAAGATTGTCGGGACGATTTTCCGACGGCATGTGGCGGTAGATCGAATTGTCGTCGAGACAATCGCAGCTGCCGGGCACGACCACAAAGGGGATTCTGCCGAGCCGATCGGCTTGTTTGTAGACAAAGTCGATGAGATTGCGGCTTACGAGATTTGTGGCGAAGAGATTTCCGCTGACCACAAACAAATCGACGCTTGAATCCAGAGCCTGGGAAACGCACTTTTCCATTGCGTCCTTGAGTGCTTTTCTCACAAGGTCGCCTGACTTGCCCAGCCCGGGAAATTGGCGGCCAAGTTGAAAGTCTGATGCGAGAAGGATTTTAGCCATATTAGCCAGCTTTCGCCTGAACGCCGGAAGATTGCCGCAACTGCCTAGTCGACAATGGCTTCCGACGGCATTGTTAAGTTCTTATCAATTCAAAAGTTGCAGGGAAAGTTGGCAAACCGGAAAAATTCCAGACGCGACCCTTCCCTGTCTAGTATGGTTATCGGAAAATTGGGGTTGAGAATTGAGCGGAATTAGGGAATCAGCTCATTCACCTTGCGATAGATCAGAATTGGCGGAATCGCGCCCTCGTTTAGCAAAAGGTCGTGAAAACGCTTGGCGGAATATTGGGTGCCCATGCGGGAGCGTACCAATTCGCGGACTTGTTCAATCTGGGTCTTCCCGAGCAGGTAAGTCATTGGTGTTGTTGGGGTAAGAGTGTAACGGTTGACTTCCTTTTCGATATATTCGACAGACGCACCGAGTTTCTCGACCATCCAGTCGATTGCCTGTTGGTATGTCATTTGGCCGGTTTGAAGTTTAGTGTCGACGATGATGCGCGCGGCACGGAAGCGAATTCCGCCGATGATGGCGAGCATCTGGCGCGGATCAAAACCATAGAATCCCTGATCGTACATTGCTTCTTCGCAGTAGAGCGCCCAGCCCTCGATCATGAGATTGTTACGTTGAATTCTGCGAATGAGTGAAGTGCTGCGATTCGCGAGTTGGAGTTGCATGTGGTGGCCGGGGTAGGCCTCGTGCACGACGGAGCTGCGGAAACCGCGTCGGTAGCAATACCGGAAGAAGGCGGAGCGATTGGCATCGTCGAGCGAATCAGGCAGCGGCCGAACATAAAAGCGCCCAGTCTGCACGGTCTCGAAAGCGCCCGGTGGTTGGTAGGCAATACCGCCGAGAATATTTTCGAGGAATTGCGGTGTTTCGAGCGGCTGGCAATTTCCAATGTCGTTGGGGACAGTGGCGAATTCGTTTTGCGAAACCCACTTGCGGGTCTGGTCGATCTCCCATTGGAAGTAGTCCATCACGTCGGAGCGATTGAATGATTTCGGGATGAAGGTGTTCAATTCCTCGATCGGCGGCAGACTGTCTACGATGCTCGAAAGCGAATCATAGGACTTCTGGTACTGATCAAGCAGCGACTCGCCGATGCGCGTCAATGAGTCGACATCGAAATCAAGGAAATACTCGGTGGTCAAAAGTCGATTGTAGACTTCCCTGCCGATCGCGAATGATTGGCCTTCGCGTTCGCCAAAATCGCCGAGAAAATCGGAGAAATCCTGAATCGCGGCAACGGCGGCGGCAAACTTGACATCGATATCCTTTTGGTGCTGCGGCAACTGCGAACTATAGAAGGCAGAGACGTCGCCGAGGAAAATTGCGGCATTGTCGGCTTCTTCTTTGGCGAGCAAGGTCCAGATCTGCGGCGGGTTCTTCAATTGTTTTTCGGAGGCCGTGAGGAAGTCCGGCAGCTTGTCGAGCCGCTGGAGGATGAGCTTTAGCTGCTCTTCCGGATTCAGCGACTGCGAGAGCATAATGAAATAGACGCCGTTGATTGCCGTCGAACTGATCAACTTGGGATTGTCGCGGTAGAGATTAGTGTTGGTTAGATAGATTATCTGTGTGTCAATGTTCGATTCGAGCAAGGAGTAGTCGAGTTTGGCATCGACGCCAAGTTCGGCAACTTTGATCTTCTTGAGATTGGCTTTCGTCGAGCGGAGTTTGTTGACCATCCGATTGACGGCTCCGGAGCTGAAGTCGGGATAGCGCACATCCAGTTTGTGCTCGCCCATTTCAGTGGCAAAGACAGGATCGAATTCAAATTGCAGCGAAAGAAAATCCTCGGCGACAGCCTGGAGCTGTTCTTCCGGTGTAAGCTTGGGGGCAGCCACGGCGAGGTTTGGCCAGTAAGAAATCAGTACAAGGGCGCATACGGTCAGAATTCGAATCATCAATCACTCCATGAGTATTTGCTGGTCTTGATGTAAGAAAACACAACGCAAGTGTCAACTTTAATAGCGCGACTGTTGACGGGTGCTACTCGGATGGCTCGACGGCTTTGAAGTTTGGATCGCGCAACAAAGTCGCGACGGCCTCGATATGAGCAGTTTGAGGAAACATGTCAACGGGCGTAACACGCTGGGTGACATAGCCGGCCTCGGCGAAGAGTTCGAGATCGCGTGCCAAAGTAGCGGGGTTACAAGAGACGGCGACGATTTTGTCGGCTTGGAGCCGCACGATGCGCTGGATTGCCTTGGTTTCCATCCCTGCTCGAGGTGGGTCAGTAATAATGGTATCAAAATGCCGTCCGGAGTTGGTCAACTCGACGAGGAGTTTCCGGACGTCGCCGGCGATAAACTCGACATTGTTGATTCTGTTGAGTTCGGCGTTGGCGTTTGCCATTACGATGGATTCGGCATTCAGCTCGATGCCAAGGATACGGCGGACGTTTCGCGCCAAGTAGAGCGAGATTGTTCCGCAGCCGCAGAAGAGGTCGAGGACTTCCTGGTCGGGTGTAGGCGCCGCGTGGTCTTTGATGACATCGTAGAGGACCTTGGTTTGGCGGCTGTTCGTTTGAAAGAATGAGAAAGGTGTAATCCGAAATTCGAGATCGCCGATTTTCTCGGTCAGGTGCGGCTCACCGTGGATCAAGATTAGTTCATCGCCGATGGCAACATTGGCTTTCTTGCCGTTGACAGTGTGGAAGAGTGAAGTCAGTCCCGGTACGCCTTGGATAATGCGCTGGAATAACTCGTCGCGTCCGGAAAATTCGCGGTTGAAGGTCACCAGGTTAAGCATGAAGTCGCCGGTGAGTTTACCTTCACGGACAACGAGGAAGCGCAATTCGCCTTCGCCGGTGCGCTCATTGATGAAGGGGATGTTGAGATCAATGGCTGCCTGGCGGACGATATCGAGAGCGCGAACTGAATTTTCAGATTGCAGATAGCATTCTTTCAAATCAAAGACCTTGTCAAAGCGACCGCGGACGTGCATGCCGACGGCGGGGTCGTCGTCGTGGTGACCAAAAGAATATTCCATCTTGTTGCGATAGTAGAAGATCTCCTCGGAAACAACCGGCGGATCGATGGGAATCGAAGAGAGTTTGCCGATGCGTGCCAAGGCTTCCTGAATGAAGCGGGTCTTGTAAGCGACCTGATCGGCATACTCCAGATTTTGCCAAGTGCAGCCGCCGCACTGCTTGAAGTTGGAGCAACGCGATTCGATTCGACGGGGCGACGCCCGCAGGAGTTCTTTGAAGCGGGCGAAGCCGTAGCGGCGCTTGAGCATGGTGATTTGGCAGGTGATGCGCTCGCCGGGAAGGCCCTGATCGGCCATAATGACCATGCCATTGTGGTGGCCAATCGATTTTCCGGTGAGGGCGAGATCTTCGATTTCGAGTTCAATGGTGTCGAACTTGCGGAGCTTGTCAGTCATCGGGCCAACATAGTCAAAATGCGCACTCTGCCAAAGAGAAAACGGATGTGTTCAATCTGTCGAAAGTGTATAATTGAGTGTGTTGGAAATGAAATATCGTTCGGGTACAACATCAATCGAGGAATGCAAAGATAAATGAACAAATACCGAATCGCGGCGGCGCTGTTTACCGTTTGTGCCTTGTCTGCTCTCTCCATAGCTGTCGCGGCGCCGAAAGCCGCAATTATCAAACCATCACTTAGCCTGCGATTGAATGTGCAGGAGCAGCCATTCAGCGGAGAAATGCGATTTACGAAGTCACCGGGGTTGGCTGACAAATGCACGTTGAAGGTGGCGTTGACATCGATGCGGACGATTCCGGAGAATGCGGTCTTTCGAATGATGAAGTCGGATGTGTACAACATGCCGATTACGCCAGACACAGTTGTGTGGGAGGCGCCTATTGACTCGGGCGACACAAAGACGTTTGCTTTTGTGTTTACACCGACGCTGGTGGGGACGCATCAATTGTCCTTTGCGCGACGGACCACCAAGTCGTGGTCGCAATTGTCGACACTTCAATTCAATATGAATGAAGACGGAAAGCTGGTGTGCGCGGGTCCGGTCGATTCCTGTAGAGAGACGGCAATACCGCCGCACCCACGCCGGACAGACGTGCCGATAACGGTTGAGTTTCCGATAAACGAACTTGAGCCGAGGCGTTCGCAGGACCGGCACTTCAGTTCGATATTCAAATTCACTCCGGCAAAGGCGATGAAAGACACGATCGCCGTCGAATTCGAGTTGGAATGTCACGTGGGTTTGTACACGGAAGTGCAGTTCCAGTTGGAGACTTCGAACAATATCTCGGTTTCCAAGTTGCCGGAATCGTGGGGAGACAAAGCGGGCCCGGCTCCGGGATACCGACTATACAATGGAAAGTTAAGCGTGGTGCCGATGCGTGCAGGTCTGACTCTATTTGATTTCAAGGTCATCGGCAAGAATCCGATTGCCCGAGGCGACAGCCGCGTTGTCACTGAATTTACGATTCACATGGTGATAGGCGAAAATGGGGAGATACTATTCGCTGGGAGTTTTGATCCCTACACCCGCTTCAAGAATGCCAATGATCCGATGCTGGGAACGCTACAGCAGTTGCTTACGAACAGTAACCGAGAATACAGGACGCGAATCGCGGTTTCGCTGCCGGATTATCGCGGCGAAGAAGTTGATGCGCGCGACGGAACGGATACGTCCGAGAGCGATACGACTAAGAAGTCAGAATAACAAACACGCTTCGAAAAGCGATTAGGCGCGAACCAACAAAACGGGGATGTGGGTGCTGTGGCGGACTTCGGTCGCGACAGAGCCCAAAATGAAATCACTCAACAATCGATGGCCGTGGGTGGACATCGCAATCAAATCGCATTGAAGCGCGTCGGCCTGCGCGAGAATCTCTTTGGCTGGATCGCCGCAAGCCAGAATGAAGGCGACATCAAAGCCTTCCTTGTCGAGTTCGTCCTTGCGCTGTTGGAGGTACGCCCGGTCGCCGCGCATTTCTTCCGATTCGCCCAAGCGATGCTGATTGCGCGCCATGAAGCCGTCAGCGACATGGATGAGTGTAAGGCGGGCTTGGGTCAATCGAGCCAGAGGGCGGATGTGGACCAGGATTGCCTCATCGGCAGTGCTGTTTTCGAGCGGTACTAGTATGTGCTTATACATGGAATCTCCCGATTTTCGTTGATCATAACAGCCACTCGCCGATGGTCTGGACCAGCAGATAGCCATTGAAGATAATAATAATGAAGGCGACGACACAAGCCGTAATCACAAGCCAGCGCGCATTGACAAACTGTCCCATCTTCTCTTTCTGACTGGTAAAGAGAATTAGCGGGACCACAGCAAAACTCAACTGTAACGACAGAACGACCTGGCTGAAGATGAGCAATTGTCCGACTCCGCGTTCGCCATACAGTGCGGCGACGACGACAGCAGGTACGATAGCGACGAGGCGGGTCAGGAGCCGGCGAATCCAGGGACGCAGGCGGATATTCAGGAATCCTTCCATGACAATTTGTCCGGCCATGGTGCCGGTGAGAGTTGCATTTTGGCCGGACGCAAGCAAGGCGACGGCAAAGAGGATACTTGCCAACGAAGCGCCGAGGATCGGGGTTAGAAGATGGTAGGCGTCGTGGATGTCGGCGACGTCTTGATGTCCGGTCCCGTGAAATGCCGCTGCCGAGAGAATGAGAATTGCGGCGTTAATGAAAAAGGCGAAGAGTAACGCGATGGTTGAGTCGATGGTGGCAAACTTGATTGCCATTTTCTTGCCCTGGTCATCGCGGGTGTAGGCACGGGTCTGGACAATGCTGGAATGCAAATAGAGGTTGTGCGGCATTACGGTAGCGCCAAGAATGCCGATCGCGATGTAGAGCATTCCGGGGTTGGTTATGATCTGCGAGCTTGGAATCAAGCCTTCGAGCATTGCTCTAATGTTGGGTTGTGAGACGATCAATTCGTAGGCGAAACAACCACCAATTAGGAAGATTAAGCCAGCGACGAGAGACTCGACGTAACGGAATCCCTTGTTTTGCAGGAACAGGATGACCAACACATCCGCGGCGGTAATCAGCACGCCGACAACTAGCGGGATGCCAAAGAGCAGATTGAGCGCGATTGCGGAGCCGATGACTTCGGCCAGATCGCAGGCGGCAATAGCGACCTCGCAGAGAATCCAAAGGAACATCGAGACGCCCCAGGGATAGTGATCGCGGCAGGCTTGGGCTAAGTCGCGGCCGGAAACGACGCCGAGTTTGAGCGCCAAGTGCTGCAACAAGATTGCCATTAGATTGGAAATGAGAATGACCGCGAGCAGAGTGTAGCCGAATTGCGCGCCGCCGGCAAGATCGGTTGCCCAGTTGCCGGGATCCATATAACCGACCGCGACCATGAGGCCGGGACCGGAGAACGCCAGCAATTTGCGCCAGAAACCGGCGCCGTAATGCACCGGAATTGATGAGTGAACTTCGGGCATCGAGGGAGTAGTTACGTCCTTGCGCCAGCCGCGATTGGTTTGAGTCAGGGCCGGCGAGGTTGATTCGACGGGCTCTGCTGCCGGAGTTTCCGGATCGGGCGAGGCCTTCTTAATTTCCTCATCGTGCGAGTCGAGCGGCGTCATAGCTGGACCTCGCATTTTTGAAATGTTGGATTGAATATCATATCACGACTTCCTTAAAGTTGTTCAACCATGATCTGTTGGGCGGCCTCGAGGCCGACAAATTGAATTTTTCCAGAGACGCGAACTTTGAGCGACCCGCCGTATTGTTCGCGCTCGAGGACGACTATTCGGCGATTCGGGAAAATCCGGCGTTCTTCGAAATAGCTTAGCAACGCAGCATTGACACCGACGACTTGTGCGACGATGGCTTCCTTGCGGGCGGCGATTTCCGAGAGCTTCAGTACCTTGCGCGGTTTGATATATCCGGCGGCGTCGGGAATCGGCGCACCATGTGGATCGAAGCTCGGGTAGCCGAGCCACTCGTCGATGCGGGCCTCGAGCCGATCGGACAGCGCGTGTTCGAGAACTTCGGCTTCTTCGTGGATTTCATCCCAATTCAGGCGCAGACACTTATTCAAGAAGAGTTCCACCAACCGGTGGCGGCGCAGGATCTTGACCGCCCGGCGCTGGCCGATCTCGGTCAGGCGGACACCGTGATACGGGCTGTGATTGACCAGTTTCGCTTGGGCAAGTTTTTTGAGCATCCCGGTGACCGAAGGCGCGGAAACGGCGAGCGACTCGGCGATGGCATTAGTCGTCGCAAAGTGTTTTGACTCATGCGTAAGGCGATAAATGGCCTTGAGGTAGTCCTCGATGGAGATCGAATGTCGCGTTCGTTTTTTTGTCATACCTACTTCAATATTTAGTTGTGCCTAAATATTCCTTGTGTTAGTATACGGCAAATAAATTCCATGACTTAGTCTTTTTTTTGAAAAATATGGAGGGTCTAGTGATCTGGCGGAGCGCCATAACGGCAATTGGGATCGGCATGTTGATCTTCCCGGCTGCACAGCAGGCGGCAGCAGCAGAATTCAAGCGTGAGATAAGCACGGACCGCCCGGACAAGACAGAGAGTCCGTATACGGTTGAGGCGGGGCATGTGCAGATTGAATTGAACCTGATCGACTTTGGCTGGGACGACAGCTCCCCTACCGATTCAACCGAGTTGAAAGTACGACGGGCTTCGATTGGCGGGATCGCAAAGTACGGGCTGGCGCACAATATCGACTTGCAGGTGATGATTGGGTTTGAGGGGGAAGTTCGTAGACGGATTATCGGGGATTCGGTATCGATACAAGCAAGTATCCGCGGTTTGAGTTCTCCGATCCCGGCTTGAGACTTAAGATCAACCTCATAGGAAATGACAGCGGCAAGACTGCGATCGGGCTGATGCCCTATGTAATTCTGCCTCTGGGTTCAAAGGCGGAGACGGCCGATAAGTGGCAGGGCGGAGTTATTGTGCCGGCGGCGGTTGGGCTGGGAGAACGGAGCGGATGCGGATTCATGCTGGAGTTGGACGCGGTCTCTGACGAGGTTGGCGATGGGCATCATCTGGAATTGGTTTCGTCTGCGACAGTGAGTTATGATGTCTCAAGCGCGATCGGTGTATTCGTCGAGTTATTCCAGCAGGTAGATCTGCGCGGAGGAAGCCCGTGGTCGCCGACTTTTGACAACGGAGTTACGATTGCGGCGAGCGATAATGTACAGATTGACTTTGGCGCAAATCTTGGATTGAACGCATATGCCGAGGATTTTAACCCTTTCGTTGGCGTGTCGTTGCGGTTCTAATATCGGAAAAGGCGATAGCCGAGAATTGTCGCTCCCTGCTTGGTCAAAAACGTGAAAGTTTTGGCGGATCAGCGCGGGGCAATGCGCGTATAAGCTTAAGTGCAAACCGCGGGTGGAAATGGCGAGATTACTGCTGCGGCCGGTCAAAAAACGAATTTTGACAGTCGAGCGAGATCTGCTATATTCAGTCAGCGAAATCAGTAACTAATAACAATTAGAATTGAGGATGGAAATGCAGTTTACGATGAAAGTGATGATCCTGATTATGGCCATGTTTATGACGATAAATGCGCAGACCGCGAAGAGCAAGAATCCGGTCGTCGTGCTGGAAACCTCGGAAGGTGTAATTGAGCTTGAGCTGTACCCGAACGTAGCGCCGAAGCACGTCGCTAATTTCCTGGAGCTTGCCAATAAGGGCTTCTATAATGGCGTGATCTTCCATCGCGTAATTGACGGATTCATGATTCAGGGCGGCGACCCTACGGGTACCGGTATGGGTGATTCCGGCAAGAGAATCCCGGCCGAGTTCAACGATTCATTGCATCACGCGGGGACGTTGTCGATGGCGCGTTCGAGCGATCCCAATTCGGCGTCTTGCCAGTTCTTCATTTGTCTGGGCCCGCAATCGTTTCTCGATCATCAATACACGGTGTTCGGAAATACCATCAAGGGTTATGACGTCGTGCAGAAGATCGGCAAGACGCCGACTTCGACTACCATCTTGAAGACGATGGGAGCGGCAGCCGGTAAAGCAGAATTGGCAAAGCAGAAGGAAGCCGGCGCCGATGTAAAGATGGATGCGCAAGGAAACGCCGCGCCGGATCGTCCGCTAAAGACGGTCAAGATTATCAAGGCTTACGAGAAGAAGTGAGGCGAATTGCGCTCTTTGGCTCGACCGGATCGATAGGCGCGAGCCTACTTGATATCGTTCGCAAGAACCGGTCGCGCTATCAAATCGTTCTTCTCTCCAGCAATCGTAATGGAAAACTCCTGCTCGAACAAGCGCAGGAGTTTTCTGTTGGCGAGATCCACCTCTTTGATGAAGAAGCTGCAACTGCGGCGCGGGCAACGCTGCCAAAGCAGGTTCAGTTACATTCCACGCGGGCAACAATTCCCAGCTTGATTCAGGAACTACATTGTGATTTAGTCGTGAATGCTATCGTCGGTGCGGCGGGTCTTGAGGTGTCTTACTACTCGCTGGCGCGAGGGATCGATCTCGCACTCGCAAACAAGGAATCGATGGTCGCAGGCGGCGATTTGCTGGGCGAAACAGCAGCTCGGAGCGGTGCCAAGATTCTGCCGATCGATTCCGAGCACTCGGCGATTTTCCAGTGCCTAAAATCGGGAAAGCATGACGAAGTTGAGAAGTTGATTCTCACCAGCTCGGGCGGACCGTTTCGCGCTCGTCCGCTTGAGGATTTTCCGGCAATCACAAAAGCGGAAGCTTTGAAGCATCCGAATTGGTCGATGGGGAGCAAGATCACGATTGATTCGGCTACGATGATGAACAAGGGGCTTGAGGTGATCGAAGCACACTACTTGTTTGATATCCCAGCTGACTCAATTGAGATTGTGGTACATCCGCAATCAATCGTGCACTCGATGGTGCAATTCCACGACGGTTCGGTAGTGGCGCAGATGTCGCCGCCGGACATGCGATTGCCGATAGCGTACGCGCTAGAGTACCCGAATCGATTGCTGACGAACTTGCCGCGATTGGACTTTACGGAGCGATTTGGTCTGGATTTTGAGCCACCCGACGAGCGGCGCTTCCCTTCTATCTCGTTAGCTTACAGCGCATTACAGAGCGGCGGATTTGCCCCACTGGTACTGAATGCTGCCAACGAGATTGCTGTAGCTGCATTTCTTGCGGAAAAGATTAAATTTATGGAAATTCCGGCGACAGTAGAAAGAGTGCTCGGATTCTCGCCGGGCGGAAGACATTTGAACTTGGGAGACTTGCTCGAGGCTGATCGCCAGGCGCGCGAACAGGCTGCGGAGGTCGTCAAGCACGGAACTTTAACAACATCAGGGCGTTAATACCAACATGATACTTGAAATCTTAGCATTCCTATTTGTCCTCGGACTTCTGATTTTCGTGCACGAACTGGGGCATTTTGCGGTAGCGAAATGGTGCGGTATTCGCGTTGAGACGTTTTCGCTCGGATTCCCGCCCAAGATGATCGGTTTCCGCAAAGGCGACACCGAATATTGTATCTCTTGGATTCCGCTGGGCGGTTATGTCAAGATGTCGGGCGAGAAGCCGGATGAGGGCGACATTCACGGGCGGCCGTATGAATTCATGTCGAAACCGGTTTGGCAGCGGGCGCTGGTGATATTTGCCGGTCCGGCGATGAACTATGTACTTGCCGTGGGGATTCTCTTCGGAATCTACATGTTTAAGGGGGAGCCGATTGACGTGAAGACTTCCGAGATCGGAATCGTGACCAAGAACGATCCGGCGGACAAAGCCGGGCTTAAGCCGGGTGACGTGATGCTGGCGATCGACGACTCGCTGATTAATTCCTTCGAAGGGATGTACGGGTTAGTGACGAAGAAGCCCGGGCAGGAGGTCAAGCTGACGTGGCTACGCGGCGTCGATACCATGTATGCGTACACAACGACGCGTGTAGACACGGTGATGAATATGCAAGGCGAAGTTGAGTACGTCGGTAAGATTGGCGTCGGACGTCAAGTGGACTACAAGCCAATGGGTATTGGCGCCTCGCTCAAGGGCGGCTTTGACATGGCCAATTTCTACGTGGCGCAGATATTTGTTTTCATCCGAGATATTACTGTCGGCGCGGTTTCGTCGAAACTGATCGGCGGGCCGTTGTTTATCGCTCAAGCAGCAGGCGAGGCTGCCAAGCAAGGGTTCTTGTCAGTGTTGTTCCTGGCTTCGATTTTGAGCGTGAACCTGTGTGTTGTCAATTTGGTGCCGATTCCGGTGCTCGACGGCGGGCAATTGCTGTTCTTGTTGATTGAGAAGATCAAGGGCAGCCCGATTTCGATGAAGGGCCGTGCGATTGCGCAACAAGTCGGTTTGGTGTTCTTGATCCTGCTGATCATATTCGTGACCAAGAACGACATTTGGCGAATCAATATCTTCGGTTGGTAGACAGACCACTTCCCCATCGAATTAATTCAACGATTTAGATTTAGATTGAGTGATTAGGGCGCGAGATTCGCGCCCTGATTATTTGTGCTTCTTGATGCACTCGAGGCGGTTTTTGGCCTTGTTGCGCGAATGGAGTGCGATTTCGCGTTCGGCGGCGGTCAGGTCGAGATTAAGCGCGTTTTCGGCGCGCTCGAGTTCTTTGACCGCTCTGGCGTGGTCGAGTTCGGCGACGAACTCGGCGGTTTCGGCAAGTATCGTGGCCTTATTGTCGGAGACTTCGATAAAGCCGCCGGAGGTTGCCATCCAGACTTCTTTGTTACCAGTATCGCGAAATTTGATTTCGCCGACTTTCAGGGTCGAGATCAGCGGCGCGTGATGCGCCAAGATGCCGAGATATCCTTCGCCACCCGGAACGACGAGCGAGGTAACTTCATCCTCGAAGAGGATTCGTTCCGGAGACACGATGGACAGCTTGAACGAGGACATTAGGCTTTGCCCTCGCGCATTTTCTTCGCCTGTTCGCGGGCTTCATCAAGACTTCCGACCATGTATAACGCCTGCTCCGGAAGATCGTCGCATTTGCCGTCGATGAGTTCGCGGAATGACGCGATGGTGTCTTTGAGCTTCACGTAACGGCCCTGGCGACCGGTGAACTGTTCGGCGACGAAGAACGGCTGCGAGAGGAAGCGCTGAATCTTGCGGGCGCGGGAGACGATGATCTTCTGGTCTTCCGAGAGTTCGTCGATACCAAGAATTGCAATGATGTCCTGCAGATCCTTGTAGCGCTGCAAAATATTCTGTACGCCGCGCGCGACGTTGTAGTGCTCTTCGCCGACCACGTTCGGATCAAGAATTCTTGAGGTCGAATCGAGCGGATCGACTGCCGGATAAATGCCCAATTCGGAAATCTGACGCGACAACACGGTAGTAGCGTCAAGATGCGAGAAGGTCGTTGCCGGCGCCGGGTCGGTCAAATCGTCGGCGGGCACGTAAATCGCCTGCACGGACGTGATCGATCCGGACTTAGTCGAGGTAATGCGCTCTTGCAGGGCGCTCATCTCGGAAGTCAGGGTCGGCTGGTAGCCTACTGCTGACGGCATGCGGCCCAAGAGCGCGGACACTTCGGAACCTGCCTGGACGAAACGGAAAATGTTGTCGATGAAAAGGAGCACGTCCTGATGTTCTTCTTCGCGGAAGTACTCTGCCATGGTCAAGCCGGAGAGCGCAACGCGGAGACGAGCGCCCGGAGGTTCGTTCATCTGGCCGAACACAAGCGCGGTCTTGGAGAGCACGCCGGATTCTTTCATTTCGAGCCAGAGGTCGTTGCCCTCACGGGTACGTTCGCCGACGCCGCAGAAGACGGAATAGCCGCCGTGTTCGGTGGCGATATTGCGAATCAATTCCTGAATGATAACCGTCTTGCCGACACCGGCGCCGCCGAACAAGCCGACCTTGCCACCTTTGGCGTAAGGTTCGAGCAGGTCGATGACTTTGATACCGGTTTCGAACAGGGTGTACTTGGTTTCCTGTTCGGAAAGCGGCGGAGCAGGACGGTGGATCGGATAGCGTTTGGTATCGGGCGAGATCGCGCCGATTTTGTCGAGCGGCTGGCCCAGCAGGTTGAAGAGGCGTCCGAGCGACTTTTCACCGACCGGCACAGTAATCGGACCGCCGGTATCGCTGACTTTCATACCGCGGACAAGTCCGTCGGTTGAACCGAGCGAAACGCAGCGGACGATATTGTCGCCAATGTGCAAGGCGACTTCGACGGTCAGATTGATATCTTTGTCCGGATACTCGATCTTGAGCGCATTGAGAAGGTTCGGCAGCTTGTCCGAGTCGAATTCGCAGTCGACGGTAGGACCGATGACCTGAACGATCTTTCCCCAGTTATCAGCCATTACAGCTCCTATATTTGGAATTATCAAAATTCTTCATCATGCAAACTTAGCCCTTGAGCGCCTCGGCGCCGGTGACGACCTCGAGCAATTCCTTGGTGATGGTCGCCTGACGCGCCTTGTTGTATTGCAGCGTCAAGGAGTCGATCATTTCGTTGGCATTGCGGGTTGCCTGTCCCATCGCGATCATGCGCGCTCCGTGTTCGGAGGCAAAAGTTTCGGCAAGCGCCATCTGGGCGATTGTCAGCGCATAGGACGGCATCAGCGCCTCAAAGATGTGCTCCGGATCGGGCTCGAAGATATAGTGCTTATTGGATTTCTTTTCGGACTTCGGCGGTACAATCGGCAAGAAGCTATGAACGCCGACACGATAGGAAGTCGTGGAGATGAACTTCGTGTAGATTAAATCCACCTGATCGACTTCGCCGGTGATAAAGGCGTTGATGAGGAAATGCGTCAGGTCGCGGACAGTATCGAGGTTCATGCGACCTTGCATATTCTTATAGACCTTGGCAATCGGCCATTTTTGACGACGGAAGAAATCTTCGCCCTTTTTGCCGACCAAAACGAGACGCGGCTCGAACTGCTCGTTCTCGCGCATCCATTTGGTGGCCGGGCGAATGATATTCGAATTGAATGATCCGCAGAGTCCGCGGTCAGAAGTGAAGACAACCAGCATCTTGCGCTTGACTTCGCGCTTCTCAAAGAACGGGTGGTCAATGGTACCCGAGGCGGCGGAGATTTGTTCGAGAATCAGGCGCATTTTTTCGGAATACGGGCGCGACTGCTCGACCATCTGCTGTGCCCGGCGCAAGCGCGCCGCGGCGACCATTTCCATCGCTTTGGTTATTTGCGTCGTGCTCTTGACGGCACGGATGCGTTTGCGGATATCGCGAAGTGTTGCCATGTGCTACTTGCTGAACTCCGCCTTGTACTTCGTGACTGCGTCTTTGAGCTTACCTTCCGTTGCATCGTCAAGAACTTTCGTATCGCGGAGCACGTGGAAGATATCCGGATAGTTCTTTTCGATGAACGGATAGAAGCCGTCTTCGAACGCCTTGATGCGGTCGAGCGGGATGGAATCGAGATAGCCGTTTACAGCAGTCCAAATGATTGCGACCTGTTTCTCAAGCGGCATGGGAATGTATTGGCCTTGCTTGAGAATTTCTGCAGTACGCGAACCGCGCGTGAGCTGTGCCTGGGTGGCTTCGTCGAGATCGGAACCGAACTGGGCGAAGGCTGCAAGCGAACGGTATTGGGCAAGGTCGAGGCGCAAACGGCCAGCGACTTTTTTCATTGCCTTGGTTTGGGCGTTACCGCCGACGCGCGAGACCGATATACCGACGTTAATTGCCGGGCGAGTGCCGGAATAGAACAGATCGCCTTCGAGGAAGATCTGGCCGTCGGTGATCGAGATCACGTTGGTCGGAATGTAAGCGGATACGTCGCCAGCCTGCGTTTCGATTACTGGAAGCGCAGTCAATGAGCCGCCGCCCAGTTCATCGGACAGTTTGGCTGCTCTCTCCAAAAGGCGCGAGTGCAAATAGAAGACGTCGCCGGGATAAGCTTCGCGGCCCGGCGGGCGGCGCAGCAACAGCGACAACTGGCGATAGGCTTGCGCGTGTTTGGACAAGTCATCATATACACACAAAACGTGTTTGCCTTTGAGCATGAAATATTCGCCCATCGCAACGCCGGCATAGGGAGCCAGGAATTGCAGCGGCGCCGGCGCATTCGCCGAAGCGGCGACTACGATCGTGTAGTCCATTGCGCCATGCTCCTGCAGGACGCCGACAACCTGGGCAATTGTGGATGCTTTCTGGCCGATGGCAACATAGATGCAGATGACATCGGTGCCCTTCTGGTTGATAATCGTGTCGAGGGCAATGGCGGTTTTGCCGGTCTGGCGGTCGCCGATGATGAGTTCGCGCTGGCCGCGGCCGATCGGAATCATCGAATCGATAGCTTTCAGGCCAGTTTGCAGAGGTTCTTTTACCGGTTGGCGTTGAACTACGTTCGGAGCCGGCGACTCGACGTTGCGGAATTCTTTCGTGGCGATTGGACCTTTGGCATCGAGCGGTTCGCCGAGCGGACTGACAACGCGGCCAATCATCGCTTCGCCGACAGGCACTGAAGCGATACGGCCGGTGCGCCGGACGGTGTCGCCTTCGTTGATCTTGCGATCATCGCCCATCAACGCGACGCCGACGTTATCGGCTTCGAGGTTGAGCACGACGCCGGTGATGTCGCCGGGGAAGGTAACGAGTTCGGACATCTGGACGTCGCGAAGACCCCAGACGCGCGCGATACCGTCGCCGACTTGCAGAACCGTACCGACCGACTCCATCTCGAGCTTGGTCTGGTAGCCGGCAATCTGCTGCTTGATTATCGAACTTACTTCTTCAGGTTTCAGAGCCATTGGATTTGGACTCCTCTATTTGTAATCATTATTCTCATATTTCAAATGGGCGCGCAAACCGCGCCCCTACCAGGGCATCCTTAGTTTACTTTCATTTCCATGAGTTGCTCGCGGAGAACTTCGAGTTCGTGCCGCACCGAGCGGTCGATGATTTTGTCGCCGACGATGGCAATGACACCGGCAATGATTTTTTCGTCGACTTCGGTTTCGAGGTCGATTTGATGGCCGGTAAGTTTGTTGATCTTGGTGCGAATGGCGTTGATTTCGTCGTCGCTAAGGGGAATGGCGGTAATCAAGCGTGTGCTGACGATACCGCGGTTTTCGTTGTAGAGCGCTTCGTATTCGTCGGAGATTTCGACGATGAAGTCGGTGCGATGCTTGGCGACGAGCAGATGAATCAGACTATAGAGGCTTTCGCTGACCTTGCCCTGGAAGACCTTGTCGACGACAGCGTGCTTATCGGAGTCGAGCAACTGCGGCGCCGCAAGGAATTGAATCAGCGAGGCGTCGGCCTTTAGAATGTTGCCCAGATCTTCGAAGTCGCGCTGGACCTCGTCGGAGACTTTGCGTTCTTCGGTCAGTTCAAACAAGCCGTGCGCGTAGCGCCGGGCGATTATCTGCTTATCCACAACTCGGTATTCCCTACTTTACCTTTTCGACGTCTTCAATGAAGCGGCCGATCATCTCGCGGTGCTTCTGGGTGTCGAGACGTTCACGGATAATTTTTTCGGTGGCGTCGATCGTCAGATTGACGACGTCTTCCTTGAGTTGGATGCGCGCTTTGGCGTAATCCTGTTCAAGTTCGGACTTGGTCCGCGCCATGATGTCTTTGGCCTCGACGCGGGCATCGTCCTTGATTTTGGCGGCGATTTTTTCGCCTTCCTGGACGGCATCGGTCAGGCGCTTGCGCGCTTCGGCATCGATATCGCGCAGTTTGGCTTCATACTGCTGGTGCAGCGATTCGGCTTGCGCGTTCTTGGCATCGATTTCATCGAAGCTGGATTTGATGCGATCGCGGCGTTCGTCGAGAAGTCCGAGTAGCGGCTTCCAGGCGTAGCGTTTGAGAATCCACAGAGCGATGATAAAGCCGACGATGTGCGTTATCAGCTGTGGAATCTCGATTTTTAGAGCACCTAATATTTGATCTAACAAAGGTCGTTACCTCACTCAACTGTTAATCGAACCAGCGGGCGAAGCGTGGTAAGCTTCGCCCACTTGAGTCTTTCGAATTACGCGATCTTGCCCTGGAGCAGGAAGAAGGCGACCAAAGCGTAGATGGTCAACGCTTCGATGAACGCAGCGCCGATGATCATCGCGGTCTGAATCTTGCCTGCAGCTTCGGGCTGACGACCGATAGCTTCCATCGCCTGACCGACAGCGCGACCCAAGCCCATGCCTGAACCGATTGCAGCCAGACCGATTGCCAGCGGCAGCGCCAGTGCTAATGCGAATCTGAAATCCATGTGACCTCCTGACTAACAGTTATCTAAAAATTAATGACTTTCACCGTGATCTTCGTGCGGCAGCATCATCGCGATATAGATCGCCGACAACGAAGTGAACACCAATGCCTGAATTGTCGACATCAACAATCCGAGAAAATAAAACGGCAACTGCAACGGGATACCAACCGGGGAGTGCATGAACGAAAGCACCATAATGCCCACGCCGGTAAAGGCGGCAATGAGGATATCCTCGCCGGTAATGTTGCCGAAAAGACGCAACGAGAGCGACAGCGGTTTTGCGAATTCGCCGATGATGTGGATCGGCAAGTTCAATGGAACGAGGCACCAACCGATGACGTCGTTTGGCGATCCCATCAGATGGTGGAACCAACCGCCGATGCCGAGATGCTTGAAACCAACCGCTTGCGAATATATGAATACAATTAATGCCAATGAGACAGTGATCGTGGCTGCCGAGCTGGGAGCTTTGAGGAGCGGGAGCATGCCCATCCAGTTCATCGCCAAGATGTAGACGAACAGCGTGCCGAGGAACGGTGTGTAGCGGCGCGCATGGTGGCCAAGGATACTATAGAAGAAATTGTAGAGACCCTCGACAACGAGTTCGGCTGCAGCCTGGACTCTGCCGGGCACCAATTTGCGTTTTCTTGCTATTGACGTTGACAGGACACACAAGAATCCGAGCGCAAGAAACGCAAAGAATATGTTCTCCCAGTGATAGATCCCGGAGAACGCATCGCCGAATGCCTTGTAGAGCATGTGCAGAATATTGGGTAGTTCATGCGATTCTTCGTGGGCAGCGCCGTGAGCGCCCTCGGCGGCGTGGGCAAGCGTATCGGCGGCGCCGGCGAGTTCGTGTTCGGTAGTCGCGATCATGGTCTGGAGGTAGTGAGTGATCACGCGTTGCCCTCCGGTTGTTTATTGCGGACGCCGGGGACATCGAGGCCAACAATCAAGCGGCCAAGTACTTTGAGCACAATTACAGCGAACAAGAGCGAAAATCCCGCCAAGAGCGAATAGACGGAGAAGAACTCCGAGGCGACGACGAAATAGCCGGCGACATAAAGGAGCGGAAATTTCAACAACGCCAATACGGCGGCGATAGTTTTGCGGGCTTCGTTGGGAGAAACGACTTCTTTGATTAGACTTTTCAGGAAAATCAAGTTGACCAGGCTCCAGGCGGCGCCGGTGAGAAAGCCGAGCCCCATCTTCCAGTCAAAGTAATAAGAAAGGCAAAGAGCAACGACCAGCGACACGACTGCCGTGGTCTTAATGATGCGTGTTATGAATTCCAATCCCATCGCTTGTGAAAAAAGTTACAAGTCCTTATTGACCTTACGAACGATATTGTAAATTTCTTTGCCTGCGGCAACAAATCCTAAAATTAAAAATATTGCGATGAACCAGGGTCTGGTACCCAACCAGTCGTCAATCCAACTTCCGATAAAGTAGCCCACCAGCGGACCGACGGCCATCAAGATCGGAATCGACCCAAGTAGACCAACCTGCCTGATATAGCTGGATTTTTTGTCTTTATCTTCCTGCATATTTCAGGTCTACCGGATGTAGTCGCCAAATATAGAAAGAGGGAGTTGAGTGTCAAGAGATTATTGCTTGCGAGTTTGCGAAATGTCCAGCGAGAACGCCGACTATTTTGAGCCAGATTGTGCTCGTTTGTACCAACGCATCGCTTGAGGTGGCAATGTTTTGTGCCTTTCCCCTATTCTTGCGCCAGTTGCTCCGCCAAGGCTGCTGGTGTCGCGACCGGGAGTTTGCAGGCGAAATTTTCGCAGACATAAGCCGTGGATTTCCCGCCGATTAATGGGCGATCTTTCAGAAGAGGAATTAGATTCGCGCCTTTCAATGACTCGGCGTTGGACGGATCGAGCAAGGCGATCACGCAATTGGGCAAGTACGACAGGTAAACTTGATCGAGAAGCGCTTTCGTCGCCGGGTCGGAGGGTTTTCCGACAATTGCGATTTCCCTGACGCGGCTTGCCATGAAATCGGCGGCATTGAGGTGATTCATGTAAGCCATCGGGACTTTGTTGGCATTAGCGGCCAGCGAGGTCATCGTGCGTTCGGCTTCCGCGCGGTAGGACTTCTTGTCCAGGAGCGCGGCTAAACGAAGCAGAGCCATGGCGGCGACGGAGTTGCCGGAGGGGATTGCGCCGTCGTAGCTGTCCTTTTGGCGAACGAGAAGGTCCTTTTGACCGGCGATGGTCATATAAAAGCCGCCGTTTTGCACATCGAGGAACTTCGCCAGCATTTCTGCCGCCAATTTGTCTGTCCAGGCGAGCCATTGCGCGTCGAAGTTTGATTCATATAGGTCGACGAGCCCGTTGATGAGAAAGGCGTAGTCAGTGATGAAGCCGTGCTGCTTGACCTTTCCCGCTCGATACACTCGCATGAGGCCGGCGGGTGTTGCCATAGTTGACTTTAGGAATGCAGCGGACCGCTCAGCAGCCCGGAGATATATTTCGTCGCCCGAGATTTGATATCCGCGCGCCAACGCGGAAATCATCAGGCCGTTCCAGTCGGTGAGGACTTTATCGTCCTTGTGCGGGCGGATGCGTTGAGAACGGACTTTCATGAGCCTGTCCTTCATCTTCGAGAGCCGAAGATTGAAGTCAGCGGGGCTAAGCGAATAGCGCTTGGCGAAATCTTCCGGCGTCGCGCGTAGATGCAAGATCGATTTTTGGTGTTCGAAGTTGCCGGTGTCGGAAGTGTCAAAATAGTCGCAGAAGAGTTTTGCATCCGCTTCGCCGAGCACAGAGACTATTTCTGCGGCGGTCCAGACGTAGAATTTGCCCTCTTCTCCCTCACTGTCGGCGTCCTCGGCGGAATGGAAGGCACCGGTTGCGTCCGTCATATCGCGCAGCACATAGTCGAGAACCTCAACTGCGATCTGCTTGTAGAGCTGATTCTTGGTCAGTTGATAGGCGTCACAATAAGCGACGACCAAGAGCGCATTGTCATAGAGCATCTTTTCGAAGTGCGGGACGAGCCACTGGGCATCGACAGAGTAGCGATGAAAGCCGCCACCAAGTTGGTCGTAAATTCCGCCTTGTGCCATTTTGTCGAGCGTGAATGTTACGGCTTTCAGAATGCGCGGCTCTTGCGTGCGGCGATATTGGCGCATTAAAACGGAAAGCGAGTAGCTGGGCGGGAATTTTGGCGCGCCGCTGAATCCGCCGTCGATCGGATCAAAGCGCTGCAACATCTGTTGAACTGCGGTGTCGATTGCGGCGGGCTCGATCGCTGTGGGCTCCGGTGTCATTTCCAGCATCGATTGCAGGCGTTCAACTGCGGTGTCGGCGCCATGGAGGATGCCCTCGCGGTCGTTGTCCCAGGCTTCGGCGACGGCATCGAGCAGTTGCGGAAACCCGGGTCTGCCGTAGGCTTCCTCGGGTGGAAAATATGTTCCGCCGAAAAACGGCTTTCCGTCGGGCGTGAGGAAGACCGACATCGGCCAACCGCCCGAGCCGGTGGACATCTGGACGAAGGACATGTAGATGTCGTCGAGGTCGGGGCGTTCTTCGCGGTCGACCTTGATGTTGACGAAGTGTTGGTTCATGATCGCTGCTGTGGAATCGTTCTCAAATGATTCGCGTTCCATCACGTGGCACCAATGGCAGGCTGAATAGCCAATAGAAAGAAAGATCGGCTTGTTTTCAGAGCGTGCTTTGGCGAGTGCCTCTTCACCCCAGGGAAACCAATCAACGGGATTGTGGGCGTGTTGGAGGAGGTACGGCGAAGTCTCATGGGCAAGGCGGTTTGTATGTTGAGTCATAGAGTGATCCTCTGCTTGCGCCGCAACGAAAAAGAGCGCAAGAAAGAACGCTGTGCAGGTCGCGGCAAGTATCAAACGAATTTGTATTGTCATTTTGCCTTCACTGCGATTGGCGCAGTGTGTCGGTTATACGAGCAATATCGAATTTGTGCGGGAATTAAGCGACGGTAGATTTGGCGGTGTTTTGCGCAGGCGTGTCGATAACGATATCATCGCGCGTCTGGATGTAGCGCTGAAAATAGAGACGAAACTTGGCGCCGGCGCCGGGAGCAGAATCGACGCTGATGTGCCCTTTGATGTTGTCGAGGCAGCGTTTGACGATTGCAAGTCCGAGTCCGGTGCCGCCCTTCTTGCGCGAGAAGAACGGTTCGAACAACTTTTCTTTGACTTCGCTGTCAAAGCCAATGCCGTTATCCGTTACAGTGACAAGTACCCATTCGCCTTGTGAAAGTCGATCATCGCCAGTCGGACCGCCGGCTTTGATGACGATGCGGCCATCGGCGGGATCGACGGCATCGATGGCGTTGGTGATAACGTTAAAGAGCACCTGGCGAACCTGGTCTTCCTCACCGATGATGTACTCGGTCGGCTGGCCGCTTGAAAACTCGATTACGACGTCGCGCGGAATTTTGTTGTCGTGGCGAATCAAGTCGACGGTTTCGCCGATTATCGAAATCAACTCGATCTTTGTGGAGAGCACCGGACTGGTCCGGGCGTAGCTTAGGAAGTCGGTCAATATGCGCGAGAGGCGCTCGGATTCTTTCACGATCAATTCCATGAGCCGGGCGTTGTCGCCTTGCAAATCGATCTCGCTTTTCAGGACTTCGACGGAGCCGGAAATTGAAGCGAGCGGATTACGGATTTCGTGAGCGATGCGCGCGGACAATTCGCCGACAGCGGCAAGGCGGTCGGCTTTGAGCAGAGCCTGCTCCATTTCTTTGGCGATGGTCAGATCCTGGAAAACTGCGACGACGCCGCGAATTCCGACGCGCTCGTCGCCGAGAACGGATGCACTTAGGCCAAGCGGCAATTTGGTGCCATTGCGGCAAATGACTTCGACTTCGGTCCGGACGCTGGGTTTGGCGAGTTTGAGCACGGACAACACGCGTTCACAGAACTCCGGCATTTGGCGGTTGAAGACTTCGAGGAAATTTTTGCCTTTGACATCAATGTGTCGGTAACCGAGAATCGATTCGGCGGCGCGGTTGAAATAGACGATTTTCCCGGAGCTGTCAACAGTAACCAGGCCCGAGTGGAGATTTTGCAAGATGTCGTCGGTATCAAGCTGGACACGTTCCAATTCCTCCGAGGCGTGCGAGAGTTCACCTTCTTTGGCGCGGAGCTTTTGCGCGAGGAAGC
This sequence comes from uncultured Ignavibacteria bacterium, assembly GCA_964537215.1. GTDB lineage: Bacteria > Zixibacteria > MSB-5A5 > CAIYYT01 > CAIYYT01 > JADJGC01. Next base: position 54,536 of record CAZIBI010000005.1, on the reverse strand, counting down.
CGGAGATAAAGGCGACCAGATAGAATGTGCAGACATGGAGGAAGATCGCGTAAAAGACATCGTCGCCCTGGAACGTAATACGGAATTGCTCGAGGCTCATGCCACTGCCGCTGTCGAAGACGCGGTTCAGCCCCGATGTGAGCGCGTAGGTGACCGCTGCCAGTGTCGCGACGGTGATTGTCCCGACCAATCGATACACCAGACTAGCGGAAACAATCGTCAACAGGAACAGGACAGAATATTGCGTCGTCAATTGGCCAGCACTGCGCAGGATCGAAGCTTCGGCAAGCAATTCGAAAACGAAATGGAAGAATATTATGAAGCGCAGGAAGCCGGGCCGAAAGAAGCGGGCGTCGACTTCGATTACGAGCAAGAAGACCAATGTCGCAAGCGAGTACAGCAAGAACGGCCAAAAGGTTTGACGCTGGATGCTTTCGGTAAGCACGACCGCACCGAACAGGAGCAGGAAGATTGAAAGCCGCAGCGGAATGAACCAGAAGCTGCGGAGTTCTTCTTTGAGCTTTTTCTTGCGTTGCTTCATATCTTGAGAAAAAGCCACCCCTGCGTTAACAGGGGTGGCTTGCGGAGTCTGCCGGTTGTTTGCGTTTAGCTGATCTTGCCGATGATGTCGAACATCGGAAGATACATTGCGATCAGGATACCGCCGATGACAATACCCATCAATACAATGACCATAGGTTCGATCATCGAAGTGAGAGCATGGACTGCGGCATCAACTTCTTCGTCATAGAAATCTGCGATTTTCGAAAGCATGTCGTCCAGACCGCCGGTCTTTTCGCCGACGCCGATCATCTGGATGACCATAGGCGGAAACACGCCGGATTCTTTCAGAGGATTCGTGATCGTGTCGCCTTCGGCAATCGAAACAACGGATTTCTTGATGGCGCGCTGTAGCACTTTGTTGCCCGCAGTTTTTGCGGTAATTTCGAGCGCATCAAGAATGGTGACGCCGGATTGAATCAGCGTTCCCAGCGTTCTGGTAAATCTGGCAACGGCCGATTTGCGGATCAGATCGCCGAAAATCGGCGTCTTAAGCATGAACTTATCGAACTGGAAGCGGCCCTCCTCGTTCTTGAGCATCATGCGCAATCCGACGATACCCGCGGCCACCACGCCAAGCATGACGAGGAAGTAGCTTTGGATAAATTCGGAGATCTGCAGAACGACCTGGGTCGGAGCCGGAAGTTCGGCGCCGAGATTCGAAAACATCTTGGCGAAAATCGGCACGATGAAAGTCAACATTGCGATGGTTACGCCGGTCGCGACGATCGAGACGACGGCCGGATAGACGAGTGCGCCTTTGACCTTGCGGGTCAACGCGTCGGCTTTTTCGCGATAGTTGGCGAGTCGGACAAGGATGGTGTCGAGGGCACCGCCCATTTCGCCGGCTTCGACCATGTTGACATAAAGTTCATCGAAGACCTTTTTGTGCTTGCTCATCGCTTCAGAGAGAGTCGATCCGGATGATACGGACTCTTTGATCTCACCGATGATTTTGCAGAATTCCTGCGAGTCCATTTGCTTGGACAAGATGTCGAGACACTGCACCATCGGGAGACCGGCGCCAATCATCGTAGCAAACTGGCGGGTGAAGCGGGAAACGTGAATTTTCTTGACGCCCGAGCCAATTCTGATCTGTACCTGCGACGCCTTCCTGTTAACTTTATCAACGAGGATCTTGTTGCGGCGAAGAATTCGCTCGAGTTCAGCACGGTCTTTTACCTTGAGTTCGCCTTCAACGGACGACCCAGTGACCGTCTTGCCTTTGTATTCAAAAACCGGCATAACTACCTCCAATTATCCTCGTTAACGGTGCACTTCAGAGACAGACTGGACGCGCGACAGCATTTCATTGAGTTCTTGCACATTCGAAGAACGCGCCATCGCCTCGCCGATCGTGATCTTACGTGCCAAATACAACTCGGCCAGGGACATGTTCATAGTTTTCATGCCGTACTTTTGACCGGACTGCAACATGCTATAGACTTGGTGAATTTTGTCGTCACGAATCAGCGCGCGAATTGCGGGCGTGCAGACCATGATTTCGGTTGCCAGACAACGACCGCCGCCAATGCGCGGAATCAACTGCTGGGACACAACACCCTGCAAAACGAATGACAACGTCACACGGATCTGCTCCTGTTGGTTGACCGGGAACACGTCGATGACGCGGTTGATCGTTTCCGCGCAGGAGTTGGTATGCAAGGTCGCGAAGGTCAAGTGACCGGTTTCCGAAATATTCAGCGCCTCGGAAACGGTTTCGAGATCTCTCATTTCGCCGACGAGCACGACATCGGGATCCTGACGCAGCGCATACTTGAGTGCGATAGCAAAGGACCGGGTGTCGGCACCAACTTCGCGCTGATTGACCAGACAGTTCTGGTGGCGGTGCAAGTATTCGATCGGGTCTTCAACTGTCAAGATGTGCGAATGACGCTCTTTGTTGATCTTGTCAATCAACGCCGCGAGCGTGGTTGATTTTCCCGAGCCGGTGGGGCCGGTGATCAGCACGAGTCCCTTGGGGACGTTCGCGAACTCGACGACGGTTTTGTCGACACCCAATTCCTCGAAGGAAGGAACGCGGAACGGGATTTGGCGCAAGGCAACTGAAATGTTGCCGCGCTGCATGTAAACGTTGCAGCGAAAGCGGCTCATGTTCTCGATGCCGAATGACATATCGAGTTCGTTGTTCTCTTCGAAGCGCTGCTTTTGCTTTTCCGACATCATGCTGTAGGCCAGTTTCTTGGTCATGTCGGGCGAAAGCACATCCATATCAAGAGTCATCAATCGACCATCCACGCGAATTTGCGGCGGAGTGCCAACCGAGAGGTGGAGGTCGGAGCCCTTCTTCTCCAGAAGAATCTCCAGAAGTTCACGCAGATTGATCATGAATTTCTCCAGTATCGTAAGTGCATTTTACTCATATTCAGTTTGCCGCCGGTTAGGACGTTTCCGCCAGGATTTGCTCGATGTTACAAATTCCGTTGCGGACTTTTTCGATACCCGCCATGCGCAGGGTTTGCATGCCTTCCTTGACGGCTTGCGCCTGCAAGTCGGGCGCAGAAGCGCTTTCAAGAATCAGGCGCTCGATTTGCGGCGTAATTTCCATGACTTCAAAGAGGCCGGTACGTCCGGACATGCCGGTATTGTTGCATTCGCTGCAACCGCGGCCTTCATAGGCTTTGAAAGTTTTCAATTCATCTTCCGCGACGCCGAGGTTGATCAGGACCTCGGGAAGGACCTTTGCCTCTTCTTTACAGCGCTTGCAGATTTTGCGCACCATACGCTGTGCCATGATTAGCTTCGCAGCGGAGGCAACGAGGTAATTCGGAATACCCATGTCGATGAGACGGTTGACCGATGACGGCGCATCGTTGGTGTGCAGCGTGCTGAACACCAAGTGACCCGTGAGCGAAGCGCGCACCGCGATTTCCGCCGTCTCGGCGTCGCGGATTTCACCGATCATGACTACGTCCGGGTCCTGACGCAGGAATGAGCGCAGTGCAGCGGCAAAGGTAAGTCCGATGTCGGAGCGGACGGCGACCTGATTGATGCCGTCGAAGTTGAATTCGACCGGGTCTTCGGCGGTCATGATGTTGACGTCGGTCGTGTTAATCGCTTTGAGCGCCGAATACAGCGTCGTCGTTTTTCCTGATCCCGTCGGACCGGTAACCAGCACGATGCCATAGGGCAGTTCGATCGCGTGCTGGAATTTTTTGAGCGACAATTCCGGGAAGCCGAGATGCGTCAGATCGTGCATCAGCGATTTCGGGTCGAGAATTCGCATAACGACCTTCTCGCCGAAAATTGTCGGAAGCACCGAGACGCGCAAGTCGATGGCGCGATCGGAAATCTTGATTTTGATACGGCCGTCCTGCGGCAGACGGCGTTCGGAGATGTCGAGTTCAGCCATGATCTTGACGCGGCTGACGATAGCCGAGCGATACTTGAACGGCAGAGGCGACATTTCCATCAGTTCACCGTCGATACGATAACGCAGGCGTAGGCGCTTCTCGTAGGTTTCGATGTGAATATCCGAAGCGCCCTTGCGGACGGCCTCGGCAATGATTGAGTCGACGAGTTTGACGAGAGGTTTGTCCTGCACCGCCGATTGCAGATCCATGTCGTTAACGTCTTCGGGACCGGCGGAAATAACTTCGAGTTCCGAATCTTCGAGACCCTTGAGAATTTCCGTGTACTGCGACGAGTTAGAATAATAGTGTTCGATCGCCTTTTGGATTGCTCCCTCGGGCGAGATAACGGGCTGCACGGTGCAGCCGGTGATGAATTTGATAGCGTCGAGTACATAGATATTGTTCGGATCGCAAATTGCGACAACGAGTGTTTTGCCGAGCTTGCTGACGGCGATGACATTGAACTTGCGGGCAATGTCATTGGGGATCAGCTTGACGATTTCGGGATTGAGCTCAAGATCGGAGAGGCGGATCGCGCCAATATTAAGCTGCTTACCTATGAATGAGGTCAAATCCTCTTCATCGGTAACAGCGCCGATCTGGATCAATATCTGCTCCAGCCGGCCTTTCCCCTTCTCGACCAGCGAGAGAGCTTGAGTTAGTTGCTCGCTGCTGATCTTTCCAGCATCGACGAGCATTGTCCCTAAATCTTTTGGGTTCGGCATATTCCTTCCTGGTGCTGCCTTGCGAATCCTGCCTGACTGTTACTCGCGGAAGATGTCTTCCAGCTTGTTCTCGGCGGAAGTAGTGAACTCTTCCGACAAGCCCTGGTCGTCGCTGTTGATCTTCTGCAAGACAGTCTCAAATACTTTCTGCAATTCCTCGGCCGCTTCCTTGGCGTAGAGCCGAACCATGCCGATGGTCGTGCGGTCATCGAACACGACAGCGAGAATCGAGCGATCGCCGACCAGACCCATGTGGATATGGTCTTTCTTGCCCTGGTGGAAGAGGACGGAGAATTCCGGCTCGCCCACGAGTTTGGCGATTTCCGCAGTCGAGGCAAAGCTGCCCGCCATCAACGCCGAGAGTGCGGTGGTGTCGAGAGTTTGCGTGAAACCATGCCGGGCGATCAGGTGACCGTCCTTGTCGACCAGCAGTGCACACTTGGCTTCTGAACCTTTCAAAAGCCGGGTCATCACCGTATCGATTTTTTCGGTGTCGTCCCAATAAACGATTAGTTTGTCGCCAGCCACTTCAGACCTCCTGATTAGTCATTATCCCGGCTGAACCAGCGGAATAAGAAGAATTTTTTCTTTTTCTTTTTCACGCGCAGACTCTTGGACATGCTCATAACTTTAGGAACTTCAAACGAGTCTGCGAAATCCGATGCGATTGACTCTGTCTCCGCCTGACTCTTGGGAGCGCTTTCTGCTTTCATAGCATCGAAGTCATTGTTACCGATCGGTGTCAGTTTGCTTTCTATGTCAGCCATCGTCGGGCGTTGCGATCTGGCGGCCTGCGGGGAGGCGACCGGCGTATCGGCGACTTTGGCGAGATTCCAATCATTGTCCGGTTCTGCTTCGACTTCCACGCGACGCGGCATGGACGTCTTCGGCTGTGCCGGGGCAACTGCCGCGGCAGACGCGGCAACGCGCGGGAATTCGGGTTCGGCCGGTTTGGGCGGTGCGAATCCGGAGCCGCCCTGCGGTCCGGAGACGGAGTACTGCGGCGTATCGGCTGCATCAGCAGCGGTGTCGGCATTCGAGCCGGCGTCATCGCCCCGCTTGGCTTTGTTGAGCACAAGCTTGGTAATCAGCTTCAACGTGTCGAAGACGCCGACGCCCTTGACGGCGGATGCTTCGAAGTATGGCAGGTTGTTCCAGTTGAGGTCAGCCTGCAGTTCGGCGATGCTCATGACATCTGGCAGGTCGCGCTTATTGTATTGCAGCACGATCGGCAGAGTCATGATGTCGTAGCCGTATTCAACAAGGTTTTCTTTGAGATTGTTGAGCGACTCGATGTTTTCGTCTTTCTTGGACCGCTGCGAGTCGCCGACAAAAACGACGCCGTCGACGCCGCGCAAGACGAGCTTGCGGGTGGCGTTGTAAAACACCTGACCCGGCACCGTATAGAGCTGGAACTTGGTTGCGAAGCCGTTGATCGCGCCGATGTTGATCGGCAAGAAATCGAAGTAAAGTGTGCGATCGGCATCGGTCGCAAGGCTAATCAAGTCACCGCGGGTTTTCTTGGGCACTTTGGCGTGCACATATTGCAAGTTAGTTGTCTTTCCCGACAAACCGGGCCCGTAATAGACAATCTTGCAACTGACCTCCCGGCTTGAGTAGTTTATCGAAACCATCTAAGTTCTCCCCGTAACCCGATTACAGACTTATTTGGGTAATGGCGTTCTTAATTTCGAGTCTGATCAGACCAATATTGACGCGCGATTCTGCCGTGACGACGAGATAGCCGACCGGAGTGGCGGCGATGAACATTTTGCCCTTGTCCGCTTCGATCGTCAATTGTTGCAGCGGAGTCTGATTCATGCGATCGAGACTCTTCGCGACGGTGGAACTAATTGATCCGGCGAGGGCGCCGATGGTTTCGTCGTCATATCTGCTATTCAGATCAGCCGCGATCACGATGCCATCATGTCCCACCAGCATGCTGCCGGTGATACCGGAAGTCTTATTCAATTCAGACAGTACTTCCCGCATAGGTTCTCCCAACTTCAGTCGTATAGACGTTTTTGTATCTTTCCTGTAATTGACGCGCCACCATTTCGACAGCCTGGGTAACGCGGATTTTTTCCAGTTCATCGGAGGCGGCATCAGAGATCGACACCAGCCACATATCGGCGACGCACTGCAACAAGAAGCGCTCGTTGCCGGATTTAAATTCCAAGGATACCGGCCGGGCGGCACCGCCCATAGCGCAGGTATTGGTGATTTCATCAACTAACTTTCGCGACAAGGCGCCCCACATTTCCTGATCGTAGCGGCCGCGGCTCCAGGCTGCGACTGGCAAGCCCTCGGCATCAATGAGCATCGCACATTGGACGCCTGAATATTGGCCGACGTGGGCGACGGCATCATTGAAAGTGCGGCTGAAGTATTCGCCGGGCGTGCGGACGGACGCGAAATGGTTTTGGACCGGCTCGTGTACCGGCGCGAACGATTGCATCGGACGCGGCGAGCCGTCAATGATGCGGCGATCCTGGTTGCCCTTGGTGAAGCGGCGGTTTTTGATTCCGAGCAATCCGCGGGTGAAGGATCCAAATACAAACGGCGCGGTCAGTGAAAACAGAAACACTGCCGGTCGGAAGTTAAGGAAGCCATCGGCAGCGGCATCGCCCATGGGAACGCGCTCCATCAACATCAGATAGGCGCAAAAGATGAGCGAAAGGGTCAAACGGCCGGCCAGGATGACTGCGGCGCTAAGGAGCCCGTTCACGATGTCGCGGTCGCGGTTAAGCGAGAATGCGACGCCGAAGAAATAGGCGACTTCACAAAGGAAGTAGAGCGGTCCGCTTATACCGATGTCAAATCCGAGCAAGTTCGGATAGACGAGCATCGGCAGCGCGGCGATGATCAGGCAGACCAAAAAAATGTGTCTTGTATCTCTTACAGACAAAGCCATAATTGCCTCGCTAAGATTAACTGTCCTGCAAACGATCGATAATCTCGTCCAGCGCGAGACGCATCGATCCAGAGTTGACTTCCCTATCGCACATCAAGACCAAGCCGTAACGGCTCAACTTGACGATGAGTATCATTGCATCCTGTGTTTCGACCCAGATTTGGTGCGGGTCGCCGAGCGAGGCATAGGCGGCCTCGGTTTCGGCATTGCGGCGCATTTCAATTCCGAAGGCCGCGATTTCGGCGCAGTCGCGTGCGGCGTCGCCACGATTGTCGATGACAGTACCATCGTGGTTAGTACAAACCACGCAATTCACACCGATTGTCTGGGCGAGGCGGTCAAGGGCCTGGCTCAACGTAATCGTCTGCGGTTCGGAAACGACTGCGACGCGGCCGGTAGCGCCGGTTTGGCCGAACCCGCCGGTTGGGGCCGGTCCGTTGCCGGCGTTTTGGTCGACGCGGCGGCGGCGCGCTTCTTTCTTTTGGCGCTCGAGCCGTTGCTGCAGTTCCTGAATCATCATCGGATTTAGCCCGGCTGCACGGAGCTTCTTGATCGCATTTTCGGCTTCGACAAAGTTGCCCTTGGCGATAAAGACTTCCACGCGCAACTGTTGCGTGGCGCGCGTTTCGCCATCGAGAGCGACTGCTTCTTCAAGCTCCTGCTCTGCCCAATCGAACATTTTGCGTTCGAAATTGATTTTGGCCATGACGAGATGTCCGGGGCCATAATCGGGATGAAGGCGCAGACCTTGCCGACAGACGCGAAATGCCTGATCGAGATCACCTTTGGAACGGTAGGCATCGGCCAACGAGGCAAAGACCTGCGAGTTAGAATTCTCTTTGAGAATTCGCTCGCATTTTTCGATGCGCTCCGCCAGACTTGCAGATTCCATCATAGAGACCTACAAAAGTTAGGGTTCAAGTCAGACTCTTCTTGATCCGCGCTACACCGAGCACGATCATGAACAACGCCAGCACGTGAAAAGCGCTGACAGCACTCTTGGGAAGAGCAATGAAATCCAGTTCGCGCGAGATGCCCAGCGCCTGCCCGACCGCAAAGATCAGGAACGAGAACGAGAGCAACTGCCAACCGGGTGATAACTCTCCGCCTTTGAGAAGAGTGAATATTTTCATGCACATGGAAAAGCAAAGCAATCCGGCAACGAGCAAGAGCACATCGATGGCGACGCCCATGGCGGAGGTATCATTCGCCGACGAAGTCTGCGCCCAGGCGCCGTTGATCGGCAGCAGGCACAGGATGATTGCCAGTAGCAAAACCAGCCGTGAGCTATTCTTCACAGGACCTCCTTGGTCACTTTGACTTCCTTGAGAATCCGATAGAGTTCGTTGCCGACGTCATATTTCTTGTCGATTTCGCGGCGCTCGGCGAGCGGCAGCGCGATTTCCTTCTTGATATCCGATGCGACCTGTTTGCGAATCTCGATTCCGAGATAGTTGTAGACGTAAGCGAGTTGTTCTTCGAGAATCTGATTGAGTCCGCTGATCAACTTGAGTGTGCGCGTTTCTTTAGGGGTCTTGCCGATTGCGCGCTTGAGGGCTTCGAAGTTTGTCGGGAAATCCGCGTGGTTCACGCCATTGAAGTAGGCCCAGATGCCTTTGCGGAAATTCGCGAGCGTAATTTGCAGCTTCTCGTTCTCGGTGCCGAGCTTCTTTTCCAACGTGCGCTGGATTGTGGTGAATGACGCGGCGTAGACGCGCAGCAGGAGCCAGAAGAGCGAGTCCTCTTCGCGCGGGTCCTGGGTTTCGGCTTCCTTGGCGCCGGAGACTTCCACCAGCTTGGCGAGCATCAACTTGTAAATGGCGCGTGAAGTGGCAAAATCACCGAGCGGAGATTGTTCGAGAACTTCCTGCAGTGTATGCGAACCGTCGATCAGGGTAATGATGCGGAACTCGTCGAGCGAAATAGTGACTTCGTCGGATTTGACTTGAGGCGACGAGACGACCCTGATGATCTGGTGGTCGTTGGGAAGCACCTTTTGGATTTCCACCCATTCGTCAATGCGGCGGGTGCCTTCCATGATGATATTCATTGTGTTGAGGTCAACGAGACCTTCGCGGGAAGCAGGCAGTTGACCTTCCTTGAAGATGAACTCGCCTTCTTTCCAACTGAAGAGATTGTAGATGACCTCTTCGACCTGTTGCTTGAGAAACAAGCCGAGCTCTTCGCGAGAGAGTATTTTCATTTCGACAAGCACTTGGCCGATGCGTTTGCCGGAGGTCTTGTGCATGTAGATAGCGCGCTGCAGATCGGTCTTGGTAATGCGGCCGGTTTTCAGCAAAATCTGCCCGAGAAAATCTTCTTCGGCATCCTGCGAAGTCGCGCTAATGATGTTGCCTTCCTTGAAGACAATCTCTTTGCGGATGTTTCCGCGAATGATGTTAACTGTGCCGGTTTTTTTCCCTGCTGAAAACAACTGCAACAAATCGGGAAATGTCACCGTCTGGAGATTGCCGGTAAAGCTCATGATCTCAACTTGTTAAACTGTTCAAAAATCAGCCGCAGCGGACAAGACAGTCCACAGGGTCTACTTCATATTCTCTATCGGGTGAATTGGGAGGTTTCTTAAGGGCGATTTGGATTTATGGTCGGGCAGCTACCGAGGATTCGAGTCCCGAATGGTCAGTTGTTGACAGCAGTCGTCACTTCGTAGGAGCCGCGGTTGACCTGAATTTCCACTGCGCCACTTTCGAGCACCGAAATTATCCTAATTAGAGGGTATTTTTCACGAAGCTGTGTTAATCGGTCGCGGCGGGCATAGCGGCTAACATAGTTGGTGAAGATAACGGTTTCGGGTTGAAACAATTTGAGCGCTGATTCTGCAGATTCGTTGTCGAGGAAAGACCAGTCGAGAGCAAGGATCCTTGCAGCGGTTTTCGCAGTGTCCAATTCTTGCACAGCGACAGGTTCGGTGAGAAATAGTGTTCGAATGGCATCGGATTGGAGACTTACCGCCGGTCCAACTTGATGAAAGAGAGTGTCAGAGAATTTCGGGTCGAGCGCGGTGGCGACTGATTCAAGCGAGCCGAGATTTTCGCTGCGTTCGGTTGTGTAGCAGAATTGACTTACTGCACCGATGCCACCGTAGCGCAAAAACGGCAAGACGACCGACTCGCCATAGTCGAAAGCTTCGTTCTTCCCGCCGCCGTTGATGAGCATGGTCTTCCCGTCGGCCTGGCGAATGAAGATGGTGGTCAGTTTCGAAGTATCGAGGATAGTGATGCGGGTGCCTTCGTCGGGTCCGGCAAAGACGGCTTTCCAGACAACGCCATTCAATGACAGTGTGAACAGAATCAAGAACGCAATAAAGTGGCGGCTGCGCGTTTTCAATGTGAGGATGAGCTGCAGGAAGAGGTAGTAAGTCAACACGGTCAAGAACTCCGGTGCGCCGATCTGTAACGGCGGGATACGAAGGTTCTCGAAAAAGACGATCGACCACAAAACGCAATCGAGCAGCAGATTCAGAATCATCGCGCAGAATTCCGGGATCAGTGGCAACGCCGAAATGAAAACGAGAATGATTCCGACCGTGGCGGAAGCGCCGACCAAGGGGACAATGAGTAGATTTGAAAGGAAGCTAACGAGGGGCACAGTATGAAAGTGATAAAGCAAGATCGGCATCACGCCAAACTGTGCGACGATGCTGCCAAACAAGATGAGCAGAAAGTAGCGGGCGATGCGCTGGTGCAAACGATTGCCTTGGGGAACGTAGGTATTAAGCGCCGGCATGAAGAGGATCAAGGCAAATGCCGCGCCGAAGGATAGCTGCGTACCGAGATCATAGAGATATAGCGGGTGGAGCGCCAGTACGACCAAACCGGCGACGGAAATGGTATTGAGCCAGTTTTGATCGCGGCGCAGAGACATTCCGACTAACGCAACGACCGCCATAATAGCAGCGCGAACGACGGAGGGCTGGTTGTAAGCGAGAAAAGAGAAGATAATCACGCCGGCAATTGCGATTACGTATCGGGACTGGCGGTGAAGTCGGAATAGCCGCGCCACGAGAAAAATGGTCAGCGTAACGTAGCCGACGTTGGATCCGGATGCGGCGAGAACGTGCAAAGTGCCGGTGTCTTTGAAGCGCTGGTAAACATCACCGGAAATGAAGCGGACATCGCCGATCAGGAAGCCGCGCATGAGGGCGGACATTTCCGGAGGCAGTGATCTGTCGAAGACGCGTGTGATGTAATTCCGGACCGGTACAATAATACTGCGAATGAATCCGGAAGGCGGCAATGAATCCAGGCGTTCGACACGGTCGAAGTCGCCCAGATTGCAAACGGCGGTTATTTGGCGAATTTCCAGATAGCGGCGATAGTCGAATGAACCTGGATTGCGCGACTGCGACGGCGCCGAAACAAAGCCGCTAAAGCGGACTCTGTCGCCAATATTGAATTCGTTGCTGGGTTTGGCGACACGAATACGAGTGCGGCCAGAAGTCGGCAAGGCGATTCCCTTGCATGTTATAGTTTCGGCTACGACGGTTAGGAAAGTCTTAGTCGGGCGAATGTCCGGCTCGGAGTCAACCGTACCGACAACGGTCGAGCGGCCAGTCAAATGGGTAAAGTGCGAAATGTGATTTGCGGCAAAGTCGTGAATATTCAGGTTGGTCAGAAAGACTGCGCTCGAGAAGAGCGTGATACAGATCATGACGCGGCCAAGCCAGAAGCGACCAACGAGAGTGTAGATGATTGCAGCGGCCGAAGTGAGGAGAGCGACGGCCAAGACTGCCAGCGTGGGCAGCGAAGTATAGGATCCGAGTACGATGCCTAAGACGAAGAGAATAAGTGCATAGAGCGCCGGAGCGCGCATTAGCCCGCCCTATTTTATCGTGACCGCGAGAATCTGCCTTTTACTGCATCAATGAGATGTTTCAATTCTTCCACGCGGAAAATCCAACAACTCAGTCCGAAGACAAATAAAGCAATTCCGAGTTGGAGAAGCAATTCAATTATGTGGTGCACATTGTCCTTGATGTGAGGCGCAACAACATACTCGCGAACGCACCAAACGACGACTCCGGTTACCAGAGTTGCGGCGCCGATCTTGAGAAGAGACAACAAGACGGTGCCGTCTTCGGCGATTTTGATCTTCTTGCGCAACAGATAGGTCAGCAATGCAAAGTTAACGGTTCCGGCGAGCGAGGCGGCGAGCGCCAGCCCGGAGAAACCGAATGTATCGCGCAGCTTGAAGCACATCAGGACATTTGCCAAAACGCTTATTAAGGAAATCAACGCCGGTGTGCGAGTGTCTTTCATGGCATAGAACGCCGGGACGGTGATGCGCACCAAGGTGAAGAAGGGCAGCCCGATTGCGTACATGGCGAGAGCACGCGCAGTTTGGAGGGAATCCTCCGAGGTAAATGCACCATAGTGGTAGACTGTACTGCAGATCGGCTCGGCGAGGAGCACCATCAGCATGGTTGCCGGCAAACTCAAGAACATTCCGAGTCGCAGCGCGCTCGAGTGGATATGGCCGAATTGTGCCGTATTGCCGGAAGCGGCTTCCGCGGAAAGTCGCGGAAGAGCAACGGTTGCAATGGCGATAGCAAACAGCCCGAGCGGCAGATGGAGCAGGCGGAAAGCGTAATCCAAATATGAGACGGCACCGGAATCAGTCGAAGCGATGCGGTTGACAACGGCGACGTTGATTTGGGTAGCCGCCAAACCGACCGTTGTCGGCAGTATCAGAAAGATCAGGCGCCACAAGTCGGGATTGGCGAAATCGACGATCAGGGGAAATTTGAATCCGGCTTTGCGCAGAGCGAGATATTGAACCAAGAACTGCAATGCCCCGCCGACGAGAACGCCGATTGCGAGACTTAGGACCGGAGGGTCAATGAAGGGAGTTAGGGCTATTGAGCAAACGATCATGCCGACGTTCATTAGTGCCGGTGCAATTGCCGGAACGAAGAATTTGCCCAGCGAGTTAAGGATGCCCATTAGGAGCGCCGCCAAAGAAACCATGAGCAAGAACGGCATCATGAGTCGCGCGAGGCTGATTGTCGATTCGAGCTTGCCGGGCACTTGTTCGAAGCCTTCGGCGATGATGGTCACCAATTGGGGTGTTAGTACCATCATCACGAGCACGATGACGGCTACAGTAGCTGTCAAGGCGCCGAAAACCAGCCCGGCAAAGCGAATGGCTTCCTCACGCGAGCCGGAGCGCAGCTTCTCGGAGAAAATTGGGATGAACCCGGCGGAAAGGGCGCCTTCGGCAAACATGTCGCGAAGGAGATTGGGTATGCGGAAGGCGGATTTGAAGGCATCGACGGCATCCGAGGCGCCGAAGAGATAAGCCGTAACCTGCTCGCGGACAAGCCCGAGAACGCGGGAAATCAGGGTAGCGACCGAGACCACCCCGGCCGAACGGGCGAGACTGGTCTTCGGTTTGGGTTCACTTTCCAATTGACATCCAATCAGCCGAACGTATATTAGTTAGCTTTAAGAGAGTGCCATATGGAGGAAGATAATTTTGGCAGTACATAAGTCAGTCAAAAAGAGACACAGACAATCAGTCAAGGCGCGTGCTCATAATCGCACGATTAAGGGTCAGCTTAAGACGGCCATGAAATTGGTCGAACCGGATGCCGAGAATCCGAAGGCCGCGCTTTCATCGTTAACGGCGTTATTGGACAAAGCGGTTAAGCGCAACATCGTCCACAAGAATACCGCCGCCCGCAAGAAAAGCCGTTTGACGAAGATGCTCAACAAAAAAGAGCAGTCCAAGTAGAATTGCTTTAAGAAGGCGAACTAAATTGCTTAAGAAGCGGATCCAGCGATCCGCTTTTTGGCTTTTGGGGGTAAATCAAAGGAATTGGCTAAAACTTGAAGATCTGCAGAGTCGTTGGGGTCAGCATGGAAACCACTCGGCTATTGGTGTCAATCTTGACATCCGGGTAACGTACCGACCAATCTTCGTATGCGACTTCCTCTCCCCAGAGAAGACTTCCACCGGCGCTTAGGAGCATAATTCGTCCTTTGGTGTTCTTGATCTCCGGCGAATCGGCCGCATTACTCGCGCTGCAGACGAAATAGTTGAAATTGGGATCGGCGTCAAAGTGGAAGAAACGATAAGCGGCATCATCCATAGTGTGCTGCGCAACCATGTTACCGGCGGAAATGTCATAGACATCGAAGCGGTCGCCATAGAGCGCCGCGACGAGACGGTTGTCGCGGGAGAATTTGACTTCGCGCAGGGATCTGGCTGCAGATGGCCACGCGGTGAGCAAAGTGTCGCTGGAGTATATGCGGGTCGCAGTATCGGCGACAACGGCGACGAGAGCGGCATCAAAGCTGGAATAGTAGCGCGTAGCAGCGCCGTAATCCCGCACTTCCCTACCGGTATTGGAGAATTTTTTGAGAATTCCGGTACCGGTAATACCGAAGAATGCCTCGCCGTTTTCGCTAAATTGGCCATTGTAAAAATTCTGGACTTTGGTGCTACCGACGACTTCGCCGGAAGCGTTGAAGAAGATCAGACGTGATTCGGCAAATCCTTCGGCGCCTTCGATGCCAACGGCAATTGGCGCATGGTCAGAAAGAATGAAAGCGCTGCAGCCCGGTTGCGGTTTGGTCCAGACAACATTGCCGGTGCGGTCGTAGACCGAAATGCCGGTGACTTGCAGCTGTGTTGGCAGAAAATTGCTGTAGCTAATCAGTGCGTAGTAGTTGCCGCGCTCGGAAGAAATGAATTTCTGGTTCGCTTTGTAGTTGATGTTGCGAGATTCGGTCGAAGGGTATTGGCGAATTTCGACGGCAGATTTCTTCTGCAGGAAGAATGCGCCATCGGGACTTCCCCAGACCCGGCGATAGTCTTCCATCAAAACGGTGTCAATCAATTCCGGTTGGACTGAATAGGGTTCTGAATAAAGGCTGGAAATCAGAGTGATTGCAGATATGATCGTAAAGAGCTTTGTTCTTCCCATACTCGCCATTGTTGTCCGCCTAAGAGCTTGAAATCGGCCGGCGCACAAACGATTGTACGTCTTGAAGGACGCTGCGACTAAACTATTCGTTCAGTCGCTGTGGATTCTACATTCTTATTATCGTACGCGCCGAGGGTAACTGAAGTTGAGGCGCTCAAGTAATGCGAATTGCCTGCTTATTTCCGGGGCGGACGAGGTCTTTTCGCCGCGTGGACTCGTCGAAGATGTCAAAGTTGAAGACAGGCGATTTGCGATTGACGGCCATTTCATCGAGTCCCATTTCAGCGCGGTTCATGGTGGCGGGGATCCAGGTAAGATCGAAACCGAGCTTTCGCTTATAGAAGAGCAGAAGGTCGCGGTAGCGGAGCAGGTTCT
Organism: uncultured Ignavibacteria bacterium; assembly: GCA_964537215.1. Lineage (GTDB taxonomy): Bacteria > Zixibacteria > MSB-5A5 > CAIYYT01 > CAIYYT01 > JADJGC01. The sequence goes on along the minus strand of CAZIBI010000005.1, from coordinate 38,639 downwards.
GGGTCGCGGTGATTTTGTTGTTTACCTGATAGACAACAATGGGCGAGTCGGTCAGCAATTTGATGCCTTTTCCGGCGAAGTGGCTTTGATTGAGCTGCATAAAGCGGATGAGTGCGATACCGGCGGCGTACTCGCATTCATAGCGGTTGCCTTCATGCTGGGCGCGGAAGATGACTCCATAATCCGGGACGGCAAAGGAGATTAACCCTTTGTTGACGGACAATTTCTCGTGGTGCAGATTCGTACCGTGGAAATAACAGTTCATTGCAACTCCTCGCATACCGTGAGCTTGTGCAATGCGCGTGCCGTAATCGTTGGGGGCGATGGGGAAAATCTCGGAAATTGGCGAATTCGTCAAGGCGTTAGCGACTATGCGTTTAGGGAGCTGGCGGCGCAAATCGATTGAAAAAGCCTCAAGATTGTTGTGTTTGAGGATGCGCAGTAGCTGCAGTTAGTTGCGCAACTGAAGAGGTCAGTCGCTAAGCGATTGGTTGAGCCGCGCTTGAAGGTCGGGGGAAACGGTCATGTATTTGGCGGAAGCTTCGGCGACTACTCTCCCCTGCTGATCGACCATCGAGCCAGTTGTTTCAATGACCCGCTTGCGGACGCTCGTGACGATCCCTTCAAAATGAAACTGCGAGCTTAGCTCTGCCGGTGCTTTGTAGCGGACTTCCATCGAGGCGGTTACACAGAGGATTCCTTGCGCAAGGGCGGCTTTAATCATGACCTCGTCGAGAATGGCTGCGATGATCCCGCCGTGCAGAATGCCCTTGTAACCTTCGTGTCGCTTTTCGGGTTGGAAGTCGGTCCAAGCGCGGTTTGCCTCGGAGAGAAATTTGAGGTTGAGCCCGAATGGATTATTGGGACCACAGACAAAGCAGTTGTTGTAACGAAGCACTTCCTTTGGCATCGAGTGAGTATATGGGCGGAAGCGATTTGAGTCAATTGAGAAATGGTCTAGCGCAATTCGGAAGCGGGACCAAACAAAAAGGGCACGCGAGTGCGTGCCCTTGAAAGTACCCAACCCTGTGAAAAATCTATTGATACTGCGGCGTAACCGTGAACTCGTAGGTCTTGACGCCGTCGGTGGCTTCGACCATTGCAGAGCCGGTTTCGCTGAAGTTAACATCGATGTCCCATTCGGTGAGATCGGTGCCGTTGTCAACGACGACGGAGATGATCAACTGGCCGCCGGTCACATGCGCAGAGGACCAGGAACCTTGCTCGGCTAATGAGTAGGTAACGTCGTTAGCCGTCAACTCGAAGTCGTAATTTGTGTTCAGCTGCTCGTTTGCTACGACATAGTAGTCATCGAGGACGATGTGCGTATGCCCGTAGAAGTACTGCGAAGATTGAAGACGGTTGCGGAAGCTGACATTGACATAGGTGCTAAGATCGGTGTATTCGTCGCCAGTGCCCTTGTAGCTGGAGTTCTGGTGATGAATCAGATCGAGCCCCGTGCAGCGATCGGGCGAGAATTGACGAACGGCCGTTTCGCCTTGCCAGAAGCGTGCCGAATCGGTGTAGGTAAAATTGTAATCGACGCTGGCAGAGAGGCCAAGATAGAGAATGTGCCAACCGCCGACATAGTTGTAGAGCAACGAGTCATTGGGGCCGAGTTCCGGGCGATCCCAATCGGAGTCGGACGGATAGCGATTTGGCTTGTACGCGAATTTGAGAGCGACACCCAGGGTGGAATCGACGGCCGTGGAGATTGCCGCTTTAATCGGCTGGAATGCCGGTGAATTCGGGTCGCCGATGTTTGCGTTATTCGGGTTGGAATCGTCGGAGCAGCCGACGAAAATGAACATAGCCGCGAGGACTAAAAATAGTCCCGCCGTAATAGAGCGGCGCAACATATAAGACTCCTTTGAAGATTGATTAATTCTTCAGTCGTTTGTCATCCATCAAAACGAGCATAATCGCTTTCTGGATGTGGAGTCTGTTTTCGGCCTGATCGAAAACAACCGAATTAGGGCCGTCAATCACCGAATCGGTGATCTCCGCGTTTCGGAGAGCCGGGAGGCAATGCATCACGAGGCAATCAGGTTTCGCAAGCTTCATGAGGCTGTCGTTAACCTGAAAATCCTTCAACAATGCCGCCTTTTCCTCCGCGAGATGCTTCTGACCCATACTCGCCCACACATCCGTATAGACTACATCGGCATTGCGGACGGCTTCTTTAGGATCGAAGATAACTTCAACGCGGCCAACTTTTTCGGCCTGTGCGAGCTTGAGCAGATCGGCATCCGGCATGGTGCCCGGGTTAGTACCGACTACGAAATGGATGGGAAAACGGCGGGCGAGATTAATGAAGGAGTTGGTGATATTGTTGCCATCGCCGAGATAGACGATTTTGAGTCCGTCGAGCTTCTTTTTCTTCTCTATAATAGTGAATGCATCACCAAGAATCTGGCAGGGATGCAAGAGATCGGTAAGCGCATTGATGACGGGGATATCGGCGTGTTGCGCGAGCTGTTCGACATCGGAATGGGCAAAAGTACGAATGGTGATCATTGCCAGGTAGCGCGAAAGCACCTTGGCGGCGTCGTAAATGGACTCACGCTTGCCGAGTTCGATCTCTTTTTCGGTGATATATAATGAGGTGCCGCCGAGTTCGCTGACGCCGACCTCGAAGGAGATGCGGGTCCGGAGCGAAGCCTTATGGAAGATGCAGCCGACAGTCTTGCCGGTCAACGGTTTGGGGCTGATTTCGCCTTGCTTCATTTGCCGACACAACTCGAAAACGCGATTGATTTCATCGGTAGTGAAGTCGGTTTCGGCGAGGAAATCTCTTTTCATGGCAACTGCTCCTTAAAGTCAAATTTCAAATCGCGCTGAAGCTATTGGCGGAAGCGGATACTGTCAAGGAAATTTCTTGTCGTAGTACGGTTGAACTTTCGTAATTGGCGTTCGTAGACTATGGGAAAATGGCATCCACTTCCCTGTCGGCCGCTGTTGCAAATCTTGGCGAGCGGCACTTGCGAAGGTGATGATTCGTTCTTTTGTGTTGGAAGGGAGTAGTTTATGAAGATGTTTTGGGGAATTCTAATGGTCGTATTGGGCGTGGCGTTTCTGGGGGATAATCTCCGTTGGTACGATTTCGATTTGGGGGAGATCATACACCGCTATTGGCCGGTGGTGTTGGTTGCGCTAGGCGGCTGGATGATTTTCGAAAAGACGCGACCCAGAAAGTACGATTTTGAGTGGTCCAATTTCAATGGCCGGCAATTCAAGAAGACTTTCGGCGATGTAAACCTTAAGCCGCAAACGATGGACAACAAAGGGATTCGTGTTGAAGAAGGTATGGGCGATTTGAACTTAGATCTGACCTCTACGACTTTGAACGCCGGCGAGAATTATGTAGAAGTGAGTCTGGGCATCGGCGATGCGAAGGTCATTTTGCCAAGCGGCGTACCGGTTTCAGTGACTGCGCAAGCGGGCGCCGGCGATGTGGATGTGTTCAATAATCGTAAGGAAGGCTTCGGCTGCAACTTGGAATTCACGGATCCGAACTATGCTTCGGCAGATATCAAGATCAAGGTATTTGCCAAGGTCGGGTTGGGAGATGTGAGGCTGAGCAGGTAGGGGACTCGCAACAGAGGGGGTCAAGTAAGGCGCGCTTGTGTTTTTGGGTTGATGGGTTTTTCGAGTTTCGATATTCCCCCTTAGCAAAGGGGGTTAGGGGGTTGTGTTGGTTTTCTCCCATCTGTCAATATAGTCATTCAGAACGTCATAGACACCGGCTAAGTTTGTCTTAACATCTCGATCGCTAAACTGCAATACATTAAGCCCAAGTGATTCCAAATACTGCCGTCTCTCCAAGTCATGTGTTTCTTTTCCGGCGTGACTCTCCCCATCGATCTCGACCACCAGTTTCAATTTGCTGGAGTAAAAATCAACGATGAACTGGCCAATTGGTTTCTGTCGCGAAAATTGGTAGCCGCGCAGAAGCCGCGACTTGAGTTGGTTCCATAGGAGGACTTCGGAAAGCGTGCTGTTGTTGCGGAGGTCGCGGGAGCGCTGCTTCAGATTATTGTTGTAGCGGATTCGCATGGTAATGAATACAACCCCCTAACCCCCTTTGCTAAGGGGGAATAACAAAGCCTGAATCGCGCTACCTGTATGCCCCTACGCCTACACCCTTGCTTTGACGGGTTTCTTTTCGCGGAGTTTCATGGTGAAGTGGCGGAGGTATTGGGCTTCATATTCGAACTCGAAGCCGACGAGTTTGTCCTTGTAGCTGCAGATTTTTTCCATGCAAAGCGCAACATGCATCAGGTGGGCGTTGGTGTAGACACGGCGCGGAACTGCTAACCGAACCAATTCATATGGGGCGTATTCGCTCTTGCCGCTGGCGGCGTCTTTGGTTTCGAACATAATGGAGCCAATTTCGCAGCAGCGGATTCCGCCTTCACGGTACAATGCCACAACGACGGATTGGCCCGGGAAGGCGCTTTTTTCGATATGCGGCAGGAATTCGCCGGCGTTGATAAAGACGGCATGACCGCCGGTCGGTTCGATAATCGGCACGCCGCGCTTGACCAGTTCGTCGCCGAGAAATTTCACTTGCTTGGTGCGGAACTCGAGATAGCGTTCGTCGAGTGCTTCGTAGATTCCGCGCGCGATGGCTTCAAGGTCACGTCCGGCCAACCCGCCGTAGGTGCGGAAACCTTCGATCAAGATCATAAGATTCGTAAGTTTTTGTTCCAACTCACCGTCGTTGAGGGCAAGAAATCCGCCCATGTTGACGAGTCCGTCTTTTTTGGCGGACATGAGAGCGCCGTCGGCGTAGGAGAACATTTCGCGGGTGATGTCTTTGACCGACTTGTCGCCGTAGCCTTTTTCGCGAGTCTTGATGAAGTAGGCGTTTTCAGCGAAACGGGCACAGTCGAAGAAAAACGGAATGTCGAACTTTTTCAAAACGGCGTGGGTGGCTTTGATATTTTCCATCGAGACCGGTTGCCCGCCGGAGGAATTGTTGGTCAGGGTCATGAAGCAGGCGGGGATTTTTGCAGCGCCGACTTGACGAATGAAATCCTCGAGCTTGGCGACATCCATGTTGCCTTTGAACGGATGCTGCGAATGCGGGTCGCGCGCTTCCGCGCAGATCAGGTCGATCGGAATTCCGCCTTTGTGCATCGTGTTGGCACGGGTGGTGTCGAAGTGGGTGTTGTTGATCACGTAGTCGCCGGGTTTGACGATCGTGGAGAAAAGCAGATTCTCGGCGACTCTGCCCTGATGGACCGGGATGAAATACTTGAAGCCGAAGACGTCGCGCAGGGTTTCTTCGAAGTGCTGATAGTTGCGGCACTGGGCATAGGCTTCGTCGCCGAGCATCATGCCCGCCCATTGGTTGTCGCTCATGGCGCTGGTGCCGGAGTCGGTCAGCAGGTCGACAAAGACGTCCTGTGAGCGCAGATTGAAGATGTTGAAGTGGGCTTCGCGGATGCGCAGTTCGCGCTCTTCGCGGGATATTAGATTAATTGGCTCTACGACCTTGATTCTGTATGGCTCGGCAAAGTGGTCCATCGTTCACTCCAGTGTATTGCTCGCTGTGGCCGTCGGCGGGCTTTGCCGTCAACGGATATTAGATGCAATATAGGAAGTACGGGGGCCAAACCAATGAATTTCCCGAAAAAGTGAGGGTGTAATTGGAGTGATGATAGGCAGACGAAGCCAAGGCGCCGAAAGGTAGTTCGGCACCTTAGCGTCTGCTAATTTGGCTTGATTCCGACAGGGATTGGGGGCGTTAGATTTTCCCGCCAAGCGCTTCAAAGTTGATGAAATCGGCATGGTGGAGGATTACCGACATTGGTGTGCGGTAGCCCTTGTCGCCTTCGCCGGCATGAGTGGCAATGAGATGGACGATGTCCGCCGGGAGGCCGTGTTTCATTGCCAAGGCAGCTCCGGAAAACGGATGGCGGACCAGCTTGCCGAATTCCGATTTGCCGAACTTGCCGCCGTCGTTTTTGTATTCGGAGAACTTGCCGATATCGTGCAGCAGTCCGCCGGCGATGAGATAGTCGCGATTGACCGGGATGCGGTCGCCGAAGAATTGGGTCATGGAGTCGGCGGCGCGCAATGCGGTATCGGTAACTGCGCGGATATGGTGGATCAGGCTTACGGGCGTGCCGGGAATCAGCAATGTAAACGGCACTTGGTCGAGTTCTTCCTGCTTGAAGCCGGAAAGTTCGACAGCTTCGACCATCACGTTTAGGACGCCTTCACGCAGTTTGGCGTCTTTGATGTCATTCAGTTCGGGGAATTTGGATTTGAGAAATTCGCGCACAGTTAACCTCGTTTTAGCTTAAAGACCGGCACTATTTCGCCGATGTTAATCTTTCTGTCATTGAATAATTGGGGACGGCTGAAAACACCGAGGGATTTGAATATCGCATCATCGATTACTCCGAGTTGCCGCAGCACTTCGCAGATTACGGGAAACAGGCCGCGAGTGTTGCCGTCGGCGATCTTGATGGCTATGCCGATGCCTTTGGAAACCACGCCGATGGTCTGGACGGCTTCGCCGCCGACCTTGAGTATGACATCGCCCTTGCAAGCTTCGGTAATCGCCAAATCATGCCGCTTGTTGCCGGAGACCATAAGCGGGAATTGCGACATTGCGTCATAGATGGTCTGGTATGCCTCGCGGCGAATCGGGCTGGAAGCTGTTTTGGTAACAATGCAAGAGTAGCCCTTTGCCATATTGCGCAGCGGCAGGCAGAAATTGGGTAGAGAGCAACCGTCTGTACCCATTTTGATCTTGTCGATGGGATAGTCGTAGGCTTCGGAGACGGCCAGCTTGACCATTTTCTGCGTTTTGGATTCGGGGTCGATGTAATTGTGCGGATCGTCGCCGATATGCACTGAAAGTGCCAACTGGCCGGAGTGTTTGCCGGAGCAATTGTGCCCCAGCGGTGTGTACTTCATTCCCGCAACCGGGACCTCGCCAAGTTGGCGGTACTCGATTGGCAGATGCGAGCCGCACTTGAGATATGATTCATCGAGGCCAATTAGATCGAGGTTGGATTTCGCCACCTGCTGGTGCAATTCGCTGCCATTGTGCGAGCCAAGCATAATTGCCATTTGCTGCAGGCTGTGCCCGAAACGTTTGGTCGCGCCGGATTCGAACACGGGAAGGAATTGGAAAGCTTTGGCGGAAGATCGGGTAAATGTCACCAATTCGGGATCGCCGTTGTAATACAAAACGGTGCCTTTATTGTCGGTGACGACAATTGAGCCGTAGTGCACCGATTCGACGGTGCCATTGCGGCGGACTTCAGAGAGTAGTTCATTATTATTCATTAGACTTTTCTATCTGTCACGTCTGTTTTGAAATAGCAAACTGTCAATATCGCTAGGCTCCCGGCCAAAAAACTTCTATGTGTGCCTCGATGTTTCCATCTAAGCATCAACCTGGATTCCAGCTTTCGCCGGAATGACACATTGGTGGAGGACGCCTCCGCGCCGCGCGCCTCGCTGGACGCATTGTCGACGGACGCCTAGGCGAACGCCTAAATGTTCAACGACTTCAAGATCCTCGGGATATCCAAGAACGTCTTTGCGCGGTGGGCGCCGGCTTCCTCGAGAATTTTCAGCTTCGATTCGGCGGTTCCCATGTTGCCTTCGACGATAGCACCGGCATGGCCCATGCGTTTTCCCGGAGGCGCGAAGACGCCGCCGATCATGACGATGACCGGTTTTTTCATTTTTGCGATGACGTCCTTGGCGCGCTCTTCGTAGACGCCGCCGATTTCGCCGGCCATAACGATGGCCTTGGTAGCGTCGTCTTGTTCGAATTTCCAAAGAATCTCGTCGAAGGTCGAACCAAGCACCGGGTCGCCGCCGAGGCCGACGCAGGTGGTTTCGCCGAAACCGGCTGAAGTCAAGGTGTCGGCGATGTAATATGTCAGCGAGCCGGAGCGACTGACGGTGCCGACGCGTCCGGGCGTGAAAGCGATATCGGGCATGATGCCGAGGTTGGCTTGCCCGGGCGTGATGATTCCGGCAGTATTGCCGCCAAGAACGGTAGCGCCGTATTTGACCGCTTCCTTGCGGACTTTGAGCATATCGTGAATCGGAATGTGTTCCGGAACGACGACGATGAATTTGATGCCGGCACGAATGGCTTCAATGGCGGCTTCCATGACGAACTTTGCCGGAAGAAAAACTACGGAAGTGTCCGCGCCCTGCTGTTTGACGGCTTCTTCGACAGTATCGAAAACGGGCGTGCCGTCGATATCCGTACCGCCTTTACCGGGCGAAGTGCCGCCGACGATGTTGGTGCCGTAGGTCTTCATGCGTTTGGCGTGGAACGAGCCAGCTCCGCCGGTAATGCCCTGCACGACGACGCGCGATTTTTTGTCAACCAGGATAGCCATGTTACTTGACCTCCTTCACTAACGCGACGGCGCGTTTGGCGATTTCCTCGATTGGAGTTTCGATGCCGTGGTATTCGATTTTTTCGAACAACTTCGGGCTTTCCTTCTTGGCGTCCTCGAAGATCTGCATACCTTCGCGCCACATGTTGCCGGTAAAACGCATCACCATCGGCTTGGAGAGGCCGTGGTCTTTGAGGAACATCACGACGCCTTTGGCGAAATCGTCGCAGCGGCTGATACCGCCAAAACGGGCGCCGAAGATGGCCTTGACCTGCGGGTTCTCATCGAGGAGAATCAGCATTTTGGCGAGGCGTTCCGGGGTCGGTCCGCCGCCGGAGTCCATGAAGTTCGCCGGTTTGCCGCCGTAGTATTGGATGAAATCGTTGCCCATGATACCAAAGCCCGCGCCGCCGGGAAACATGCCGATATCGCCGTCGAGGTCGAGATACGGAATTTCCCATTCTTGTGCTTTCTTTTCGCGCGGGGTCATTTCGCCCTCTTCGTGGCGGACCTCGATGCCCATGCTCTGCAAGTCGGCATGGCGGAACAAAGCGTCGTCGTCGAGCGAGATGCGGGCATCGGCAGCGAGTAACTTGCCGTCAACGGTGCGAACGAGCGGGTTGATCTCGGCAAGTTTGGCGTCATAGCGCTTGAAGAAGTTGAACAATCCTGTTGCGATGGGAATGAAGGCCTTGATTTGGTCGCCCTTGAAGCCGAGAAACTTGGCGACTTTGATGGCATCAAAGCTGAAGAAGCTCTCGTCAATATCGTAAGAGAGTTTGAGAATTTTCTCGGGATGAGTCTTGGCGGTTTCTTCGATTTCGACACCGCCGTCGGCGCAAGCGATTACGACCAGCTTGTAGTTGGCGCGGTCGATGGTAACGCCGAGGTAGTATTCCTGCGCAATTGTGAGAACTTCGTCGACGAGAACCTTGTCGACCGGAAATCCTTTGATTGTCAGTTTGAACAAAGCAGAAGCGGCCTCGCGCGATTCAGCTTCAGTCTTGACAATCTTGATGCCGCCGGCTTTTCCACGTCCGCCGGTCAGGGCTTGTGCCTTGAGAACGCGCGGAAGACCTGCCTCGAGTGCGAGCTTAACTGTTTCCTCTGGATTGGAGGCGAGCTTGCCGTTGCTGATGGGTATTTTGAATTTGCTGAAAAGGTCTTTGGCTTCATATTCATAGAGGCGCATAACAACTCCTACTGAAACTAATCTTGTCCGGTTTTCAAATCCGGACTAACTAAGCGAAAACGCGGACAAAACCGCGTTTCTTAGGCCAGTATAAGTCTCGGAAATGGTCAAGTCAAATGCAAAAAAGTGATGATTTTCACAAGGGCGAGATGATGTATGAGCTGTTCGCGTGAAGTCGGCCCAGACAATCTAATCCGGGCTATCTACTAACTCTTTGTGCTTGAATATTTTCTTTGTTTCCGAAACGCCATCGGCGGAGATGTAGGCGATGTAGACGCCGCTGGCTGCCTCTTCCCCGGCTTGGTTTTTCCCGTTCCATTCGATGGGAGCCGGATCGCCTGCGGGGCGAACGAGAGTTACGATTTTTTCGCCGGCGATTGTGTAGATGCGGATTTCGACCACGCCAGCCGGAGGTACTTCAAAGTCAAACTTTACGACTTGGTTGAAAGGATTGGGGTAAGCGACGACGCCGACAAGATTATTGGACTGTTGGTTTTCGTAGTTTAGCGCATCGAGTGCGCGGACGATACCGTAGCCGAAGATGTTGTCGGGATTATTGGCGCGAGTCGCAGTTGTGGTCAAGGCTGTGTAAATCTGCCCGAATCCCCAGTCCGGTTCGGCCTGCAAGAGCAGAGCCACGGCACTGGCAATTAGTGGACAGGAGAACGAGGTGCCGCTGTTGGTCGCTAAGCCGTTTCCAACAGGATTGGCAACGGCATTGCCCACGCCAAGCGCACAGAGGTCCGGTTTGATTCTGCCGTCGAAGCTTGGGCCGTGCGACGAAAAGACCGCAATATCGCCGCTGATATTAACGCCGCCGGCGGCGATGACGCTGTCGCCATCGGAGGGCGCGATCAAAGTTGCGCCCGAGTTGCCTTGCGACTGCTCATTGCCAATCGAGTTGACGACGATGACACCAAGTGAGGCCGCAATGTCGGCAGCTTTGGTAGTGACTGCGGTATTTCCGTCCATATCGGAATAGCTGTACCATTCTGTGTATCCAAGCGAACTTGATACGACGTCGCAGCCGAGTCCCTCGCCCCATTCGATTCCGGCAACCCAGTTGTCTTCCTCGATTTGAATCTCATCAGTGAAGATCTCTGTCTTGGCGAGGAGAAAAGTTGCCTCGTAGGCAGCCCCCAGCATAAGATTCTCGACACTTGCGCCGACGGTTGAAAAAGTCTGGGTGCCATGAGACTGCTGAACAGGTTCCTGATTGTCGTCTTGGACGTCATTGTCGTGATTGATGAAGTCGTAGGTTGCTTCGATATCGGTATTGGCAAAGACCGGATGGTCAATGCGAAATCCGGTGTCCATCATCAGTATGCGGATACCGGCGCCTTTGTAGCCGAGATCGTGCAGAGCAGGAATCTGGATTTGGTTCATTTGCGCCCACGAGGGGCCGTATTCCGGCGGGAATGGTCCAAGCGGCTTTTCTATCACACCCTGATCGACGAGGTCAGCACTGCGCTTGAAAGTCGCCACAGAGCGAATTTGCGCAATACAAGGCTGTTGCGATAACTGATCAAGCTTGGACGGATCGACATAGGCGCTGATAGCATTCAACCAACGGGATTGCTGAACTGTGCGCTTAACGAGAGGCCGGATTTCTGCAAGATAGTCGGGGTTGAGTTCACGGTCATACTCGGTAGCGCCGACGATGTTGGCTCTTAGGGCGCGCCTGGTGATGGCGGGCTGGGAGACGGCAACGAACTTGGCGGGACGGTTGATCGACTCGCCTTTGTCGGTGAAGAATATCCAGACTTTGATGGAATCGCGGTCGAGTTGGCGAGGATCGATCTGAATAGTTGCTTTAGCGTATGCGAGCGAAGCTCCCAAAGTCAACAATGCGCTAGTTGTCAAGATGGCGAAAGAAACTGCGAATTTGTATTTCAAGTGTCGGTTCTCCATTCCCAAGACGGTAATCCGTTGCCTATTTAACGGCATTGCCACCCGCACTGTTTAGTAGAAACGGCAAATTTTGCACAACCGTCAACAATCAACTCATCCAGAGGCTCCGGTCGAGGCTGCGATATTGGATGGCCTCGGAGATGTGCTGGACATTGATGTCGTTTGTACCTTCGAGATCCGCGATCGTGCGGGCAACTTTGATGATGCGGTCATAGGCGCGCGCCGAGAGACCGAGTTTGCCAATTGCCAGCCGCAACATATCCTGACTCTTGTCATCCAGCGGGCAGAACTCGCGCAGGTCGCGTGATTCCATGTGGGCATTGCAATAGAGGTGCTTGTGTCCGGCGAAACGGGAATGCTGGCGCGAGCGGGCTTCGTTGACGCGCAAACGGATTTCGGTCGACTTCTCGGCCAAATTTGTATCGGACAGCTCTTTGAATTTAACCGCCGGGACTTCGATGTGAATGTCGATTCGGTCCAGCAGCGGACCGGAGATTTTGCTACGATACTTCTGAATCTGCAGCGGATTGCAGGTACATTCGTGCGACAGGTCGCCATGGTAGCCGCAGGGACACGGGTTCATGGCGGCGGCGAGCATCATCTTGGACGGATAGGTCAGCGAGGTCATGGCCCGGGAGATGGTGACAGATCCATCTTCGAGCGGCTGCCGCAGCATTTCGAGTACGTCCTTGCGGAATTCGGGGAGTTCGTCGAGAAAGAGCACGCCATTGTGCGAGAGACTGACCTCGCCGGGGCGTGGGATGCGACCACCGCCGATCAGACCTGCGTCGCTAATAGTATGGTGCGGCGAGCGAAACGGCCTGGTTGCAATCAGCGGCGTATCGGGCGGCAATATACCGGCAACAGAATGTATTTTCGTGGTTTCGAGTGCTTCGTCGAGCGTCATGTCAGGCAAGATTGACGGCAGCCGGCGCGCAAGCATGGTTTTGCCGGATCCGGGAGGGCCGACGAGGATGATGTTGTGCCCGCCGGCAGCGGCGACTTCGAGGGCGCGCTTGGTACCCTCCTGCCCTTTCACCTCAGCGAAGTCAGTTGTATAGCTGCGAGCTGTGTCAAAGACAGCTTTGATGTCGATGGTGAAGCGGGAGACAAGTTTTTCATCTTCCAGAAATGCGATCGCTTCTTTCAAGGAGCCGACGGGATAGACCTCGACACCCTGCGCCATTGCGGCTTCCGGTGCGTTTTGTCGCGGCACGACCAAGGCGCGCAAACCGGTCTTTTGCGCGTTCATTGCCATTGGCAGGACGCCTTCGACCGGCTTGAGCGAGCCGTCGAGCGAAAGCTCGCCAAGCATGACGACATCCTGAAATTCTTCCCGCATGACCTGTCCGGTAGCGGCGAGAATACCGACCGCCATCGGAAGATCAAAGGCAGAGCCTTCTTTGCGGATATCAGCAGGTGCGAGGTTGATTGTGACTTTCTTGTTGGGGAAAATGAAATCGCTGTTCTTGATGGCAGACATTACGCGTTCCTTGGCTTCTTTGACGGCGCCATCGGGCAAACCGACAGTGGCAAACATGGGGAGTTGCGGAGTAATGTCTGCTTCGACTTCGACGCTATAGGCGTCGATGCCAAGCACAGCGGACGAAACGACCTTAGCTAACATGCCAAACCTCTTTGAACCGAATCAATTCAATACGGTGATTCCTGAATAGAAGCAGTTATTTCGAAATGAATGAGCAAATCTGATCACGGTGCTCGTAGTACTCATCCTCGAGCATACTGTAACAATTGTAATCGAGCCAGCCACGCGACAAGCGAAGTTCGTGGCGCTGAATGCCGTCGAGGCGAAATCCGAGCTTTTCGGCGACGCGAATCGAGCCCGCGTTGTCGGTGGCGGCGCGCAAGATGACGCGGTGCGCTTTCCAGGCTTCAAAGGCGAATCGCAGTACGAGCGCAGAGGCCTCGGTGGCGAGTCCCTGTCCGGTACGATCCGAGCGAATCCAATAACCTATTTCTGCCGAGCGGATACTGTTGCGCAGGTCGTGGAGCCCGATCCCGCCGATGTAGGCTTTTGTATCGGCGTCAAATATGCCAAACCCGATGACGCGCTTTTGGCGGCGGTCGGCGAAAGTACGGTGAATGAAGTCGATCGAATCCTGGACCGTCCGCGTCACTGGCGACCAGATCATGAATTTGTCCAATTCGGCGCGGCTGGAGTCGATTGCCGTGAAGACAGCTTTGGCGTCGGAACGGCGCAAGCTCCGCAGCAGGATGCGTTGTGATTTGAGTAACATAATCTGATTCGCTGCCCTCGCAAATGTGGTTACTTAAAGCTATGTTATGTGCGAAAGAAAATCAATCATCTTTCGCAAAAGAAAAAGGGTCGCCGGCAAGAACCGACGACCCTGATTTGTTATCAAGCGAAGCAAGTTAGAAGCTGACGTCGTCTCCGTTGCCGGTGACGCGCCTGCGCTTCAGTTCGACAGTCCAGGTGCCGTTGTCATAGTTGCCGATGGCTTCGACATCTGCGGTCGATCCCCAGGGAATGCTGTTTACAAATCCGGGGACGGTAGCGCCCGGCGTCCAACCGCTGGTCGCGACGCTTCTGATCTGGTAATCCCAAAGCGGGTAAGTCGAGTTGCTGTTGGGATCGCTGAATGCCATGTACATCGGGCGATCGGTTGTATCGGCACCGACAGTGACGAACTCATGATTGGCACGGGCGATCGGCGTACCAACATCGGCGCGAACGCCGCCGCTGGAGCCGTTGTCCATGTAGCGATCAAAAGCATAGCCGGTGAAGTTACTCGTTGCCGAAGTCCAATGCCAGACATCCATACGCTCACGCGAACCGCGGGTAGCGTGGAAATTGCCTTCGATTACATCTTCGTCGGTATGGCAAGTGACATAGCAGCCGTCGCTCGAATAGCGTGTGACCGGCGTGATTTCGAAGAAGAAGTTCAAGCGATCTTCGTTGGTGGTAGATTTTTGCCAACGCTTGGCGTTGCCGCTACCGCCTTCCGGGTAGATCCAATATTCGGGGGAATTGCTGTTGGCAACTTCGACGCCGAATTCTTCGTTGGCGACTTCAGTCCACTTCACCTGGAAGTAGATAAATTCATTGTCAAATGCCGAACGCACTTGAGCCGATTCGATAAAGTTGTAGTCACCAGCGGCACGCATAAGCTCGACGTTGGTGAGCTTATCGCCCCATTCTGTAGTACCATCGTCAATGCCATCGACCAGCGGCGCTTCACCTTTGGCGAGCTGGCGGCAGAAAATGGTATCGCCGGCAGCCTGATGAGTGCTGTCGAAGGAGAGGTACAATTTGGGGGCGCCGTTATGGCTCTTCTGGCTATTGTTGGCAATTGCCATCGAGAAGAAACGATTTTCTGGAATGGGCGGTACATAGCCTGGTCCGGGAGGACCAATCGGGCCAATTTCGCCACGGTCTCCGGAGATGCCATCGCATCCGGCAATTGCAAGGAGCAGGAGACCGAAAAGTAAACTGCCAAGTATCAAAGCTAATCTATTCGTCATTTTCCACTCCTCCTAAAACACCACGTCGTCGCCGTTGTAAGTTCTGCGAGCCCGTCGGATTTCCAGTGTCCAAATACCGCCGGAATCGTCGAAGGTCGCGCGAGCATAAATATCGGCTCGACTGTCGCTCGGGATAGTCGTGATCACACCGGTCAGATAGACTGGCCGATTCGGATCCCATCCTGACACAGAATAGCTTACCGCGTCATAATACCAGAGCGGGTAGATCTTGACGAGCAGATTGGCCTGCGTTTTTGAATTCGGATCGCGGAAGCTCTGATAGCGCGGCACGGAATCAGGGAGCAGATAGTTGTCGATGAAGGGCGCAGCGCCGAAATCGGGAATCAGGCCAGTCGATGTCATGTGCCAGTCGTCCATCGAAGAGACCGGGTTAGAAGTTGCAGAACCCCAGATCCACGCATCGACGTTCGTTCCGGCAGGAATCGTTCCGCCCGAACCGGACATATTAAACAACTCGCGGAATGCCAGTTCGGACCAGTTGCCGGCGTCGTTATCAGTCCAGAATACTGCGAGTTTGTCCTCCGCAGTCGGCGGTGCAAACCAAATCAAGGTTGTATCGCCGTAAACAGTTTGAACATTGCAAAATATTGTATCACCCGTTGTTGGATTGGTGACGCAAAAAAGAGTATCGACGCTCAAGACTGGAACGCGAATCCACTGGAAGAAGGTCGTGTCGGGTGATTCCGGTTCTGAAATCGAGTCGATGGCGGTCACGATCTTACGACGGGCGTCGAAGAACAACTCCTGCGGCTGATCGGACGCGGTCACATCGTAGATGCTGGAATCGCCGTCGGCCGTGCGGACTGACACCTTGCGCTCTTTCCAAGTGTAGAGCTGATAGATATAGTATTCGTCCCATGCAGTACGGCAGACGAGTTCGTAGATTTCCGGGTCGGTGAGATTGTCGACATCGTTCATGAATGACAGACGAATACGAGACTTCTGCTCGCCCCACTCGGGCTCTTCACCGTCGATTCCGTCGATTAGCGGCGGATTGTAAACGCGCGCAGCGACAACAAGGTCGCTGGTGGCGCGCTGGGTCGAATCGAATGTCATGAGAACGCGGGTATCGCCGTTAACGGCGCGCTTATTGCCGTTGACCAAACCGACGCCAAAGTAGCGATCGGCGGGCTTGCCGATTTCCGGATCGGTTCCGGGATCACCGGGCTTGCCGCGGTCGCCGATGCGTCCGGGATTACCCTGATCGCCTTCGCAACCGGCGAGTAGAATCAATCCACAGAGAATACTTAGGCAAACGAGAAGAAGAATACTCTTACGCATCGATTCCTCCCTGATATCCCTGCAGCCAAAATCTCGAAATCAAAAGCATTTCTAATTTACTCCCAAATTTGATGCCGACATTTTATAGAGCAAGATCATCGGCATTGCCGGTGTTTCTCGCACGGCGCAATTCCACGATCCATGTATCACTGAAGAAGGTAGCGACAGCGCGGACATCAGCCGCTGAACCTGTCGGCACCAAGGTTATGTATCCCGGGATAGTTGCGCCGGTTGACCAGGTAATTCCGCTTGCGTAGGCAGCGTAATCAAAGGCCAAGAGCGGATAGGCCGAGCCGGTCCGGGGCGAATTTGATTTCATAAAACGCGGGTGACCGCTGACGCCATCGTTTTCAAATGCGAGGCCAGCGCCAACATCCGAGGCTAATCCATCGGTGTCAGAGAACTTAACGACGTTGTCTTCTGCAGCAGTCGCATAGTAAGAACGAGTCGATTGCCAGACCCAGAGATCGGCGCGCTCACCGGCGGCCGGAGTCTTGAAAGTTGCGCCGTCAAAAATCGATGAGATACCGTTGGCTTCCCAACCGGTCACGCCGTTTTTGTCCCAAGCTACAAAGAGACGATCTTCACCACCGGAGCGGCTCCAGGCACTTCCGTTGAAGCGCCAGATATTCGCGGTGGTATCGGCATTGACGGTAAACGAACCGGTAGCGGTTTCTGTCCAGATGAATTGGGCATAGACGTAGTTGCGGTCATAGCCAACACGAACGCGCGCGGTGGTGATGCCGTTGTCGGCGCCAAAGAGATTAGTCAAAGCAATGTCAGAGGGCAACGCATCGCCCCATTCGGCCGTGCCCCGGTCGATGCCATCAAGGGTGGGTGACTTGGACAAGAGCTTGGCGACAACGCGACTTGCGCTTGGTGTGGCATTGGCGTCTGAAGTAATTTCGATTTTGGCAGCGCCGTTGAAATCAGCGGTCGTGCCATTGTTGATCATGAGACTAAAGGTCTGTGTGGCAATAGGACTTGGCGTAAAATCAGGACCGTCAGGGCCATCCGGGCCGTCGAAACCATTGGGACCGGCCGGACCCTGGTCGCCTTCGCAACCGATCAAAAATATCGCCAGGAATAAAGTGCCTATTACGAGATAAACCGACTTCCCAACCGACATCATCTCCTCCATAGAGCTATCTAAAAGACGTGATAATCAAAAAATAACAGTCCGCACTTTACAAAACCGGTCTGGGAAACGCAAGGGAAATTTTGGAAGCCTGTCGAATTTGGATGCGCCGTAATATAATGTCAGACCACAATTTCAAACGAGCGAGAGCGCGGAGAGGCAAGGAGAAGACGCAGCAGGCGCTGCTACTGTTTAATTACGGGAAAACCGGCATGAATCCAATCAGTGATACCGCCTGCGACGTTGAAGATTTTTTCGAATCCTACTTCGCGCAGTTCGCGAGCAGCGATCATGCTACGGCGACCGACTCGGCAAATGAGATAAATTGGCTGGTCTTTTTGAAAATCGTCGGTGTTGATCTTTTCAGCGATCTCGTGGTACTCGATGCGAGCTTTGGTGGCTTCAAGATGAGCTGCGTCAACTTCCTCGCGAGTTCTGACATCGATCAAATGCAATGAGCTGTCTTTATCGAGAGCAGCCTTGAAATCCTGAACAGAAATCTGACTGATCGCGCCATCCGCCTGTTCCGAACTGTTCCGGCTAAACCAATTCACCTTTGAATTCCAGAGCACGGGGCCAGAAGAAATGCTAGTCGCGACGCGGTCAGTTCTGTTCCTGATTGACTTTGAAGTTCGTGATGACCCAGAGATTGGAGCGCAGCTTCATTCCCATTTGAGAATAGTACTGAATTCTGGTTGAGCGATCGATGAAGGAAACTTCAACTCTTGCCGTGGTATCATCAGAGTAGAATTCATTATTGACCACAATTTGCGATTTTGCCCAAACACCGCGATACTCGCCATTGCCGACAAAACCCGCCAGTAAGCGGCGTTTCTTTTGATCCATAGTCAGCGAGTCATATTGGGCATCTTTGTACTCGTAGGTTGCGACCGAGTCGAGGTCGATGTAGGGCATAATGTCTGCAAGGGAGTCGGCCTGAATCGTTCGCACAAAATCGAGGACGCGCGCGCGCGCTGATGGTGCGTTCTTTCCGCAGGAAAACAGCAATACAATCATTCCAACAACCGGAATGACAAAGGCGAGGCGATTTCGCAAAACTACCACCTATAGGCGAGATTCACCCGATGCAGCGAACCGAGGTCGGCATAGGGTAAGAATGCATAGTCGACGTTGATCTTGGGAAATGAAAAGCCGGCGCCGAATGAAAAGCCCGCGGTGTTGTCTTTGTCGCCTTCCGTCTTGTAGTTACTTCCGAAGCTGGAATATCCGGCCCGCAACGACAGCGGGATGTTGGGGTGAAATTCAAGCCCGAGTGCGCCGTAAAGGTCGTTGTCGGACGGAAGGACGCCCTCGCCGGAAATGGTCAACGGAATCTCGCGCAACTGATGCGAGAGGCCGAGTCGCAACATAATCGGGAGCGGGTCTTTGTGTTCTTCCGAAAGGCCTGAAAGTTGAACGCCAAGATTCGATGCGGAGACACCCAAGTTGGTGCGGCCATCCTTGAGACGATACAACGCGCCGAAGTCGACGGCGAGGCCCTGCGACGACAAGTCATCCACTTTCTGATAGATGAACTTGGCGTTGGCGCCGACGGCAATTTGTTTTGTAACCTTGTTGGCGTATCCTAAAGTAAATGCCATGTCGGAGCCGGAAAAATCGCCAATTACCTGTCCGGAGGAATTGGTTTCGTCGATAGTTCCGTAACTTAGGTATGTAACGGCGAAAGCAAGTGCCGACTTGGAATCAGCTGCGACAGTTTGCTCTTCACCACTTTCGTCAAAATAAGTGTCGTCTTCGGTGGCTGTAGTACCTCTGGGCATGACGAAAGACAAATTTCCCGATTGGATGTCGGCAACGTAGTTCATGTAAGACGCCGAAAGTGCCCGGGTTTGCATGCCAACCAAACCGGCTGGGTTATAGTAGATGGCGGATTCATCATTCGCCAGACCGACAAAGGCTCCTCCCATGGAGAGAGCTTTTGCGCCAATTCCGATTTTCAGAAACGGATAAGCCGTAGTTCCGACTTTGCTTTTTCCTGCCAAAAGTCCGGATGTGAAAAGGAGCGTCAGGAGAGTAGAAAACAAGACAAGTCGTCTCATTGTGAATTCCTCGAAATTGTCGGTTTGCCGGTTACTTGTTCAATTCCAATACTACGAGAGTTATACATCTTTTCCTACCAAGATTTCGTTAATTCATCGACAATATCGCGCGCCAGTTTATCGATGGCCTGGAGTTTGCCGTCATCTTCGGTTTGCGTTGAGGCGGAGTAGATGCCGAAACCGAGCATATTGCTGCGTTCAGCCAGAGTCTTGCCGCCCTTACGTTCCATGACGAAATTGATGTAGATGTTAACCTTGTACTCTGAAACATTGTCCGATTTGTCATAAGTGTAGGCGTTGCGTTCATAGTTGACGACCGTACCGCGCAAGATGGCATCGGCATCGGCGACGGAAACGACTTTCAGAGTATTGTCCTGAATCAGTCGGTTAATAATTTCGCGCGTCAAGTCTTCCTGTATGCCGTACTGGAGCGAATTGTTTTCGAAAGTCGGAACGGCGATGGTTTTGACGCCGCCGAGCGAAGAGCTGGAAAACGAATAGACTCCGCAGCCGGAGCACAGTAGCGCCAGCAGGACGAGTAAATATCTCATACGACGCGCTGCCCGCGTTTGAAGACGGCGGATACGGGGTTCTGTGCAAAGAAATAAGGCAGTTGTTTGTAATTCTCGGCGTCCCAGATGACGAAATCAGCGAGTTTGCCCGGCTGCAGCGAGCCGACCTGATCCTGCATCCCGATCGCGCAGGCAGAATTGTAGGTGACGGCGTTGAGAATTTCCTCGGGCGTCATCTTCAAGTAGATGGCCGCGATAGTCATGGTTGCTTGCAGCGAAGTGTTGCAGGACGAGCCGGGATTGAAATCGGTCGCGACGGCAACCGGAACACCGGCTGCGATCATGTCGCGAGCGCGGGCATATTCTTTGTGACCAAGGAAGAACGTTGTTGACGGAAGAAAGACTGCGATAGTTCCGGCCGCGGCCATCATTTGAATTCCGCGATCCGAGGCGTAGACCAGGTGGTCGGCGCTGATAGCGCCGAGTTCGGCGGCGAGTTCAGCCCCCCCTACCGATTTGAGTTCATCGGCATGGAATTTGAGCGCGAAACCGTGCTGCTTTGCCGCGGTCATGATACGCCGCGACTGATCGATGTCGAAGACGCCGGCTTCGGTGAAGATATCGCAGAACTTAGCCAGCTTCTGTTTCGCTGCGAGCGGAATCATTTCATCGATTAATAATCTGACATAACCTTCGCGATCGCTGCGATACTCGTCGGGGAATTCGTGCGCGCCGAGAAAAGTCGGGACGAGATCAATCGGGTGTGCCGCGTTGAGTCCGGCGATGACCTTGAGCGACTTGAGTTCAGATTCGGTTGAGAGACCATATCCGGATTTGGCTTCGGCAGTCGTAGTGCCGCTTGCGAGCATTCGATTCAAGAAGCGAATGCCGTTGTTGAACAGGACCTCTTCAGTGGCTGCACGAAGGCGTCGGGCGGAATTGCGAATACCGCCGCCGGATTCGGCAATTTCCATGTAGGTCTTGCCGGCATTGCGCATGTAGAATTCGTCCTCGCGGGTTGCGGCGAAAACGGGGTGGGTATGCGGATCGACCAAACCGGGCGTGACGAGCATACCGCTGGCATCAATGGTATCTTCAAATGCGGCGTTTGGGAACTTTGACTTCAAGTCTGATTCGGAGCCGACCCAGGTGATGGTCTCGTCTTCGAAGACGACGGCGCCGCGTTCTATCAGTTCCAGATGCTGGAGGCTTGCGCCGGACTTCGGTTTGTTGCCGGCGTTCGCTGATGTCACTAATTGTGAGCAGTTATGGAGAAGTTTCAATTCGCCTGTTTCCTTAAATGGTTCGCAATTCAGCTAAACTCGGAATCAATACAATAAAGAATGGCGGCAAAGCCAAGCGCTTTTCGAAAGAAGCTAAACTATGCGGATTAAAAAGTCGGTTACGATTGGCCGCGCAGAGTGAGAATCGGATAGGCGAACTCGCGCCAGCGGCGCAGATGTGTCGAGAATACAATTGAAGCGACGACGCAGAGCGAGCCGGTGATCAGCATCGTGTGTGGCGTGCCGACGGTACTCGCCAAGGTGCCGGTGATAAGATTACCGAAGGGCAACATTCCGACGAATGAAGCGACATAGAGACTAATGACGCGGCCGCGTTTGTCTTCGTCGACAAGCGTCTGCAATAACGTGTTGCTGACGGCGATCTGGGAGATCATCCCAATCCCGATCAGGTACATGAACGGCAGCGCAATCCAAAAGTCGCGAATGAAAGAGATCGCGATCAGTCCGCCGCCAAGGCAGGTCGAGGCCAGTGCCAACATTTTTTCAAGACCCATGACGCGCTGCCGCGAAGCAAGATAGATTGCCGCCGTTATAGCTCCGAGCCCGGTGGCGCCCATCAGAAAACCGAGCGTGCGCGAGTCGCCGTGGAGAATATCACGCGCAAAGACCGGCATCAGGGCGGCGTACGGCATTCCGATGACGCTAACGAAAGCGAGCAAAATTAACACTGTACGAATTGCGGGCGAATTGTAGACGTAGGTCAGGCCCTCGCGGAAACCGCCCCAGACGTTGCCGACGATTTTGGAGGACTCTTGCGGGCGCAAGCGCATTGCCGAAAGGCAGCCAAGAACGGCGATGTAGCTGATGCCGTTAAGCAAAAAGCACCAGCCCTCGCCGATGAGGGCGATGAGAATACCGGCTAGCGAGGGACCAAGCACGCGTGCGAGGTTGACCATCGAGGAATTGAGCGCGATGGCGTTGCTAAGGTCGTTCTTGTCTTCGACAAGAAGGACGACCATCGACTGCCGCGAGGGAAAATCAAAGGAGTTGATGACGCCGAGCATTCCGGCGAGGGCGACGATATGCCAGACCTGGACTGTGTCGGTCAAGACAAGCGTTGCCAAAGTCAGGGCTTGAATCATGGCGAGGACTTGCGTTGTGAAGAACATTTTGAAGCGGCTGGTGCGGTCGGCGAACACGCCGGCGATTGGTGCGAAGAAGAAATTCGGTGCGTAGAGGACGAATCCAATCAACCCGAGCATGAAGACCGAATCGGTAAGTCGGTAGACCAACCAGTTAAGCGCGATTGACTGCATCCAAGTACCGGTAATTGAGATTGCTTGCCCAAAAAAGTAGAGTCGGTAGTTACGATGCTTGAAGGCACGGAGCGTTGACTTGAGGCGACTGGTGGTCGGTGCCGTGGGGATCGGGTCGGATGTTGCTGCGGCGTTCTTCAAGTTCAGTTCATCTCCGTTTCAAGTATACGGAGATTTTTGGGAGAATGACAAGTTCTTCGAAGAGACGATCATAGCGGTATTTCGTTGACTTTATTGTCGATTTAGGTATAATTTGATCTGAACTATACCGATTCTCGGGGGAGACTCCTGCTATGAAAAAACTATGGCCAAAGACAAGATTGAGTCCATTCGCAATAGCGATTGCGTGCTTGTTAGTAATTGCCGCCCAAGAAATTTCGTACGGTGAAATCCGACATGTACCGGCGGACTTTGCTACAATTCAGGCGGCTATCGACGCTTCGGTCTCCGGCGACACCGTGCTGGTTTCACCCGGCACATATGTCGAGAATATCAACTATTTGGGGAAGAACATATTGGTCAAGTCGACCGCGGGGGCGGCGGTGACAACGATAGAAAAAGGAGATGGGACAAAGTCTTTGGTAAGGTTTGTGAGTTATGAAACGCGGCAAGCCACATTGGATGGATTCCGAATTGCAAATGCGACCTACAGTGCTGCCATAAAATGTAGTGAATCAAGCCCGAGTATTATCCGCTGCATAATTGAGGACAATATTTCGGTAGGAATTTCATTCACTTATGGCAGTCCAAGTATTTTCGGAAACGAGATCCGAGATAACGGTAGCATCGGCATTACTGGAGACTGGAGCGGTATTGAAGAGATCGAGATTGTCGGAAATACCATCTCGGGAAACAACGGGCACGGAATTCAGATCATGCAATCGGGACGCACAATTCGGATTGAACACAATCAACTTTCACAAAACAAGCGCGGAATCTTAGTTCGATATGCAAGAGAATCAACAGTAATTAGGCATAATCTGATCGCAAATACGAATTCGGAAGATGCAATCGAAGTTTCGGGTGGAGTTGGTTTTGAGATATCCTCTAACACGATTTACGGAGCGGTTCGTGGAATCGGCATACCGTATAGCGAAACATTCGCGACTGGTACCGACAACATAATCGTTGGTTGCAGCGATTATGCACTCTACGACCCATTCCATTGCCTTACGCGCACAATGTTCTGGGATAACGAACAAGACTGGTACAGCGCATTTCCGGTTAGCCCAGCCAGATATGTCAGAGCAAATCCGGAGTTTACTTCACCAGAGACGGGCGATTTTAGTCTCCGCTGCGACTCGCCGGCTATTGATGCGGGGAGCCCGGATTTGTTAGATGCAGACGGTACGCGGGCAGACATTGGAGCGTTTCCATTCGACCACAATGCGCATGCGCCGGAGGCGATGGATTTCTCGGTATCTGGAGAGAATCAATTCATGGTGCACTCGCCAAAGATAACTTTTGTTTGGCGGCCAAGGACCTCGTCGAGCCAGACCATCGTTATTGATACTCTGTATTGCATTTCCAATCCCATAAGTGGTGAAGAATTCTGTTACACGGATACGACCATCATTGCTCAAGTGGCTTCCCAGTTGGGCTACGAATTGGAATTCGGAACCGACAGCGATTGGAGCGTAGCAGAACTTCTTGCGACGGGCGACGTCACGGCATCGGACTCGACCGTTTCATTCTCACGCTTCCCGCTTGCGGCCGGTGAGACATATTACGCCAGATTACGGTTACGTGACAAGACTGGATGGGGCTGTTGGAGACAACTCATTCTTCGGCGCAATGCTGCACCATCAGTGCCAGTGCCCTTTAACCCGCAAAACGGTGCGCGTATGTGGGTAGGCGAAGCGCGGCTGACAACAACAAGAATGTCTGACGCGGAAAGTGACTCGGTTCGATGCATTTTTGAGCTTTATTCTGATCAACTCCTTACAGAGCTCATAGTCGCCGACACCGTCTTACAGACCTCCACGGCATCTTTAATATTGTCCAATCGCTTGCAAGGCTTGCAATCCAGCACCGAGTATTGGTGGAGAGCACGATCCTCGGACGGTCATGATCTTTCTGACTGGACTGATACAGGAAATTTCATCGCTTGGGAAACACGTTCGTTTCGCGTGCCGGATGATTACTCGAAGATCCAGTTAGCAATTGACTACGCCTCGGACGGCGACACGATTTTGGTCTCGCCCGGGACTTACAAAGAGAGCCTAAGATTTAAACGCAAAGCGATAAGCTTGATCGGAAGAGATGGCAGCGACCTTACGATCTTTCGTGATTCAACTGCAAGTGCCATTATCGCCGAATTACCGATATCGCCGAAGATTTCCACAATTAGGGGGATTCATTTTGAATCTGCAAAGCAAGTTGTAGCATCGAACGGCGACGCCAAAATAGTACAATGCCGATTCACACGACTGGTCGGTTCGTCTGCGCAGCGTACCACTTTATTCATAAATGGAAACGTGGAAGTCGACTCTTGCGTCTTTGACGGCCGATATCACATGGCAATTGGCGGTCTAATTGGACAATCACGAAAGATCACAATCCATCGTTGTAAATTCCAACTGTCACAGGGTGACGAATATTATGAAACTATCAGATTGGTCGCCGGCGAGTCCCTGCCGTATTTCGTCGACATTTCGAACAATGTGGTGAATTCTGCACCGCCGAGCGTGAGTATATCATTGACTGGTCCGGTTGCCGGCGCTGTGGTCAACAACACATTTGTTGGCCCGAATACGGGTGTCATTGCCTCAAACATCGTCGACCTCCGTATTCAGGAGAATATTTTTGCGGACTGTGCCATAGTCGGCATTGATGCATACGGTGCAAATTGCAGCTACAACGCGTTTTGGCATAATGGCGCAGATTACTGGGAGAATCAATCCGGTACTTTCGACATCATCGCAGACCCTCTCTTTGTCGATACGGCAAACGGCGACTTCGGTCTGCTTTGCAATTCGCCTTGCATCGACGCCGGTGATCCGGCGAGTGTTGGGTTTTCGGGAAAAAGAAAAGATATCGGAGCGTTCGAGTATCAGTACGTGGTAGGAAACGCCGATGGACACCTCGGTAGTGCGGATATCAATATTACCGATGCTGTCTTCCTCGTGAATCGCATTTTCTCGGGTGGGCCGGCGCCGTGCCCGGCGGGGGCAGGAATGATTGACTGCGACAACTTGATCACAATCTCCGACGTTGTCTACCTCGTCAAATACCTTTATGCGCACGGTCCTGCTCCGTGTATTCCTGGTCAATAGAATCCCAAAGCCAAAAGTCCGGTTCGGAGTTGCTCCGAGCCGGACTTATCAAGTCTGATGCTCCTTCTCGGAGCGAGAGTTTAGTTACATCCTAAACAATACTTCTTCGCGTTCGAACCATTTCTTGCAGAAATAAAGCGCTGCCGATGCAATCGCAAAGGTTGAGATGAACGCCACAATCACCATCGGCCAGTTGATATTGCCGCCGATGGCGTCGCGGATGATCAAAGAGGTGTTCACGATCGGGATCAGCGCCATCTTGAGATTGAGATTCATTCCCGGCAGGAATGAAACGAACGCCGGCAGGATCAGGAACATGTTGCAAAGGCCGATGTAGCCTTGGACTTCCTTAGCCGATTTGGCAAAAATTGACAGCGAGAGCAAGATCGCCGCAAAGATTCCCGCGAGCGGCACTACGACCATGAGAATCAGGACGACTGTTGAAATGTCGAACTGGATGCGGGCGGCGGCCGCTGCTCCGGGTCCGAGGCTGTCCATCATGTCGTTGAGGGCGTAGGTCATGGATGCCATACAAAGCAAGCCGGTGACAATTCCCGACATCAGGATGACGCCGTACTTGCCAAGGACGAATTCGCCGCGTGTCGCCGGAGCCACGAGAAGGGTTTCCAGAGTCCCACGTTCTTTTTCGCCGGCGCCTAGGTCGGTTGCGGGAGACATCGCACCCATGAAACAGGTTAGAATAATGATATACGGCAGTATTCGACCCAGCCCCTGCCCTGCGACCTTTTGCGCACTGGCGACGCTGTTGTTGACTTCCTCAAAGGGTTTCAGGATGTCGGTAGAAATGTTGCGTTTGACCAGACGCGCCGCAATTGCCCGGTCTTTGTATCGGTCAAGTAATTCACTTAGTTTGTCCTGCGCCGCATTCGACTCATCATCGGCACGGTCATAATAGATCTCAAGATCGGTCGGCGATTCGAGATCTAATGCGGAAGTGAACTTGTCGGGCACAATGACGATCATGTCGATTGCACCCGCTTTCAAAGAGTCCATTGCCTTGTCGCCATAGACCGCTTCGTCCAACAAGTTGAACTGCTTGATCGCTTTCTTCCCACTGTCGCCCTCACTGACGCTATCTTGAGCGGCACGGATGGAATCGAGCAGGTCGGCAGGCAGTTGTCCAACATTCTGGATGACCACGGTTGAAACTCGCTCCCGCACTTTTTGCGATTGGGAGAAGCCGATCTTCGTAATTGTCGTCATAAGGAACGGCATGGCGAAGATGGGAATGAAGAGCATGAAGATTAACGTGCGGCGGTCACGCAGCGTGTCTTTGAGTTCCTTCAGGAAAATCGTCTTGATATTTTTTACCTGCATTTCTTACTCTCCCACGATCTTGATGAAGGCGTCCTCGAGATTGTTCATGCCGGTTTGCGTCAGCAAGTCGGTGACTGTGCCTTCGCGATAAATCCGGCCATTGTGAATGATAGCGACCCGGTCGCAGAGGCGCATGGCCTCGCTCATGATGTGGGTCGAGAAGATGACGCACTTGCCGGCGTCGCGGCAGGTCTTGATGAAGTCGACGATGGTCCGCGAACTCATGACATCGAGACCCGAGGTCGGTTCGTCGAAGACCATGACCGGCGGATCGTGAAGGACCGAGCGCACGATGGAGACTTTTTGCTTCATGCCGGTCGAGAGCTTCTCGTTGCGGGAGTTGGCGAACTTTTCCATGTCCAGCAGCTTGAAGAGTTCGTCTGTGCGGCGTTTGATTTTTTCATCGTCCATGCCGTAAAGCTTGCCGAAATAGGCGACCATTTCTTTTGCCGTCAATCTGCCATAGAGGCCGGTGTTTCCGGAGAGAAATCCGATCTGACGGCGGACGCCTTGCGGGTCTTTGGCGACATCGACGCCGTTGATTACAGCTGTGCCTGATGACGGTTTCAGCGCCGTTGAGATAATGCGAAGTGTGGTTGTTTTGCCCGCGCCATTGGGCCCGAGCAAACCGAACACTTCGCCTTTCTGGCACTTGAACGAGACGTGGTCGACGGCTTTGACCGTGCCGCGTTTGCGATCTTTGAAGTTCTTGCAGAGATCTTTAGTTTCGATCATTTTCCTACCTATTCACTCACCTGGTTTAAGCAGTACTATACTCCAGTGCGCTGTCAAAAGTTACAAAAAATCACTCACGCAGCTGCAGCGCAGAATACGCAACCGGAGTTAAGATTTTATTGACGCCCGGCGGCACAAGTTTCGTATATGTTTTGGTGTCAATGGATTCCGCCGCTCGCTGCCGCAGTTTCTTTTGTTTCGATCAAGGAGATAAGAATGCGAATTTGCTCACGCAAGGGCGCCGTAGCGCTGGCGCTGATTGCGACGGCGATGACTTTTCTGGCCGCGTCCGCCCAAGCGACGATTCACCAGATTAATGTCAGCAACAACCAGTTTAGTCCAAACAACGTCCAGATCGCACACGGGGATACCGTTCGTTGGATTCGCCAACCGGGATCGACCTCACATACGACGACTTCGGATTTGAGCTCGCCAAAGGAATGGGACTCGCAGACTTTGGCAATCGGCGTGGCGTTTGATGTGCAGTTTATCGCGTCGGATGGCAACGGGCCATTTACCTATCATTGCGATTTTCATGCCGCGATGAAAGGGACGATCACGGTGCAGACGCTGGCGGTGGAAGTGAACCAATCAAGCGCCTTGCCGGCCGAATTCAGTCTGGAGCAAAACTACCCAAATCCTTTCAACCCGTCCACATCGATTGGATTCTCGCTGGAGCGTTCTGCCCAAGTTAGTTTCAGCGTCTACAATATTATTGGCGAGCAGGTTGAATCCAAAGCACTCGGGCAACTGCCGGCGGGCACCTATACAATCTCTTGGGACTCGAACGCTTCCGGAAATGCGGCGCTGCCGTCAGGAGTTTACTTCTACCGGCTGCAGGCGGGTGATCAGTTGCAAACACGCAAGATGGTCTTGCTGAAGTAGCTATTTGGCGTGCTCGCGACAGAGCACAGACTTGAATGTGTTGAAGACGAATTTTTCCGGCTTGTAGGGTAAGTTGGGAATGGTCAGCGTTTGGTTTAGTTGATTGATGTCGAGCCGCGTGGTGGTGTGATAATCTCCGGCCATGAGAATTGTAAGCGGCACCAACATCCGGAAGCCATCGCGGACATTTTCGACCTTGACCTTCAGATCCACAGAGTATTTCCCATCTGACTGTTGACTTACGACCGGTTCCCAAGTGTACTCCGGCAACTGGGTGTCATAAACCCACTGATCAAAGAACCAGTCGAGCGGTTTACCGTAGAACTCCTCTGCGACTTTTTGGAAATCGCCCGTTGTGGCGTCTTGCCATTTGTATCTGCCGAGAAATCCGTTAAGCATCTCCTTGAACTTGGAATCGTCGCGTTTGACAAAGTCAAACATCATCATCCGCAACATATAAAGGACATAGGCGCCTTTGCTGTAAACCAAGGTGGAATAGTCCGAGGACTTGGACGAAGCCAGGCGCTGGCCCATCCAGATGGGGCCGGCGTCATTGCCTTCTTGATAAGCCGTTTGTGCGCCGCGGTTGGTGTAAGATCCCTTCTCGAAAACATCCTCGCGCCAAGTGTCGAGTAGTTGGAAGAACCTGCCCCGATTTTGCTCGTCGTTTTGGTATTTGCGCTGCACGTACCAACCGCCGAAGTATTCTGCGAAGGCCTCGGAGAGCCATTGATCATGATAAGATTTCCAACCAACAAGGTGTCCCCACCACTGGTGGGCAACTTCGTGCGCGCGAAATGCATCGTCGGTGTTGTCTGCCAGCCCAAAATCAAAAGTCGCATAGCCGAGGTGCAAAAGTCCCGGAAGACCCTGACCGTGCGGCGACGGGATTTCGGTCGCGATGAGTTGGTTGAATGGATAAGAATGAACTTCGGCGGAGAATAAACTTGCAGAAGCGACGACGTCAAGCAAGACGGACTCACGCATGGATGCGGTCGCGGCACGGTGTGATTTACCTGCATAGACGGCAACTGGTGTAATGCCGAGAATACTGCCAGTGTCGATATCAAAGGGGCCGTAGTTGTACGAAACAATCGCGACGGGAAATTCCGAGATGTCCCAGTCGGTGATTTTGAATCCATCGGCGACGGTTTCGGAGGTCTTGCGGCCGACGGAGACGACCTCATATTGTTCCGGTACTGCGAAACGCAGTTTGTGTTTAGCGCGCTTCAAGTATCCGTAGCGCGGATACCAAGTCGTGGCATAGGTCAGGATGTTCCCGCCCCAAGGAGTTTTGCCGACCATTCGACCGGAAGAGTATTCGCAGCGCAACCCGAGTCGCTGCGATTTGCTTAGGGGCTTGTCAAAGAAGATCGTGACGCCGTATTCGTCTTTCTCGCGCAGCCAGGACAATGAATCGCCATCGAGATCATGAATTACCAGCGAGTTGTAATCGATTTCGGGCATGAGCTGGAAGAACACGGAACGCAAATTTTCAACGTTGCTGATGAAAGAGAGTTTGACATCGAGGTCGGTCTTGGCAGACTGGTGGATCTTGCAGGAAATGTCGTAATCAAGGCTGTCGATCAGGTCCTTGTTCTCCTTTTCGGGTCCCCAATGCGAATCAGCATATTGATCGGGCGAATGGAAACTCTGGATGAAGTCGGGTCCGGAACCAGATTCGGAGGTGATATGCTTGAAGAGTTGAACTTCTTCAATTTCCTTCGGGTCGTAGTTGAACACAAATGTTCCGTGCTGCGTGCTGAATCGAGCCATGAATCTTCCGCCCAAATCCGGATTGAACAGATCGTTCAAGACG
Source organism: uncultured Ignavibacteria bacterium (assembly GCA_964537215.1). GTDB lineage: Bacteria > Zixibacteria > MSB-5A5 > CAIYYT01 > CAIYYT01 > JADJGC01. Next base: position 8,024 of record CAZIBI010000005.1, on the reverse strand, counting down.
AAAGCGGCGAACGACATTTCGAACTCGTGCCGGATGTAGTCGATGAAGCTTTGTTGAAGACGAAGTTCATCCTTGGCGGAATTGACATTTTTGAAAGTCAACTTGGCGGCTAATTCTTGAAACGTGGAATCCGTGAACACCAGCGCGATCTCTTTGAATTCCCAATTGACGGTGCTGTCCTGCGTGTGCCGAATGAGCATATAGGCTTCAGCGCGATTGGGCGGCGTGAGTTGGAACCGGCCTTTGCCGACAAAGACGGCTGACACAACGCGTCCGGCGACGGGACTTCCCATCGTGAGGACGCCTTTGTCAAGACTGATGCGGACACCGGCGCGGACAATTTCGAGTTGGGAGACCTCGGCTTGCATGGCCGGATCGAGACGCAATGACGTGAGGCTATCTGCCAATGCCTCAAGGTTTGGTACGACTGCCAGGGCCGGGCGGGCGCTACCTAAGAGTATGACGACTGCGAGTACGGCGGTGCCGACCGCGTGCAGGAGCATACGCTCCTTCCCATTTTTGAACGGCTTACAAAACGTCGGAACTACTTCTTACTGGCTGCGACGGCCTCATCGAGTGAGTCATAGACCGAAAACACTTCAGTCAGGCGCGAGATAACCATGATGCGCTCGATCTTGTCGGTCAAATTGGCGAGGCGAAGTTCGCCGCCGGCGTCGCGGAATTTCTTATAGTGATGGATCAAGATTGACAGACCGGAAGAGTTGATCCACTCGCAACTCTGCAGGTCGACGATGGCATTTTTCTGGCCCTTTGCCAACAAGGCGTAGAGCTTCTCATCAAGTTCGCCCGTGTCGGGTCCACCCATCATTTTTCCCGAGACCGAGATAATACTTACACCGTTTTTTTCGGAAACTGTGACTTTCATTCATCCTCCGCAAGTATGGATTCGATTTGGCACGCCTCCTTCAGACAGCCATCGCAAGTTTTGGAAGTTGACGGCTTCAAATTGAGGCAGGATGAATGTAGTGAATACAAATCCTGCCGTCAATCGCTTTGGATGACTTTCCGGCAGTCCGGGTCAAACTCTTCGTGACAAACTCTAGATTGTTGAGTAAGTTAGCTCGACAATGAAAGACCCCACTTGCATTGCAGACTAAGGCTGGTCATATGGGTAAAGCAGTGCTCCCAAAGCTGATTTTGATCTTTCTTTCGGTAGACTGGCCAATCTTTTCACGGCGTCCGATGGTTACGGCATTGGCGAAAGCGGTGGAGAAACTCGGTACCAATGTAATTGCAATCAATCGACCGCTCTGCCCTTTCTCCACAGCTCTGCGCAAGCCAAGACGGCTATCTGAGTTTCTTGCGCGACCCAAATTGACACGCCTCGAGGAAAATTTCTATCTTTATTCACCCAAGTACTTTTTGCATGATCACTTCTCTCGAAAAGGAAATATTGTAGAAAGGCTCAACATAGTTGCGCTGCGACGGAGCGTTGATTCCGTTCAAAAGCGCATCGGCGTTTTCGAATCATCTCCCATCGTCTGGTACTATCATCCCCAGCAGGCTTATGTGTCGCGGATATATGGTCGGTCCTTCAATATATTTGAGCTCTATGACAACTTGACGTCAGTTGACGGAGACTATGACCCGGCAGTGTTAAGACGGGAAGAAGATTGGAAGGCTGAAGTCGATCTGTTTCTTGCGACTTCGCCAAAGCTGCTTCAAACCTATGGAGCCGGTTACAAGAAATCTCGATTTGTTAAGAATGGCCTAGCTGAACGCGACTACCATCAACTCTCAACTCGAAAGCAGTCAGACAGCGGAATACTCGGCCAAATCAAGCATCCGCGATTGGGATTTGCAGGTGTTATATCAGAGCGGCTTGACTGGAAGACAATTCTTGGCGTAGCTGATGCTCGGCCGGATTGGAACTTGGTTTTCGCGGGTCGAGTAACCGCCGACAAATACTCGTCACTAATGAGCTCGAGGAGCAATATCCATTATCTGGGAGAATTTTCACAGGAGCAAATCTGGACGATAGTTGCAGAATTTGACCTCGGAATCATGCCTTATGTCGATAATGAATTTTTCCGCTTTTCGAATCCGCTCAAGTTCTATGAGACTTGCGCCGCAGGCATACCCTCCGTTTCCTCACCGATGGAGATTCTCAATAGTTTCCCGGTTGAGGTCGTCCGCATTTGTGAGGGTGGTGTCGAGGATTGGACTGAAGCGATTTCGTCGATGTTGAACGGAACCAATCCGGAGACAGCGAATCTCTGCAAGAAAATTGCATCGCAACATACTTGGGAGTCAATTTGCACCGATCTAGTTTCCGAATTGGAGGCAATCCGGTCGAGTCCTTCGAACAACGTCTCATGATTAGCACGAAGACAAAGCTGTTGACTCTGCCGCGACAGTGCATATTATGCCATCCGACCTAAAGGAGAATCCACTGTGTGGTTAGCGCAGATAATTGAAACGATAGTGCGACGCCGGCGATTTGTAATCCTCAATACGCTGGTGTTTACTATTGTCGCCGTCATTGTTAGTCTGCTATTGCCCAAACACTACCGGGCAACTGCGACTGTTTTGCCGCCCGATCAGGAGACTCCGCTTGGAGGACTCATGGGGTTCTCGATTGGCCACATTGCCCAAGCGGTCACGAATTTCAGTTTGCCAATCATGGCCACGCCTTCGGATTTATACGCCAGCATAATCAAGTCGGATACCATTCTGATCCAAGTGGTTGACAAGTTTGATTTGAAAGCGATTTACGATGCACCGACGCGCTGGAAAGCATTAGCAGAGCTTCGAAGCGACTTGGTAGTAAAAGTAGAGGCGGAAGGCATAATCAAGATCGAAGTTGAGTCAAGCAAGCCGGAGTTGGCAGCGGGAATTGCGAATGCGATTGTCGAGAACCTTGATTCATTCAATCGGGAGCTTCAACAACAGAAGGGCCGTGCCTACAGCGAATTTCTGGAACTTCGACTCGCTGAAACCGATTCATCGATTCAGGCGGCTTCGGATCAACTTCGGTCGTTTCAAAACAAATTTCACGCGGTTTCGCTAGATTTGCAAGCGGACGCACTGATCAAGACCTTGGCCGAACAAAAAGGGAAACTCACCAGTTCTGAAATTGAACTTGAGATTCTGCGCAAGACACTTTATAGCGACCACCCCACGGTGATTGCGAAGCAGATGGAAGTAAGTGAGACGCGGCGGCGACTTCTGGAGATTGAAAGCGGCGCCCGTACAAAGGCAGATTCCGTCATTTCCGCTCTCGACATTCCTTTGATGGCAATACCTGACCTTAGTCTTCAGTACGCCGTGTTGATCAGAAATCTGAAGATCCAGGAAGTTACTTACGAAATGCTGTCGCAGCAGTTTGAAATGTATCGTCTGCAAGCCGAGCGCGATACACCGACGATTTCTACTCTTGATCGCGCACGCGCGCCTGAACAGGCATCCCGCCCCAGGAAGAAGATTATTGTCATAACAGTATTCTTAATGGTTCTCATCATGTCGAGCGCTTACACGGTTTTCAGAGAGAACCCTTTGTTAATTTCCGGATTGGATGAGAAATCGCGATCGCAATTCAGCAAAGTATGGTCGGAGTTCAAACGACGACCACTTGGTTAGCACCACTCCCGACGAAGGACCGCTCACATGTCAGATAGCTGGAGAAGTTCCGAAAGCCTCCCCTGGTTTTCGTGGCGGCTGACATTTCTTAGCACTTCGGCGCTATGCTCGATAGCGCTTTTAGGTCCGATCATCGGGTCGGCGGTGATGCTGGCGTGTTCGTTATTCGCAGTTTGTGTGCTGACCAGCGCCGGTTTCGCCGTCCTTACGATCATCGTTTCTCAAGTTTCTACATTGGGCGGGCTGCCGGATACCACTATGTTTGCGCTAAAGTGGGCGGTCACCAGCGTGGTGTTGGTAACAATTGCCGCTCGCTATTCTATCGAGAAGCGCTCGTTTGATCTTAGTGTAGATTTCAGCGAACGACTTCTGATTATTTTCGCGGTGTGGTGCAGCTTCTGCAGCTTGTTTGCGACACACAAGCTGACAACTTTTGCGGAGGCACTTCGGATTGGAGTGTATCCGTTCCTTGTAATCGTCGTGCGCGAGACACTTACCACTCGTCGTCACGTTGCCTTTGCACTGGTCGGTTACGCGCTGGCTGCGATCGTCGGGGCGGCATATTCGATTGTAGATCATGGCGGGATATTCGGGCGGTATTCCGGATTTGCCGGAAACGCAAACAGCTACGGTCTTTATCTTAGTTTTACCGTCCCGGTTCTGGCGGCTTGCTTTTTTGCACTGCGGCCGTTCCTGCTTCGATTCTTCTTTTTCTGCTCGACCATAGTCGCTTCAGCGGCACTGCTGTTGTCGTGGTCGCGAGCCTCAATGCTTGCAGTTTTTGTCCAGGCAGTTACCGCCGCGATACTTTTCAAGAAGACCAAGTTCTTGGCGGCTGGCGCTGTCGCTGCCGTGGCGATTCTCGGCTTCGCGATCCTGACGCCGTCAGTTCGCAATCTTGCCACGGCGGGGCTGCGGCTGCAAGGCGGCACGACTCATCGGACAGTGATTTGGGACGCAGCGTTAGACGGTGCCCTAAAATCGCCAATTGTCGGATACGGATTTGGATTGCAGGTAGGCGAGGTCGTACCGCATGTCATGTGGGGAAACTGGGGTGAAGCATTTGTTTTCAAGTCCCTCGATTCTGTTTTCATGCCTCACAACCTATATTTGCACATTGCGCTATCGGCGGGACTCCCCGGCCTGATACTTTTTCTTGTGCTCGTTTGGACACTATGCCGCCGACACATACGAGCCGGAAAGGGCGCCAAAACGAGTGGCTTGCGCATTGCGAATTACACAATCGTCGCAATGATAATCGGTGCTTTGTTCAATGGCTTCTTTGAGGCGGCAGCGCTGGTCGGAAAGGGTGCCATTAACAACTACTTTTGGGTAGCGGTCGGGATTGTGGCGGCATACGAGAGGATCGAACATGCCGACGACAATTCGGACGCTGCAAAGGCTGTGTCGACACGCACCGAATAGTTATCCATCTACTTTGAAGGATCGAGACTCTGCAGAATCGCCTTCGCTTCCTTGACTTTCCCCTTTTGTCGATCGCGAATATCGGAAGAAGCTGGATATCCTAACAGAATCCCAAACTCCTGCCTCGCTGCGGTGCTGTCGTTCACAGAGAGGAGAATCTTGCCGCGGTGGTAGCGGCATTCGATCAGATTAAAGTAGTTTTGAGTTGAGTCAAACTCAAGCGAGGTGATAATCTCCCCAAAGTAGTTAACGGCTTCGTGCATGTGACCGGCGGCGTAACAAGAAAACGCCATGCCCCATTTCACTAATCGACTCTGCGGGAACTTGCCTGTTAATATCCGGGCGTTTTCGAGCGCTAATTGTGGCTCTTTGCGCTCGAGCTGTATCCAGATCAGCGAGTTGAGCGCGAGATCGTTTGAGAAGAGCGATGAGTCGACAGCAAGTTGCAGTTCGGAGACACCGTCGTCTTTGCGGTCGCCGACAAACGGCAACCAGTTGATGAATTCGGTTTTCGCGGATTTCCAGTAGTGGTATGTCCCGAGCCCGAGATAGGCGTCGTATAAGTTGGGGTCAATTTTAAGGGCGTCGAGATAAGCGCCTTTGGCTTTCAGTCCCCGGCGCATCGCTGTCCACCAACTGCCGGCTTTGGCTTCCAGCGAAGCGACATAGGCGTGCGCATTGCCGATAGTCAGGTACGCCCAAGCAGAATCACGACCGGCGCCAAGATCGAGTTCGGCAAGATGGATTGTCGCATCGGCATCGGCCTCGAAGCGATCATTGCGGGAGTAATCTTCGCGATCCATCATCTCGGCGTGGTCGACACCGGCCAAATAAAGGCGGGCGGCGTGATCAAGAGAGTCGGTTGCCAGCATTTGCTTGAACACCATGCGGGCTGAATCGAACTGCTCGACCATAGTGAAGTTGATTCCCCGCCGAAGTTGGACTACGTAGTTCGAATCAAGGTTGAGCGCAGGGGTTGCCGTCAAAGGAAGCAACAGGAGCAACGCGGTGATTGCGACGCATTTCATTGCGACATGATGCAGAGCACGGGCGGTTTTCACAACGGGATTTCACGGTGGAACCGCCAAGCGGCTTGCCTAATTGCGACCATTGACCTAAGTTGTCGCTTCGTAGGACTATTCAGACAACATAGTGAACTTGAAATCTTGATAAAGTGGAGATAGACCATGATCGACTTTGAATTGACCGACGACCACAAATCGGCGCAGCAGATTGCGCGCGACGTCGCGCATAAGTATCTCAAGCCAAAGATTGCCGAACTCGACCGCGAGAACAAGAACGATCCGGAGTTTATCCAGCGGCTTAAGGACGCCGAACTGCTGGGCATTTGTATTCCGCAGAAATATGGCGGCATGGGGCTCGACTACATTTCGCTGGGTCTGGTCTGCGAAGAAATGGAGTACGTTGACACTTCGGCGCGAGTCGCATTCTCGGTTCATATCGGGCTGAATTCGCTGACCTTGCTGACTTGGGGCAATGAGTTCCAAAAAGAAAAATACCTGATACCGCAAGCCAAGGGAGAAAAAATCGGCACTTTCGGGCTGACGGAACCGGCTGCCGGATCGGATGCAGTGGGGATTTTGACAACTGCCAAGAAAGCCGGCAACAAGTACATTCTCAACGGTGAAAAGATGTGGATTTCCCTTTCGGAACTGGCTGATATGTTTCTCATTTTCGCCTGGACCGACACCGACAAACAGAAAAAACGCGACCACACCGGGCTGTCGGCATTCATCGTCGAGCGCAGTTTTAAAGGCGTCACGACCGGTTCGATCACGGGCAAACTTGGCGTACGCGCCGGCAAGACAGGCTGGATTGCGCTTTCGGATGTCGAAGTACCGGCGGAAAATCTGCTGGGATTCGAAGGAGAAGGGTTCAAGATCGCGATGTCGTGTCTGGATGGAGGACGCTATACCGTTGCGTCCGGTTCAACGGGATTGATCCGTGCCTGCATGGATGCTTGCAAGGATTATGCACTGACGCGGAGAACTTTCGAGGTTCCGATTGCCCAGCATCAACTGGTCAAGGAAATGTTCGCGGAGATGATATACGGCTATGAGGCGGGGCAACATCTGTGGATGAAGGTCGGCTGGCTGCGCAACAAGGGGCTGCGTTCGACGCGGGAGACCTCGCTGGCGAAGTGGTTTTGCACCGACCAGGCGGAGAAGGCGGCGTACAACGCGGTGCAGATTCATGGCGCTTACGGATTCTCCGATGAGTATCCGGTTGAGCGGTTTTTCCGCAATTCAAAGGGCGCGGCAATTTACGAAGGAACGCGGGAGATTCATAAGCTGATGCAGGCGGATTATTATCTCGGGTATAGGACGGATCACGCAGTGCGTTGCATGCCGCCGAGGTGGGAGGAGTAGGACGACTCGATTTGTTGGAACTGTTATTGCAATTCAAATTGCGTTGACGATTGCTGGGTTCTTCCCTGGCTGCTATTTGGTGGGCGGACTCGCGATGCTCCTCTTCCTGCTTGCACTAGTTGGCCCAATTTGCCTTGGTTGCATCGCTATTGTCTGGAACCCGAAAGGACGGAAACTACCGCGTTATGGACCACTGCTATTGGGTTTGGTGCTGACATTCTGTTACGTGTCGGGAGTAGGCGTGCTTGCCCAGAACTTGCGAAATACAGCACGCGAAAGGGGAGATATCATTCTTGCGTCAATGGACAAGTACCGCTCCGAGCACGGACAGCCTATCGGAAAATTAAGTGACCTTGTTCCTGAATACTTAGAAGCGATTCCGGAGCCTCCCTATCTTGACTGCAACTACTATATTCGTGGCGGAATTGCCGTTGGCTTCTATGCCGGCGCTTTGGTCACTTGCGAAAAATCAATCGGCGGAGAGTGGGTCTGCGATGATTGAAATCGCCGATAGCTTTTTTGTATCCATTTAGTATATTATTGGGACTTCGATATTTCGTAATTACTCACTGATTTCCGCCGATGATCGCTGCCATCAGGCAAAGGAGA
>CAZIBI010000004.1:147097-149828 GCA_964537215.1 uncultured Ignavibacteria bacterium | reverse complement strand
AACTTCGACCACAATTGCACCACCTGTCATTCCACATCCGCCTGGAGTCCTAGTTCGTTCAACCATACAACAACCGGATTTCCGCTCACTGGCGCCCACAGCAGCGTGGCTTGCGTGACTTGTCATACCGGCGGTTATACAAATACTTCCAGCGCCTGCGTCTCGTGCCATCAGAGCGACGTTTCGGCAGCAACCAACCCCGATCACGTCAAGGCGGCTTTCTCCAACGATTGCACAACCTGTCACGGAACTTCAAATTGGCGCCCGGCAAATTGGAATCACAGCACCACTGGATTCGCCTTAGTCGGTGCGCATACATCGCTGCAGTGTATTTCCTGCCATTCGCAGACTTATGCCGGCACAAGCGAAACCTGTTACGGTTGTCATGCAACTGATTTTGCCTCGGTGACCGATCCTAATCACGTCGCCAACGGTTTCGATCATCTCTGCACCAATTGCCATGGCACGAGCGCCTGGGAACCGGCGACCTTCGACCATAATCAAACGCAGTTCCCATTGACCGGTGGTCATGCCGGCTTGCAGTGCTTGACTTGCCATGCCTCCGGGTACACCAACACCTCGGCGGCGTGCTATTCGTGCCACTCCGGCGACTTTGCGTCGGTGACCGACCCGAATCACACAGCCAATAATTTTGATCACAATTGCCTGACTTGTCATACGACATCCACTTGGACTCCGGCGACCTTTAACCACAGCACGACTTCTTTCCCGCTCACCGGCGCTCATACCGGCCTTCAGTGTATCGCTTGCCACTCGGCCGGATACACGAGCACACCGACGGCCTGCTATAGTTGTCATCAGGGCGATTTCAACGGAGTTACGGATCCGAATCATGTGACCAACTCTTTCTCACATCTCTGCAATGATTGTCACACGACGACCGCTTGGTCGCCTGCGACATTCAATCACAGCTCAACTAACTTCCCGCTGACCGGCGCCCATGTCGGACTGATGTGCATCGCTTGTCACTCCGGCGGCTATGTCGCGACACCAACCCTTTGCTATTCATGCCATCAGTCGGCATACGTTGGCACGACCGATCCAAATCATCAGGCCGCCAATTTCCCTACCGATTGTCAGACTTGTCACAGCACGAGCGCCTGGAGTCCGGCGAATTGGAACCACGACACCCAGTACTTCCCGATCTATTCCGGAAGTCACCGGGAAAAATGGAATGCTTGCGCAGATTGCCATGTCAATTCATCCAACTTTGCGGTATTCGAATGCATCTTTTGCCACGAACACAATCAGACTGAGATGAATGACAAGCATCGCGGCCGCCCAGGTTACTCATGGCAAAGCGCCGCCTGTCTCAATTGCCATCCCGATGGAAGGAGTTAGCGAGTGTCCTTGAAATCTCGCACTCGACACTCGCATCCCATTACTCTCCTGCTGCTCGTCCTCGTTCTGCTTGCTGCCGCGACCGATCGGATCTACGCCCAAGACTCAACATTGGCCTCACAGTATCGCATCAAATATCGTTCAGTGGATCGCATCTACCTTGAAGGCGGCAAAGCCGACGGTCTCTGGCCCGGCGATCGCCTCGGTATTCCAAGCGGAGAGGGTTATTCTGTCATTCTTGAAGTCTCCTACGCCTCCGATCACTCTGCGTCCTGCAAAATTGTCGGCGGAGATACGGATTTGCAGGCGGGCCAATTCGTAACGGTCATCACTCGTGTTGTTCGCCCATCGGTCACTTCAACAGCAGACTCAACTGCCGCGCCTGTCGTTTCTCAACCAAGCATAGCACCACAATCTGCATCGACACGCCGCAATTCAGCAAATACATCCAGGACTTACGGTTCCGCTGCGCTGCAATGGATGAACCAGCACGATCGCACCGGCAGCGGCGCCAATTTCTCGCAGTCCACACTGCGCCTCAATCTACGCGCCACCAATCTTTGGTCGCAACCGTTCACCCTTGTGGTCCGGACCAGAGGGCAATACGAGGATCGCAATCGCGCGAATTCATCCGGCGCACCAAACAATGATTGGGACAATCGCATCTACGAATTCTCGCTCGCCTACGGGTCACCGATTTCACCGGTCACACTTCAAGTTGGCCGCATTCTACCAAGACACCTTACCCGTGTCGGCTATGTCGATGGCGCTGCCGTTGACTTCGCCCTGCACAGTTATTGGCATGTCGGTGCAACCGGCGGATTGAAGCCGCGCTGGCAATACTCATCCGAAGACGTCTCGCTGCAAAAGTACGGCGCATACTTCGGTTACGAGAACCACAGCCGCGAGCAGATTCGTTTCGATCAATATCTGGCCTTCGCCGGCGAGTACCACGGCGGTGATATCAGCCGCGAGCTTCTCGATATCCAAGGCTCGCTCCAACTGCAAAACGGCATCTGGTTCAACAATCAATTTGAAATTGATATCAACCGAGGCTGGCGGCGTGACAAAAGCGATGCCGGCTTCGAAATCTCAAGCGTCTATCTTAGTGCCCGCTGGCGCCTAAGTAAGCAAGTGACTTTCGGCTCGACCTACGACACGCGCAAGAACTATTGGACCTATACGCAGCAGTCAATCGCCGACAGTCTTTTCGATGACCAATTGCGCCGCGGTGCCCGCGCTGATCTGTATCTCAATCTTCCGCATCAGTTCAACTTCAATTCGCAGGTCGGTTACCGCAAAGCTGCCAATGACGCCGATCCGACCATTTCATACGTATTCTATGCGAGCAAAGCCGGACTGCCGGCGC
>CAZIBI010000004.1:55097-146997 GCA_964537215.1 uncultured Ignavibacteria bacterium | reverse complement strand
GCCGATCCGACCATTTCATACGTATTCTATGCGAGCAAAGCCGGACTGCCGGCGCGCCAGTCGCGAGTTACTCTGCGCTACTCCAACTTCAACGGACCGACAAATGGCGGTTACAATTATAGCCTGCGTTTCGCCCAACGATTCGGCGAAATACTCTCACTCGAAGCTGCGCGCGGACTTTATCGCTACGAATTGGCCGGCAATAACGACTCGCGCAGCAATAGCTGGTGGGAAGGCGTTGCTCGACTGGAAGCCATTCGCAGTTGGTACTTCGACGCACTTTATCAAAATGAATCCGGTGCCGATCTCAACGGCTATACCTTGCGCCTTGAAATCGGCCGTCGTTTCTAGAGTCGAATTATGGAATCAATTTACATCTGGCTCGTCACAATCGCCGTTTCGCTCGTGATCTTCGGCATCTATCTACGCAAGTTCCTGATTGAACGCACGTCTGCCGCCGAACGCAAAGCGGAGGCACGCGCGCTTGGCATCGACCGCCCGCGCTCGCAGTTCCCGTTTATCAACGCATCTCTCTGTATTGGTTGTGGAACTTGCACGATGGTCTGCCCGGAGGGTGACGTCATTGGCATCGTCCACGGCGCCGCAACGATCATCAACGGCGAGCGCTGCGTTGGCCACGGCGCTTGCGAGAAAGAATGCCCGGTCGGCGCCATCAAAGTCGGACTGGGCGATGTCCGCCACCGTCCCGATATACCCGTCCTTACTCCGCAAATGGAAACAACAGTGCCCGGCATCTTCATTGCCGGTGAACTAAGCGGCATTTCTCTGATTCGCAATGCAGTTCAGCACGGCAAACTCGTTGTCGAAACAATTGCCGCCCGCAAAGCTGCTGCTGGAAGCAACCGCGAACTGCAAGTCCTCATCGTCGGCGCGGGTCCGGCTGGCATCACGGCTGGCTTGCGCGCGCAAGAACTCGGACTCCGCTACTTGCTAATTGATCAGGACGATCTCGGCGGAACGATTCGCCACTATCCGCGCAATAAACTCGTGATGACCCAACCCATTGAGATTCCGCTCTTCGGCCCGCTCAAGAACGACGAATACTCCAAGGAGTTTCTGATTGATCTCTGGAATCAACTGCGCGGCAAAATGGCGCAAAACTTCCACGACAATGAAAAACTCATTGGCGTTTCCCCCCAAACGGACGGCTTCCTGGTCTCGACCAACAAAGCCACATATACTTGCTCAAATCTCCTGCTTGCCATCGGTCGTCGCGGAACGCCGCGCCACCTCAATGTGTCGGGTGAAGAGCTGCCCAAAGTGATGTATCAGCTCGTCGATGCCCAATCATACAGCGGCCGCGACCTGCTTGTCGTCGGTGGCGGCGACTCGGCGATCGAAGCAGCGGTCGGTCTTGCGCGCCAGGTCAACAACCGCGTTACCATCTCCTATCGCCGCGATGCGTTTTATCGTATCAAGAAGAAGAACGAAACCGCTGTCACCAAGATGATGAATAGCGGCAAAATCAAGGTCGTCTTCGATTCGCAAGTTGCCCGGATTAATTCCGACTCGGTCGTGCTTTCGACTAAAGCAGGGGACGTCTCTATTGTCAATGACTACGTCTTCGTTTTTGCCGGTGGCGATCCGCCGTACGAATTCCTCAAAAGCATCGGCATTCAGTTTGGCGGCGAGGCCAAACGCATTGCTGCAGTAAAACCTTCCACTTCCACTGCTCATTAGCCGCAGCAGCACCGCTAAATCCTCCGTTTCGCGATTTTCAGAATCAGATACTCGTCACATCTTCACCCTATCATGTCTTTAGTGAATCTGGTCACTAACTATAGCATGTAAGTTCCGACTGTTGGCTCACCGCATACTCGCCTGTTTCGAATCGGAACGATAACACTGTAAATGCGCTTTGCAGTCAAGTCGACTGATTGTGTCAATACTCCGTCACGGCATTGTCCTTATTGTGCGGGATCTTCAGCAGGGATCTGTGAAATTCTCATTCTATGGATATCGCCCCTTGGAAGGGGATCTCTATAATAGAGCAATGCGTGGATGATTCTTGAACAGCATGTGAGTTTTTTCACGTTCTCGTTACAGAATATTTTGTCCATCCCGATACAGGATTTACATGGAATAGAAATCCATGTGAGTATGCGAATCATACCGACCAAGTCGGTACAAACAAAGGATGGCATCGAAAATGAGATCGGCGAAACCCGTGGCTCCAAAAAGTGCGGCTGTCCAGAACCTCAATCCCGAATTAACCGGCACCATCGATCGATTGCAGGAGCAGATTGATCGCATCGCAGAATCGTTGGTACTCCTGGATTCAACCGATCTGCAAGCTCTGGCTCGTCTTCATGATCTCTTCCAGGGACTGCACGAAACTCTCTTTGCCGAAGAGAACTCGGCGTCGAATGTCGCCAAGGAATGTTCGGGACTCATCGAAAAAATCGTCCTGCGGGAAATTGCTGATATCGATGCGGCAGTCAATTCGCTCAACGACTGGACTACCAATCTCCAATCCATCATTCACGGCGACCGGAAAACTGCGCCTGCCGCACCGGCAAAAGCAAAATCGGTCTCAAAAAGGAAGGCTGCGCCCGTGACGGCACCGGCAGTCGAGACCGCAAGCGCTGCGGCAAATGTCGAAGCCGCCCCTGTAGCTGTAGCCGGCGATCCGGGGCTTTTGGTCGAACTTAGCGGCGCCGATCCGTCGCTCTTAGCCGAATTTCTCACTGAAGCAAAAGATCACTGCCAGGCCGCTGAACAGCAGATGATGGAACTTGAAAACGGCGCGGACTACGAATCGAAAATCAATGCTATTTTCCGCAGCTTTCACTCCATCAAAGGCGCTGCCGGATTTCTCGATCTCAAGCCCATCATGACTCTCGCGCACGAATCTGAAACCTTGCTCGACATGATGCGCAATGGCACGCTGAAGGTTAATGCCGAAATCTCAGACGTTATCTACTCTTCTATTGACGGACTGCGCAAACTGCTCTCTACTACCGAGGACGTTCTCGGTAGCGGCAAACCCGTCGACGCTGCACCGCTGACTCGCGAATTAATCGCCCGTCTGCGTGCAGTAATCGCGGCTCCGAAATCTGCTGCTGATACACCGGCCATAACGCAAGTACCGACGCAAGCGCGCGATACGTCCGCCGGACCGGAAGTTGGCAGCACGACTGCCGCAGCATCTCCCGATGCAGACTCAAAATCCCGGACCACCGAGCAAAGTCAAGTTAAGGAAATGGTGCGCATCGACACCGAGCGCCTCGATCGTTTGGTCGACACTATCGGCGAATTGATAATCGCCGAATCGATGGTCGGCCACGACGAGGAATTTCTCCAATTGGCGCCGCCGCGTATCGCAAAGAATGTGTCGCACCTCAATAAAATTACCCGCGAACTGCAAGAAATGGGCATGGCAATGCGCCTCGTGCCGGTCAAGTCGACGTTTCAAAAACTCGCCCGTGCCGTCCGCGACCTTACCCGCAAGTCGGGAAAGAAAATTGAACTGGTGATGTCGGGAGAGGAAGCCGAAGTCGACCGCAGTATCATCGAGCACATCGGCGATCCGCTCATGCACATGATCCGCAACTCGGTGGACCATGCCATTGAATCTCCCGAGGACCGCGCCGCACTCGGCAAGCCCGAGACCGGCCACATCTGGTTGCGCGCTTTCCATCGCGGCGGCAGCATCCATTTCGAGATCGAAGACGATGGTAAGGGACTCAATTGCGATCAGATTCTCGCAAAAGCCATCGAAAAGGGCGTCGTCGAACGCAATCGCGACTTATCCGAGAAGGAAATCATCCAGCTGATTCTCCTGCCGGGCTTCTCGACCGCCGCAAAAGTCACGGACATCTCCGGGCGCGGGGTGGGTATGGATGTCGTCAAGAAAAACATCGATGCGCTCCGCGGCCAATTGGACATCGAGTCGACTATCAACAAAGGCACGAAGTTCACGATGAAACTTCCGCTCACTTTGGCAATGATCGACGGCATGCTGGTGCGGGTCGGCAGCGAACGCTATATCGTACCGACGGTTTCCGTGATTGAATCGGTAAACTTGGCAAACCAAAATGTTTTCACTATCAGCGGTGCGCGCGAGACAATCAATTTGCGCGGATCGCTTCTGCCGATCATTCGGCTCGTCGAATTATTTGAATTGGAAAAGGCTGGCGCCAACAGCGTTGTCATCGTCGCTGAAGACAACGACAAAAGAGTCGGGCTCGTGGTTGATGAATTAGTCGGTCAAAGGCAGACTGTGATCAAAAGTCTTGGTCCCGTCTTCAGCCGGCAAAAGTGGGTCTCTGGTGGTGCACTCCTGTCGGACGGCACCATCGGCTTGATCTTGGACATCAGCGGTATCGTACATCTCGCCGGCGCCGCAGCCGGAGTGCATGGCACATGAGGAATCGCTGCAGCATCGAAAATACACAAACTTGATTTAGCCGGGCTTGCTTTTGCAACGACGGTTCGATCAAAGGGCAGATTTCAAATACTTAGTTCATGCCGGATGCACGCATCCGCAGGAGGTCTTATTACAATGGGGATTACTCAATCAGCACAGCAACCTCTCGACTTGGCGCGAGATAAGGTAAGGGCGACGGCAGGGAAGTACTTGACGTTTCACCTTGCCGCCGAAGAATACGGCGTGGAAATCTTGAAGGTCCGCGAAATCATCGGCCTCATGAAGATCACTCGTATCCCGCAGTCGCCGCACTATATTCGCGGCGTGATCAACCTTAGGGGCAAGGTCATTCCCGTGCTCGACCTGCGCCTGCGCTTCGGCATGGATACATCCGAAGACACGGAGCAGACCTGCATCATCGTTGTCGATGTCACCAACGAATCCGGCAAGCTCATGATTGGCGTCGTCGTCGATGCCGTTTCTGAGGTCGTCGCCATCAGCCAGGATCAGATCGAGGAAGCCCCGTCCGTCGGGTCTCATGCCGATAACGCGCGCATCCTCGGTATCGCGAAAATCAAAAACGAAGTGAAGATCCTGCTCGATATCGACCAGGTGCTCAATCTGACGGACTTGGAATCTTCCGGTCAACCGACCTTTGAGTCGCTAACGGAGGAATTGGCTACTGTGTAGGTGGTCACAAAACTCATTTATGCTAATTAATGAAAACGCCGTCAAGAATATCGGCACCGCGCGCGATAGCAAACTGGCGGTCAAAATGACAGAAGCATCAACTTATTACATAAAGAAACAATAGTGGGGAAGTCAAAATGTGGACAAACATGAAACTTAGTACCAAGCTGATCGGCAGCTTCATTCTAGTGGCAGCAATAACCGTCGTGATTGGCCTTGTCGGTTACTTCAGCGCAAATAGCCTTGGTGATCATGTCGACGATTTGGTCACCATACGTATGCCCAAAGCCGAATGCTTTGCACAGATGGCAGTGAACGTGGAACGGATCAAAATGATGCAGCGCACCTTACTCGTGCCCGGCATGCCGCGCGAGGACCGCCTCCGTCAATACAACGACTTCGAAAAATCGGTTAGCCAGCACAATGAAGCCCGCGACACATATGATCCGATGCCGCGCAATGCCGAAGCCGAAAAGCTCTGGTCGGAATATAAGTCCGGGTACGATTCCTGGAGTGCATCAAATGTGAGATACATGGAAATGGCACGGCGCTGCGATGAAATCACCAGCCGCCTTGGTGAACGGACTGACTCCGAGGAACTTCGTAAGTTACAGAGCCAAATGCTCGAACTCACCTTGGGAGAGCTTAGGTCCCATCAGGCAACTATGACCAAATCCATGGACGCGCTTTTTGATATTAACCGCACTGCCACCAACGAGGCAGGCATCACCGCAAGAGCTGATGCGAGCACAGCCGGTACTACGATCATCATTAGCCTGATCGTCGGTGTCTTGAGCGCGGTCCTGCTGGGCGTCTTCCTGTCCTTAAGCATCACCCGCACGGTGAACAAGATCGTCGTAGCCTTGTCACATGGCGCCGAGCAAATCAGCTCGGCATCAGCGCAGGTGGCTAGCTCCGGCCAGTCGCTGGCGGAAGGTGCAACCGAACAAGCTTCTTCGCTCGAAGAAACTTCTTCAGCCCTCGAGCAGATGGCCAGCATGACCAAGCAAAATGCCGAAAGCGCCAATCAAGCCAATCGTTTGGCAACAACAGCCAGAACCGCCGCCGACAAGGGCACGGAGGCGATGACGCTGATGTCAAACGCGATTCGCGAAATCAAACATTCGTCCGACGAAACGGCAAAGATCATCAAAGTCATCGACGAGATCGCATTCCAAACCAATTTGCTGGCGCTTAATGCGGCCGTCGAAGCTGCACGCGCCGGTGAAGCCGGTAAGGGATTCGCAGTTGTCGCTGAAGAAGTTCGCAATCTCGCCCAGCGCAGCGCCGAAGCTGCCAAGAACACCAATACCCTGATCGAAGGCTCGCAGCTCAACGCCGACAACGGCGTGCATGCCAGCGAAGAATTCACAGGTATCTTGTTGGATATCAATACTTCAGTCAAGAAGGTCACCGATCTCATCGCTGAAGTCTCTGCTGCAAGCACCGAACAAGCGCAGGGTATTGATCAGGTCAATACGGCAATAAATCAGATGAATCAAGTCACCCAACAGAACGCCGCGAACTCGGAAGAATCCTCTTCCGCCAGTCAGGAACTTGCCGCACAAGCACAGCAATTGCAGCAAGTCGTTGTACAGTTGCGCACTGTCGTGGAAGGCAGCAGCTCGGGCAACTCCCAATCGGCAGCCTACAGCGATTCCTTCAACGGCACCCTGCTCAACGGCGGTACACACTCAATCAGCCGCGCGCGCACAAGTGCAGCATCGAATCAGTCGCACAAAGGTTCGTTGTTGACAAAGAAGAGTGTTCAGGCGACGTTTGGTAAGTCACCGAAGCCTTCAGCCGTGATTCCGTTCACGGAAGAGGAAGTCGCTGAATTCAAGTAGACGTTTTGCCTTGCTCCGCGCGAATAGCGGGCAAGCAAAAAACATGTAATCACATCGTGCAGACGCCGAAAACCCCGGCGTCTGCACGTGAAAGAATGCACTGAACCGATAAGGGATCGCATGATGTCAAGGAAATTGTTACTCGGATTGATGTGTGGGCTACTTTTGGGGGGAAGCGCGGCGCAAGCCGACGAAAAGCCGGGCATCGACCTCAAACTCTATGGATTCCTCAAACTCGATGGTTCATTCGATCAGAATCCCACCAGTCACGGCAATTTCGTGATGTGGGTGCCACAACAGACAACGGGAAGCAATGACCAACAATTCAGCATGACCGCCAACGAGACCAGACTCGGGCTCGATCTCAAGGGCAAAAACTATCAAAACTACGCCGTTAGCGGCAAAATCGAAGTTGACCTCTTTGCCAGTCTTTCCGGCGTTACTGTCGCCGAAAACAAATCTATGCTGCAACTGCGCCATGCCTATTTCAGCCTCGAACGCGCTCATTGGAAATTGATCGCGGGCCAGACTTGGGATATCATCGCGCCGCTGAATCCCGCAACCTTGAATTATTCTGTCCTCTGGGGCTGCGGCAACATCGGCTATCGCCGTCCGCAAATCAGCCTGTGGTATTCTCAACCGGCCGGCGCCGGCGCAAACGTCAATTTCGGTGCCGGAGTATTCCGTACAATCGGCAGCGACCTAACGCCGACCTTAACCCTCGCTACCGGCGAAACTTCTGACGGTACTGATGACGGCACGGATGCTGCCATCCCGTCAGTGCAGGGTATCGTCGAATTCAAACGTGCGAATGATCAGGGAAGAGTCTATCGCGTCGGCGTTTCCGGTCTCTACGGCAAACTCACTGCCGAAACCAATCAGGGAAATTCGCAAGATTACTCTTCGTGGGCTGTCGTCGGACACGCCCAGTTTTCACCGTCGCCCAATGCCGGTATTCTTGCCGAGGCATTCCGCGGCTCGAACCTGTCCAGTTATCTGGGCAGCATTTTGCTTAGCAGCCGTACCAGCGGACTCAAGAGCACCGGCTTTTGGTCTTCGGCATGGCTGAATCTGTCTCCGGTCGTCAAACTTTCGGTCGGTTACAGCATCGAAGACCCGAGCGACAACGACGTCGCTTCCGGTCGCAGCAAGAATTCATCAGTCTTTGGAAACGTCCGATATACCGTCGTTCCGCAAGCGACAATCGCGCTTGAGCTGTCGCATTGGCAAACGGACTACAAAGGCGCTGACACCGCGAAAAACCTGCGCGCCCAAACTTCGTTCATCCTGAATTTTTAGTTCAGGATTGTATAGAAGTGAATTTGAGTGCAAAGAACTCTCGGAGGTAAGCGATGTTCAACCAGTTCAAACTCTCGACGCGGATCGTGATAATGGGCGTCACGATTCTGCTCTCTTTCGTTCTCTTGTTGGTCTGGATATTCCCGATCGTTAAGGGCAAGATGTACGAAAACAAAATTACGAAAACTAGGCACCTTACCGAAGCCGCCTGGACTGTCATCGACATACTCGCCAAACAGGCGAAGGGCGGCAAAATCACGATCGCCGAGGCGCAGACGCGCGCCAAAGATATTCTCCGGGAAATGCGCTACGATAAACAGGAATACTTTTGGATCAACGACATGACTCCCGTCATGATCATGCATCCGATGAAACCTGAACTCGACGGAACCGACGTCTCCAGCATGGCCGATCCGAACGGCGTCCGCCTCTTCATGGAATTTGTCGATATCTGCCGCAGCAAGGGCGAAGGGCTGGTCGAATATTCCTGGCCCAAGCCGGGTGTCACCAAGGCTGTGCCCAAGGTGTCTTACGTCAAGTTGCAGTCCGACTGGAATTGGATTGTCGGAACAGGCGTCTACACCGACGATATCGAAACCGAAATGGCGAACTTCTTCTACGTCATCTTCGCCGTCGTCCTCGTCATTACCGTCGGTAGCTTGGCAATTATCTACTTCATGACCCGCTCGATCACCAGGCCGATTTCCAACGCCGTCGCCGGTCTCGCCATCGGTGCCGAACAAGTCGGATCCGCTTCGGAGCACATCTCTAACGCAAGCCAATCGCTTGCCGAGGCGACGACGGAACAGGCGTCGTCACTTGAGGAAACTTCCTCGGCTCTCGAAGAAATGGCCAGCATGACCAAACAAAACGCCGAAAACGCCAGTCAAGCGAATCGTCTTGCCGCAACCGCTAGAGCTGCTGCCGACAAGGGCACCGAGGCTATGTCGTCGATGTCCAACGCGATTCGCGAGATCAAACGCTCGTCTGACGAAACCGCCAAAATCATCAAGGTCATTGACGAGATCGCGTTCCAAACCAACTTGCTCGCGCTTAATGCCGCCGTCGAGGCCGCCCGCGCTGGTGAAGCCGGTAAGGGATTTGCCGTTGTCGCCGAAGAAGTGCGCAATCTCGCTCAGCGCAGTGCGGAAGCAGCTAAGAACACCAATGCTCTTATAGAAGGGTCAAAGCTCAACGCCGATAATGGTGTCCACGCCAGCGAAGGGTTCACTGACATCCTCATGGAGATTACCACTTCTGTCAAGAAAGTGACCGATCTGATCGCCGAAGTCTCTGCAGCAAGCACCGAGCAAGCCCAGGGCATCGACCAGGTCAACACCGCTATCTCCCAAATGAATCAAGTCACGCAGCAAAATGCCGCGAATTCGGAAGAATCCTCTTCCGCAAGCGAAGAACTTGCGGCGCAGGCACAACAGATGGAGCAAGTCGTTGTCCAACTCCGTTCAGTTGTCGAAGGGACCCGCACGCGTCGTCAGGGAGCTTCAGCGAATCCGGAATCCTACGGCCGAGTTCTGCTTAACGGCGGATCGAAGCCAACTAACCGCTCGCGTTCTGGCTCGCAGCACATGAGCAAGGCTTCGATTTCGGGTCGGAAGGTTCAATCGCCGAAGTTGTCGAACTCGCAGAAGCCGGCAAACGTGATTCCGTTTGCGGAAGACGAGCAAGTGGCGGAGTTCCGCTAATCATAAGGTCCCTTTTACTTGTTAAGGATGAGGAACGAAAATGACAGTTGAGATACAGACCCAAAGTATCGCCGGCGGCCTCGAATTGGTCGTTCGCGCCGATCGCCTTTCGGTATCGCTGTCAGTATCAACTGAAGCCGCCAACCGCGAGACACTGATCGAGGAAATCAGAACCAAGCTTTCTGAACTCAAAATTGCCGCGCCGGTTGATTTCAATTCACTTGGCGAATTGGTCAACTCCATTCGTTCGGACAACGCCAGCCTGACGAATCACACCTTAGTGCGCGGTACTGCGCCTCAACCTTCCCAGAATGGATTCATCGAGTGGTCGCGCGACTACTTTACCGAAGGGTACCTCATTGACCCCGTCACCCAGACAGTCGATTTTCGCCGCATGGCGTCGGTGCCTTCCGTCGCTGCCGAGGAACTCATTGTTACAGTTCACCCGCCACAACCGGGAAGTCCGGGTGTCGATGTCTTCGGTGCCAATATCGCTGTTGACAAGCCTCGTTCAGTCGAACTCAAAGCTGGTCGGGGCATCTACTGGGACGAGTCTGTCAGCGGCTACCGCGCCAAACTTGCTGGGCGCGTCAAACTGAACGGGAACGCTCTCGAGGTACACGATCTGTACGAGATACCTCAAGACGTCGGACCCGAAACCGGAAACGTCAACCACCCGGGCTCCGTTGTGATCAAAGGCGAGGTCAATTCCGAATTCGCCGTCGAAGCCGTCGGCGACATCGAAGTCCTCGGTCTCATCGGCGCTGCCGACATTCGTTGCGGCGGCAACCTCACTGCAAAGACCGGAATCCGCAGCGCCCCCGGAAAACGCATTGTCGTTAAAGGCAACTTCTTTGCTAAGTACCTCGAATGCGCCCATGTGTTCTGCGAAGGCGACGTCGTTGTCGAAAGCGAGATTCTCGACTCGTCCGTGCGAACTACCGGCAAAGTCATCTGTGCCGGTCGCGTCCATGGCGGTGAAATCATCGCTGCCAACGGAATTCAAGTTGGCGAGTCCGGTACCAAAGCGGAGACGCGCACGGTAATGATCGCCGGTGTCAACTATCTCGTAGCAAATGAGCTGCGCGAGGCAACCGAAGAAGCCAAGAAACTCAAAGAGGAATTGATCAAACTCAAACTCGATTTCAAACGGCTCGAAATGTTCGGCGCAACGATGTCGCCTAAGCAACGTGAAGCTATGACGGAATTGGATTTCAAGCTATTCGACGCGCAGGAGCGCTACGATGCGCTGACCGAGAAACGCAAAGCGTTGGCTGTTAACCTGCACGCCAACAAAGACGCGATTATTCACATCGAACGTCAATTGAACTCCGGAACTCTCTTGCGGGTATTGGAAGCTCAACTCGAAGTCCGCCAAACGCTACTCGGACCGATTCAGGCCGGCATCAATTTGGCAACCCGGGAACTGTCCCTGACAAGTGCTGAAACCGCAGTAAAGGAATGACAGATGGACGCAATCACGATTAACCCTTTCATCGAATCAATCAATGATCTCTTCGAGCGTATGCTCGATTGTAAAGTGGAACTCGGACAGCCAAGCCGCGCCGATTTCTCGAATGTCTCGAGTGACATCACTGGCATCATTGGTCTCTCCGGGAGCGTGCTCGGTATTGTCGCGTTGCGCTTTCCCGAAAAAACTGCCTGCGCTGTCGTTGGCCGCATGGTCGGAACGGAGATCAATACCGTCGATCCGTCGATTATCGACGGCATCGGCGAACTCGTCAACATCGCCGCCGGCGGTGCAAAAGGAAAGCTCGAAGGACACTCCATTTTCGTCAGCCTCCCGACGGTAACCCGCGGCGGAATCTACCGCCTGCGGAATATGCGCGAGACCGTCTGGATGGATGTGCCGTTTGAATCTGAACTGGGGGAATTCTCAATGATCGTCACTCTCAAACAGAGTGCCGAAAAGAAAGCAGAGGTCGTGAATGAAAGCGTTAGTGGTTGACGACTCCCAAATCATGCGTCGAATCATTGTCTCCGTGCTCAAGAAAGTTGGTGTGGAAGATGTTGTCGAAGCCTCCAATGGCGCCGAGGCGCTGGACGTTCTCTCCAAAGACAACTCCATCGCCATCGTGCTGCTCGATTGGAACATGCCGGTACTGACCGGCATCGAAACGCTTCGCAAAATTCGCTCCACCAATAAGCAGCTGCCGGTCGTTATGGCGACAACGGAATCCGAGAAAGAACGAGTGCTCGAAGCCATCAAAGCCGGCGCTAACGACTACCTTCTGAAGCCATTTACGCCCAAGGAGATCTTCGACAAACTGCAAAAGCACGTGGAGTCGGCGAAACAATGATTCTCACGCGTCACAATCGTCCGACTCCTGACAAGACTCCGCCCGAATTGTCAACCAAGACATTCCAGCAGTTTCGGGAGATAGTCTACGAGCATAGCGGCATTGTCCTTGCCGACAACAAGCGGCCGCTCGTCAAGGGCCGGATCGCGCGCCGTATGCGCACAATGGGAATCGACGATTACGAACACTACATCAAGTTTGTACTCGAAGACAGCTCTAATCGCGAATTGCAGGAACTGCTCGATGCCATTTCCACGAACGTTACCAGCTTCTATCGCGAAGTGCACCATTTTGACTTCATGCGCAAGCTCATTGCCGATCGCCTGCAACTGGGCGTACGAAAACTACGCGTCTGGTCGGCGGCATGCTCGACCGGCGAGGAACCCTACACCATCGCCATCGAAATCCTCGAAGCCGCCGGCAACACCTCGATCGATGCCAAAATCCTCGCGACCGACATCTCGACTGAAGTGATCGAGAAGTGCCGGAAAGGAATTTACTCGTCATCAGTTGTGCAGCCGGTGCCGCCGCTTCTGCGCAAAAAATACTTCGAGGCACCCGACAAACATTCGAACGGTACTCTCCAGGTTACCGACAAACTCCGTAAGATGCTGTCGGTCCGGAGATTCAATCTCACGTCATTTCCATACAGCGTCGCCGGCCCAATCGATCTGATCTTCTGTCGAAATGTAATGATTTACTTTGACCGGCCGACGCGAACAAAGATCATCGGCGAATTCGAACGAATCGTCGCGCCGGGCGGATACATCTTCGTCGGCCATTCCGAGAGTTTGTCCGGTATGACAAATCACTCCACATGCGTTCGGCCTTCCATATATAGGAGAAACTAGAAAGTGGGACTCTGTACGGTGGGTATTTCCGATATACGAATTTCCAATAGCGTTGGTGAATCGCTCATTACCTATTCGCTCGGTTCGTGCATCGGTGTTGCAGTCTATGATCCGGTCCAGAAACTTGGCGGAATGATTCACTATATGTTGCCGCAATCGAAAATTTCGCCCGAGAAGGCTATGATCAAGCCGGCAATGTTCGCCGATACCGGCATCCCGCTCTTGCTGGATAGCCTCTGTGCCGAGGGCGCTGCGAAAGACCGGCTCATTTTGAAAGTCGCCGGCGGTGCCCAACTCATGGACGACAATAAACTGTTCAACATCGGCGAACGAAATTTCCTCATGCTGCGGAAAATCATCTGGACCTACAACATTCTCATTCGCGGACAGCACGTAGGCGGAAATGTCGCTCGCACACTCAAGCTTGACATCGCAACCGGGAAAGTGGTCGTCAAATTCGCCGGGGGGGAGATCGAAATATGATCGACAAAAGCCAAATCACTGGACTTATCACGTCCTTTCCGACCTTGCCGGTCTTTGCCAATCGGCTGCTCGAAGTCGCCAGCAATCCCGATGCTGGTTCGGCAGATCTGGCGCAAGTGATTGCACTTGATTTTGCTCTGTCCGCAAACGTTTTGCGCGCGGCCAACTCTGCGTACTTCGGTTTTGCCAAACCAGCAGCTACTGTTGACGATGCTATTTTCCGTCTCGGCGCCGGCTGGATTTTCCAATTGGCAATGTTGAATACCGTCAGCAGCGCGGTCAAGAAACCCGCGCCGGCTTATGGACAGTCCGCCGAAGATCTCTGGAAACATTCTGTCGGCGTCGCTGCAACCGCGGACAATCTCTGTCGCTTGCTCAAATTGCGCGATTCTCGCACCGTATTTACGGCTGCCATCATCCACGACATTGGCAAGCTCGTACTCGAGACCTTTATTCCCGATCATCTCGACAAGATTCAGCAATTGGTGGCAGTGGAGAACGTCTCGTTCCAAGAGGCGGAACGCTCCCTGATCGGGTTCGACCACGCCGAAGTTGGCGCGTTGATCGCCGAGCATTGGCATTTTCCGACCGAGTTGATTCAGGCTGTCCGGTGGCACCACAGCCCAAACTCTGCCGGAGCCGGACAGCACGTCGTCGATATCGTTCACGCCGCCGACTCGATTTGCCTCCTTCAAGGTATCGGGTTGGGCTACGATGGGATTTCCTATCGCTTCTGCTCGCAGGCATTTGAACGCCTGAACTTGTCGGCGACAGTTTTGGAAACTGCCTCAAGTATGTTGCTCGATTCGCTGGACGGTATCGAAAGCGTTTTGTCCAATTCGGCCACTGGTGTGAAAGTAGGAGGTTGATAATAAATGGCTTATAACATTTTGATAGTCGACGACTCACAGACGATGCGCTCGATTATTGCGAAGAACTTGGAAATGGCCAGCTTGGATCTGGGCTCCATTCTCTTCGCCGTTAACGGCAAGGATGCTCTCGACAAACTCGCGAACAACTGGGTCGACTTGGTAATCACGGACCTCAATATGCCCGAAATGAGCGGTGTGCAACTCGTCGAGGCTATGTCCAGAGACGGCCTGCTCAACGCCACTCCGGTCATAGTCGTGTCTACTGATGGCAGCAAGGAAAGAATCGCAGCCCTTCGGCAAATGGGAATTCGTGAGTACCTGCGCAAACCGTTTACGCCGGAATCCGTCAGTGAAGTTATCATCCGGGTATTGGGAGAACAAAATGACAAATCAGACAGTCTCTGATAAACTTGGCGCCGTCCTTGTCCGGGTTCTCGAGCAAACCGCGTTTCTCTTTGCCGATCGTGTTGATGACCTCGACGACCGGGCGCTACGCACGACCGACATGATTCAAGTATCCCTTGAATTTTCCGGTGCGCGTTTCGGTCAAACGGCGCTGATACTGCCGGTAAAACTTTGCACGGAAATCTACACCAACATGCTCGGCACCCAGGACCACGATGCGCTTTGTGAAGATTCAGTATTCGATGCGGCAAAGGAACTTGCCAACATTGTCGCCGGACAAATGTTGACCGAGCTCTATGGCACAACCGAAGTCTTCAGCCAGTCGCCCCCGGCAGTTAAACCGGTAAGCATGGAAGAACTCCTGGCGCTCGTCGCATCCGGCTCGTCGGCATTCGCTGTTGTGGATGAAATGCCTGTCGCCCTGATTCAGTTAGCAGTTGAAAGAACACATGAGCATCAAAGTACTAATAGTTGACGACTCCGCCGTAGTGCGGAAAATCCTCTCCTCGGAATTGCAGAAGGATCCTGCTATTGATGTCGTCGGCACCGCTCAAGATCCCTACATCGCTCGTGATAAAATCGTCGAACTGCATCCCGATGTCATCACCCTCGACATCGAAATGCCGCGAATGGACGGAATCTCGTTCCTGCGCCGTCTCATGGCTCATTATCCAATTCCGGCAATCGTCGTCTCGTCGCTTAGCCCGCAGGGCAGCCGCGTCGCTGTCGAAGCCCTCGCGGCGGGTGCCGTCGAGGTTATGTGCAAGCCCGGCGAGTCCTATATGGTCGGAGATATGGCGCGCGAACTCGTCGAGAAAATCAAGATTGCCGCTTCCGTTCAGGTCAAACGAATTGTCCCGGTTTCCGCAAATGCCGCAACAACGCGCGACAGTCTTGCCATGACCAAGACCACCAACAAAGTCGTCGCCATCGGCGCTTCAACCGGAGGCACGCAAGCTCTCGAAGCGCTTCTGCGCAGATTGCCGGCGAACAGTCCGGCGATTGTTATCGTCCAGCACATGCCGGAAAACTTCACCAAGGCCTTTGCCGATCGCCTCGACAGCGTTTGCCAAATTGAAGTGCGCGAGGCGGTCAACGGCGACGCTGTTGTGCGCGGGCGTGCGCTCGTTGCGCCGGGAAATCACCACCTCCTGCTTAACCGATCCGGCGCCAACTACTTTGTCCAGGTCAAGCAGGGTCCGTCCGTGAATCGTCATCGTCCGTCGGTCGACGTCCTCTTCAAATCAGTCGCTAAATTCGCCGGCGCAAATGCTGTCGGCGTCATTCTAACCGGCATGGGCGCTGACGGCGCAGCAGGCATGCTGGAAATGAAAAACAGCGGCGCCCATACCATTGCCCAGGATGAAGCCTCTTGCGTTGTTTTCGGTATGCCCAAAGAAGCCATCAATCTCGGCGGTGCAAACATCGTCTTGCCGCTCGACAACATTGGCGCCGAAGTCCTCCGCAACGCCTAACAATATTCTCATTGCAGACGGGATTCGCCCGTAACAGCGATCAATCGCATCCTCTTGTTCCGCGTGTCCCGTTTACGATTTCTTTATTTTAACTAACAGCCTCTTTACTACACCTATCGACCCGACTGCCGTTATTAGCGCTGTATTTTGTTGATGAGCCCGCGACTGCTCGCGGGTGTGTTGAGTATTGCCGCAAGGAAAGGCTGATATGGAATTTTGGTTGGGTGGAATCGTAGCGCTTTTGCTGTTAGTCTACCTCGTGTACTGCCTCTTTAAGGCAGAGGAGCTATAGCGTATGTCCGGAAATGACCTTCTGCAAATTGCTGTCTTAATTGGCGCACTCATTATTCTGACTCCATTGATTGGTCGCTATTGCCACCAAGCATTGAGCGGTGACGGCTCCCGGGTATCACGGATATTCCGGCCGGTTGAGCGTCTAATCTACAAACTATCCGGCGTCGACGCCGAAACCGAAATGGGCTGGAAACATTATACCGGTACGTTGCTACTGTTCAATCTTGCGGGCTTCGTCGTGGTGTTCTTCCTGCAGATGCTTCAATACTACTTGCCGCTCAATCCGCAGGGTCTGTCAGCGCCGTCGTGGCATTCATCTTTCAATACCGCGATTAGCTTCATGACCAATACCAATTGGCAGTCGTACGCTGGCGAGACAACCTTGAGCTATCTGGTTCAGATGGTTGGTCTGACAGTACAGAATTTTGTCAGCGCCGCGACCGGCATTGCGGTCATGGCTGCACTCGCGCGGGGCATTTCGCGCAAATCGTCCCTGACGCTTGGTAATTTCTGGGCCGATCTCACCCGCTCGACGACACATATCTTACTGCCAATGGCGGTTGTGCTTACGCTGGTTCTCGTCAGTCAAGGCGTTGTGCAAAATCTCGATGGTTACCAGCCTGCGACCACCATCGAAGGTGCCGAACAGGTTCTTCCCATGGGACCGGCCGCTTCGCAGATTGCCATCAAACAGATTGGCACCAACGGCGGCGGCTTCTTCAATACGAATAGCGCGCACCCGTTTGAAAACCCGACTCCTATCTCGAACTGGTTCGAAGTCCTCGCAATTCTGCTTCTTCCGACAGCTCTCGTTTACACTTTTGGGTTGATGGTCGGCTCGCGAAAACATGCGTGGGTCCTTTACACGGTAATGATGCTGACTCTTCTTGTTGTGATCGGCATCTCTGTCTACAGCGAATTTGCACCAAATCAATCGTTGGGTGTGGCTCATCTCGAAGGCAAAGAAACCCGCTTCGGAATCGTCAACAGCATTATCTGGTCGAACTTTACCACCGTCGCATCCAATGGTTCCGTCAACTCCATGCACTCCAGCATGTCGCCAATCACCGGCGGTCTCGCCATGTTCAACATCATGCTCGGCGAAATCATCTTCGGCGGCGTCGGCGCCGGCATGTACGGCATGATCCTGTTCGTGATTCTCGCCGTGTTTCTCGCGGGACTCATGGTCGGTCGAACGCCGGAGTACTTTGGTAAGAAAATTGAAGCATTTGAAATGCGGTGGACCAGCGTCGCCATCATTCTCCCGTGCGCCCTGATATTGCTTGGTAGCGCGATTGCCTGTTCAATTCCTGCAGGATTGAGCAGTCTTGCCAATCACGGTCCCCACGGTCTAACGGAAATTCTTTACGCGTTTTCCTCCGCCTCTGGCAACAACGGCAGCGCCTTTGCCGGTCTCAACGCAAGCACACCGTTTTACAATGTCGCGCTCGGTCTTTGCATGCTAATCGCGCGCTTTGGTGTAATCATCCCGGTTCTCATCATTGCCGGCAATCTGGTGCGCAAGAAATCCGCTCCGGCGTCCCTCGGCAGCTTCTCCACCGAGAGCCTCACGTTTGGAATAATACTGTTGGCAACCATTCTGATCGTCGGCGCATTGACATTTGTCCCCGCATTGACACTCGGTCCAATCGTCGAGCACATGCTCATGCTGGGCGGACAAACATTCTAATACCTGAAAAGACAGCGAGTTGGATATCATAAAATGACAACACAATCTTCTCTACTCAAAGACAAGCGGCTATTGATGCGCGCCCTTGCCGATTCATTCCGTAAGTTGAATCCCAAGACGCAAATCAAGAACCCGGTAATGTTCGTGGTGTTGATCGGAACCTTCCTCACCGCAATTGCGTTCATTGCCGGCACGTTGCAGGGTCGCTTTTCCGGTTTCGATTTGCAGATCTGCCTTTGGCTCTTCTTTACAGTCTTGTTCGCCAACTTTGCCGAAGCAATCGCCGAAGGTCGCGGCAAGGCGCAGGCCGAAAGCCTCAAACGCATGCGCACGGCGACAATCGCCCGCAAGCTGCTTCCCAAGGGCGACGAACTGCGCGTCAATGCCGCTGACTTACGCACCGGCGACAAGGTCATCTGCGAAGCCAACGACATTATCCCCGGCGACGGCGAAGTAATCGAAGGCATCGCCTCTGTCGATGAATCGGCGATCACCGGTGAGTCCGCACCGGTCATTCGCGAATCTGGCGGCGACCGCAGCGCAGTCACCGGCGGAACGCGCGTGATCAGCGACCGCATCATTGTTACAATCACCGCCGAGCAAGGACACTCCTTCCTCGATCGCATGATCAACCTCGTGGAAGGAGCCAAGCGCCAAAAAACTCCCAATGAGATTGCGCTAAGCTTGGTTCTGTCCGGTCTCACGATCATCTTCCTGCTCGCAGTTGCAACATTGAAACTGTTCGCCGACTACAGCGGCGACGTGGCCCAGCAGGATTTGTCCGCCGTCGTGACTCTGCCAATTCTCGTTTCATTACTCGTGTGCCTGATTCCGACCACAATCGGCGGGCTCTTAAGCGCCATCGGAATTAGCGGTATGGATCGCATGATTCGAAAGAACGTGATCGCCACCAGCGGTCGTGCTGTCGAGGCTGCTGGCGACGTGGATGTCCTCATGCTCGACAAGACCGGCACAATTACTTTCGGCAACCGCATGGCGACAGAGTTCGTCCCAGTGCCGGGAGTGCCGACGCAAACACTGGCAGAAGCCGCCCAACTCGCGTCGTTGAGCGATGAAACTCCCGAGGGCCGCTCCATCGTCGTTTTGGCAAAAGATAAGTTCGGCATGCGCGCCGAGAATCTGCCGCCCCACCAGGCAAAATTCGTCCCGTTTAGCGCCCACACACGCATGAGTGGCGTCGATGTCTTCGACGGCGACCAAACGACACGCACGCTGCGAAAAGGCGCCGGTGATGCCATCCGCAAGCATATTGAAAGCGAAGGCGGGAAGTGGCCGCTCGATATCGACCCGATCATCGAACGCGTTTCCAAATCAGGCGGTACACCGCTTGTCGTTTCCGAAGAAAAATTCGTTCTCGGTGTCGTGCACTTGAAGGATGTCGTCAAGGGCGGAATCAAAGAACGATTTGCCCAACTACGCTCAATGGGTATCCGCACCATCATGGTCACCGGCGACAATCCGCTGACAGCAGCTTCAATCGCTGCGGAAGCCGGAGTCGACGATTTCATGGCGCAGGCAAATCCCGAGGCAAAACTCAAGCGCATTCGTGATGAGCAAGCTGGCGGCCATTTGGTCGCCATGACCGGCGACGGCACCAACGATGCTCCGGCGCTGGCACAAGCGGATGTGGGCGTTGCGATGAACACCGGTACGCAAGCCGCCCGTGAAGCCGGCAACATGGTCGACCTCGACAGCAATCCGACCAAGTTGATCGAAGTCGTCGAAACCGGTAAGCAGCTTCTCATGACGCGCGGTGCGCTCACCACATTTAGCATCGCCAACGATGTCGCCAAATACTTCGCGATTGTCCCAGCGATGTTTGGTGCGCTCTATGCAACAACCGGATCAATCGGTCCACTTGCGAGCCTGAATGTCATGCGCTTGGTATCGCCGCAAAGTGCCATTCTTAGCGCCGTCATATTCAACGCACTCATCATCATCGCTCTGATCCCGTTGGCACTGCGCGGCATCAAGTACCGCCCCCTGGGAGCCGGTGCGATCTTGCGCCGAAACTTGCTTATCTATGGCGTCGGCGGACTGATCGCGCCATTCGTCGGTATCAAGCTTATCGACATTCTCATTACCAGTATTGGTATTGTTGCTTAATTTGAACGGAGTATTGATCAAAATGAAATCACTCATAGCCGCCTTTAGAATGATCCTCGCCATGACCTTGCTCACCGGGATCATCTACCCGCTTGCGATGTTCGGCGCATCGCAATTGCTTTTTCCCCGTGAGGCGAACGGTAGCCTTGTCTATCATGACGGAAAACTGATTGGATCAGATCTGATTGCACAGAAATTTACCGCTCCCCAGTACTTTTGGCCGCGCCCATCCGCTGTCGACTACAACCCGTTGCCTTCCAGCGGTACAAACTTGGCTCCGACCAGTCAGGCGCTGCTAGATCAAATCACCGCCCGCCGGGCCGTGCTGGATAGCCTGCAACCCGGGGTTAAACCTCCCGACGAAATGGTCCTTGCTTCCGGGAGCGGTCTCGATCCGCACATTTCGCCCGAATCAGCTGAATACCAGATCGACCGCGTTGCCCGGGCACGCGACTTGAGCCCCGACCAATTCGCGCATTTGCAGCAATTGGTCAAGAACTCGATCGAACCATATAGCGCCGGATTTATCGGCAAGCCGAGAATCAACGTATTGAAGTTGAATATTTCTGTAGATTCCTTATTTTCCATTCAATCAAAATGACGAACGACGATCGGCCTGATCCCGAGCGGCTCCTGCAGGCGCTCAAGAGTGACGAAGCCAAGAGGCATGTCGGCAAGCTGCGGTTGTTCTTCGGTATGTCCGCCGGTGTCGGCAAAACGTATGCGATGCTCACCGCAGCACAAGAACTGCGCGCTGCCGGTGTCGACGTAGTTGTTGGTGTCGTTGAGACCCATGGCCGTACTGACACGCAAGCCTTGCTCGAAGGACTTGCCGTCGTTCCGCGAAAATCTATTGACTACAAGGGAACGCAGTTAAGCGAATTCGATCTCGATGCCGTAATCGCCCGCAGACCGGCCTTGGTACTGGTGGACGAGCTTGCCCATACGAATGCGCCCGGCTCAAGGCACCCCAAACGCTATCAAGATGTCCTCGAGTTGCTTGACCACGGAATCAACGTTTTTTCCACCCTGAACATTCAGCACCTCGACAGTCTCAATGATGTCGTTCGGCGCATCACCGGCGTTACCGTCCGCGAAACCGTGCCCGATTCACTCTTGCAGCGCGCCGACGAAATATCACTGATTGATATCTCGCCTGATCAGCTGCTCAAACGCCTGCGCGAAGGCAAAGTTTACCTCGGAGACCGCAAACTCGCTGCCGCTGAAAACTTCTTCAAGGAAGAATCTCTTACCGCCTTGCGCGAACTCCTCCTACGTGCGACTGCCGAGCGAGTCGAAAACCAACTGCAGGATTTGCGACAGAATCTCCTCATCTCTGGACGTTGGAACACCGTCGAAAGATTGCTCGTCGCTGTCAGTCACAGTCCTTTTTCCGAAGATCTCATCCGTGCTACCAAACGCCATGCCGCCGCGATGCGCGCGCCCTGGATCGTCCTCAACGTCGATACTGGCGCCGCACTCACCGCGGTCGACGCCGAACAACTCCGCAAGAACTTGCGACTGGCGCAAGAACTCGGTGCGGAGGTTGTGACCACGGCTGATCACGACGTCGTAGCCGCCGTGGCGCGAATTGCTCGTGAGCGCGACATAACGCAAATCATCGTTGGGCGGCCCGACCGCCGCTTCTGGCGCGACATCTTTCGCGGCGGTACAATCCTTGATCGATTAGTGCGCCTCAAGCTCGATATCGATGTGCACGTTATCCGCCCACACATTGAAGTCAGCGACGCGCTTCGCAAACCGTCGTTCAACACGCCGCGTATCGACACCGCACCCATCCTGACCGCACTCGCAACTGTCGCTTGTGCATCAATCTTGAGTTGGTTGCTTGAACCGCTGCTCGGCTATCGCGCTGTCGGATTCGTGTTCTTGCTGGCGATCCTGCTCCTGGCATTTCGAAGTTCTTTCTCTGCCATGCTCGTTGCGGCGGGACTAAGTGCATTTGCCTGGAACTTCTTCTTCATGCCGCCGCGTTTTACTTTCACGATTTCGGCGCCGGAAGACTTCATGATGTTTGCGGCTTACTTTGTGGCGGCTTCAATTGCCGGGCTCCTGACCACGCGCAGCATCAAACAGGAAAAACTGCTCCGCCAGCGCGAGTTACGCACCCAGGTGCTTTTCGACTTCGTCCGCGCTCTCGTTGAACTCGAAGGGATCGAGAATCTCGCCCGCGAAGTCGATCGCCGCACCCAGCGTCTCTTCCAGGCCCGCTCCTGTTTGTTGGTCCCTGATTCCAAACATCGCAACCTTGGCCGCGTTGACCGTGACAAAGCTATCGAAATGGACACCAACGACTGGGCAGTCGCTGCCTGGGTATTCGAGAATAAGAAGGCTGCTGGGTGGTCCACCGAGACACTGTCGCAGGTCAGATCACTTTGCTTGCCTCTGCAGGTCTCCGACCAGACGCTTGGTGTCTTCCTGTTTCGTCCGATCGAATCTACGAAGCTATCGCACGAGCAAAGCGACCTGCTCATAGCTCTCTGCCATCAGACCGCGGTT
The DNA here is from genome assembly GCA_964537215.1 of uncultured Ignavibacteria bacterium. GTDB lineage: Bacteria > Zixibacteria > MSB-5A5 > CAIYYT01 > CAIYYT01 > JADJGC01. The sequence goes on along the minus strand of CAZIBI010000004.1, from coordinate 124,030 downwards.
GCATTACAGCGAGAATTGCTCCAAGTTCAAAACCGCGAACTCGCGCTTTTGGAAGAATCGGAGAAGCTGCACCAGACACTTCTCAATTCGATTTCTCACGAATTGAGAACTCCGTTGACAGCAATCATCGGCTTCGCTGCCGCTCTGCGCGATCCCAAGCTTCAGTCGAATGCCGACAATCGCGAGTCTCTTGCCGGTGAAATAGTCGCCTCCGCCGATCGCCTCAATCATGTGATCGAAAATCTACTCGACATGTCCCGGCTTCAGTCCGGCTCTTTGCATCTAAATCTCGAGTGGTTCGATGTTGAAGACCTGATCGGAGAGACAGTCAGGCAGAGCCAAAGTTTGTTGCGCGATCGACAGGTCAATGTCTCCGCCGGCCAACAACCAATATTGCTTCGCGGCGACTATGGCCTCCTTCTTCACGCGCTATCCAATCTTATCCGCAATGCCGCAATTTACTCGCCGGCAGGCACCGGAATTGACATCTTAGTCGCAGCGACAAGCGACCAGCTGTCTATCACAATCGCCGACCGTGGTCCCGGGATCCCGGCAACGGAGTTGGAAAACATTTTCGAAAAATTTCGCCGATTGCCGCAAAGCCCTGCCGGCGGCATAGGATTGGGATTGTCTTTGTCCAAAAATATCGTCGAATTGCACAAGGGACAAATCCGTGCCGCCAATCGTAATGGCGGTGGCGCCGAGTTCACAATCGAGCTGCCGATAACCGAACACCCGACCGCCTTAAGCAGGGAAGTGCAATAATGAGTGCCTCCATCAAGATACTCGTCATCGATGACGAACCCGCAATTCGTAAGCTGCTGTGCGTCTGCCTCGAGTCCGAGGGATATCAAGTCGGTGAAGCCGCCACTGCAAACGACGGCCTTCGCGAAGCTGTATCGTTTCGCCCGGAACTAATCATTCTCGACCTCGGCCTCCCTGACATGGAAGGCGATCAATTCCTTTCGCGCGTGCGCGAGTGGTCTTCAGTTCCGATTATCGTTCTTACTGTGAGGGATAGTGATGCTGATAAAGTTCGGGTTCTCGATGCCGGCGCCGATGATTACCTGACCAAACCGTTTAGCGCCGCCGAATTGCTGGCGCGCGTCCGTGTTGCGCTTCGCCATGCGCACCCCGGGGAAGAAACAGCTGTATTTGTTTCCGGCCCCCTGAAGATCGATTTTGCTGCGCGTCTGGTTTTCGTCGATGGCAAGGAAGTTCATCTTACCGCGACAGAGTATAACCTCCTGCGCCTGCTCGCTCGCCACGCCGGTAGGGTCGTGACTCATACGCAAATTCTGCGTGAAATCTGGGGACCTTCGTCCGTTGAGCAACGCCAATATTTGCGTGTCTACTTCGGGCAACTGCGAAAGAAACTAAGCTCCAACTCATTGCCGGAGGACCTTATCGCAACCGAGCCCGGCGTCGGCTATCGTCTTCGTTCTGTCGACTAGCTTCGGCTCTGTCTCCAGCTACTTCATCAGAACCATCTTCTTGGTTTCTACAGTGCCTTCGACTTTCAATCGATAGAAGTAGATGCCGCTACCGACGCGGTTGCCGCGATCATCGCATCCATTCCAATCTTCAGAGTAGATTCCGGCAGGACGCATTGACGACACCAACGTTTTGATATGTTGACCAACCGAGTTGAAAATATCGAGCTGAACGAAAGTCGATTTCGGCAACCCAATCGCTATCGTCGTGTTCGGATTGAAGGGATTGGGAAAGTTCGGGTACAAAGTACATTCAGAAGGCAATGGCGATTGGGCGAATTCGTCTTCTGCATCGAGCGGAGTATCGACCTGGCAGAGAATTGAGAGCTTCGACTCGCAAATCGTCAACGAGTCGCCAGTCCGCTCCTTAATGTCGAGATTGAATGTGCCGTCTTCCAGAAGTCTACTAGTAAGCTTGTCAAACCTTCGATCCCGCGGTCCGATCAAGATGAACTCGTCCAGCCAGCCGTCCACGCGAATCGAATCCATTATAACAATGATGTCGTCGCAGCGGTGGTTTCGCAGCTTGAGTCTAAGCATGATCCAATAGACCTGTGAAATCGGTCGGGCGAGCCCAACGATGGAGTGAGTGTAGCCAATCGAATCAAATGGTTGGCCAAATTGTGCAAGCCCGTTATGCTGATCCGAGAACAGGACATTGGTTTCGTGATCAAATTCTGTCAGGGTTCGGACGGTTTTTGAGCTGTCAATGGTTTCTTGAAAAAGCACATAGCGGCAATCGCCTTCAGCAAAAGCAACTTTCGCAACCAGGACAAATGCCACCAACAGGGCGAGACGCGAGAATTTCATTGTTCACCTCGTTTGTTGACGGTCCGAAGTTGTTGGACCTTTCTCGATCTCATACCGCAAACACTGTGCCGAATTCTGTCAATCGCACATGTCGAAGTGGTTCAATGAAATTCTGGTCAGTAAATGCTGTGCAACTGCAAGTTCAAAGCGCAACACATTGCGCATTCTTGTGACTGTACTGAAGATAGACGATGATAAGAAGATATCTCTAAGGGACGATTGAATCGAAATGATGCTGACTTTGCGCGACGCTGAATTACCCGCCCCTTTAGCCCAAAACGAGCCGGCAGTGGTAGGTGATTTTAAAACAGTAGGTTAGTCATGCATCTGGGAATTCGGCAACCAAGTATTACGTCGGCTGCCGTTGTTATCTTTCGCAAGGAGTACGCGACTTTGCGCTCAATCAGCGCCGTCGCCCTACAATTACCAGTATGACACCGAGCCCCAGAGCGACACCGCCCAAGATCGGCGAAAACGGAATGTGTTTCTGTTGGTCGACTTCGAGATGCACTGCCCCCAGATCGACCACATCCTTACTGGAAGTGTAAGTAATACCACCATAGATGAGTCCAATCGCACCTAGCACAATCAAAATTATGCCGACTATTGATACGGTCTTCATGATCCCAAATCTCCCTTCGGGCGCGAGTTAGAGTACTCTTCGGCCGGTAATGAGTCTCACCAGCACTGCCACAATCGCGACTACGATCAGCACGTGAATGAAACCGTTCATAGTATAACCCGCTACCAGGCCCAATGCCCAGAGGATCAAAAGCACTACTGCTACTGTCCACAACATAAGTTTCTCCGTTTCTTGTGTAGATTATTTACTTTCAAATTACAGCACCCTGCGCCGTACTTAGCTGTTGCCAGTCGTTAGTGAACACGGCACAGTTACGAATTAGTAGTCGTACGGCCGCAGGCCCGAAACACCATTTAGGATTAGCGCGGCTACGGCAACCACCAAGAGCACGTGGATGAATCCGCTTAGCGTTACTCCGAAGATTACGCCAAGCAACCATACCGCAATCAGTCCTATTCCAATTGTTCGTAGCATTCAATTGCTCCTTCTCGTAAAATTCGGATTCGCCGCCAGCCGATGCGTCCCTGCGGCGACCGGCAGCGATCCAAATTTCTAGTTAGTCGAGGACTGTGCAGCCTCGATGGTCGTCAAATTGTTAACGCTTTCGACGCCATTGATGTCAACGACACGCTTGGTCGCCAGATCAATCTCCGCCTGATTCTTTGCGGTTCCGGACAGCGTGACAACTCCCTTGTGCGTGGACACCTTGGTATCAAAAACATCGGTGCCGTGGTGGAACAGGAGCGTCAGTCTGACTTGCGTCGTGATCGAAGCATCGTCAATCTTCTCACCCGTCGTCCGCGACGGTTTCGCAGGTGTCTTCGCCACAGTCATCTGGTTGTCAACCTCGGTGACTCCGGAAACGTCCTTTGCGTATTCGGCAGTAAGCTGCTTTTGAGCTTCGCTGTCAGCCTCACCTCGAAGCGTCACTTTACCGTTCTCGACTGAGACCTTTGTGTTGACGTAACTCACGCTGCGACGAAACAACAGCGTCGTCCGAACTTTTTCGCCGACCCAGGCATCTGATGAGGCAGATGCAGGCTGCCCCTTTACAGTTATCTGATTGGTGACACCGGTAACGCCGGGAAGACCGGCTACCGTCTCTTCTGCCATTGACTTGTGTGAACTCTCCGCAACCGTTCCGGTGAGAGTCGCAATGCCATCCTTGACCTTCACCTTGATGGCATCATCTTTGAGGAAGGTTTTGAAGACATATGACGATTTGGCGGTGGACTCGATGCGCGTGTCAGTCTTCGATGCGCGCGCCGGAACGACGGCTAAGACTAACACTGCTGCCGCTATGACTGCGGCCGTGATATAAAATGCTTTCATTTTCACTTGATTACTCCTGACAATGTTCTGTTTGTCTGGTTGACAATTCCTATATATCGCGACGCGGTTGGCGTCGATTATTTTCCAAACGTCCAACCGACCGTCGCCTTGAAGTCGGGGGCATCGGCTATGCCGAGCTTGCCTTCGATAAAGAAATGCCCGGACTGTGCGCCGGCTGATCCTCTGCCGATGCCAAATTGAAGATAGACACCAAGCTCGGAAGCGCTGCCGCCGTGCTTAGCGGAATAGAAAACCGGACCAATGCCGCCGCCGAGATATGGCGTCCAAGCGCCCCAGTCCTCGCGGAAGCGATAGTCAAGTTCAAAGGACGGGGCGATCACCGTGAGATTGTCGCCGACGCCGATTTCGATGTTTGGCATCATCATCAGATTGTCTGCGAGATCGCCAAAGTCGATGTGGCCGCCGAAATGGAATTGATCTGGATTCAAAGTCATCCCAAGTCTCGGGCCTATTCCCCTGAAACCGGCCGGGCGGGTGCCCGCAATTGCTGTGATGCTTAGCATCACAGCGAGTATCAGGGAGGTGATTAATAATTTCTTCATTCGTTGTTTTCCTTTATGTTTGGTATTGATCGACTGCCTGTGCAGTCTCGAACACGCAGAGCTTCGCTCTTAGCGTAGCGCGATCTGCTGTGATTGACTTGAATAGAACGTGACTTCGGTTCCGACACCGTGAAAGATGTCTTTCTTACCTGTAGCAGCTGCCACACCGGCGCCGGCTGCGGCACCCGCGGCCGCACCAATTTCGGTCGAGCCTTTTCTATCAATTATCTTGCCGATGATTCCGCCGACGATCGCTCCGCCGCCGATCAAACCGACCTCGTTCTTTGTGTGTGAATCCTTCTTCTCAAGAATCGTATTTGTGTTAACATCGATCCAACGGCCGCCCTTGTCCTGAATCGAAGTGAGGCTAAAATTCAACTCGGCCGGTGTTTTCAGACGTCCCGATTCCACCACTTTGTTGAGCGTTCCGCGCGCGGCCGCGCCGTCGGCGAACAGCGTGTGACCGTCGACAATAATTGCCTTGGAAAGTCTGGCGGTGAATCCCGAGCCGGTTACATGAACATCGGTGTCGATAGAATCCGTCAGCGTCACCGCGATCGGCGTATTGCTCGGCATATTGACGTAAGTGGTCTTCACGACTGGCTTTTCGGCCGGTGGTGTCTGACCGGACTTTTGCTCGTCGGCGCTGCCGGTGCCGCATGACACGATCAACAGTGACAACGATAGTGCGGTTAATAGACTGATTAGCTTAAACATGTTTTCTCCTTGTGCGTTTGCATTTCGAATTGACTCTCTTGTACAGGCGACTATCACGAACCCGTTCGCTTACTCCTGACTCTGTCTGTTGTCGTCGTGCAGCTTGCTCGACATCCAACTTGATTCAATATCCTCTCGAATGAGTCTGCGCCCCCGTGGCAACCTGAATTTGACAGTCTCCAGGTGTACGCCAACAATGTCAGCGATTTCGCTATGTGTAAAGTCCTCCAGCAGCGACAGGACGACAATTAGTCTCAATTCGTCAGGTAAGGCATGAATTGCCTTCTTGATGACTTCTCCAGAAATATCTTTGAAATTACATCTCTCCAGAGAGCAGGTCGACACAGTGCTGTTCGAGTTACCATTCGTCTCAATCTCGTAATTCGATCCACTACTCGTGCTGTACACGAACTCCTGCTTCGCGCCGTCGCCTGATTGTTGACCCGCCTGCGACCAAGTCCCATCAAATTCGAAGGCGCTGTTGATGGCATCATTGAGTCTGGAGACTGGCGCCTGCTTGGAACCATTTCCTGTGAGTAAAAGCGATGACTGACTCGCAGGCATCGGGAATACTGGAAGGCTCCTGCAGATCGCGTCGGCTATGCGGTTAGCTACAGAATAATGGTCGCCGTTTTTGAATGTGTCTGAACTCGGAGCCTGCGCCGAAACTGCATCCGCTTTCAGATTGTCAGCGCTGTTGATGGCGGCAGTTAGATCTGGAAACGGCCGGTATTTGCTTACATAAGAGCTCGCCAGGATCTTGAACAGCCAAACACGAGGATTAAGGCTTGAGTGATACTCCGGCCACGAACGATAAGCTGTGAGTAGTGAATCCTGAACCAGGTCCTGTGCCTCCGAATCAGTCTGTACCACGTACGAAGCGGTTCGGTAAAGATTCTCAAGCTGCGATAGTGCCAGATCCTTGAAATCGGCAGTATTTGCTTTGTTTGATCTCATCCAGTTGCCGCCTGTCTGCCTTCAACTGCATCGAAGTTCTCGCCGCCTATCAAGTGCGTGAACAGTTCTTCTTTCAAAAACACCCGCCCTCTATTCAGAAGTGATTCAACTTTCTGTGGCTCGACTTGAGCCAGATTGGCAATCTCTCTGCTGGAAAAACCTTCGAGACATGACAGTATCATCGCGGTCCGAAATGACGGCGGGAGACTGGCAATCGCCTTGAAATAATCGAGATCCTCATTGGAATTGCCTGTGAGAAAGGATGGTTGCCGCAGCGTGAGAGCCGATTCGGGAATGAGGCGGTTGTTCTCGGTTAAGCTGTTGTCAATATTATCAGTGTCGTTATTGCCGGCCGGTATTCTGATGCCGCGGCTCTTCTGGAAGCCGTTGAAATATCGTCTGGTCAATATCTTATGAAGCCACAATTTTGAACTCTCATCCGGCGACAACTGATCCCACGTCTCATATGCTTCGCGCATTGCCTCGCGCATTAGCCGGGAGGCGTCACGTCCATTCTTGGTTAGCCACAAGGAGAATTGCAGGAGGGCTTCTATGTCCTGTAGGACTTTTTCCTTGAAGTCTTCCATCTTAGTGTTTTCGCTCTTCATCCTTAGTCTCTCGCTTTCAAACCGGCACCCATTGCCGGTATCTATTGATTCAGGTAGCAAGTGGATTCAGACTGTTTTTGAATATCCAGATGAGCCTGTGAAGTGCTTGGTTCGGAGCGTCTCCGCCGGAGGTCAATTGAACCTCCAGTGGAGACTTCTCTTCTTGTAATTAAGAACGGTACTTTATGCGTCGGGGTCAATCGGTCGGAGGATTGAAAAGAGGCTTAATCCTTCAGAGCGAGCTTTGAATAGGGTAATCTATGATCGTTTGGCGGATGTTCTTTTTCGCGGAGTTTTCTTTGCGACGTCGGCTAGTTCCAACCGTGTGTGAAGCGCCAGCTTATCGAGTATATTGCGATTATGGCTCTTGACTGTAAAGACTGCGACCTTGAGCCTGGCGGAAATCTGGCTGAAGCTCTTTCCCTGCGCCAGTAAGAATATCACCTCTTGTTCGCGCTTGGTGAATTTCACTGCCGAGATCACGCGCTCGACTTCACCTCCTTGAATGGCATTTTCAACAATCTGCGAAAACAGCGAAGCAGTTATTGTTGCTGGCAGGATCTTTACACCCTTGACGACCGACCGAATAGTGTGCAGGAATTGGTCAACGGTCGCATTCTTGGGAATGTAGCCGGAGATGCCCGCCTTTATATACTCGACTAACTCGGAATGTGCTGGAAGCAGGTCCATTACGATTACTTCCGTCTGTGGATACATCTTCTTGATCTTTTCCAGGACTTTCAGGGAGTTGTAGCTCTTCAATCCTAAATCTAACAGGACCACATTGGGAACAAGCTTCTTAGCTTTCGCAAGAGCGCCGCTGTTTCCCGCGGACGCGACTACAGTAATATCTTCCTGCTCATTAAGCATTGCAGCCGTCCCCTCGCGCAGTAGGCGGTTGTCTTCGAGCAGCAACACCTTTATTTTTGGCATAACGACACAATTCCGTCATCATGGGTCAGACTCGCTCTTCACGGCTGATGATTAACGCATGAAAAGACCAAGGCTCTATCGTTTCCTTGTAAGGCATACGACATTCCTCGCGAGGAATCAATCGCTCTAAGGATTGAAACAAGATCTAGATCGTCGGAAAGTTGGCCTAATCGCCGTCGTCGGAAATCTGTGGCGCGGACTTGCTCTGCCTGTCTTGTGTATGGGCAAACGTCGCCAGTTCCAGGCGGGTGTGCAGTGCAAGCTTCTCTAAAATATTATGCACGTGGCTTTTAACGGTGTGGACTGCGATATTGAGTTCGCTCGATATCTCTTTATTACTCTTGCCGGCGGCAATATGGGTAATTACATCCTGCTCGCGGCTCGTCATTCTCACGGCAGAAATCAGTTTCCCCATCTTTCCGCCCTGTAGCGCATGCTCCACAATCTGCGAGAACAGCGAACCGGTCATCGACGGTGGAAGGACCTTAGTACCCTGGGCTACTGATCTAATTGTGTGCAGAAAATCATGAAGCGTTGCATCCTTGAGAATGAAACCCGCTACACCGGCTCTAATAAACTCCGCAACTTCTGCGTGCGCCGGAATCAGATCCATTACGACTACATGAGTCTTGGGAAATTGCTTCTTAATTGAACCGACGATTGTCAGACTGTTTTGGTTCTTGAGTCCCAAATCCAGCAGCACAACATCGGGGACCAATGTCAGTGCTTTCTCAAGCGTATCCCCGTTGCCGGAGGACGAAATCACTTTCATGTCCGCCTCGGCATTGAGCATCTTGGTTATTCCTTCGCGAAGTAGGCGATTGTCTTCTATTAAGAGCACTCGGATCTTCGGCACGCTTGACTTACTCCCGCTGTGAGTTGATTACTTGATGACCGGTTAAACATAAGAAATTCAAAAATTGACCTCAAGACCAAAATTGGCGCATTAAGTCCCATTTTATCGTTCCCCTGAAAACATAACTCCCGTGAGCCCGCTTGATTTTCCGGTCATAGTTGTCTCAATGGTAGACTCTACAATTCCCGCCGTCAGCCCAATTTGATACGCAGAACAATTTCTATGTGATTGATCGCTTTTCCAAATTGTGAACGGTCCGATGAATAGCTCCTGATAGCGGATCTGCCTTATACAGTGTTTTTTGAGGATTAGTCCCTTTTTCAATCCTTTGGTTGATTTCGGACATCGCCCTTCTTCTGTACCATCTTTGGCGCCGTTGTTGGCCGCGGTGACGACCAAGTGTCGCCGCCTTTTTGCTTGGTTATCGATTTCGTCGATTTTGAGGCTAAGTAACGACAGCGATTGCCGGGAAGGAACTACTCCGCTTGAATAACGGTTCAACCAATCCAATAATTAAGAGCATGGCATTTGTCGGAAATTACCTTCCGCGCCGCTGCGGGATTGCAACATTCACTACCGACCTGTGCGAAGCCATTGCCGCTGAAAACGGCGGGACAACCTGCATCGCACTGCCCGTCAATGACACAAATAGCGGCTACGAATATCCCGATCGCGTCCGATTTGAACTCATGGAACGCGATATCGAATCGTATCGCCGCGCCGCGGACTTTCTCAATATCAACAACGTAAATCTCGTTTGTCTTCAGCATGAATATGGAATCTTTGGTGGCAAAGCCGGCAGCCACATTCTCGCGCTCTTGCGCGAACTGCGGATGCCGGTTGTAACGACTTTGCACACCATCCTGAAGGACCCCAATCCGGATCAGAAACGGGTCCTCGAAGAAGTAGCATGTCTTTCCGATCGCATCGTCGTCATGAGTCAGCGCGGTAAGGATTTCTTGTCAGAAATCTACAATGTTTCTCCGGACAAAGTTGATCTCATCCCTCACGGCATACCCGATGTCCCTTTTGTCGACCCGAGCTTTCACAAGGACCTGTTTGGTGTCGAAGGCAAAATGGTCTTGCTTAGTTTCGGGCTGCTCTCTTCAAGCAAGGGAATTGAGAATGTTATTGAAGCTCTCCCCGCAATACTGGCTGAACATCCCAACGTCGTCTATATGATCTTGGGCGAAACTCATCCTCATGTCAAAGAAGCTGACGGCGAAGCATACCGGCTTTCGCTGCAATGGCTCGCGCGCGAACGCGGGGTTGAAAGCAACGTCATTTTCTATAACCGTTTTGTCAGTTTGGAAGAATTGATAGAATTCATCGGCGCCGCCGACATCTACATCACCCCTTACCTGAATCAAGCACAAATCACATCGGGTACCCTCGCCTACACTTTGGGCGCTGGCAAAGCTGTCATCTCGACGCCATATTGGTATGCCGAGGAAATGCTTGCTGACGATCGCGGTGTACTCGTTCCGTTTCGCGACCCGCCCGCTATTGCCGAAAAGGTGATCGAATTGCTCAACGACGAAGCAAGCCGGCATGCCATGCGCAAGCGAGCCTATATGTTCGGCCGTGAAATGATCTGGTCGCATGTCGCCAAACGCTATCGCGAAACTTTCGAACGTGCTCGCGCCGGACGTCGGCATTTCAGCAGTCCGGGCTTTACCGTCAAAGCGCTCGATAAACATCCCGGTGAACTTCCGACTCTCAAACTCGATCACTTGCGCAACATGACCGATGAAACTGGGATCCTCCAGCATGCAATTTTTACAATCCCCAATTATCACGAGGGATATACGACTGACGACAACGCGCGCGCCTTGATCGTGAGCGCTCTTCTGGAAGATGTCGTCAACCCCGAGGCATTCGAACTTGCGTCGCGTTATCTTGCCTTTGTTTGGTACGCCTACAACGCCGAAACAGGACGTTTTCGTAATTTCATGACGTACCAGCGCACCTGGCTTGAAGTCAACGGTTCGGATGACAGTCACGGCCGCGCCTTATGGGCACTCGGAACTGTATTGGGCCGGTCTCATGCAAAGGCGCTGCAAAGCATGGCCGGTTGGCTGTTTGAGCGAGCGCTGCCCGCAATATTGGAAACCACGAGCCCGCGAGCGTGGGCTTTTGCTCTGATTGGAATTCATGAATACCTCAAGCGCTTCGCTGGCGATCGGCGCGCCAGTCAAGTTCAGGAGGTCCTGTCGCAACGAATTCTCGGCTTGTATCAGCATTGTCGGTCTGACGATTGGCAGTGGTATGAAGATGGTCTGACTTATTGCAATGCCGTACTACCGCATGCTTCACTTATCTGCGGACAATCTTCCCATTGTGCTGCGATGGTTGAGGTCGGGTTGGAATCTCTGGCGTGGCTGTCAAACATGCAGCGCGCCAGCAAAGGCGGACACTTTGTACCAATCGGCTCCAATGGCTTCTATCGCCAGGGCGGTGAACGCGCCCGCTTCGACCAACAACCCGTCGAAGGTCAGGCTATGATATCAGCTTGCATTGAAGCCTATCGAATCACAAGAGACGACCGTTGGCGCAAAGAAGCACAACGCGCCTTTGAGTGGTTCCTTGGCCGCAATGATCTGAATCTCTCCATTTACGATCCAACGACCGGTGGCTGCCGCGACGGCCTCCATCCCGATCGTCCCAACGAAAATCTCGGCGCCGAGTCAACTCTTGCGTTCCTTCAGTCCCTGCTGGAACTGCGACTCGCCGAGAACACCTTCTAACTTCCGGAGAAATGAATTCGATGAGCAATACTCACCCAGAACTTCTTCAGCGTCACAAACTCAATCCGATTCTAACGGCAGCCAACTGGCCCTATCCGATTAACAGCGTGTTCAATCCCGGTGCAACGTTGCTTGCTGACGGTACGACTCTGCTGCTGTGCCGCGTAGAAGATCGCCGCGGACTGTCACATCTATCAGCAGCCCGCTCAACAAATGGTGTCGACGGCTGGCGAATTGACCCGGTACCGACCTTGATGCCCGATCCAGACAATTATCCCGAGGAGATTTGGGGTATCGAAGATCCTCGGATCACGTTTGTCCCTGAATTGAATTTCTATGTCATCGTCTACACCGCCTTCACCCGCGAGGGTCCGGGCGTCGCACTTGCCACTACCGAGGATTTCGTCGAATTCAAGCGCCGCGGAGTTATCATGCCCCCCGATGACAAAGATGCGACTTTATTGCCGCATCGCATCAACGGGCTCTGGGCTCTGATTCACCGGCCGATCAGCTCACCGCGAGCGCACATGTGGATCTCATACTCGCCTGATCTCACTCACTGGGGCAGCCACGCAATGATGATGGAAGCACGCCGCGGCGGCTGGTGGGACGCCAACAAGATTGGACTTTCACCGCCTCCGATCGAAACGCCGCAAGGTTGGTTAATCATGTATCACGGCGTGCGGAACACGGCTGCGGGTGCGATTTACCGCCTCGGCTTAGCGCTTTTTGATCTAAAAAAACCCGAGATCTGTCTAAAGCGCGGCAGCCAATGGATGTTCGGCCCCGAAGAATCATACGAACTACACGGCGATGTCGGCAATGTTGTGTTCCCCTGCGGCTATACAATTCTCCCCGATGGCGACACCATTCACGTTTACTATGGCGCCGCCGATTCAAGCATTGCGATGGCCACTGGAAGTATTCGCGCAATGCTGGAATGGCTCGATAGAGACGGGAAGATGTAGTGACCTTACTATCACTATGCGGCTTCGGTCGATTTCGGCATTTCGATTCGAATCATCTTTTTCAAGGACAGTCCTACGTATACGAGTGTTGAAGAGAAACTCCGATTTGAGACGATGATCTCCGAGCTGTGTTCGGCTTTTGTCAACGTACATGCCGACATGGTCGACAACGAAATCAATAGCTGGATGGCGTTCATTGTTACGACCCTTGGCGTCGATCGCGGCACGCTCTTTCAGATCTCCGAGAATAGTTCTTCCGGCGTGTTGACGCATACCTGGGCTCCCACCAAGTCGCTTTCACTTTCAAAAAACTCAATCGCCGAGCTGCGCGAAGGCGTTTATGTCCTCCCTTGGTCCGTTGCAAAAATGCTGCTAGGCGAGCACATTGTATTTTCGTCGCTGGAAGAACTCCCCGACAATGCTACCGAAGACCGCGAATTCTTTACTTCACAGGGTACTAAGTCCAACGTGACGTTTCCGCTGTCTGTCGGTGGCGAATTAATCGGTGCTCTTGCGTTCAGTGCCGTGAGTGCAGAGCGGCAGTGGCCAGAGGAACTTCTCCAACGCCTTCAGATGGTCGCTCATGTTTTTGCCAATGCGTTGGCACGCAAACGAGCGGACATCGAACTGAAAGACTCCGCGGAACGCTACCGGACTTTGTTCGAATCCGCGAATGACGCGATTCTTGTGCTGAATGAAAACCTGATCGTTGAGTGCAATCTAAACTGCGTCCCGATGTTCGGCTGCGCAAATATATCCGACCTCATCGGTCGCGGACCCTGGGAATTGTCGCCGCCGCTGCAAGATGATGGCGAAACATCGCTCGACAAGATCACTCGCCTGCTTGATCAAGCGCTCGCGGGATTTCCGCAAACATTCTATTGGAAATGTCGCCGCAGCGATGAATCGATCTTCGATACTGAAGTATCGCTCAACTCGTTCAAGGCTTCCGGGGTAATTTTCCTGCTCGCGATCGTACGCGACATTTCTGCGCACGTGCAGGCGAAAGATATTCTCCGGGAGTCCAATGACCGCCTGCAGGCCGAGCGCGCACTCTTGGGAGAGAAAAACGCCGCACTCCGTTCAATCCTGACCCAAATTGAACGGCAAAGAATCGAATATGAAGAGAAAGTCTGTTCAAGCCTCGAACACATTCTCACTCCCGTAGTAAAGAAGTTGCGCCTTGGCGACGGCCGGCTCAATAACAAAGAACTGACAAAGCTCGAAGATGCCGTGGAGTCGATCGTTGGGCGCGGAATTAACACGTACAAAGAAAATTTTGCAAAATTGACTCCGCGCGAAACCGAGATTTGCGAGCTGATCGTCAAAGGCCAAAGCTCCAAGGAAATCTCCGAGTCACTGCACGTATCTCCGCAAACTATCCACAAACATCGCGAGCTTATTCGCCGCAAATTCAATATCCAAAATCTCGAAATCAATTTGCCTACATATCTCCGTACGAAGATGTAGATCTCGTACATTTCGCAAAGTCTCTTTGTCAATCACGCTATCGTAGCCTCGGTGAAATAAATTTCGCCGCTGACAACCATGCGAGCACGATTGTCAACGGGAATCCGGGCGGTTTTGTGGGCCAATTTGCAGTTATTTGAAGATTAGTAGGTGCATCCTAAAGTTGAAAGAGAACACCGAGATTTATCGAATAGAAATCCGAATCGGCGCCGTCGAGTACGGCTTCCGGCAATTCCTTGAACTTGTAATCAAGAAACACAAAGCGAATATCGCCGAACAGCTTGAACCTGGGCGATGCCGGTATCTCGAGACCAGCAGCCAAATGCCAGCCGAACTCTGTCGATGTCTCATCGTCGATTCCGACGTCGTTATAGCGGTCGGCGTAGTCTATCGTCGTATTGTACCAGCCGCCGCCGATGCCGCCGTACAAGAACGGCAGAGGGTAAAGCAACGCAGTCGCCGTCACTGGCCATTGTCTCACTGTCAAAGCTCCTTGTCCAAACTTGGACTGACGATATCCAATATCACCCTCAATTCCGATGACTGGCATAAGCTTCAACCGCATGGTCGCTCCGACCAGATAATTCGCATCTTCGGCATCGCTTGAGTTTTGAATACCCAAATGCGGACCGATATACGCACTAGGCTGGCTGCGCGCCGCCGCTGGCATTAGGATGAAGACTCCGAGAAGGATCATCGCGCTAACTGTCTTAAACATGTAGTTCTCCTGACTTGTCGAGTTTGCCTGCGAATCTGAATTTGCAGGAAAGATCTCTCAGCAATGTTTGTAGTGTGGCTGAGTACTACTAAAGCTTACGAAAGTAACTCGACCGCAACCATCGTCCGAAGGGTTGAAAAAGGGACTACATCTATTGGTTGTAGTACGCAAAGCTCTGAATCTGTCGATTGTGCCTGCAAGAGTGTGACTGTGGCATTGCAGTGAACAAATGGACTTGCCGATTCAAAATCAAAGATTATTGGCTCTTGGTGTGATATGAAACAAGGAAGGGCGTTAAATTGGCTGGGACACAGGGATTCGAACCCCGAAAAACTGATCCAGAGTCAGTTGTGATACCATTTCACCATGTCCCAGTGAAATCCAAATCGAATATATCATCCTGCGAAAACAGTGTCAACAGGATTAATATCGGCAAAAAAGGACACTAATTCGCGCGCAAAGACTCGACAATCTTCAGGCGTGACGCCCGAACGGCTGGAAGAAATCCGCCTAAGAACCCCATCACAACCGCGAAAAGTATTGCCGAAATCATTGTTTGCACATCAAGCCGGAAATTGAACGCCAACTCCGAGAAGGTGTTGAAATTCACCGTCGAGACCTCAACGAACCTTAAAAAACTCGCGCCAATCAATCCGATTATCCCGCCTGCGATCGAAATCACAAACGCTTCAAACAAAAATGTCGCCAATATGCTGAATCGGCTAAATCCCAATGATCGCAATGTCCCGATTTCCTTCGTTCGATTCGCAACCGCGGCATACATTGTAATCATTGCCCCGACAATTGCGCCGAAACTAAAAATCACGCAAATCGCAACCCCGACGATTGTGATGAAGCTCGTCGTTGCCGTCGACTGCGCCGCATAGTACTCTTTCTCCGGTTTGGCCTCAAGCTGAAGCCTCAAGTCGCCTTCAATTCGGGAGACTACCGCCGCCAAATTCGCCGGATCATTAAGCTTCATCGTCATCGAGGAATATACCGGCCGCCGGAAAGCATCCATCATCTGGTCGACATCTCCCCATATCTCCGAATCGAACGCCGATCCGCCTGCGTCAAAAATACCGACCACTGTCCATTCGCGCGATCCAAATCGAACCTGCTCGCCGATTTGACAGCCCTTAAATCGCTTAGCGATCGACTTGCCGGCGATAATTTCTGCCGTCCCCGGCTTGTACATTCGCCCGGTTAACGTAATCTCCGGCCGCAGTTCCATCGACTTCTCGGTAACGCCGCGAACCGTCACGTTTGAATTGCCATCACCGTCGCGCTTGAGCAGATTGATCAACACATAAAGCTCATTGGTAAACAGCGGCTTGTTGTCGGCGCCCAGCTTGATCTCCGAAAACGTCGAGACAATATCCGACTGCTCACGCATGATAATCGAAGTCACCTCCGACTGCGAAGCTTTGCGGATAATCACGACATTGTCATCGCTGCCGGTTGCGACCAGCGTCACTAGCAACCCGTGGGCCAGCATCAACACCGCGCTGAAAACGAATACCACCAGGCCAACGCCAAAAATTGTCAGCGTTGAAGTCACCTTGTGTTTCGTCACATTCCGAAATGTATAACTTGCAGGAATCATCATTCTACCTCTCTAATCCACTACCCGAAGTCCGTCGACAATGCGCGTGCGCATTGCGCGCAGCACCGGAAATGCCGAAGATACCAGCCCGATCGCAACTGCCAGCGCCACTACAAGTATCCATGTCAGCGGCTGAATCTTAAACACAGGGAACCAGGCGCTCAATCCGGCTTTCATGACATTGACCATCATTGCCAGCAACCCCAGCCCCAATATTCCGCCGGACAGGGAAATGATAATCGCTTCGCCGGAAATCATGCCCCACAAGTGATACCCCTGAAATCCCATCGACTTCATGAAGGCATACTCCGATGTCCGCTCGCGCGCCGTCATCGCCATCGTGTTGATCAATACCATCAGAATAACTCCGATGATCAACCACGACATCACGGTCAGAAGCACCAAGATCGCACCCGACATTGCAACGAAGCTCATCTGGAACGCCTTCTCAGTTTCCGTCAAAGTCTCCGCGGAGGAATTTTTGAAACGCGCATCGACCGCAGCCGAAACCTCGGCGGCGCGGTTCGGATCTGCCAGTTGCAGTCCATACCAGCCGATTTCACCGGCGCGGCCCGGCATCTGTTGCTTCATTGTCTCATCGATGTAATCCCAGCGCATGAACCACGTCGATTCGTCGATCGTCTGGTCCTTGCCTTTGTAAATTCCGACAACATCGAAATCCCAGTCACCTGGGTAGATCGTTCCGATCAAAGTCACCCGGTCGCCGATCTTCCAACCAAATCGATCTGCCAGCTTTTGACCGACAATCACAGCTTTGATGTTGGAATTGAACGCGTCCATTGCCTCCGGCGTAATAATGAACTCTGGAAACACCTTGAAATAGTTTTCCCGCTCGACTGCGAACTGCGCAAAGAAATTATTCGCGTCAACATAGGTGCCGCCAAACCAATTGGCGTAAGTCACCTGCTTGATGCCGTCAATCTTCTCGATCTGCTCTTTGTATGACAGCGGCAGCGTGAATGTAATCGAAATCGACGACCTGGTAATCAGACGGTCGGGAGCCGAGGCTTCCACGCCCGCATACCAAGCATCGACGACAGTGCGAATCAACCCGAACGCCATCACGGCAACTGCCAGCCCGACTATTGTCAGGGCCGTTCTTAGCTTGTGCCGGAACGAATTGCGAATTATCAGTTTTGTCAGCATATCCGTCCCTACGCCAATTCGCCTTTATCGAGGTTTCGAATTGCGTTCGCTTTTTCGGCGGCTCTTGGATCATGCGTCACCATGATAATCGTCTTATTGTATTCCTTGTTCAGACGCGACAGCAAGGTCATGATTTCCTCCGCCGAGGTCTTATCCAAATCGCCGGTCGGCTCGTCGGCCAATAGCAAAGTCGGATCAGTCACAATCGCGCGGGCAATCGCAACGCGCTGCTCCTGTCCGCCCGAGAGTTGCCGTGGATAGTGATCCATCCGGTCCCCCAAACCCACAATCGTCAGCGCCGTTTCCACGCGCTTCTTACGGTCCGATTTCGATAACTTGTACAGCAGCAGGGGAAGCTCGACATTTTCATATGCCGTCAAGACTGGCAGCAAATTGTAAAACTGAAACACCAGACCAATATGCTGCGAACGCCACTTTGCCAATTGACCTTCGCTCATCTTGGCAATATTCTCTCCGGCTACCATCAAGTCGCCGCCGCTCGGTTGGTCGATTCCCGATATTAGATTTAGCAATGTTGTCTTTCCCGAACCCGATGGTCCCATCAGCGCCAGAAATTCGCCTTCGGGAATATCAAAACTAATATTGCGCAATACCGGAATCTCCAGCGAGTCGCGATAATATGACTTGGAGACACCGCGCACTTGTACTAATGGTGCTGCCATTGTTTTCCCTCTGTATTTGCTATTGTGCTAATTCGATTTTGTCGCCCGACTTCATGCCGCTGGCAGGCGAAAGAACAACCTGATCGCCGATGGCCGTGCCGGCAACTATTTCCACGAACGTACCCAGTTCGCGTCCCGTCTGTACCGTGGTTTCGATCACATTCTGACCGACAACCTTGTAGACAACTTTCCGTCCATCGCGATTCGTGACCGCCGTCTTTGGAATAGCAATCACTGCCGGCAAAGCGGCCTTCGCGCTGTCAATCGTGTCGGGTAGGAAATTCACCCGCGCTGACATCTCCGGCAATACTTTCTCGTCGATCTGCGTAAATGCGATCTTGGTCAACACTGTCGCACGCGATCTGTCCGCCGTCGGCACGATCTTCTTGACCATCGCCGGGTATTTGATACTCGGATATGCGTCGAGCACAATTTCTGCCGGTGCTCCGACGCGTACCTTATATATGTTGGATTCCGAGACATCAGCTTCGACTTCGAGCGAACTCATATCCGCCAAAGTCACTACGGCTCCGCGCGAAGATCCCGCCGAGGAAAACGGCGCTACCATTTCGCCGACATCAGCGTCCTTCGAAAGAACCGTGCCTGTAAACGGCGCCCGGATTATCGTGTTCTCGACCGCGACTTCCGTGTAGCGAACACTCGCCAACGCCACATTCACCGATGCAATCGCCCGCTCGTAGTTGGCGCGTACTTCATCGACGATGTCCTGGGTGGTTGCCCCCGACTTGATCAACTCGGTGGCCCGGTTCAACTTGATCGTCGCATCCGTCGAGTCGGCTCTTGCCATCGCAAGATTCGCCTTCGCCCGCTCGAGATCGGCTTTCACGTCTGCATTATCCAGAATCGCGAGAATGTCATTTGCTTTGACTACGTCGCCCTCTTCTACATTGAGCACCTCGAGCCGGCCCGTAGCTTTAGAAGCTACTGCCGCCTTGACTTGCGCAACGACATATCCCGTCGCTACCAACTCGGCGCTTGCTTCGCTTCCAGTCAACATCTGCGCAGTCGCTACCCGGACCTTGGTCGCCGGAGTTACCTGCTTGATGACCAGTTCATACCCGAGATACACCACGACCGGCAAGAGCAACCACAGCAGGTGCAGCCACTTGCGGCCGCGACCGGGTGCTCCCGACTTTTTCGTCTTGTCGATTTTCAGCGATGAGAGATCTACATCACCTGTCTTAAAGTCACTCATAAATTGCCTACCAGTTTAGTCAATCTTTCCCCGCCGTCAATCGCTTTCTTACATACGCAAAGGCGGGTTATCGCCTTAGTATAAACTGAACTCGACGCAGAATGTTGCCAATTTATGAGAGTCTCGTGAATTAATTCGCAAGCCCACCATCCATAACTCATATTCTCCTAATGAAATACACAGACTACCTGCGGTTCGAGCTGCCGCAATCCGGTTTTCCACTTGCTAAATCGTTGAATTTAGCTATCTTAAGCACCGAGCTAGTACCACTTTCCACGTCTTCAGCCACTTGAGGACTTTTTGCATCGATGATGGGAGATTCCATGGTTAAAGCGTTAAAATTCAGCGCACTTTGCTTGCTTTTGCTTGCCCCAAGCTTGTTCGCCGCTGATGTCCACCAGTATTATTTCCGCTTCGAAATTCAAGACCGTAAAGAGCTGTCTACTTTGACTCGTCTCATCTCGTTGGATGAGTGCAGCCCGATGAATGGCAATGTCGTCTATGCCTATGCCAACGATCGGCAATGGGCAAACTTCCAGACTCTCGGCTATAAGTATGAGCTCCTGCCGAATCCCGGTGATGTCGGCTATGTCGCCATGACCGACAATGCCAAAGATGCCATGGTTTGGGATACCTACCCATCATATACAGCTTATGTCCAAATGATGAACGACTTCGTCACCAATTATCCAACGCTCTGTCAATTGGTCACGATCGGTACTACCAACCAGGGACGCTCGATCTTGGCAGTCAAAATCTCCGACAATGTCGCTACCGACGAAAGCGAACCCGAGGTACTCTATACCTCATCCATGCACGGAGACGAGACCACCGGCTTCGTCCTCATGCTTCGCCTTATCGATTCGCTCCTTGTCGGCTATACGGCGGGAAACCCCCGCATCCAGACAATGGTCAACAACATGGAAATCTACATCAATCCGGCTGCCAATCCTGATGGCACTTACCACGGCGGAAACGCCTCTGTCAGCGGCGCTTGGAGATACAACTCGCTCGGCGTCGATATCAACCGCAACTTCCCGGATTATCAAGATGGTCCGCATCCGGATGGGGAAGTCTATCAGGTCGAGACGAACGCCTTCATCGCGTTTGCTAACAGCCGTCACTTTATCATCTCCGCAAATTTCCACGGTGGCACGGAAGTGTTCAACTATCCGTGGGACACTAAAGCGCAATTGCACCCGGACGACACTTGGTGGCAGTTCGTTGGCCATCAATTTGTCGATACCATTCAGACTTTCGCGCCTTCGACTTACTTCAATGAATTCAATGACGGCATCACCAACGGCTACGCATGGTACGAAGTCAACGGTGGCCGCCAGGATTTCATGAACTACTGGCACGGATGTCGCGAGGTCACGATTGAAATCTCCGACACCAAGCTGCTTCCGGCTGCACAACTGCCGGCGCACTGGACCTACAACCGACTCTCGCTGTTGCATTACCTAGAACAGGTACTCTACGGCATCAAGGGTGTCGTAACCGATGCGCAAACATCGCAGCCGCTCGGCGCAATTGTCTCGGTACTTGCTCACGATCAGGATTCCACCGAAGTGCGTTGCGATCCCGTCCACGGCAACTATTACCGCATGATCGCTGCCGGCAATTGGTCACTGCGCTTCACCGCGCCGGGTTACCTGCCGCAGACTGTGTCCAATATCATCACATCTAATGGCGGTGCCGTTACTGTTGATGTCCAACTCCAGCCGGTTCCGCAAGTGCCGGTTCTTTCTTACGTCGATGATACCGCTCCCGCAGCCATTAGCGCCGGCGACAACGTCTCAATGAAAATCATCCTCAAGAACGACGGCGGCGGCGATGCTTTCAACACGCAGGGTGTTCTGTCAACGACTGATGCCTATGTCACTATCACGCAGAACACGTCATCATATCCGATGATTCCCGAACTCGGCGGTACCGCTCAATCCAACGCTAACTACACCTTTACCGTTTCGAATTCCTGTCCGCAACTCCACGTGATTAACTTCAAAGTCAATATCACTGCCGATGGCGGCTACTCCGACTCAGCCGTCTTTGCGTTGACCGTTGGGCAAGCTGTCGAAGATTTCGAAACCGGCAATTTCCTGGAATACAATTGGACGATGGGTGGGAATGCCCCATGGACGATCGTGTCAACCGGTCAATATGAAGGCGCCTACGCCGCGGCTTCCGGCTCAATCGGCAACAGCCAAAACTCGACACTTTCCGTTAGTCAGCAGGTTGGCGCGGCCGGAAACATCTCGTTCTATTACAAAGTCTCATCCGAGGCTAGCTGGGATTGGCTCCGCTTCTATATCGACGGTGTCGAGAAAGGCGCTTGGTCCGGCAGCGCCGGTTGGGCGCAAGCTTCCTATCCTGTCGCCACCGGCAATCATACCTTCCTCTGGAAATATGAAAAAGATGGTTCGCAAATCGGCGGCAGCGACAAAGCGTGGGTAGATTTCATCATCTTCCCGCCGCAGTCCGTTTCGCTCGTGATTACAACCAGCTCACTGCCCAATGGACTCGTGGGAGCTGCCTACTCGCAGCAGCTCACAAGCGAAGGTGGCAGCGGCAGTAAGACTTGGATCGATCTCGGCGATAATCTCTCCGGCTCCGGACTTTCGCTCTCGTCAGCCGGATTGCTCTCCGGCACTCCGACTGCAGCTGGTGATATTGCTTTCACCGCAAGAGTCACCGACCAGACGCCGCAAAATGTCGACAAGCCGTTTTCAATCCACGTCATCCAATGCGGCGATGCCGACGGCAATCTCATTGTTACAATTTCCGATGCTGTCTATCTGATTAACTATATCTTTTCTGGTGGGCCCGCCCCCGAGACAATGCAGCATGGTGATGCCGACTGCAACAGCATTATCACAATTTCCGATGCCGTTGCTCTGATCAACTACATTTTCTCCGGCGGACCGGCGCCTTGTTCAGCTTGTAAATAAGCTGCACTCACAGTAGTAAATCAAAAAGGACCTCGCACTGCGGGGTCCTTTTCATTTGTACTCCGTCTGATTTCTCGGACTATAAAATAGCCCGTCCTCAATATCGTCGCGGACATCGCTGTCCCAAACGTTATCGAGAACGGGCTACTAATTTGTAGCGATGCTGTCTTATCTGCCTTGAAGCTTGAACTTCAGGGTGGCTTTGACCGTAATCTCCCGCTCGCCGTGACCGGAAAGCTTCGACTCCAGCGATGCCGCCAGCACTGCCTGCTCGAATCCCCATCCGGGAGTCGTGCACGACACTACCCGCGCATCTTTCATCTTGCCCTTCTTGTCGAAGGTGATGTTCACCTCGACTACCGCTTCCTTATTGACCAACCGCGCTTGTCGCGGATAGGTTGGCTCAATGTAAAGCTGGTAGCGCGAAGCGTCTTCCACGGCCTTTGCGGTGTCTGCCACCGTCTCGCGTCGCGTCGGCTCGGCCTTCTGAATCGGTCGATCTTTCGCCGGCGGCGCAATCCGGTTTTGTACATCGATTAGAACGGGCTTCGTCTTGCCGCCGGATATCGCCGTGGCATAAAGATCGTCCTTATCGTTCTGTCCCGCATTGACCGGCACTGCAGCTACTGTCACGGCCAACACAACTGCGATTACCCAAAAGGCTATCGCGCCCGTAAATTTCGCTGTCATAGCCTATCCTCCTCTCACTACAGTCTAACAGCATCCCGCTATTATTAGTTTCGATTCAGCTCAAAAAAACTTGAGCCGTCCTGCCATCGCAGGATTGGACCGTGTCATCGAAAACAGTAGTCCGGGCCTTAATGTTTGACTGTCGCTTACCTTTACAAGATAACCGATGTTGAATATTCGTCAAGCCCAAATTCCGGGCGCCTGTCAAATAATACGCCCATAAAAACGTAAGCAATTACCCAAATATCGCCTCCCCAGGGCTATTGCGGCACCCAAATGCAAAAGGCAGGTCACCGCCGCCTGCCTCTGCATTTGCCCGGCACAAGGCCGGGTATCGTCCTAAATACTACTCTCTTGGCGCTGAACCCTTCTTCAGCGAATGCCCGGTTCGCAGCCCAAATATGAAGAGAACTATCGTCAATATTCCGATCGCGAAGATCGTGTCGCCGGGCGCTCGCAGCCACTTAAACACTTCAACGGTAGGGGAATACAGCAATTCGGCTGACCGCGCATACCAGTAGCCGCTCTCAACCGATGCCCAGGTCTGGATGAAACCGATCGGCAACAGGCTCAATAGCACCATCGCCAACAGTCCAATATTGATCGTCCAGAATCCGAACTTGATCACATTGTCCTTCCAGTCGCTGCGCACATAAAGCACCCGCAGGCAGAACAACATCAGCCCGATTCCCAGCATTCCGTACACGCCGAATAGGGCAGTGTGGCCGTGCACCGGCGTCGTGTTTAATCCCTGCATATAGTAGAGCGCAATCGGCGGATTGATCATGAATCCAAACAATCCCGCCCCGACCATATTCCAAAATGCCACCGCGACAAAGAAATAGATTGGCCAGCGATAGCGCATCACCCACGGCGTTGCCCGCGCCAACCGGATATTGTCCCACGCTTCAAACCCGATAATCGTCAATGGCACGACTTCCAGCGCGCTGAATACGGCGCCGAGCGCCATCACTACTGTCGGCGTACCCGCGAAGTAGAGATGATGCAGCGTACCGATGATGCCGCCGGTTAGGAAAATGGTCGTCGCAAAAATCACCGACGAGTTGGCCGTCTTCAGTCGAATCAACTGTAGTCGAGCGAACAAGAACGCAATCACGACTGTCGCAAAGACCTCGAAGAATCCTTCCACCCACAGATGAATCACCCACCAGCGCCAGTATTCGGCCATCGAAAGATGCGTGCCTTTGCCCCACATCAAACCCGCGGCGTAGAACGCACCAATCGCCACCGACGCAATCAAGAACATCGTCATTAGCGGTTTCTGATCGCCGCCTTTGCGCATCGCGACAATGATGCACCGTCCCACCAGCCAGACCCATAAGAACAACCCGATCAGCAGCGCAATCTGCCAAATCCGGCCCAGATCAACATACTCATATCCCTGATGTCCAAAGTAGAACCAGCTGTCCCCGGTCATCTTGCCCATTACTCCAAACCACTCGCCCGTCATCGAGCCGCCGACAACCACGATCAATGCGCCGAACAATACGTTGACGCCGAGCCGCTGAAATTTCGGCTCCATGCCGGCAACCGCGGGCCCGATATACAATCCTGCCGCCAACCACGCTGTGGCGATCCAGAATATCCCCAACTGTGTGTGCCACGTCCTCGTGATAACGTACGGCAGCCACTTCGCGAGCGGAATGCCGTAGAATCCGTCCCCTTCAACACCATAGTGCGCCGAGATCACACCCATGATCATCTGCACCAAGAACAGTGCCGCCACAACCCAGAAGTACTTCACTACTGCAAGCTGCGACGGTGTCGGCTTGAACGAGAAGAGCGGATCCTGCTCCGGCAATTTCTCTGCCACCGGCTCCTTCTTTTGTGAAGCGTGATACCAAACCATCATGCCGATTCCTGCCAGCAGCATGATGATGGAAAATCCCGTCCAGATAATCGCATCGCTCGTCGGTACGTTATCAACCAGCGGCTCGTGCGGCCAGTTGCTCGTGTATGACATCACGTCGTTCGGCCGATTCGTCGAGGCCGCCCACGATGTCCAAAAGAAAAACGCTGACATTTGCCGCAGTCTCGCCGGGTCGCTGACCGTGCCTGCCGGAATCGCATACTGCTTATTACCGTTCTTGAACAGATCGCTGTAGTAGGCAACATTCGCTTCAAACGCCGCAGCTCTAACCGGATCTACGCTGATCGTGTTCCGGCTCGCGTCATAGGTGTTGGTCCGCATCAGCAGTTTCAATCGTGCTTTGAGCGCGCCTTGCTTTTCCACGTCGAGCTGATCATAGCTCGTACCAAAGTCTGCTGTTGCCCAGGCTCCAAGTATGAACACCGCCTCGCGATGAAGCCAATCTGCCGTCCAGTCCGGGGCGACATAACTTCCGTGTCCCCAAATCGAACCGATCTCCATGCCGCCCATCGCCCGCCACACATTCTGCCCCTCCATTATCACGCCACGATCAACCAGCACACTGCCATCGGTGCTGACTACTTGATCCGGTATCGGCGGCTTTTCTTGGTAGATCTTAAATCCAGCCCAGCCCAGCACCGCAAACGAGAGCAGCACCACCGCTGTAAATGCCATCCAAAGTTTCTTCATAATATCACTCCATTCACGCGGTCAATTACGCCGCATGACTCTCCTTTGTCCCACTCGCCGACTTCTTGTGACTGCATCCGCAAGATCCATGACCAGCCAATACCTCTGCCGGAACGCCAAATTTCTTTGCCAGGGAAGCCGCCAGATTCAAATATCTCTCGTGCGTGCCTTCACCCATGTGATGCGACTCGACGTGCTCAAAGTCCTTGCTCAATTTCTCAAAGACCTCGTCGGACAACAAATTGTCCGCCATCGGAAACAAGATGCCGTCTTCTTTCTGAATATGAGCCCGCAACAGCTGGACATATCCAATCGCGGCATTGATATATTCGATCAAGGCATTCTCTTCACCAGCTGCTGCACCGTCAATATTGTCCGCCATCTGCTTGACAAATCGCCGTCCCAGTTCGTGCTCGTGCAACATCACCCCTACAGGCCCGGAATCGCGCGAGGCGCCTTCCGCTTCCAGCGCGGTAAATAGATGCGTTTCTTCTTTTCCGTGATGACATCCGTCCGCGAACGTCCGGATGAAATCGACCACTTGCTCGGCCGACTCCCGGTCAAGCTTCTTTTCTTTCCGGGTTTGCTCCGCCAACTTTTCCACGCAGTTCAAGACTACCTCGATGACTCGGTGCTCATTTTTCAGAACTTCAGTAACTCGCATAATTCCCTCCTTGCGGGATCTCTAACAAACAGTTGTAATTAGAATAAATCACATCCACATATCGTATTTTAGTCAAAATAAAAAGCCTCAAAAGCCCACCTTTTTCTGAAGCAAGTCTTCGATTGTCGTTTCGTGCAAGAACCCCAGATAATTTTCCCGAATCGACTTCCAGCGAGTATGCACTGCGCAAGGCTCACTCTCCGAACAACGTCCGCTACTCATGAAACAATTGCCCCAGCGGCTGACCTTATCGATCTGCTCCACCACATCAAATAGTGAGATTTCGTCAGCGGGTCTTGCCAGCCGGAATCCGCCGTTGAACCCTTTCTGCGAGACGAGTAAGCCATTGTTTGCAAGTGTTTTAAGTAGTTTCCCCAAATAGTTGCGCGGGGCACCGACTTCATCGGCAATATCCGCCGCACCGGCATATTCACCTTTGTCCAGGCTAGCCAGTTTCGTCAGTGCCGCAAGGGCATGTATTCCAGTTTTCGAAATCATATAACCTAATCGCATGTCAATATGCTATTATATTGTCGGTCTGTCAAGCGTTTTTCTTAAGAAATTATTCACTATTTTTCACATCACCATTTTATCCCAAACCGGATTCCGCGCTTTCCCCGGAGACAGATTTGACGAATCACCCATCCCGGCGTTAGAAATTATGAAGCACTTACACTCGGGCAGGCACAAATGTCAGTCAGCAATAGTTACTTGGAGTATGTACTCGAAAGGCTGGGTACCGGCGCAGTCGTCACCGCACGAAAAATGTTCGGCGGCGTCGGTCTCTACCACGATGCAACTTTTTTCGCTTTGATAGACGATGACACTCTATATTTCAAAGTCAATGATGCTAATCGACGCGAATACGAAGAGGAAGGCATGTTGCCGTTCCGCCCATTTGGTGAAGATTCTTATTCAATGAAATATTACTCCGTGCCCGAGCGCGTGCTGGAAAGTGACGAGCTGCTGCGTGATTGGATGCGCAAAGCCGTCGCCGCTGCGGACAAGAAGAAAGCGAGGAAGAAGTAACCATGCTCAAGACGACTCTGACGGCGCAAGATCGCAAACAGATGATCGATAAGATTCGTGCTCTCCCGGCAATGGTGCGTGATGCCGTGAAAGGACTCAACGACGAACAACTCAACACGCCTTATGGTCCCGGCAAATGGACCGTTCTCCAGGTCGTCCACCATTTGGCAGACTCGCACATGAACGCTTTCGTGCGTATGAAACTAGTCATCACCGAGGACCGCCCGTCGCTCAAACCGTATGAGCAGGATGACTGGGCGCGAACCCGCGAAGCCAGCCAATATCCCATTCAGGCGTCATTGAACATCATCAGTGGTCTGCACGAAAGATGGTGCAACCTGCTTGATTCCTTGCCGGAGCAAGCATGGAGCCGTACAGCCTTTCACCCGGAGCATGGGGAAATGATCCTGGAAGACTTTCTGAAGATCTACGCCGGTCACGGCGACAATCACGTTGGCCAGATCACCGGACTGCGCAAGTCAAAAGGCTGGTAACCCGCCGCCATTGCAACATCTCGCCAAAGCAAAAGGCCGAGTGGAATCTTCCGCTCGGCCTTATCTCTTTACAACGCGATCTTGTCTTCGAATTACTTCTTCAGATCCGCTTCGACTTCAATCAGCAGATCAACATTATCGCTGACAACAAACCCGCCGGCGTCCAGCGTCTTGTTCCACGAGACTCCCCAGTCTTGGCGGTTGATCGTGCCCTTTGCCGAGAATCCCGCCTTGGTGCCGCCCATGGCCGCAACCGTGCCGCGGAATTCGCCGTCAAGTGTTACCTGCTTGGTCACGCCGCGCATCGTCAAGTCGCCTACCATTTGAAATTTGTTCTCACCCAGCGGTTTGATGCTGGTCGATACGAACTTCATCTCCGGAAGCGAGTCCGCTGCAAAGAAATCAGGGCTCTTCAAATGACCGTCGCGGCGTTCGTTGTCAGTATCAATCGTCTTCGGGTCGATGTTGACTACGACCGAAGCCTTGCTGAAATCCTTGCCGTCGAAGTTAATCGTTCCGTTGAAGCTGTCGAACTTGCCGTTGACTTTGCTGATCACCATGTGATTCACCTGAAATCCGACACTCGAGTGAACTCTGTCAATTTC
This sequence comes from uncultured Ignavibacteria bacterium, assembly GCA_964537215.1. Taxonomy (GTDB): domain Bacteria; phylum Zixibacteria; class MSB-5A5; order CAIYYT01; family CAIYYT01; genus JADJGC01. Next base: position 95,589 of record CAZIBI010000004.1, on the reverse strand, counting down.
CCAAGTGTCCGCGAATACCGAGGTTGATGTCAGTACTGCTGCTGCCATGATCGTTGCGATGCTCTTCATTTCTTCTCCTGTCACACAATGATTTTCGTTTACAATCCAATTCATTCGATTTGAGGAGTAATTTACTCTTCGTACCGAAGGCTACCGTAGTTAACACTCCGGCATTTCCGAAAGTTCCCGCCGTATTCGACCCTTGTTTGCAGAATTCTTCGGCAATCCTTACCATTTGAATCTTGTGCCTGCCGTGCATCGCGTATATACTCTGGGCAAGACCCCAAGGTGTAGGTACTAATATTCTAAAGTTTGTTCATTCTCTCAAGTCTTGGCTGTTTACCGATTCGTGGGCAGAACTCAAGACCTCTTTTCTACTTGTACTGATCTTATCGATGCTCACCCGCATCGCGCTTACTGCAATCTATTTGTCGCAGGTCGGCGATGTTGCCTATCTCATACCGATCGCTTGGCTCGCCGGAACTCCATTCGATATTCTCGTAGCGCTTTGCTTCACCTTGCCGCTCGTAATCTTTCTGGCAATCTCGCCGCGCCGATTTCTCAATTGGAAGCCGCTTCAGTGGGTTTTCATTGGTGGTTTCTTCCTTTTTGCTTATGGCGTGATCTATCTCGGCATCGTCGAGATATTCTTCTTTGACGAATTCAATTCGCGCTTCAACTATGTCGCCGTCGACTATTTGCTTTATCCACACGAAGTGTTTATCAACATCTGGGACTCCTATCCGGTATTGGAAATCCTGATTGCCGTTTTCGTTGCCGTATTGGTGATCGTCTACTTCCTCGCACCGTACATCCGCCGAGGCCTTTCGCTGCCAAAAGGCCGGCGTTCGCGGTTCGGCATGGTCGGCCTTTACATCGTTACCATCGCCCTCGGACTATTGGCACTTAACATCAACATGTCGCGCATCTCCAAGAATCGCGTCCTTAACGAGATCTCGGCAAATGGCGTCTATTCGTTCTTCTATGCTGCCGTAACCAATCAGCTCGACTACGACATCTACTACTCGCGCATCGATTACCGCGAAGCTGCTCGCCGTTTGCGCGCTGAAGTCCTTACGTCTGACGCTGCGCTCGTCAACCCTATCGATAGTCTCGATATCGAGCGCACCATCACGGATTCAGGCGTTCAACGCAGATTCAACATTGTGCTCGTTTTGGAAGAAAGCCTCGGCTCAATCTTTGTCGGCAGCCTTCATCCCGAAGGGCCCGCCTGCACACCCTGTTTCGATTCGCTCGCAAATGAGGGCCTGCTCTTCACGCATATCTACGCCACCGGCAATCGCACCGTACGCGGCGTTGAAGCCAGCCTCTTGAGTTTCCCGCCGATTCCCGGCCAGTCGATTGTCAAACGTCCGCTCAACGAAAATCTCTTCAGCCTCCCGTCGATTCTCAAGTTCAATGGCTATCAGACAGTGTTTCTCTATGGCGGCCTCTCATACTTTGACAACTTCCAGCAATTCGCCTCACACAACAATTTCGACCGTATCATCGACCAAACCGATTTTCAGAATGTCACCTTTAAGACTATCTGGGGCGTCTGCGACGGCGACCTCTTCGATAATTCGCTACATACTTTCGATTCGCTCCATGCCGTCGGCAAACCGTTCTTTGCGACCATCATCACCGTCTCGAATCACAAACCGTACCTTTACCCCGAAGGCAAAATCCCCTTCGACCCAAAGAAGCAGGATCGCATACACGCCGTCCGCTACGCTGACTTTGCTATCGGCGACTTCGTCCGAAAAGCCAAAACTCATGAATTCTTCGACAGCACGATCTTTATCTTTCTTGGCGATCACGGTGCGCGTGTCTACGGCCGGCAGCAAATTCCAATGGACTCCTATGAAATTCCCATCTTGTTCTATTGCCCAGCGCTAATCCCGTCCGGACAACGCTTTGATCTGCTCGGCTCGCAGATGGATCTCGCCCCGACTTTGCTGGACACCTTGAACTTCAGCTACACCAGCAAGTTCTTTGGCCGTTCGCTTTTTAAAGTCCCGCCCGAACGCAGCTTCGCTTTGCTGTCGCATAACCGCGATGTCGCACTTTATCGCGATGACAAACTTTCCGTTCTCGGCATCTTGATGGAAAACGGCCTCTGGTCGCGCGACCCCGCGGACGGCAAATTCACTCAACTGCCGATGGAATCCGACTCATCTCTCTTCTTCGATGCCGTCGCCTACTACCAGACCGCCTATCGACTATACACTGGCCGCAAATTCTCCCAATAATGCAAAAAGGGCAGGGGAGAACCCTGCCCTTGGCAAATCAAATCGGTTGATTACAACTACTCTTTGTATTTCGGTCCCGCCGCTTTGATCTCGTCGGGAACGCCTTCAGTGTATTTGGCAAAGTTCTTGTGGAACATCACCGCCAGCGCTTTCGCTTGTTTGTCGAATCCGTCCTTGTCCTTCCAGGTATTGCGTGGATTGAGAATCTCCGCTGGCACATTCGGACAAGTCTGCGGAACATTGATTCCGAAAATCGGATCCATCACCATCGGCGCCTTGTCTAGCTCGCCCGATAACACGGCGTGAATAATCGCCCGTGTGTGCGGAAGGCTGATTCGCTTACCGACGCCAAATCCGCCGCCGCTCCAGCCGGTGTTCACCAGCCAGCAGGCAACCTTGTGCTTGGCAATCTTCTCGCGTAATAATTTGCTATATACCGACGGCGGCAGCGCCATGAACGGCGCGCCAAAGCAAGTACTGAACGTCGCCTTTGGCTCATTGCCCATTCCCATTTCCGTGCCCGCTACCTTCGCGGTATACCCGGAAATGAACTGATAGCTCGCCTGTTCCGGCGTCAGCCGCGCTACCGGCGGCAACACGCCAAACGCATCGCAAGTCAGCATGATAATCGTCTTCGGATGTCCGCCGACTCCCGACGGCACCGAATTGCCTATGTGACTTAGCGGATACGCCGCGCGCGTGTTCTCCGTTAGCGATACATCATCCAAATCCACTTTGCGGGTATCGATATCAAATCCGACATTCTCCAAAATCGTTCCGAATGTCCGCGTCGCCGCAAAAATCTCCGGCTCGTTTTCCGCTGACAACCGGACCACTTTCGCATAGCACCCGCCTTCGAAATTGAACACTCCGGTGTCCGACCAGCCGTGCTCGTCGTCGCCAATCAGCATCCGCTCCGGATCAGCCGACAAGGTCGTCTTGCCGGTACCCGACAAACCGAAAAACAACGCCGAGTCGCCGGCGCTTCCGGTATTCGCCGAGCAGTGCATCGGCATGACACCCGAATGGGGAAGCAGATAATTCAAAATGGTAAACACCGACTTCTTGATCTCGCCCGCATAAGCCGTCCCGCCGATCAACACCAGCTTCTTCTCGAAATTGAGAATCACAAACGCTTCGCTGCGCGTGCCGTCAAACTCCGGGATCGCCCGGAATCGCGGCACCGCCAAAATCGTAAACTCCGGCACATGCGCTTCGCGCTCGCCCGGATCGTGAATTTGCCGGAACATGTTGCGCGAAAAAATCGAGGTCCATGCATCTTCCGTGATCACGCGAATCGGCACACGGAACTTCATGTCCGCGCCCGCATGGCAGTCTTGAATGAAAATATCCTTGCCCTGCAGGTAAGCCTGCAGCCGGTGAAACAGCGAGTGAAACTTCTCCGGATCGAAACTCTTGTTTACTTCGCCCCACCAGACCTTGTCCGCCGAGGTCGCATCGCGCACGATGAACTTATCGTTAGGGGAACGCCCCGTGTGCTGCCCCGTCCGCACCACCAAAGCCCCGTGATGCGCAATATACCCTTCATGGCGATGAACCACTTCTTCGTAAAGTTGCGGCGTAGTCGCATTCCAGTAAACATTCCCGAGATTATTTAGTCCCAGTTCTTCTAAGGTCTTGCTGCTTCCGTGTGAAGTAACTTTCATCGAAATCTTCCTTATGGGAGAACGAGTTTAGTCTTCAAGTGAGTATGAAAAAAATATCGTCCCAACTCGGGACCGCCTTGAATTAACTGCTTCTGCCCGATCTGCGCAATAGGTTTTCTGGACATCGTTGAGCCACATTATCACCAATTCAGGGCCAAATCCGCCCCGATTCGCGCTATTCACCTGAAGCCCAAAACCCTTTGTCCCCTCCTCCATATCTGCGGGTTCGACTCCAGTCGAACAAACTACCGCACCAAGTTTCCCCTCTCCCGTTCGCGGGAGAGGGGTAGGGGTGAGGGCCATTTACTCATCTGTCACTACTCGTAGTTTAAAGCCCATACTCCTCATTTCAAGTCTGTGGTTTCGACTTCAGTCAAACAAAATCCCTCATCAAATTTCCCCTCTCCCGTTAGCGGGAGAGGGGAAGGGGAGAGGGCCAACAAAAAAAGGCAACCCTCGCGGATTGCCTTTATATCCAACCTGATTTATTGAATTACGAAATCGGATAGCTGATATTCAGCTCCTTCGCAGCGCCAACTTCGTCAAGCCTCGACACCGGCGTGGTGTGCGGCGCGTTCTTAACGATATCCGGATTCGTCTCAATCTCCTCTGCGATCTTGAGCATCACCTCGGCAAGATAATCCAGCGATTCCTTGCTTTCCGTTTCCGTCGGCTCAAACATCATCGCTTCGCTCACGATCAATGGAAAATATGTAGTCGGTGCGTGTACGCCAAAATCGAGCATCCGCTTGGCGATATCCGTCACCTTGACACCCAGCTTCTTTTGGTAGTCTCCCGACAACACGAACTCGTGCTGGCAAGTGTGATCGTACGCAACCTTGTACTTCGTCCGTAATCGCGTCAGAAGATAATTCGCATTGATAATCGCCGTCTCCGAAATATGTCGCAATCCTTCGGCGCCATTCATCAGAATGTAAGTATACGCGCGTACCATCGATCCGAAATTGCCATAGAACGAATGCATGCGCCCGATTGTCAGCGGACGGTCGTAGTCGAAGAAATACTGCTTCTCGTCGCGGCTCACTACCGGTATCGGCAGATACGGCGACAAGAAATCCTTCACGCCGACTGCGCCGCCGCCCGGTCCGCCGCCTCCGTGCGGTGTGCTGAATGTCTTGTGCAGATTGATGTGCAGCATATCGAAGCCCATATCGCCGGGGCGGACAATCCCCATCAGCGCATTCAGATTCGCGCCGTCCATGTATACCAGCGCGCCTTTGGCGTGCGCAAGTTCCGCGATCCGCAATATCTCCCGCTCAAACAAACCGACTGTGTTCGGATTCGTCAGCATGATCATCGCGACTTCGTCGTCAAGAGCCGCTTCCAGCGTCTTCGGATCAAGAATCCCTTGCTCGCTCGACTTTAGTTCCAACGGCGTCCATCCCGACATCATCACCGATGCCGGATTCGTGCCGTGCGCCGAATCAGGGAGAAGCACCTTGTGGCGATTCTCGCCTTTGTGCTTGAAGTACGCCTTCGCCAACTGAATTCCGCAGAATTCACCCTGCGCTCCGGAGGTCGGCTGCAAACACACCTCATGCATTCCCGAAACTTCCGCCAACATCCGCGCTAAATTGTACATCAACTCCAATGCGCCTTGCGCCGAACGCGCCGGCTGAAACGGATGCAGCTTTGCCCAGCCCGGATTCGACACCGCTTTCTCATTTACCTTCGGATTGTACTTCATCGTACAGCTTCCGAGTGGATAAATGGCTTTGTCGATGTGATGGTTTAATGTCGATAACCGAATGTAATGCCGCACGACCTGGTTCTCCGACACTTCCGGCCACGCGACATCATGCTGGCGCATGTTCGCCTTACCTAAAGTGGCTTCCAGCGACAACTCCGGCACATCGCATTTCGGCAGCGTGTAGCCTTTTTGTCCCGGTCGTGACGTCTCGAAGATGGTCGAGCCATCGTTGTAATTCATAAGTCCTACTTCTTTTTGTCCATCGCAGCGAATTGCTCGGCAATCCACTCTTTTTCTTCCGTATCAGGATACTTCTTCAGGAAATTATTGTACTCTTTCTTGGCACTCTTAACGTCGCCGGCTTTTTGATAACTGTAAGCAATCATCAATTCGCCGTCGACACTCATCGGGTCGCTTGGATAGCTCGCCACCATGTTCTTCCAAAGGGCGACCGCACCCATATAGTCCTTCAGCTTGTATTTCATGTGTGCAAGATTGTACGCACACTCGGCCGACTTACCCTTCTCGTTAGATGGGTCCGTCGCCATGACCTTCATAAAATAATACGCCGCCTGACCGTAGTCGCCGCGGTAGCGATATTTCTGGCCAACTTCATAGTCCGCTTCAACGCTCGGATTCGCCTCGGCGCGTTGGATGAGATCTTCAAGAGTGCCGATCCCGGCGAGCGAGTTCGTTATGCCCGCTACAAATTCCTCCGGCGGGTAATATCCAACCATTCTATCAATCTCTTGTCCCTTGACATTTAGAAGCAATGTCGTCGGGTAACTTCTCACGCCAAACCGGCCCGATGTAATCGTATCAACCTCGGCATTAATTTCAGCAAGTGCAAAACTCTTCAGAAACTTCTGAACGTAGGCATCCGGCAGAGTCGAGTCCGCCATCACCTTGCACCAATGTCACCAGTCGGTGTAGAACTTGATCAGAATCGGCTTGTTAAGCGTCCGCGCTTCCTGCGCAACCGAATCAAATGAGGTCTGGAATACCAGATCCCCAACTCGCTCCGTTGCCAGTGCCGGCAAGCTAAACAAAGCCACCAGGGCAAGAGCCTTGATGATGTTCATGGTTTACCTTTCGTCGTCGTCCTCGTCGAAATAATCTTCCTCTGACTCTTCATCTTCGTCATCGTCGTCGTCAAAGTTCGCGATGCCTTCGCCTTCAAGCGACTCCAGCAAATCCTTCGCGCGCTCGTAATCCTCGGAGCTTACATAAATCTCCGCCGAACCGGGTGCGTCATAAGCCACATGCGTGATCGCTCCGCGCGTCGGATCGGTCGAACTTAGCCGCTTCGCCACGAATGGAATCTCTTCTTCTTCCAGCGCGCCGATTAGGAATTGGGCCTGCAGATAATTGTCAGTCTTGAGCAGCAAAATGGAATCGGCATCGTCCATCTCTTGCTGCTCTTGATTTGTGATCGGTTGAGAACTGCTCTTGCGGCCCCTCGGAGCCTTGGTCGAGCGCTCTTCATCATCTCTCTTGCCTCTTGATTTTGCCATACAAAACCCTCTGTTGATGGAGAGTACTACAGTAGATTACAAGCCTAAGCGATATCTTCTTCGATATCGCCGATGATCGATTCGGCTATTTCCTTCGCCGCGTCAAAATCATCTTCTCCCACAAAAAACTCGCCGTCAATGTTCTGACCGCGATATATCGATTTTACGCTTCCCGTTGCCCGGCCGCGCCCTTCATTCGGACGAAAGTCAAATGTAATTCCCGCGTCCCGCAAGGCGTCCGTTAACTCGTCTGTTATCTCCGGACTCGGCGACCGGTACAGCAAGATCTGCTCGGTCTCGTCTTCGAGCAACTCCTCTTCGAGTTCCTCGTCCTCGGTCATCTCAATCAGGTGCTCGCCGCACTCGGGACACACCGAAACATGACCCTTGTATTCGGTCTCACAGTTAGGGCAGAACGGCATCTTTCACCATCACCTCTTTTAGCGCGTGTCGGTAGCAATCCATTTCAGTTTTCGTACGAGTTTCCGTGGCGCAAACGATCAGGAAATCTTCATCCCAAAGGAAACGCGAGGTCGGCACTCCGGCAAATATCTTTCGTTCCACCATTCGGTCAAACACGTCGCGCGCCGGCTCCGGCAAACGCAACGGGAATTCCATGAAGAACGGTCGGTCATAGGCAAGCTTCGCTCCATCAACCGAAGTCAGCGCGTCTTTCAGGTAGTGCGCCTTGTTCACACAAAGCCGCGCAACTTCCTTAAGGCCCTCTTTGCCCAGAGCTGCCATATAGATCGTCCCTGCCAGTGCGCACAGGGCCTGATTCGTGCAAATATTGGATGTCGCCTTGTCGCGGCGAATATGCTGCTCGCGCGTCTGCAAAGTCAAACAATACCCGCGGCGACCGTCACGGTCCTTCGTCATCGCTGCCAGTCGGCCCGGCATCTGGCGCAAGTACTGCTTCTTGATCGCAAAGTAGCCGAAATACGGACCACCAAACATCAGATCGTTTCCAAGCGCCTGGCCTTCGCCAACGGCAATATCCGCATCGTATTCTGACGGTGCCTTCAAATACGCCAGCGAAATCGGCGATGTCACTGCGACCAGTAAAGCACCCGCGTCCTTCACGATCTGCGGTAGCTTCTCGGTCGGTTCAATGTATCCGTAGAAATTCGGATTCTGGAACACAAAGCACGCCGCGTCTTTGATCTTCCGGCGCAAGTCTTCAAGATCAACATTGCCCTTGTCGTGTTCGACCCTTACGACTTCAATGTCATTTCCGCCAAGGTATATCTTGACGCAATCGACATAGTGCGGATGCACCAGCGACGAGACTACGATCTTCCGGCGTTTGGTAACATTGAGCGCCAACAAGACTGCCTCGGCTGTCGCCGAGCCGCCGTCGTAAAGCGACGCGTTCGCCGCTTCCATTCCGGTCAACCGGCAAATCAGTGATTGAAATTCGTATATGACTTGGAGCGTCCCCTGTGCAACTTCGGCTTGATAGGGTGTATACGCTGTCTTGAACTCCGAACGATCCACCAAATGCCCGACTATCGACGGCACATAATGGTCGTAGGCGCCGCAGCCCATAAAATTGGCGTAGTCGGGTCCGATCTGATTCTTGGCGGCAAGCCCTTGCAATATCTTAAGTGTTTCGAATTCGGAAAGAGCTGCCGGCAGGTTCAACTTGTCCGTGAGTCGCACCGACTCGGGAACACCCTTAAGCAATTCCTCAAACCGGCTTACTCCGATCGACCGCAACAATTGGTGTCGTTCGTCCTCGGAATGCGGTACATACGTCATATTAATCCTCTAACAACTTCTTATACGTCGCTGCATCGAGCAACGCATTGATTTCAGCAGCCGGAAAATTGTCAACCTTGATCATCCATCCGTCGCCGTAAGGGTCTTTGTTAATAACGGATGAATCCGCCTCGAGATTCTTATTTATCTCTTTGACGGTGCCGGAAACCGGCGCAAATAATTCGCTCACCGCTTTGACGGCTTCAATAGTACCAAACGCCTGCATCTGCTTCAGCGTTTGCCCGACTTTGGGCAGTTCGACAAATACGATATCGCCAAGTTCGCCCTGTGCGAAGTCGGTGATCCCAATCGTGGCAACATTGCCCTCAACCTTGATCCACTCATGCTCTTTTGTATACTTCAGGCCTTCCGGGACAACCATGGCTCCTCCAGACTAAACAACTTTGTCTTTGTTCTGCGCCCCTTCTTTGGAGCGCTTAAAATAATCTTCAACAAAACTCGTGTCAAATATTCCCGATTGAAATACTGGATCCGATATGATCTTTTTCTGAAAATCAATGGTAGTAAATATGCCCTCGACGACAAACTCATCCAATGCCCGCAGCATTTTCCGCAAACCGTCGGCGCGGTTCTTGTCCTTGACGATCAACTTCGCAATCATCGAGTCATAGTGCGGCGGGACGACATACTTCGCATAAGCATGAGTATCGACCCTGACCCCGTGTCCGCCCGGCACATGAAACGCCGTTATCTGTCCCGGCGATGGTGCAAAATTCTTGTCCGGATTCTCGGCGTTAATCCGGCACTCAATCGCATAACCGGAAAATACCACCTGCTCCTGCGTAAACGACAGTTTCTCGCCGCCGGCTATACGCAGCTGCTCAACTATGATATCAATGTCCGTGACCTCTTCCGTCACCGGATGTTCGACCTGCACGCGCGTATTCATCTCCATGAAATAGAAATTGCCGCTGCCGTCAACCAGGAACTCAATTGTCCCTGCATTCTGGTATCCCGCAAATTTCGCGCCCTTAACCGCCGCGTTTCCCATCTTTTGCCGTAATTCCGGCGTCATTACCGGTGAGGGCGATTCTTCGATCAGCTTTTGATGCCGTCTTTGTACCGTGCAGTCGCGTTCGCCGAGGTGGATCACGTTGCCGTGATTGTCTGCGAGTATCTGGAATTCCACATGCCGCGGCCGGTCAACGAATCTCTCAATGTAGATTTCCGGATTATTAAACGCCGCCTGCGCTTCCATCTGCGCCGTACGAAACGCCGGCTCCAATTCCGAAGGCTGCTTCACGATTCGCATACCGCGGCCGCCGCCTCCGGCTGCCGCCTTGAGAATCACCGGATAACCAATTTGCCCGATGACCTTTAACGCCTCATCAATGTCCGGTACTCCGCCGTCGCTGCCCGGAACTACCGGTACGCCGGCTTTGATCATCGTCTGCTTTGCCTGGACTTTGTCGCCCATCAGCCGGATCACTTCGGGCGCTGGGCCGATGAAAGTTATCGCGCATTCTTTGCAGATCTGCGCAAACGCCGCGTTCTCGGAGAGGAAACCATAGCCCGGGTGAATTGCCACCGCGCCAGTTATTTCTGCCGCCGCGATTATCCGCTTTGGGTCAAGATAACTCTCCGCGGATTTCGCCGGACCGATGCACACGGCCTCGTCGGCAAACCGGACATGAAGCGAATCTATATCGGCTTCGGAATATACCGCCACCGTGGGAACTCCCAGTTCCCGGCAGGCGCGAATTATCCGCAAAGCAATCTCGCCGCGATTGGCTATCAAAATCTTCTTGAACAATCACTTCTCCTGTTAAAGAAACGCGATCAAACAGTGACTTTCGTCCGATAGAGTAAGGGATTCTGAAAATGGAAGCAAGGTGATTTAATGGCTTTATTAGCCACTAAATCAATGATTTCTTTGATTCAAAACTACCCGCGATTTCTGGAAATCTGCCCTCCAAATCCGCCCCGGAAATTAACCTAATCCGACCTTTCAAAATCTCCCCCTAAAATAGTCGCGATTTTCGCGTAGCTTCAATTCGAAACAAGAAAACCCCATTTCATACCAATCTCGATACCGAGGCTAAAGGCACTTCCCCTGCTCCCGATAATGTGAATAAGCGATGTAACCCCAGCTCCCCAATTTGAGCCGTGTGGGGCTTACACCCAAACTCGCTGCAACAATTGTATTCTCTGTCGGACTATCACCTCGCCTGCACCGGATCGTACTTCAACCGGTTCAAGGCGACATTTCAATGCAGAGGAAAGGCCTAAGAATGTCATCGAATAATGCACTCATTGTCGGACAACAGGATATCGCAGATGATCTTAAGTGTGGGCTGGGCACACCCGATTCCGGCTGGAATCTCCAATTTGTCAACACCGGTGCCGAGGCTATTTCCGCTCTCGAAAGCAACGACTTTGAGTTCGTGCTCTCCGAGTTGGCGCTTCCCGATCAGGATGTCGCCGAACTGTTTTCGCAAATTCGCGAATCGCACTCTGGCATCGTTCGCTTTATCCTCTCCGCGAATGACAACCGCGCTATCATGATGAAGGCCGTTTCCGAAGCCCATCAGTCGATCGCCAAACCGGTTAAGATGGACACCCTCCGCATGCAAATCCGCAACTCGCTTGCCTTGCGCGGCGTTCTCACCGACGACAAACTCCATTCCCGCATTGCCAAAATCAGCTCGCTGCCGACCCTGCCGAGCATCTACAACAAACTGGTCGCCGAGATGCAGTCCGAGTCCGCCTCGATGCAGAAAATCGCTGGCTTGATTAAGCAGGATGTCAGCCTCACGGCAAAACTGCTCCAAATGACCAATTCCGCCTTTTTCGGTTTAAGCACGCGCGTCGAAAATCCGCTCCAGGCCGCCAATCTGCTCGGGATGGAAACTGTCAAGAGCCTCGTTCTCGCCGCCGGTGTCTTCAGTCAATTCAGCGATCCGGGTTTGCCTGGCTTCTCGATCGATTCGGTCTACAATCATAGCCTTGCAGTCGGCACGAGCGCCCGCCATTTCGCCAACGCCTTTGGTCTTGGCCGCAAACATTCCGAGGACGCCCTCATGGCCGGTATGCTGCACGACATCGGCAAGCTCGTCTTGCTCACGAATTTCCGCGACGAACTCGCGAAAGCCGTCACTATCGCTCAAAATGAAAACATCCCTATGCACGAGGCCGAACGCCAGGTCCTCGGCGTCAGTCATTGTGAAATCGGTGCCCACCTCTTGTCGCTTTGGGGTATGTCGGATTTGATTCTTGAAGCCGTTACCTTACACGATACGCCGAAAAACAGCGCCTGCCCGATGGTGAATATCCTCGCGTCGGTTCATATTGCCAACGCGTTTGATCACGACCAAAACATGCCCGACCGCGATCCAAAGTTCACCCACGCTGATGTCGACTATCTGACCAAGCTCGGACTGCACACGCAGCTCCCGTACTTGCGCACCCTCGCCGGCTCAAGCAAATAGTAGCCTCTGCTCATTCGCGAAACTTAACATGTGTCAACGTTGGTATTAGTTCTAATTCCCCTCTTGAGAGGGGTGGCTCCGAGCCGAAGAATGAGGTTCGGAGACGGGGTGTGTGTTTCCTATCAGAGTCGTTCGTAGGTCGAAACCCCCAACTGTCGAATCTCAATATCTGAAGTCACTCCGAGGTTTCGACATCTTCACCCTCTTCGGACTTTTCAATCCCTCGAAGCCCAGTTCCCCTCTCCCGCTCGCGGGAGAGGGGTAGGGGTGAGGGCAAAATCAGTGACAACTTCAATTTTGAAACAGCTTTTTCACGGACAACTAGCACACGGCGCCGGTCCGCCCGAGAAGATGAAATTTGTCAAATACACTGCGTCCGAAATTGTCACAATCGCATTGCAATCAGCATCACCCGACAACAACGGATTCGGCGCCGGCCCGCCGCTGAAAATGTAATTGATCAAGTACACCGCATCGCTAATTGTCACGATCCCATTGAAGTCTGCATCACCGCAAGGTCGTGGTACGACCGTAATCGTCCCGCTGACAACAACCGGACGAATCGCGTTGCCCAGCGCATCCTCCATCATGGACTCGACGCTTTGAGTAAGTGAACCGTAAGCGGCCGGTTTGTAATCGACAAGCCTGAAAGTCGCTGTTCCGGGAGATGTCGGAGTAAACTTAGATGAAAAGATCGGTCCGGATCCGGGCTGGATGGTTATCTGGCTCAAGGGAAAACCAGCAAGGTGAAACGTGTCTGGATTGACCCCGTTCCAATGCCAATCACAGTCCCCTACATAGACAGAGCCGTTTATTCTGGCCTTGATGCTGTCGCAAACATTTGGTCCCGAACATCCGGGGTACGGTCTTGCCAATGAAGCCGTGCCGTCCCACTCCAATGCAAACGCAAAGTTGCGTATCGGTTCATCATTGTCGAGCTTAAACTCTATCCAGCCGGGAATTCCGACAACCATAGTTTTGGCAGAAACGAAAAGCGTATCCCGATTACCCGGATCATCGTAAAGTGCGGCATTGTAATTTCCGCACGATATTGGCGCCGGTCCTGAAAAAAATATGTAGTCAATTATGTAGTCTGCGTCTTTCACGTCGGCGTGACGGTCGGCATTCACGTCGATCATTACCAAACTCGATGCCGGAACACCAGTATGCCAATACAGATACTTCATTACACGCATCGCGTCATCAACCCCAAGGAAGCCGTTTCCGTCAAGATCGCCAATCGGGTCTCCATAATCGCACGAAAGCGTAATCTGCCCCGGTATGAACCGTGGGATAAAGGTATGCGCAGAGCCGTCCGTGATCGACAGGGTGACAGGTCCATTCGCTGTGGTCGTGTCGAGTGCTACCGCCCCACCGAAGCGGTGAGTAAACACGAGATCGCACAATTTGCCCGTCCCGGCCGGCAATGACGACCCAGTGCCGACTTCAAACTCAAGCAGCAGGATCGCTTGGGAAAAGGTATCCGTTTCCACAACGACTACCTGACGCATATCCAATACTGATGGAGTCGCAAGCAGACTCCCTGTGTATGAGACTGAATTGTAAACTGCCCAGCCGGAATAACCATCAATCAACAGGGGAATAGTTATTTTAGAAATCGGCTCGTCATTGAAGATGTAAACCGGTACCGTCGTCGAAGTCGTGCTCCCCAGCCGCACCGTATCCGCAACTCCCGGATCCTGCGCAAAAACCGCGGCCGTTAACATGACGACCGTCATCGCCGCCAAGACAATTGCTCTTTTCAACGCAAGACCTCCAATTTATGGACACGCCGCACACGGCGCAGCTCCGCCGCCAAAGATGAAGTTTATCAAATACACCGCATCCGAAATCGAAATGACTCCGTTGCAATCGGCGTCGCCCGCAGCAATATCATACGGAGCAGTTCCTCCGGCAAAAATGTAATTGATCAGGAACACCGCGTCGCTGATTGTAATGATACCGCTTCCATCGGCATCACCGCAAAGCGGCAGAATCGTAATCACTCCGCTGACAAATACTGGGATGATCGCATTCTGCTCATAGCCCAGAAGCATCGATTCCGGCCCGGGCACAAGCTTATCAATCGGCCCCGAAGCGTTTTCGCCGTAGTGGCTCATCAGTCGAAATGTGACCGTACCCGGTGTGAGTCCTTTGAATCGAGAATAAAAAATCGGCCCCGAACCTTCCCGCACGACCGGCTTCTGATCAAATGGCAGATAGCACAAATGAAAAGTATCGGGATTGACACCATCGTCGTAAGAGCCGTAACCGTAGCCGTCTCCGAGTGTTCCACTCGCGATTTGCAGTCTCCCTGAAATCGAATCAAAATTATGACTCGACTCTGATATCGTCCTCTCCATGGTTCCCGTTCCGTCCCATTCGAACGCGAAGGCAAAACTTCGAATCGAGTCGTCGTTGGCGAGTGCGAACTCCAACCACTGGGAGCCTCCTACATACATTGTATCCGACTTGACCGAGAGGGTATCCGTTACTCCCGGATCATCATAAGTGGCTTGATTGTGGTTCCCGCAAGGTACTGGTGGCGCACTGCCAAAGAAGACCATGTCCAACAAATACGCCTCATCTTTCAAGTCGGTGTGGCGATCGCCGTTCAGATCGAAAACTGCCAGCGGATCATACCAGTACGGGCTCTCGTGCCAGAACAGAACTTTGTGCATTGCTATCAGATCTGAAATTGTAACCACATTATTTTGATCGATATCCGCGATCATATAATCGCACGCAAATTGAATAGTCCCAGACTCAAACACCGGACTGATCACATTACTCGATCCGTCAACCAGCTCCAATTCACTTGCAGTCGAATTACCCGATGTATCAAGCGCGACCGTCCCCCCAAACCACGGCCGAAACCACAACTCGCACAATTTGCCCGACCCGGCCGGCAAATTCGATCCGCCGCCAACTTCAAATCGAACGATCAGCTTCTCAACCGAAAACGTGTCAGTCTCCACGACCTGCACTTGGCGCACATCCAATATGGCCGCGCTCGCCAACCGGCTGCCAACATACGACACCGAATCAAACGTCGCCCACCCGGAATACCCATCTATGAGCAAGGGAATCGTGACTGACAAAACCGCTTCATCATTGAATAGATAAACCGGAATCGACGCTTTCTGTACGACCGTTGCCGAATCGCTCCCGATCCGCACCGTATCCGCAACCCCCGGGTCCTGTGCGCACAGTCCAGCCGCTACAACAAGCACGATGATGCATGCTGGAATTACCCTAAATTTGCATCTGTCCATAATTCCTCGACCTTGCGCACCATGAGCAAGCACCCATGGCGATATGCGGGTTTAGCTTTGAATATAATATAGAACTTGGATGCTATTTTGGCAACATCGATTCGGAGCAATTCACCCCAAGAACCCCATTGACTTCCCGAATCGCTGATTGTATTCTTCAACCTCTAACATAGAGTGGCAGGGCTATGAAACACCGACTAATACGCAGAATTCGAAAGGGAAGCGCCCACTTCTTGCGACACGGACTGTTCTGGGTCGTTGCTGCAATACTCGCGTTCGCAGCCTTTGTATTTGTCACCTGTCAGTCGCGCGATGCTTACCCAAAAGTCGGCGAACTAATCGCCAAGAATTCCACCGTTGAGTCCAACAAATTCCTCCTGCAAAAGCTTGCTGCCAATCGCGCACTGTTTTTCGTCGACTCTGAACCCGGCGCCTGGCGCTATCGCGAGGGTATCGTCGACTTGCTCGACTATTGGTCCACAACCGAAGATTATCAACAAATCCCCGATTCGCTTCGTCACCTGGTTCTCATTTTGGAATCTGACTCTCTTACTGTCGCCAATGCACAAAGCTACATGGAATCCTGGGATTTCGCCGACTTCACGCAAGTTTCCACCACTTGCTCCGCGAACTTCACGACCGCCGACCTCGAGTTCTACTGGCGTCTCGGTAACATCCTCCATCGGATTAACGGAATAAACTCTCGTCACGATTCCACCGCACAATTATCGCTGACATTTCTCGCTGCCAACGATTCACCAACCGAAGACTCATATTCTCACAAGGGCTACCGCACTGACTTCGTCGAACTTGGTAATCTCGCGGCAAAACGCGTTTGCCAATACTCGCAAGACAATCCCGGCGTTCGCTTTCTTGGCTTGTTCAAGCCGCAGCATCTGCGGCGCGCCGACTATCGCAAGAACATCATGGCGGCCGCCGATTCATCGTCTCATTTCTTGGTTGCGCTCGACAGCCTCTGGCAAAATCGCGAGTCAATCGCTGTGGTCGGTTGCACGGGGCTCGATTCCTGGCCTCTCTACGATGCTGAACTGGAGTCTCCGAGCACCGAATATATCATCACCGATCCCGGAGCATCAGAAACCATCAATCAGGAGGCTGCCGTCGCTTCTTGTCGAATCGACCACCTGATGGTTACTTCAACTGATGACGAGCTTCACTTGCCGATTATTGCCGTCCCCAGTGTCAATGTCATGAAGACTTTTATTCGCGCCATGCCCCGGCTTTCCTACGCATCCGGCGAATCGCAGCAATTGTATTGGCCGCCGATTATCACTTATCTCGATGGTGTTTCCGGCGTCACTCCGCAACGCGTCAACATCCAGGACAGCCGCGCTATCGGTGAAACCATCCACCGCTGGCAAACTTGGGCCGACACCGCCTCAACGGATCTCGTCAGCGACATCACAACGCTGCAGCTTTGGTATCGACTGCTTGACAAGATTACCGATGTCCAGAACATTGTCGCCCGCCATTATGACGAAGAGCTCATGATGCTGCTCCCCGACGCGCCTCGCTTCGACGGTCGTTTTGGCAATCCCACCAAGGCCGAACGCGCCGCCCAGTTGCGCGTTTATCTCTCCCGCAACCGCGATGACATTGTCATCCGCGCCTTGATCAATATTCTCTGGGTAGGGAATGGCAGCGAAAAAACCGCCGCACTCGAATCTCTCACGCGCGAGACCGGTATGCGCTTTAGTACTCCCAGCGAGTGGTCGCAATGGTACCGCTCCGGCAAAAAAGAACAGTGGCAAGAGAGCCATTTCTGATCACACAAAAAAAGCCCGAACCTCGCGGTCCGGGCTTCTGCCATATTCGATAATAGGGGATTCTCTTCTAATGCTGCCCCGCCGAAAACGCCGACCACGCCGTCTCGCTCGAACCCGTGATTCCCTTGATCCGCAAATCAAAGTCATCCGGATTACTCGCGTTGCGCATCGCATCTTCGTAAGTAATCTGCCCGGCGCGATATAGCTTCATGATTGACTGGTCAAACGACTGCATTCCATACTGCACATTGCCGCCTTCGATGAATTCAATGATTGAAGACGTCTTCATCGGATCGATAATGCAATCGCGAATTGCGCCCGTCGTCACCGCAACTTCGACTGCCGGCACTCGTCCCGGCATATCGGCGCGCGGCAACAAACGCTGGCAAACGATCGCCTTGATCGTGCCCGCAAGCAGCAAACGGATCTGCTGGTGCTGGTGCGGCGGGAAGAACGAAATCACGCGTGTGATTGTCTCCACCACGTTCATTGTGTGCAGCGTCGTCAATACCAGATGTCCCGTATCCGCAGCCGCCAAAGCAATTCCCATCGTTTCGGCGTCGCGAATTTCACCAATCAGAATCACATCCGGATCCTGGCGGAAGGCGTGCCGCAATGCGGCCGCAAAATTCTCCGAATCCGCGCCAACTTCACGTTGGCAGATGATTGATTTTTTGTCCTTGTAGATATATTCGATCGGGTCTTCGATTGTGACGATGTTCTCGGCCCGGTTGGAATTCAGATGCTCAATAATCGCCGCCAGTGTCGTCGACTTACCCGAACCGGTTGTGCCGGTGACAATCACCAAGCCGCGTCTTGCGTCGCACAAGTCCGTAATCACATCCGGCAGATTCAAATCTTCAAACGAAGGAACCAACGTGTTGACCGCACGAATCGCGATACCCGGGGTGCCGCGTTGACGGTACAAATTGATACGGAAACGCCCCAGCTTCGTAACCGATAACGCCAGGTCCATCTCGTTGCGCGCAGCAAACCGCTTCTGTTGTTCGGGGGAAAGAATTTGCGATACGATTTCGGTCATCGCCTCTTTGGCGATCGGGTCGGTGTTGATCGGAACCAGCTTGCCGTGTACGCGCAGCGTCGGCTTGATTCCCACACGCAAGTGCAAGTCGGATGCCGCCAAGTGCTGCATCTCCACCAGCATGTCACGCAGGTTCATCGGTCTCTCCTTGGTTACTCCGGAAACCAGACCGATGAGTTAGCAGATCAGGATTTAGGTCGGTTCGACGAGGAACAACACCTGACCAAATTCCACTGGTTGACCATTCTCCACCGCGCGCTTGACAACTACGCCGTCAAACTCCGCTTCGATCTCATTCATCAGCTTCATCGCCTCAATAATGCAGATCGTCTGGCCCTTCGTGACGCGCGCTCCGGCTTCAACAAACGCAGGCGCGCCAGGTTCGGGTGAGGTGTAAAACGTCCCAACCATCGGAGACTTGATCTCCTTGCCCTTTGCTGCCGCGACTTGCGGTGCAGCGGGCTGTGGTTGCGGCATTGCCTGGACCGGCATCGGAGCAGGGGCAGCCACTTCAATCGTCGGAAGCGTTGGCGCCAATTGTGATTTCGCAATCGTGACATGACCATGCGAACCACCGTTCGAGCCGTTGCTCGTCTCGGGGCTGCGCTTGATGATCATCACGTTGCTAAACCAGTTCTTGACTGTCAGCGACTCAATGTCCGACGATTCCACCAACTTCACCAGTTTCCGGATAGTTTCTTCGTTCATTACTTTCTATGACCGGGTTGAATCAACCCTACTCCTGATTATCGAATGTTTTCCCAAAAACTATAGCTCCAGCAACGACTTATCCGCTTTGTTCATTACGCGGCAACCGCTTCTGGTAATTACCACATCATCTTCTATTCTTACACCGCCCCAACCGTCAATGTAAATGCCCGGCTCCACCGTTACGACCATGTTCGGTTGTAACGCGGTGTCGGACAACGGACTAAGGCGCGGCTCTTCGTGGATCAATAACCCGATCCCGTGTCCAAGGCCATGACCGAAATTCTTGCCATAGCCGCCCTTGGTGATGATGTCGCGAACGTGCTTATCCACAGCAGAGCCTTTTAAACCCGCCTTCGCCTTGCGAGTTCCCGCAATTTGCGCCTTCAATACCAACCCGTAAATCTTCTTCTGCTGCGCCGATGCTTTTCCTACCACCACAGTTCTCGTGATGTCAGAATGATACCCCGCATATATCGCCCCGAAATCCAGCGTTACGAATTCCCCTTGCTTGATCACCTTGTACGAAGCCCGCCCGTGCGGAAGCGCCGAGCGATACCCCGAAGCAATAATCGTCTCAAATGACGGATCTTCCGATCCGAGCATCTTCATTTGATACTCAAGTTCCGCCGCCACCTCCGATTCCCGAATCCCCGGTTTGATAATCTGCAGAATCCGGCCAAACGCCACGTCGGCAATATCAACCGCCTTCTGAATATTCTTAATCTCGTCATTGTCCTTCACCGATGCCAGCGTCTCCACGATAAACGTCGTCGGCGCGAACAGGGCATTTGGCAGAAGCGTCTTTAGCATCGCCAGGTTCTTTACCGTCATGTAGGCTTCAAGATACCCCAACCGCAGATTCTTGGCATTCAGCGGCTTGATCTTCTGTATCTCGGTGTACAAATCCCGCTGCGCAATCATGATCTTAGCGCCCTTGACTTCCTTGCCGACTTGCGCCTTGTACCGGAAATCCGTCACAAAATGCGCCTCGTTGTGGAAAACCACTAGTATGCCATTTGAGCCGGTATAGCCGCATAAATAGCGTATCTGCGACAATTCCGTCACCATCAAAGCATCTAGGTTTAGTCCCTTGAGAATCGCTTGAATCTTCTTAATCCGAACTTGCATAATATCCTTATCCGCAAAGTTTAAGTTTGTCGTGAAGATGCTGATCGCCCGGCGTCTCTCTCAAGAGCCGCAGATAGATCGTCTTCGCTTTATCGAGATATCCCTGCAGTCGGAACAAATCCGCCGCAGTTTCAGTGACCAAGAAATTATGCTCCAACTCCGGCGTCTCGACCTCGAAGAAACCAATCTCCTTCATCCGCGCTGCAATTGTCGCAGAATCGCTTTCCAGCGCCGCCGCCTGAAGATAATACTTCCGTGCCTCGGCAATATTATCCTCTGCCTTGAAGACATCCCCCAACTTGAGCAAAGTCAGCGGATTATCCGGCTCGCGCCGTAATGCCTCAAAATACGTGAAGGTCGCCGCCACTAAATTGCCCCGCTTCAGATACAAATCGCCCAGTACTTGAAATCCCGAGGCATACTCACCATACGCGTTTATGCCTGCTTGAAGCAGCTCATACGCCTCGTCAAGTCTACCTGCGGCTATCATTTTCTCGGCTTCGCGGGCAAAATCGTATCGCACATCCCCTGTATTTGCGAATTCCGTTTCGTCCCCGGTAATGCGATTACTCATCTGCTGGGCAGAATAATCCATGACCCTCCCACGTAGTGTCAAAAAACGATAGGCAGGGAGGGGGGAAAGGTCAAGAAAAAAGTGAAGGACCGCCGGCGCTCTGGCCAACGCCGGTAGGTCCGAAGCCCTGTGCTTCGGACGCGACCAATTCGTCACTGCTCCCAATCGTCTTCCCCGACGGTAATTGAAAGATGAGTCGCATCAAACACTTACTGCACGACATCGATCTCTCGACGTCTATAATGTGTATGATAAGACAGAGTGTCGCTCGACCAAGTACCCCACCAACTTCGAAGCGGTAAACGCGTACCCCACCGAACCGGTGGGTCCAACTTCGAAGCGGCAAACCTTGCTCATACATAAACCATCCACGACTCCCGCACTCCAAACCCATTGACTTCGCCCTAAATTCGACTATATTGACTCCATACCTCACTCCCTCACGCCAATGTCGCCGCCAAAGCGTTACTCACCTTATGGGAGGTGTCCGTGTTCGTTCTTCCAGTCCGCTCGAATGTCGTCTTGTGTCTCCTCTCAATGCTCTTTGCGCTGACGCTCGTGCCATCCTCCGTGTGCATTGCCGGTGACCTCTGCTTCTCACACTCATTTTCCAAATCTGTCGGCAGCGGTCCATACTCATGCATTGCTCAAGACCTCAACGACGACGGCAGTATCGACTACATCGTTGCCAACTATGAGGACAACACAATCCGGGTCTATCGCACCAACTCACAAGACATTTTTGTCTCGGAGAAAATCTACAACATCGGATTTGATCCCTACGGTGGACCTGCCGGCATGGTATTGACAGACCTCAATGGCGATGAGTATCTCGACATCGCCTTTGCCGCCTCCACCGCAAATGTCGTCGGTGTCATGAAAGGTCTGCCCAACGGCCAGTTTCTCCCCGCCAACTACTTCGACGTCGGCGCCGGACCTATCTGGATTGCCGCCGGAGATATCGACAACGACGGCGATAACGACATCGCCACTGCCGATGGAGGAAGTGGCACAGTTTCCATTCTGCTGAATGATGGCGCCGGCATACTGACCTACAACACCAACTATCTCGTCGGACTTTCGCCCCATTGCGTAATCCTGCGCGACTTCGACGGCGACACCGATCTCGATCTCGTCTCCATCAATCGAAAGAACAAAGACCTCTGCATTCTCTACAACGATGGCAGTGGTCATTTCGCAAATCGTACCCGCTACGTCACCGATCAGGAACCCTGGAATGCTGTCGCCGATGACTTCGACTCCGATGGCGACCTCGATCTCATGGTCACCAACCACATCCAGGGCAAAGTCGAAATCTTCATTAACGACTCAACCGGCCACTTCAGCCACGGCTCGTCTTATCCGGTCGGTCATCGTCCGATGGGAATCATCGCCGCCGACATGAATGGCGACAGCCTCAACGATCTCGTCGTTACAAACTATGACTCGAAAAGCCAGAGCATCTTGATCAACACCGGCGGCGACTATGAATCCGCTATCGAATCACAGATCGGTGGCAATGCTATTACGCTGACCGCGGTCGATCACAACCACGACGGTCTGCTCGACCTCGTGTTTCCGCTGGTCGGGGACAACGAATTGTTCATCAACATCTCGCAAGGTGACAAAGGCTTTCCTTCGATGCTCGGTGTCGCCGCCGGCGGTTACCCGCTCTTTTCGCAAGCCGCCGACGTCAACGGCGATGGCTTTCTGGATGTTATTGCAGTCAACTACAACGATGACAACTTCAGCGTAACGACTTTCGACTTCACCGGCCGGCCCGGGCAAACTCACTATTTTCCTACTTCGCACCAGCCGCTCGATGCATTCGCTGCCGACTTCGACCGTGATGGCGACATCGATATCGCCGTCGCCTGCACTTATTCCGGCAAGATCGAGATCATGCGCAACAACGGCGCCGGGCTCTTTACTGCCGGTCAGCAAATCACTACCAACTGGTGGTTTGCTGCTATCAACGGCGCCGATTTCGACGACGACGGCGATATCGATCTTGTTGCCAAGGTCGTTTACTTCACAGATTCACCCGGACTTCTGGTTTTTGAAAACGTTGGTGATGCCGAATTCGCCGCGCACCCGGAGCTGGTTTTTTCGGCGCTTGATGTTAATTCCTATGAAGTCTACTGCCGCGATATCAACAATGACGGCGACGTCGACATCTTGACCGCTCGCGGCAAAATTGCCATCTACTACGGCGCCCCCGGGTTAAGTTTTCTGCCCGCTGTCGAGATTACCCTTCCCAGCGGATATGCCCTTGATCTTGCCATCGCCGACTATGACGGCGACAACGATCTCGACATCGCCGCCAATCAGACTTCCCAACACGAGATCGTCGAATTGGTAAACAACGGCAGCGCAGGTTTCTCTGCTGTCATGCTCGGTGAAATCCCCGTCAGCCAATTTCAATACTACTTTACCTATGCAATCGACATCGATGGCAACGGCTGGCCCGACATAGTTTCCGAGAGCAGCTACAGCTTTAACAATATCTCCGTGATTCTCAACGACGCCGGTGTCTTTTCAGCGCCCGTGCCGCTGCATATCGGCACCGCCTCGTTGTTCGGCTCGTTCGATGCCGAAGGCGATGGCGATCAAGACCTCGTGCTCGGAACCGAAACCAATCGTCGGCTCGCAATCCACTTGAACTGCAATGCGCCGAATTATGTATTGGGCGACTGCAACAACGACGAGAAAGTTAACATCAGCGACGCCGTCTTTTTGTTGAATTACATTTTCGCCGATGGACCCGCGCCCGATCCGCGTTTGCGCGGCGACATCAATTCGGACTCGCTGGTGAATATCTCCGACGCCGTCAAAATCATCAACTACCTGTTCTTTGGTGAGCCGCTTTAGAACTTCGGCGCTACTCAAACAAAAAGCGACCGCTTCATTACAAAGCGGTCGCTTTCGTTATTAGTTGCTAAAACTAACTTCGAATCTACTTCACACCATACAACGGCTTGAACTTCTTGTCCAGATAGCTCATCAGCGGCTTGTGGTCAAGCTTCTTGCCGGTGACTTCCTTAACAAGGTCTTCGGCATGGTAACGCTGTCCCTGCGAATGGATATTCTTCCGCAACCAATCGAGCAGCGCCGCATACTTGCCGGCGGCAAACTGATCGTCGAGATCCGGAATATCCTTCTTGGCTTTCGCGAAGAACTGCGCTGCATACAAATTACCCAGCGCGTAAGTCGGGAAATACCCGAACAATCCCGCCGCCCAGTGGATATCCTGCAAGCAACCCTGCGAATCCGTCTTCGGCGTGATCCCGAAATACTTGCCGAATTTCTCATTCCAGACGGCCGGAAGATCCTTCGGCTTGATGCTGCCGTCAAAAATTCCCTGCTCAATTTCGAAACGCAGAAGGATATGCAAGTTGTAGGTCACTTCATCTGCTTCAACTCTGATGAACGAAGCCCGCACATCGTTGATCGCAAAATAGAAATCGTCGAACTTCACATCGCCCAAAGCTTCGTAAAACGTCTGCTGCGCGAGCGGGAAGAAGAACTTCCAAAAATGCTTGCTGCGTCCCACCATGTTTTCCCACATCCGCGATTGCGATTCATGAATCCCCAGACTCACGGCCTCGCCCATCGGTGTGCCGAAATATTCGCGCGGTAATCCCAGCTCATAGAGCGCATGACCCGCTTCGTGCATCGTGCCGAACAACGCTTGCCCGAGATGATTCGGATTGTAGCGCGTCGTGATCCGGCAATCGCCGGGCCCGATACCCGAACAGAACGGATGCGCCGTCACATCAAGGCGCCCCTCGCTGAAAGGAAATCCAATCGCCGCCGCTACCGTCTCGCCGAAAATGCGCTGGCGATCAACCGAAAACTCGCGCTCGACGATTGAAACATCCGGCTTCTTCGGCGAATTGAGAATCTTGCCGACTAGCTCGACCAACTCTTTACGGAAATCGGTAAACACCGCGGTGATCGACTTTGCCGATGCACCCGGCTCGTAATCATCCAGCAGGGCATCGTAAGCAACATCTTTGTACCCGACCGCTTCGGCATACTGGCGCTTCAAATCGATCATCTTCTCCAGATGCGGGAAGAACGACTTGAAATCATTGTCGCGCCGCGCATTCACCCACACACTCTGTCCGGTGGTTTCGGCATGCGCGATCGCCTGCACCAGCTTGTTCGGTACTTTCGTCTTCTTGTCATAGGCGCGCCGCAGTTCGCGCACGATCACTGCATCCGCTGCCAGCGGATCTTTGGTGACTGCGCTGTCTTCGGCAACTTCCAGCAATTCGCCGACCTTCGGCGCCGTAATTTTCTCGTGGTAAAGTCCCGCCATGTAGGCAAGCTGATTCGCCCGGTGCGCCGAACCGTTGCGCGGCATATTGACCCGTTCGTCCCAGCCGAGCAAAGCAGCCGTCGAACCAATCAACGACACTTCATTCATGATCTGCTTTAATTCAGTTATTGCCTGTTTCGACATCGATCTATCTCCTCGTGAAACACGTTCGTTCTGCCTTGAGTATGCAATCCTCATTATAACAACCCACCCCTTCAGAATCAAGCCCCAGATCAGCCGCTCAATCGTTCCAACCCCTCGGTAGGACAGACATTCCTGTCTGTCAAAGTCCGTAGGGGCGAGGTTTGCTCGCCCACCGTTATCATAAGATCAACCTTTTGTAATCTCGGCAGGACACACATTCCTATCTGTCAAAGTTCGTAGGGGCGAGGTTTCCTCGCCCGCCATTTTCAAACGATCAATCCTACGTCGTTCCGGTAGGACAGACGTTCCTGTCTGTCTCTTGCAACACGTTTTTTCCCTCTCCCGTTGGGAGAGGGATCAAGGGTGAGGGCGCTTACCGATTGCACTGGTGCATTGGAACACGGGGTGAGGGCGATTCCTGATTCCACCGCTGCTTCGTTATTCCCCCTTAGCAAAGGGCGTAAGGGGGTTGTGTCTTCCCCCTACCTCACCCTCACACTATCCGGAAAATCCCGATACAACGCCGACCGAAAATCCGTCACCGCCGCAAACACATTCCGATGCAACCGCTCAACTTCGCCGTCGCGCGTCGCCACCAGCGAAAACGCCTGCTCGAGCTGTGCCATGTTGTCCGTCATGATGGTGATATTAAATTCCCCCAACTCCACAGGTCCCCACCCAAGCTTCCGCCGCGTAATCGTAAACCCGCGCAACTTCCCCTGATTTTGCAAATACCCGAGATACTTTGATACGTTCTCGCAAAACTCCAGGTCTTTGCCCGACTCTTTGACATTACACCAAATCTGATAGTAATCCATCGCATCATCCTCACAAAATCGATCTTGATTATGCCGGCAAGTATAATCAACCTCCGGAATTTTCGTAACCGATTTCCTAAAGATGACCAATCAGAATCTTGAATCCGATCGCGACCAGAACTATTCCCCCGACCAGTTCTGCCTTTTTGCCCAATATCGCCCCCAATCGTTTCCCGCACACCATTCCGGCAACCGTAAATGCCAGCGCCACAATTCCGATTATCACGCTCGGCGTCAGAATCTCGATTCGCAGCAGAGCAATGCTTAATCCAACGGCAAACGCATCGATACTCGTCGCAATCGACAGCATCATCAGCGACCATTTTCGCGTCGGATCCTTTAACGTCATCTCCATGTCCGTCTTGTGCGACCGCGATTCTGCAATCATCTTCGCCCCAATCATCACCAGCAGCGCAAAAGCAATCCAATGATCCACGTGCGCGATCGACTGCTCGACCTTGCTCCCCAAATACCACCCGGCAATCGGCATCAAAGCCTGAAACAGCCCGAAATGAAATGACAGCCGGAAATAGTGCCGGTAAGTCAGCTTCGGCACTTGGCATCCGACCGCAATCGCCACTGCGAAAGCGTCCATCGCCAGCCCGATGGCGATGCCTATGATCGTGAGTAAATTCAAACTAAGATCCCGCCGCTGTCGTTGCCAAAAGTTGTCATACCCATCCATTATAATCATCGGACGCCAATAGATAAACCACTATTCCACTATCGATTAAGGACTTGACAGCTCGACAATATTTTGCTATCATTTCTTCAGGGTTAATACAGAATTATCTTACATCTATAAATAGAAGATTCACGCCTGATCCGGAAGGATCAACAAAGGAGTTACCCATGCGCAAAGCGATAATTTTTATCAGCGCAATCATTGGATGTTGGTGGGTACTAGGTGCTGCTGCCTTCGCCGCCGACCGCGACAACGACGGCGTCGACGACTCAATCGACAACTGTCTCATCGTCCCCAACCCCGGTCAGGAAGACACTGACAACGACGGTGCCGGCGACGCCTGTGACTACTCCGAACCTGATCAAGGTGATGTCCGTATCGTGCTGAACGGCGGTGATAATGTCGTCTATGTAGGTGAGGACAATATCCTCGAATTTTGGTTTGCAAATGGGGACCCGCTCACTTCGATGGTGACGGGTTACGAATTCGGTTCACCATTTGTGATTCAGTGGATAACTAATTATGGTACTAGGCCAGGAGGCGGGACTTATCCCGGCGTCGTCAAAGAGCACGGCGACGCAATTGGCGTGGATTTTCTTGCTGGCTTGCTGGTAACGGTAACTAAGATGCCAGATACTGTTTTGTTTGGCGGTGGAGGTGCTCATTTCAAAAAACTAGCCGAACACAATTCTCATTCGCTATGCTACTCCATGAAATTTCGCTTGATCGATTCCGCTCCTGCAACCAACGGCTTCTGCGTTGACAATGTCTTCTTTCCTCCGGCGGGATCATGGAGTTTTGACTATGGCTCCGGCGGATTCGCACCCGATTTCCAGAGCCAACCAAACACGAGCGTAAACAACCCCGACGCCCCTGCCGTCTGCTTCGACGTGATCGTTCGCCCTTACGTCAAGGGCGACGCTAACGGCGACGGCCACGCCAACATCTCCGACCCGATTTTCCTGGTCAATTACATTTTCAACGGCGGCGCAGCCCCCAATCCCATGGATGCCGCCGATGCCGACTGCAACGGCATCGTGACAATCTCCGACGCAGTATATCTGATCAACTACATCTTCACCGGCGGTCCCGCACCATGCTGAAAAAGAACTCAACCATGTTCCGATCTGCAGTTATCGGCATCGCGATCATAGGCTGTTGCCTTATTACGCCAATCGCTGCCTTCGCCGCCGACCGCGACCACGACGGCGTCGATGACTCCATCGACAACTGTCTCATCGTCCCCAACCCCGGCCAGGAGGACACCGACAACGACGGCGCCGGCGATGCCTGCGACTACTCGGAACTCGGCCAAGGCGATGTTCGAGTGGTTCTAAATGGGGGTGATGATGTCGTCTATATCGGCGAAGAAAATAAGCTCGAATTCTGGCTCGCCAATGGCTCGCCTATTCGACTAATGAGCCTCTGCTTCCAATTCTCTGCCTCGTCGACAATTTCTTGGATTGTTCCTTATGGAAATCGACCCAGTACAGGTCCCTATGCGGGATTGATTCAAGAGGAAGGTGATGCGATAAATAGCCTGAACCTTCCGAACCTAATTGTCAATGTCGATCACTTGCCCGACTCTGTCCTGTTCGGAGGCGTTGCTGTCTGGCCGAGTGTCGGAATTCCTGAACACATCTCGCATGAACTTTGTTATACAATGAAATTTCGATTAGTGAATTCTGCTCCATTAACCGATGGTTTCTGCGTTGACAATATCTTCTTACCTCCGGCAGGAAATTGGCAGTTCGATCATGGCAACGGGCCTTACCCGCCGAATTTCCAGGGAGAATCGAATTCGAGCGAATTAAACCCTGACGCCCCCGCCGTCTGCTTCGACATCGTCCAGCGACCATACGTCAAAGGCGACGCCAACGGCGACGGACTTGTCAGTGTCTCAGACCCGGTTTATCTCGTTAACTTCATTTTTGCCGGCGGCGCTCCTCCGATTCACATGGAAGCCGGTGATGTTGACTGCAACGGCATCGTGACAATTTCCGACGCCGTCTACCTGATCAACTACATCTTCGCCGGCGGTCCCGCACCATGTTAAGCTCTCACAAGGCATAATCTGACTCAAAGCAATTCCCGGCGGCAGGTTCTCCTCCTGCCGCCCTTCATTTTCCCTTGAGTATCCACCGCCTTTGCGTATATTTGCCGCTCAATAATCGCGTCTTCCCGCACGTGCTGGATTTCCAAGTGATTTCCCGCGTCGCAAGACGTTTCGTTTGTTCCCCTCTTGAGAGGGGTGGCTCCGAGTGCGCCGAAGGCGAACTCGGAGACGGGGTGTGTTTCAGCCCACCCGACCATTATCCATTTAGGGAGTTACCTTGAAACCGTTCTCGCAATTACGTCGCACCCACACCTGCGGTGAACTTCGCAAAGATCACGCCGGCCAAACAATCACCCTCAATGGCTGGGTCAAAAAATACCGCAATCACGGCGGCATCCTGTTCGTCGACCTTCGCGATCGCTACGGCATCACGCAGGTCGTCTTTCATCCCGATAATTTCTCCGCCGAAAAAATGGATATCGCCTCGCACCTGCGCGGCGAGTATGTCATCAGCGTCACCGGCAATGTCGTCGTCCGCCCCGAAGGCATGATCAACGCGAATCTCCCAACCGGCGCTGTCGAAGTTGACGCGCGCGACTTCGAACTCCTCGCCGAGTCGGAAACTCCGCCGTTCGAGATCGAGGAAGACTCTACCGCCAACGAAGATCTTCGCCTGACTTATCGCTATCTTGATTTGCGCCGCCGCTTTCTTGCCGACAAGATCGAACTGCGCCACCGTTTCGCCTTTGCCGTCCGCCAATATCTTAACAGCCAGAAGTTTCTTGAAATCGAAACGCCGCTGCTCATGCGCTCGACTCCCGAAGGCGCCCGTGACTACGTCGTCCCGTCGCGCGTTCATCCCGGCAAATTCTACGCGCTGCCGCAGTCGCCGCAGCTGTTCAAACAGATTCTCATGATCTCCGGATTCGACCGCTACTTCCAGCTCGCCAAATGTCTACGCGATGAGGACCTCCGTGCCGATCGCCAGCCGGAGCACACCCAAATCGATCTTGAAATGTCCTTCGTCACGCAAGACGACATCTTCACGATGGTCGAAGGCATGATGAAGTTCTCTTTCAAGGAAACACTCGGCGTCGACATTGAGACTCCGTTCCCGCGCTATCCCTACGATCAAATCATGAACGAGTACGGCTCCGACAAACCCGACCGCCGCTTCGAAATGAAACTCATCGATTTCTCCGCTGCGTTTGCTGGTAGCGAATTCAAAGTCTTCGCCGAAGCGCTCGCAACCGGCGGCGTCGTCAAGGGTGTCGTTGCTCCCGGACAAGCTGGTCTTTCACGCAAGCAGCTTGAGGAAATCGAAGACGAAGCTAAACTCGCCGGCGCCAAGGGCCTCGCATGGATCGCCTTCGCCGACGAAATCAAATCGCCGATCAAGAAATTCCTCACCGACGATGTCATCAAGCAACTCCGCGCCATCGGCAACATCCAAGACGGCGACTTGCTGATGCTCGGGGCAGGGAAGAAGCTCGCTACCGAAAATATCCTCGGTCGTGTCCGCAGTTACTGCGGCAAGAAGTTCAACCTGATCGACAAATCGAAGTACTCCTTCCTGTGGGTCACCGAATTTCCGCTCTTCGAATATCACCCCGACCTTGGCCGCTTCGACGCGATGCACAATATCGTCACCTCGCCGCGCGAGGCCGACCTTGCGCTTCTCGATGAAGGCTTCACGACTTCTGCTCCGTTGAGCGATCCTAATCACCCCTGGGCAAGAATTCGCGCCAATCAATACGACCTCGTCTGCAACGGTTTCGAACTGGCATCCGGCGGAATCCGCAATCATCGCTCTGATATGCAGAAGAAGATCCTCAACATCCTTGGCATGGACGACGAACGCGCAGATCGCATGTTCGGATTTCTTCTGACTGCGCTCAAATATGGCGCCCCGCCGCATGGCGGCATGGGACTCGGCTTGGATCGCATCGTCGGCATCATGACCGATTCTGAGTCATTGCGCGATGTCATCGCATTTCCAAAAACAACTGCGGCGCAATCACTTATGGATGGCTCACCCACCGAAATTGAAGCCCAGCAACTCGCCGAACTCCATCTCGCGATAAGTATTGACAAGAAGAAGTAAACAGCTACATTTTGTCGTCGCTTACTGCAAATTCGCCGTCTGCGACGTTTAAGTTACGTCAGTCACGTTCTTCCCGAACGTGACAACGTGTTTATGTCGTAATTTTGTGAATGGGAGATTCAAGAAAACCGATTGATTGACCCCAACGGAAAAAAGATCGAACTGAAAAATGTCGATCCCCGCACCCTGTTTGCAGGCAATAACAGCTTGGTCAAAACCATCGAATCCAACTTCGATGTCCAAATTGTTGCCCGCGGTGATGCTATCGCTATCTCCGGACCCGATGCCGCCAAAGCCGAAACCCTCTTCTACGACCTATTCGAACGGCTGCAGCGGCAAGGCGAAATCTCCGAGCAGTATTTGCACTATGCAATCTCGCTAATCAAAGAATCCGGCCAGGGCCCCGCGACTGAACTCGATATTTCCACTGCGCTTTCGAGCATTGTCAAGGCTGATATCCGCCCCAAAACCATCGGCCAAAAAGAATATATCGAAGCTATCGAAAAATACGATATCGTCTTCGGAATCGGTCCCGCCGGTACCGGCAAGACCTATCTCGCTGTGGCGGAAGCAGTTGCTGGACTCAAGGCGAAGTCTTACAATCGCATCATCTTGGTTCGGCCCGCCGTCGAAGCCGGCGAGTCGCTCGGTTTCCTACCCGGCGATATCCGTGCCAAGGTCGACCCGTACCTGCGTCCCGTTTATGACGCTTTACATGATATGCTTCCTGCCGATAAGATTAAGAAGCTGATGGAATTAGGTGTCATCGAGATCGTGCCCCTCGCTTTCATGCGCGGACGCACGCTCAACACGGCTTTCGTCATTCTCGACGAATCGCAAAACACCACCGTCGCTCAAATGAAGATGTTCCTTACGCGCATCGGTGAAGGCTCGAAAGCCGTCATCACCGGCGACGTCACGCAAATCGATCTCGACAGAAAGCGGTTATCCGGATTGGTTGCCATTCAGAAAATTCTCAAGGACATTCCCGAGATCAAGTTCTCATACTTGACCGACAAGGACGTTGTGCGCCACCGCTTGGTGAAGCAAATTATTCGCGCTTTCGATCGCTACGAGACCGGGCAGAAATAAACTATGTTTGATCTCCTCCGCATTGGCTTGCGGAAGGTGCGTCGCCGTATCCGCAACGAACGCGTCGCACAGGGCCCGTCTGGCGCCGGCCGTTTCTGGCTGGCGTTGACAGTTGCCTCCGCCATTGTCTTCACTTCGTTCCTTTTCCCGCGCGCTCATGTCTTTGCGCCGCCGTCGACACCGCAGGTCGGCGACATCGCTACCGACGACATTGTCGCACCCTTCGATTTTCCGGTTTACAAATCTACTGAAGAAATTGAATTCGAACGCCGCGAAGTCATTGGCTCACTGCCTGCCGTAATGCTCTACGATGAAGCTATTGTCGATTCCGCCTTCCGTTCGCTCGACCGTCTTTTCTTCCTCGCGGACAGTATTAAGCAAAAACTCAAGAACGTCGGCCGCGCTGCCGACCGGTTGCGGCTCTTCTTTCCGTATCTCAAGGATAGCGCCGTCCGCCGGTTGATCGCTTCGGATAGCCTGCGTCAGATAAAATCGATTATCCGCAGCGGACTCGAAGACCGCTATCTTGTCGGCGTCGCAGTTGCTGACTCCGCC
This sequence comes from uncultured Ignavibacteria bacterium, assembly GCA_964537215.1. Classification (GTDB taxonomy): domain Bacteria; phylum Zixibacteria; class MSB-5A5; order CAIYYT01; family CAIYYT01; genus JADJGC01. The sequence continues at coordinate 62,940 of CAZIBI010000004.1, read as the reverse complement.
GTTCCGTCGAACTATCAAACGGTCCAGGTCAGTCGCCAGACCCGCAATTCCCTTTATGCCGCCGACCAAATCCTCGGCCTCGCCGAATCCCGTGTCGAGCTGCGTGCCGACCTCGCCGTTCATTTGGCCGAAACTTCCATTCGTGCCGATTGGCTTTATGATGTCGCCTCGGAATTTCTGAAGCCCAACATCATCTACTCGCCGGAGGAAACCACCCGCAAGCGCGAGGAAGCCCTCGGCGCCATCGCCCAGGAACGCATGTGGTTCAAGGCCGGTCAGCGGATCATCGCCAAAAACGAACGCGTCACCAAAACCCATCTCGAGTGGATGGATGCTCTCGCCGAACACCGCTCCGTGACCGGCACCAAAGGCGGACTGCTCCAATATTTGCTTCCGCTCATCGCCCGGCTGCTGTTCGTCGCCTTTGTCTACTTGAGCTTCCTGTTCGCCTACTATTCCATGCGCGGCAAGGAAGACCTCGTCTTGGTGCGGATCTTTCCGCTCCTGATCATTATTCTCTCCGCAGTCGTCGCCGGCTATCTGATCACCGAGCAAGCCGGCCTTTCGGAATACATGATTCCCGTCGCTGCCGGTATCATCCTCGTCGCGATCCTTTACGACATGCCGACAGCGTTGCTCGTGACTCTCACGGAAGCTGTCCTCTTTGGAATTCTCTACGAATTCAATTTCGAAATCAGCTTCGTCATCGTCGTCACCGGCTTGGTTTCGGCATTCACCATGCGCAATGTCAAGAAGCGATCCGACTTCTACCGTGGCGCGCTCTATATCGCCATCGCCTTAGCCGCGACCGCCTATCTCCTCGAGTCGCTGAAATTCGCCGATGGCGGCTACGTCATCACCCAGTGCGGATACGCCATCATCAACGCCGCCGCGTCATCCTTCATTGCCATGGCGGTGTTGCCGCTCTTCGAATCATTTTTCTCGTTTACGACGAATATCACGTTGCTCGAACTCTCTGACATGAACCACCCTTTGCTCAAACGTCTGGCTCTTGAATCGCCCGGAACCTATCACCATTCGCTTGTAATCGGCAGCCTCTGCGAAGCCGCCGCCGAAGCCATTGGTGCCAATTCGCTTCTGGCTCGCATCGGCGCTTACTATCACGACGTCGGCAAAATGGAAATCCCCGAGTACTTCGTCGAAAATCAGATGGGACTGCGCAGCAAGCACGAGGAACTCTCGCCAACCATGTCGGCCATCGTCATCAAGTCGCACATTGCTCGCGGTCGCGAACTCGCGGAAGACCACGATCTGCCCGACAAGATCATCGCCTTCATCGAAGAACACCACGGCACCTCATTGATGTCGTATTTCTACAACAAGGCGAAAGAACTGCACCCGGACGAAGAAATCTCCGATGCCGAATTCCGCTATCCCGGCCCGAAACCGCAGTCGCGCGAAACCGCAATTCTCATGCTGGCCGATTCTGTTGAGGCTGCTTCCCGCACGCTCGACGACCCCAAACCGGCGCGCATCCAGAATCTTATCAAGCGCCTGATCACCGAGAAATTCCAATCGGGTCAGCTTTCCGAATCTTCGCTGACATTGAACGACCTGCAGGGAATCGAGGATGCCTTCGCCAAAGTTCTTATGGGCGCATTCCACAGCCGCGTCGACTATCCGACTCCCGAAGAAGAAAAATCTGTCTGATGCCGCAAATTTCAATTCACAATACCATTCCCGGAACTCGCATCCCGCGCAACAGTTTGGTTCGATTGGGAGCAATCGTTCTCAAAGCCGAACGCTGCTCCAAGAATGTGAACTTGATTTTCATCGACGACAATCGTATGTATGAACTGAATAAGGAGTTTCGCGCGAAGGATAAGACAACCGACGTATTGTCATTTGCTATGGAAGACGATCAAGTCCCGCTACTGGGAGAAATCTACATCTCAATTCCCGAGGCACGCCGCAATGCCGCCGAGTACGGAATTACGCCGACGCAGGAAATTCTCAAGCTTTTCTGCCACGGCCTGTTGCATCTTCTTGGCATCCACCATCCAAATAAACAGAAACGCGCTATCATGGCCGCCAAGGAAGACAAATATCTGGCTCTTCTCGCCAAAGGAGCCTGGCGATGATCTTCATCGGTGCATTCTTCGCCATTCTCGTTCTGTACTACCTGGCCTACGTTTTCGCGGTCGCCGCCAGCGGACTCTATCTCTCTGACCACGACGAAAAACGCTTTGTCGAATCGCTGCACGAACGCAAACGCCGCGCCGTCACAGCGCTTCTCGATAACCCGAAACGCCTCGCCGTAACTGCAACGTTGATCCAGTCCGGCTCTTTGATTGTTTCCACGATACTTTGGTTCCTAATCGGATCGAGCTTCGAAATTCCCAATGTGCAAAAATACGCCGTCGAAATTGCGCTCATCATCATCGGCTGGTTTGTCTATACGACCCTTGTCGCAGTTATTGCCCCCAACTTGAAACAAGAACGCGTCCTCGATGTCATCGAATCGAAATCCTGGATGCTCTCCAGCTTCATGCTCGTCACCTCGCCGGCCGTCTCGTCAATCATTCGCTTCAAGAGCAGCTTGATCGACAAACAGGACCTCGACGAGCGCAAGGAAGAAATCGTCGAACGCGCTATCGAAGAACTCGCCGACTCCGCCGGAATCGACGAACCGGTGATGGAACCCAACGTCCGCGATATGATCGTCAATGTCTTCGACCTCGCCGATTCCGAGGTCCGCGAAGTCATGGTCCCGCGTATCGAAATCAAGTTTCTCGAGAAAGGCGCCACTTTCGAGGAAGTCCAACGCTTCGTCACCGAAACCGGCTATTCGCGCATTCCCATCTGCGAAGGCAGCATCGATACCATTATCGGAGTGCTGCACGTGAAAGACCTATTCAAGCAATCTCCGTTGCCGGCGAAAACTTCCGTCGTCACCAGCTTTCTTAGGCCGGCGCTCTTTGTCCCCGAAAGCAAACAACTCTCTAAACTGCTCGAAGAGTTCAAGAACCAGAAAGTCCACATGGCGATTGTCGTTGACGAATACGGCGGTACCTCCGGCCTCGTCACCCTTGAAGACCTTCTCGAATTAATCGTTGGCGATATTCAGGATGAGCACGACACGGAAGAAGATGAAATCGTCAAAGTCTCCGACACCGAATATGTCGTCTCCGCCAATCTCTCGATGTACGATCTCTCCGACCAGCTCGACCTCAAACTGGAAGAGAAAGACTTTGAAACCGTCGGCGGCTACATCTATGATCTGGTGGGCTCACTCCCCGATGTCGGTCAGAAAGTCATCTCCGCCGGAATCGAATACATCGTCGAACGCGTCAGCGGCCAACGCATCGAAAAAGTCCGCGTCATCCTCCCCACACCCAAAGAACAGCAAGCCTAAGCTCACTAAGAATCCAAAGTTACCGGCGATTAAGAGGGAATACTAACGACTGTTCCTGACGCTCCTCGGTAGGTCGGACATTCCTGACTGACTTCGTCTCGGTGCCCCAGCGCTTGTTGAGCGCAGCGAAATCCCGCTTGCGGGGAGCTAGGATCCCGTACCCATTGATCCTCCACCGCAGTTAACTCCGATTACCACTTCCCGGTGCGTCAGCCCGTAGGTCGAAACCCCCAATTGTCCACTCTCCCACTTCAAATCACGCCGGGGGTTTCAACATTCTTGTTCAAGTCACCAACGACATCCCTTCGTAGGGGCGCGGTTCCCTCGCCCGCGATCAATCAAACCGGCCGCCTCTTAGTTCCCCTCTAAAAAGAGGGGTGGCTCGAACGCCCGAAGAATGAGGGCGGTCGAGACGGGGTGTGTCTCTTCAGGCAGATACACCCATCGAAACCGCATAACGTTCGGCCCCGCACTTTCGTTATTCCCCCTTAGCAAAGGGGGCAAGGGGGTTGTATTCCAACTCGAATCACTGCGAGCAAATCCAATCCCGTAGGTCGAAACCCCCAATTGTCCACTCTCTCCCTGCAAACCACATCGAGGGGTTTCGACAATCTTGTTCATGTCACTACCGTCTTCCCTCCGTAGGGGCGCGGTTCCCGCGCCCGCGATCAATCAAACATGCTGCTTCTTAATTCCCCTCTCGAGACGAAGTGTGTCTTCCTGCAGCAGTGGAGAGGACACGAAAAAAAGCGGCCCGACTTTCGTCGGACCGCTATCACTGTCGCTTCAAATCTGCAAAGACTAACGTCTAATCTTCCCCTTGCGCCTTAGTAAATCCGTCCTTGCCGTCAAAAATCTGCAGCTTCTCGATATGTCCCCACGTGAACTTGCCGTTCATCTTCTGCAGTGTCGCCGCAAGAATCTCATCGCTCATTTCCTTTTCGGCATCGCGCATCAAAATGCGCGCAGTGAATGCATCCACGGTGTCGGTGATCGTGCCCATCGACGGATACAACTTTGTCCCGCGGCTCGACACCATCTTCAGTTTCAACGGCGTCCCCTCAAGAATCGCTTCCATGCCCTTACCGAGCGCGTCGACCGATGAACCCCATTCGACGAACAAATCAATTCCAACAACCTTGCGCGTCTTCGCGACAACGTAATCCGGCTTGGCCGACACATTCGGCATCTTGATCGGCTTGTGCTCGCGGATTTGCACCTTCTGCGGTTTCTTGCCGAAGTTGGCGATAATCGCATCCGTGTAAGCTGTCGTCGTCGCGGCTTTGGCATCGCCCACGACGTCGCGCGGCATGACTTTGCCTTCTTCCAGCGTGTACATCACCGCATTTTCAATAGTCGCGGCTTCCTTAAACATCTCCAAATAGCGCAGCATCATCACAGCCGAAAACACAACCGCAGTCGGATTGATCACGTTCTTGCCCGCATACTTTGGCGCCGAACCATGCACCGCTTCAAAAATCGCAATGTCCGTGCCCAGATTCGCCGAAGGCGCAAATCCCAAGCCGCCGATCAAGGCCGAACTCAAATCGCTGATGATATCGCCGTTCATGTTCGTCGTGATGATCACATCAAACTGCTCCGGCTTCTTGACCAACTGGTGCGCGCAATTGTCGATGATGATATGATAAGATTCGATATCCGGATACTCCGGCGAGATCTCCTCAAAGGTCCGCTTCAGCGTCCCTTCGGTGAACTTCATGATATTCGCCTTGGTCGCACAATGCACCGTCTTGCGTCCCTCGGCCCGTGCTACTTCAAATCCCAACCGGACAATCTTCTCGCAGCCTTTTTTCGAAATCAGTTTAAGGCACTGCGCCACACCCGGCGTCTGCATATGCTCAATACCCGCATACAGATCTTCCACGTTTTCGCGGACGACGATCAGATCAACTCCGCGCCCCGTGTACGGCGTCTTCACTCCCGGAATCTCTCGCGCCGGACGAATATTGCCGTACGTTTCGAACAATTTCCGCAGCGTGACATTGGCGCTCTTTTCGCCGTAGCCGACTGGTGTTCCCAAGGGCCCCTTCAACACAAGGCGCGTCTTCTTGATCGACTCGATCGTCTCCGGCGTTACGCCCGAAGGAATCCCTTGTTTGAATACGCTCTCTCCGGCTGCGCGCTCTTCCCACGCAAGACCGGCGCCCGTCGCTTCAATCAGCTTGCGTGCCGAATTGACGCATTCGGGACCAATGCCGTCTCCCGGTATCAATGTGACTAATACTTTTCCATCTGGTGTTTTGTAAGGTGACATGTTGAACCAACCTCGTCGTTTAATCAGAAGTTCATGACTTCTATCGTTTCAGTCGGTCGCGAAATCTCGCGCCGCAGGAACGGAACAATTTACTATAAAGTCGATTCAGCTAAAAGAAAATCTTACGTGTCGGGATTAAAATAATTGATGTTTTAAGCGATGATTGCCGCTCCGCAAGGCCAGACAATCTGCGATAATTTTCCTATGGATTGACGGCATCGCAAAACCATCAATCGCAGCCATGCCCACCCAGCGAAGTCCCCGGGGAAGTTTCCTCGCAAACCCCTTTGCTTGCAACACAATCGGGCTAAGTCGATCCGAGTACTTCGTGTACAAATGCGTCCGCTGCTTCAGCTCCGCCACAAGCTCAAAACCTGTCATTCCCAGCTCGTGACAATACTCTCGGACCGATTCTTCGCATGTACCGCCCTCATTGACAATTTTCGGCAGTGTAAGCATACCTGCAAATAACCCCGTTTTGTTCTCGACCGTGAGCAACCTGCCGCGATTCAGAATCACCAAGACAATTGACGACTTTCGCAGCGAACGGCTCGCCTTTCTTGCTGGAATCTCGCTTTCAATTCCGAGCTTGCGCGCTCGGCAATGATCTATAATCGGGCAAACCTCGCATTGCGGTTGCCGGCTCCGGCATACCGTCTGTCCAAGTTCCATCATGGCCTCATTGAAATCGCCCGGTCTCTTTCGGTAAATCGCCAGCTCCAAAAAATCCCGAACGCGCTTCTTTCCGGCGACCGAATCATCACGTATTGCCAGTATTCTCCGCACAACCCGTGTAACATTCGCATCCACCACCGGATACGGCTTCCCAAACGCGATGCTCATGATCGCGGCCGCGGTGTACTCGCCAATTCCCGGCAACCTTAGCAATTGATCAAATTCGGACGGCAATTTACCGCCATGATCGCTGACAATGAGCTTCGCCGCCTTGTGCAAGTTCCGCGCCCGCGAGTAATATCCCAAACCCTCCCAAGTCCGAAGTACTTTCTGTTCTGACGCCCCGGCCAGACTCGCAACATCAGGAAATAATCTCATCCAGGTCTGATAATAGGGGACAACCGCCTTTACCACCGTTTGTTGAAGCATCACTTCCGCGACCCAAATCGAATACGGCGTCGCGTTTTCACGCCACGGGTCCGCGCGTCTATTGCGTGCAAACCACGCCGTCAGTATTCTGCCTACCGCCTTGGCAGATTTAGCTATTTCAGTGCGATCTGGAGTCATCCTTCAACCTTTTACTCGCCGATGATCGACTATGTTTGTACTTGACGCCTTCCAATATCTGCTATACACTTGCCATGCCACAGAGCGCAGTTCGAAAGCGATCGCGCCCGTCGCAACAATTCTGAACTTGGAGATTCGTTGGAAACCTGGACATACGCGCTGGTCAGCGTCGCCGTTGTTAGTGTAATCTCGCTCGTCGGCGTTTTCACGCTCTCGCTATCGCGTGAGCGCCTGCAGCGCATAACTCTTTATCTCGTCGCTTTCGCAGTCGGCGGACTTTTCGGCAATACCTTCATCCATCTCCTGCCCGAGGCGTTTCAACATAACGAATCCACCACTATGACATCACTTCTGATCGTCACCGGCATCCTGATCTTCTTTGTCCTGGAAAAATTCCTCCGCTGGCGCCACTGCCACGTCACTTCCGAACATCACCATCACCCGATGGCAACCCTTAATATCGTCAGCGACGCATTGCACAACCTAATCGATGGCGTCCTCATTGCGTCAACCTATCTCGTAAGTATTCCGCTCGGACTTACGACTTCCGTCGCGATTATCCTCCACGAGATACCCCAGGAAATCGGCGACTTCGGCATCCTTGTCCATAGCGGTATGACTGTCCGTCGTGCGTTGATTGCCAACTTCCTTTCTGCCTCCGTTGCTCTCGTTGGCGCCGCAATCGTCCTTGCAGTCGGTCCCAGCATCGGCAACCTCACCGAAGCCATGATCCCCATCACCGCCGGCGGATTCCTCTATATCGCCGGTTCCGACCTGATTCCCGAACTGCAGCACGATGTCAAACTCTCAAATTCCCTCGGCCAATTCGTCTGCATCATCCTCGGCGTCGCCGTCATGGCGCTGCTCTCCACCGTCAGCGCACACCTTCATTAGCCCGTAGGTCGAAACCCCTAATCGGAATGCACCTTCCTACGCTGTCTCTATGCGGG